>CALWBQ010000013.1 GCA_944376125.1 uncultured Lachnospiraceae bacterium
GTTTAGAGAATTTTTGAACTGTCTGTTTTTGGCCTCCTCAAAATCCCGCAGGATTCTGTGATCCAGCTGCTCTTCCGTCAGGGCGGGTTTCAGATCGATGGTCAGCTTTAACGGTCCTTTCTGGAGAGCCTTGCCGCAGCGGCTGCTGGCGCTGAGGATCACCGGGCCGCTGACACCGAAATGGGTGAAGAGCATCTCGCCAAACTCCCGGTACAGCTCCCGCTTCCCATCGGTGATGCGGATTTCGATATTTTTCAGGGAGAGCCCCTGGAGCTCTCTGGCCTCGTCTTCAGCAGTCTCAAAAGGTACCAGGGCCGGGAGAAGGTCCGTCACCCTGTGGCCGGCTTCTCTGGCCCACCGGTACCCATCCCCGGTGGAGCCGGTAGTGGGATAGGAAAGCCCCCCTGTGGCCACGATCACTGCGGCGGCCTCCACCTTTTCCCGGTGTTTTCCCGAAAGGCAGACGCCCCTGCACTTCTCTTTTCCTGTCTCCGGGTCTATTTCCAGCCAAAGGCTGTCTACCGCCTGATTCAGGCAGACTTCCACCCCTGACTGATCCAGGATCTTTTTCAGCGCTTTGATGACATCGGATGATTTGTCCGATACCGGGAACACCCGGCCTCCCCTCTCCGTTTTCAATGGGCAGCCGGCCTGCTCCAGAAGGCTCATTGTATCCTGACTGTTAAACCCGTAAAAGCTGCTGTAAAGGAAACGGCTGTTGCTCACCACACCCTGGAGCAACTCCTCCGGCGTGCAGTCGTTGGTGACGTTGCAGCGGCCCTTTCCTGTGATAAAGAGTTTTTTCCCTAATTTTTCATTCTTTTCATAGATGCGAACCGCGCATCCCCGGCTGGCCGCTGCGGCGGCCGCCGCCATCCCGGCAGCACCGCCGCCTACCACGATGATCGTTTTCATTTACTGTCTTACCCTTTTCCTTTTTTCTTCCGTTTTACTTCTTTTATTTTTTCTTCCATAGCATCTACTACCGTCTCCAGAACCTTTACTCTGGCGTAATATTTGCTGTTCCCTTCTACCACAATCCAGGGGGCATAGGTGGTGGAGGTTCTGACCAGCATCTCATTGACAGCCTCTTCGTACTGATCCCATTTTTCCCGGTTGCGCCAGTCTTCGTCTGTGATTTTCCACTGCTTTGCCGGATCCTCCAGCCGCTCTTTGAACCGTCTCTCCTGCTCGTCTTTGTCGATGTGGAGCCAGAATTTCAGTATGATCGCCCCGGCGTTGGCCATGTGGGCCTCCATCTCATTGATCTCCTGATAAGCCCGCTTCCAGTCTGCCTCTGTGCAGAAGCCCTCAATCCGCTCTACCATCACCCGCCCGTACCAGGTCCGGTCGAAAATGGCAATATGCCCGGCTTTGGGCACATTGTTCCAGAAACGCCACAGGTAGTGATGAACTTTCTCGATGTCATTTGGAGCAGCTGTTGGATTGACCTGGTAGCCTCTGGGATCCAGATGACTGGTCAGGCGCTTGATGGCTCCCCCTTTTCCGCCGGCATCCCAGCCTTCAAAGCCGATGACCACGGGGATCCTCAGGCGGTAAATCTCACTATGGAGAATTTCAAGCTGTTTCTGCAGCTTGTCCAGTTTTTCTTTGTACTCTTCCCTGGTCAGGCTCTTGGTCAGATCGACGCCGGAGAGAACGCCGTTTTTGTATCTCTCGTTGGGGATCGATGCCGCCGTTTTCTTTTTGCCGGCTGCCTCCTCCCTGCGTTTAGCCAGCTCATATTCCAGACGGTCTGTGACTGTGGTGAGAACCTTCATCGCCGCATAATTCTTGTCCGTAGCCTCAATGATCGTCCAGGGAGCCTCGTGAGTATCGGTCCGTTCCAGCATCTCCTCATTGATCTGAAGATAATCATCATAGTGCTCATTCCGCTTCCAGTCTGATTCGCTGACCCTCCAGGATGCCTCTTTAGACTCTTCCAGCTTTTTAAACCTCTTTTTCTGTTCTTCCTTGGAAATGTATAAAAAGAGTTTGATTATCACCGCGCCTCCGTCCGTCAGCTGCTTCTCAAACGAGAGGATATCCTGGAATGCTCCTGCTACATCTCCCTCATCGATTATCCCGTCAAATCGGTCCCTCTGGACTCTGCAGTACCAGCTCCGGTCGAAAATGGCGATCCGCCCATTGGCCGGCGTCTTGATCCAATATCTCCACAGGAACGGGCGCATCTCCTCGTCCTCCGTGGGCCGGCTAGATGCATAAACGGAAAATCCTCTAGGATCCAGGTGCTGAATCAGTCGGTTGATCTGAATGCCCTTCCCGGCAGCCCCCATGCCTTCAAACACGATAATCACAGGGATTCCGGCGGCTTTACATTCCCTCTGCAGCACCCCAAGCCTGGCCCCCACTTCATCTCGAACCGCCTTGTACCGCTCCTTATCAACAGTCTTTGATAGATCGATTTTTTCCAGCATAATACACTCCTCCTGTTCCATATGGTATTTTGGTTTTAGTATACCCGATATCCCTGGTTCTGAAAAGAGAAATTAAAAAAGAACCCTGCTGAAATTCTCGCTCCCCAAAGCAAATATTTCAGCAGAGTTCTTCTCATTTCACATACTGTACCGGCGTTCCAACTGCCTTCTCTATAAACTTACGAAACTCGTCCGGGGAACCGCCGCAGAGATGCATCTTATCATAGAGCTGTGCATGGCTTGGGCTGAAGATAAAAACAAAATAGCCGTCTGTCTCCGCCGCAAGCTGAATTTTATCGTACTTCCACTGGGAGTTTCCCACATCTGTCGCCGTGTCAAATCCATCCGGTCTGAAAACAGCCGAAGTTCTCTCCGTTCCGGGCAGCCGCCTCTTCCAAGCTACCCATCCATTAATCCTGTCTTCAAAAAGCAGAGCCAAAAGAATCACCGCCATGGCCGCCCAGGTGGCGATCACTGGAAAACCGATGGAATCTCCTCTCAGGAAAGCCGACATCGACAGCAGCAGTCCCAGAGCTAAAACAATCCATCCAAACACATGGGAGCGATGGCTGTGCTTCCTGCGAACGGTCTTTCTCATCGCTTTTGCCATAACAGCCATTGCCTTTGCATTGTATACCGTCTCACATTTGAATTCCATACATCCTCCGGATCGTCATTCTGTCACAGTGCTGCCAAAACAAAAATATCGTAGATCGCTTTGATGGCAGGCTCAAAGTCTGCATTTTTTACTCCGATAATAATGTTGAGCTCGCTGGATCCCTGATCAATCATCTTGACGTTGATCCTGGCGTGGGCCAATGCAGAGAAAACCCTTCCGGCCGTCCCGCGGGTTGCCTTCATCCCCCGCCCTACAATGGCAATCAAAGCCAGATCCGCTTCCAAATCTACCTGATCCGGTTCCACCGCTCTGTGGATTCCTGCAATCACAGACTGCTCATACTCTTCAAATTCCGACTGATGGACAAATACCGTCATGGTATCAATGCCGGACGGCATGTGTTCAATGGAAATATTGTGCCGCTCAAACACCGAGAGGACCTTCCGGCAGAATCCTACCTCCGCGTTCATCATGGCTTTTTCAATGTTGATAGAGCAGAAGCCCTTCTTTCCCGCGATCCCGGTGATGACATACCTGGGCTTACGGCAGGTGCTTTCCACAATAAGGGTCCCTTTCTCCTCCGGTTTGTTTGTGTTGCGGATATTGATGGGGATCCCCTCTTTTCTCACTGGAAAGATAGCATCCTCATGGAGCACACTGGCGCCCATGTAGGAAAGCTCTCTCAGTTCCCGGTATGTGATAGTCTCGATAACCTCCGGATCATCAATAATCCTGGGATCTGCCACCAGAAAGCCGGATACATCAGTCCAGTTCTCATACATGTCTGCATGGATGGCCCTGGCCACCAGAGAACCCGTGATATCAGAACCGCCGCGGGAAAACGTCTTAATACTGCCGTCTGCCTTGGAACCGTAAAATCCTGGGATGACCGCTCTCTCCACATGCTCCAGCCGCTCTGCCAGCTCCCGGTTGGTCTCTTCAAAGTTTAGATTTCCTTTATCGTCAAAAGAGATTACATCCGCCGCGTCAATAAACTCATAGCCCAGATAGCAGGCCATAATAAGGCCATTTAGATATTCTCCTCTGGAAGCAGCATAATCTCTCCCGACAGCCGCTGCAAAGTTCTCTTCAATCCGGTCAAATTCAGAATCCAGATTCAAATTCAGGTCCAGACCATCGATGATGTCCGTATAACGCTTTTTGATTTTTTCCAAAATCTTCTTATAGCTTCCTCCGGTGGACGCTGCATCGTAGCACTGATACAGAAGATCCGTCACCTTTTCATCCTTATCATTGCGCTTTCCCGGAGCCGATGGCACTACATAGCGTCTGGCCTTATCAGCGCGTATAATGTCGCCTACTTTTTTGAACTGCCTGGCACTCGCCAGGGAGCTGCCGCCGAACTTTACAACCTTTTGCATGTTTCATTCTCCTCATCTTTCGTCGCGTCCCAAACGCTGCTTTTGAAAATGATACCTTGATTTAAAAGAGCTGTCAAGAAATTTTACTGATTTTCCATCTCTTGATTGACAGATTCCTCACAGGAACGCATCGCCAATATTGTCTTTTCCATCAATTCATCCAAACTCCAGCCGAGACGCTCCGCTCCCTGGCGGATTACATCTCTGGAACATCCTGCCGCAAACCGCTTATCTTTAAACTTTTTCTTCAGGCTGGAAACCTCCAGATCCATAACACTTTTGGAAGGACGCATCTTGACTGCCGCTCCGATCAGGCCGGTCAGCTCATCAGCAGCAAACAGCACTTTTTCCATCTGATGCACTGGCTCCACATCGGAGCACAGCCCGTATCCATGGCTGCAGACAGCGTGGACCAGTTCTGGTTCCGCCCCGATTTCTGCCAAAAGTTCCGGTGCCTTTTTACAGTGCTCCTCCGGATATTTTTCAAAATCAACATCGTGGAGCAGACCTGCCATAGCCCAGAAATCCTCCTCATCCCCATACCCCAGCTCTCTGGCATACCAGCGCATCGTACCCTCTACGGTCAGGGCATGGAGGATATGGAACGGCTCCTGGTTGTATTTTTTCAGCAGGCTGAGGGCCTGTTCCCTTGTCACTTCTGTTTTCATCCTGTGAACCTCCTGTGTTTGTTATTTTATAACAGTCCCGCACTTGCCATATAAGTCTCTATGGCAGAACGGCTGCATCATGTTCCGTCTATCATAGCACCTGGAGCCAGATTTTTCAATCTCGGCCGCGGGATTCCGCACGTGCATCTGCAGAATTCTGTCACGGTTTTCCCTCAGCATCATACGTTAGATTAGACTTCTTTCTGGGAGGCTATCTATGAGCGCTTATCCATCTATCACCGGCGTCATCCAGGCTGTTAACAGTCTTCAGGACACATCTGCCGGAAATCTCTGTTCCTTCCTTCTCGACCTTCAGACGGCCGGAGGCCCGGTTTCTCTCTTGCTGACCGCTAATACTTACGTGATGGGATGCCAGCCCCTAAATCCCGGCGATACTATCACAGCCTTCTATGACCCGGATGCCCCCATGGTGCTGATCTATCCGCCCCGCTACACAGCTCTCGCCGCAGCCAAAACCGGCGATGGAATTCATGCAGTCCTGGACATCTTCAGCCAGGATCTCATCAACTCCAGCGGCACTTTAAAGTTAAATCCCGATCAGAGCACCCAGATCCGCACGCCCAACGGCCAGAATGTTCCGGCCATCCCCGGCGACAGTTTTCTCATGGTTCTCTATTCCAGCTCTACCAGGAGTATCCCAGCCATCACAGTTCCGAAAGAAATTACAGTATTCTGCAGAGGCTAAGTTTCAGTTCTTTTTCCCTTCCTTTGTCTCCCAGAGCCTTGGAAGGGAAAATCCTCTTCCTCTCACTTCTTTGACCTGGCTGACAATCAGGAATGCTTCCGGGTCGATCCTCTGGATCTCCCGGTTGAGCCTTGCCAACTCCCGGTTGGAAATCACAGTCAGGATCACCGGCCGCTTTTCCCTCATAAATCCAGTCTCGCTGTGGAGCAGAGTCGTTCCTCTGTCGATCTCCCCATTAATCATCTCATTGATTTCCTCATACTTGGAGCTGACAATCTTCACCTGGGTTTTAGATTCTCCGGACACCAGCACCTGGTTCAAAACCAACGTGTACAGGCAGACCAGAAAGATTCCGTACAGAATCTGATTTCTATCTGAGAATGTTGCCTGCAGCAGCAGGATTAGGAAATCCCCGGCGTAAAGGCTGATGGAGACCGGAATTCCCCAGAGGCGCTTTGCAATCAGCGGAGGAATATCCATCCCTCCTGTGGAAGCGCCGCTGCGGATGACCGCTCCGATTCCGATTCCGATCATTCCTCCCCCAAATACGGCTGCCAGCATCACATCCACGCCTGTCTGGGGAAGGGAAGGAATCTGCTGCAGCACTCCCAAAATCAGAGGATAATAAAAGCTGCTGACAATGGTAGTCATGGCAAATTTTCTTCCCAGCACCGCCGCTCCCAGCAGAAACATACCGATATTAAAAGCCGACACAAAACCGGTCATAGGGATGCCCAGATAGTGCTCTGCTGCCAGGGACAGCCCTGTGGTTCCTCCCATGATAAACCCGTTGGGAAGCAAAAACATGACAACCCCAAGGGCATATATGGTATTGCCGGCGATGATCCATAAAATATCCCGGACGATTTTTTTCAGTTCCATTCTTTTTCTCCTTGCTTCTATTTTGATGTTCTCCGCCATCCGATTCAGTTTTTCTATTGTAGCCCGCAGGCTGCAGACTTGTCAACCCGTCACAAAATTGTTTCCGCTGCCTGCACAGCCGTCAGATCCCTTCATATGTTAAAGTATAGTTTGAAATCAGGAGTACCGCTATGTTTGAAACCGCAACCATCCTGACGCCCCTCCATTTTCTTTATCTGGCCGGGGTTGTCACGATCCTTGGCGTTATGATTCTCCGAAGAGATACTCCGGCTGTATGCATCGCGTTTCTCTTCCTATTGGGGGCAGTAGGATTAGGAAGCGTCATCGGGGGAATCCAGACGGTCTTTAACGCCATGCTGTACGCAGGAAAACAATTTATGGAAGTCATCGCCACCATTGCTCTTGTCACAGCTCTGTCCAAATGCCTCACAGATCTGGGAAGCGATTTCCTTCTCATGCGGCCTATGGGCCGGATTATGAAAACACCTTCTGTCACCTGGTGGATCCTGGGCATCGCTATGCTGCTGTTCTCTCTGTTTTTGTGGCCCTCCCCGTCTGTGGCCCTGGTAGGGGCAATTATGCTGCCTTTTGCCGTCCGGGGCGGCCTGAAGCCCATGGCGGCAGCCATGGCCATGAACCTGTTCGGCCACGGATTTGCCCTGAGCTACGATGTCGTGATCCAGGGAGCACCCGCCATTTCTGCCGCAGCAGCAGGCATCTCAGCCGATCAAATTCTGGCCGAAGGCCGGCCTGTTTTTCTGGTCATGGGAATCGCCACTGTCGTCTCTGCCTTTCTCCTAAACCGGAATTCTATGGCTGCCCCATCCCAGAAGATCCGCATCTGTTCTTCTTTTGATATGGATGGAGAAGCGCCTCCCAGACTTACCAGAGCTTCCTTTATCCTGGCTGCCGCCACTCCCCTGGCCTTTCTGGGAGATGTGGCGGCTATGATATTCCTCCATCTGAGCGGCGGGGAGGCAACCAGCATTGTCTCCGGAACAGCCGTCCTTCTCATGTGCCTTGGCTCTGTGCTGGGTTTTGGCGGCCAATCCCTGGAGAAAATTACCGGCTACCTGACGGACGGTTTTCTCTTTGCCATCCGCATCTTTGCCCCGGTCATCGCCATCGGCGCCTTTTTCTTTTTAGGCGGTGACGGCATTACCGAGATTATGGGCGAACAATTTCACAGCGGGATTATGAATGACTGGGCCGTCTGGCTTGCCTCCCACGCCCCGCTGAACCCCTATCTGATCGCCGCCATCCAGATGGTTGTGGGAGCTCTCACCGGCCTGGACGGCTCCGGTTTCTCCGGACTGCCTCTCACCGGAGCCCTGGCCCGCACCTTCGGCTCTGCTGTCGGCGCTTCAGTTCCTGTCCTGGCAGCGCTGGGCCAGATCACTGCAGTCTTTGTAGGCGGCGGCACCATTGTTCCCTGGGGATTGATCCCGGTGGCTGCCATCTGCAATGTCAATCCTCTGGAACTGGCCCGAAAAAATCTGATTCCAGTGCTCATCGGCTTTGTATGCACTTTCGCAGCCGCCTGCGTGCTGCTCTGAAAGCTATAGAAAGGAAGTGTTTTTGTATGTGCGGAATCTCTGGCTTTTTACTTCCCGGGAAGCCCTCCAGAGAGCAGTCTCTCTGGCACCGGCATGTGCTGGAAGATATGAACCTGGCCCAGAAACGGCGCGGCCCTGATGATGAGGGCCTGTGGCTGTCCGGACTCTTCGGCCTGGCCCAGGTGCGTCTGGAGGTGGTAGATCTGGTGACCGGCCATCAGCCCCTCCTGAAAACCTCAGGGAACCATACCTGGGGAATTGTCTACAATGGAGAACTGTACAATACTGGCGAGCTTCGCCGGGAATTATGTTCTCTGGGCTATTCATTTGAAACTTCCAGCGATACGGAAGTCATCCTGACCGCCTACCTGGAATTTGGCCCAGATTTTGTCAGTAAACTCAACGGCATCTTTGCCATCGCCATTGCTGATCCTGTCCGGGAATCCCTCTTTCTCTTCCGGGACCGGCTGGGAGTCAAACCGCTCTTCTATGCGTTCCAGGGCGATGTCTTTCTCTTTTCTTCGGAGATCAAAGGCATCCTCGCATACCCGGGGTTCGTCCCTGCAGTAGACCGGGAAGGGCTCAATGAAATTTTCAGCATCGGCCCTGCCAGATCCAGAGGCAAAGGGGTATTCAAAGGGATCCGGGAAGTCCTTCCAGGCACATTTCTCACTGTCTCCAGAGGAAGCGCCTCGGCCCGCACTTACTGGAGCCTGGAAAGCCGCACGCACGAGGACAGCTATGAAAAGACCATCGAAAAAACTGCATTTCTGATTGAGGATGCCATCCGGCGTCAAATGGTATCCGATGTGCCAATCTGCACCTTTCTCTCCGGCGGGGTGGATTCCAGTCTGGTCTCCTCAGTCTGCGCTAGGGAGATGAAAAAGAAAAACCAGAAACTGACCACCTTTTCTTTTGATTTTGCTGGGAATGAAAAAAACTTCCAGGCTAATGCTTTCCAGCCTTCCCAGGACCGCCCCTTTGTAGAAACCATGGCAGAATACCTGGATTCCGACCACCATTTTCTGGAATGTACCACCCAGGATCAGTTCCGTCTCCTGGAGGATTCTGTGAAAGCCCACGACCTTCCTGCTATGGCCGATGTGGATTCCTCCCTGCTGTACTTCTGCTCCCAGGTGCAGAAGACCTGCAAGGTGGCCCTGACCGGTGAATGTGCCGATGAAATTTTCGGCGGCTACCCCTGGTTTCACAGGCGGGAATGCTTTGAGGCGCAAACCTTCCCCTGGACCATGGATCTAAAGGCCCGCCAGGTACTGCTGTCCGACGATTTTCTCCAGGAACTGCAGATGGAAAATTATGTTCAGGAAGCCTACACTGCCTCTGTCTCCCAGGTTCCCGCCCTGCCGGGAGAAAGCCCGGAAGAAGCCAGACGCAGGGAAATCTCCTATCTGAATCTGGCATGGTTCATGCAGACCCTGCTGAACCGAATGGACCGAACCAGCATGTACAGCGGCCTGGAAGCCAGAGTTCCCTTTGCTGATCACCGGATTGTGGAATACCTTTGGAATGTTCCTTGGGAAATGAAGGCTCGGGATGGGGTCGTAAAAAACCTTCTCCGCCAGGCAGGAAAGGGACTTCTGCCAGATGAAATTCTCTTCCGCAGGAAATCCCCTTATCCCAAAACCTACGACAAACAGTACGAGGCTCTCCTCGCAGGCCGGGTCAGGGAGATTCTGGAAGATTCCGATTCCCCCGCTCTTCCTTTCCTGGACCGAAAGAAAGTTCTCCGTTTTCTCTCCAGCCCGTCAGATTACGGCAGGCCCTGGTACGGCCAGCTGATGGCCGCCCCTCAGATGATGGCCTATATCATTCAGATTAATTTCTGGCTCCGTCTGTACCGCCCTGTCATTCAGTTATAATTCCAGTTTACACTGGGTCCTTCTTCTGATAAACTATATATCAGCCGGGCGGCTTTCCGGTATTCCGGATAATCTGTGCCGCCCAAGGAGAACCTATATGGGCAAAAAAAATTCCAAAAGAAAAAGGCCCTGGCTGCCCGCCTTCCCGGCCTTTCTTTTTTGCTTTCTTCTGGTCGTCGGCCTCCTTTTTCAGGGCGATCTGTCCCCCTACATTGCTCCTGACAGCCCCGTCCCTCAGACGGGGAGCTCCGCCGCTCCAGGAGGATCGTTCCCAGACCTGTCTGAGGCTGCAGATGATCTGGACACCTGGCTGCGTGAAGCCGGGACCATCCTGGAAGAGATTCTGCAGCCAGAAAAAGAGACTCAAACCCTCGCAGAAAATCCTCCTCTATCGGCAACTTCCTCCTTCCGGATGACTGTCCTAGATGTAGGCCAGGGACTCAGCGTCCTGATCCAGTCTGATGGCCATTCTCTCCTCTACGATGGCGGCGACCGGAGCCACTCCTCTTTTGTTGTAAGCTACCTCCTGCAGCAGGGAATCTCTTCCCTGGATTACGTTGTCGCATCCCACTACGATGCAGACCATTTAAACGGCGTCATCGGCGCCCTCTCCCGCTTCAGTGTGGATACCCTCCTGGCTCCAGATTATGAAACAGATACCAAGCTCTTTCAGTCTTACCAGAAGACTGCTGCTGAAAAAGGGCTGACGCCCATCCATCCTGCCCCAGGGGACACTTATGTGCTGGGAAGCGCCGCCTTCACCGTTCTGGCTCCTGCTGAGATTGACAAAAATGATTCTAACAACAATTCTCTGGCGATCCGAGTCGCCTACGGAGACACTAGTTTTCTTCTCACCGGGGACGCCGGGCATGAAGAGGAAGCGGCCATGTGCAGCCAGTGGGGGAGTTCTCTTTCCAGCACTGTGTATGTGGCCGGCCACCACGGCAGCGGAACCTCATCCTCCTGGGAACTTCTGCAGAATGTTGTGCCGGAATATGTGGTCATAAGCTGCGGCAAAGGCAATTCCTACGGCCATCCCCATGACACCACTATGGAAAAGCTGGCGGCCATGGAAATTCCAATATACCGCACGGATCTCCAGGGAACTGTGTCCGTGGATTCTGACGGTCATTCCCTCACCTGGTCTGCGGAGCCGTGCAGCGATTACTCTCCAGGAGAGGAATCCTGATCCTGAAACATCTGATAAAAAGCCTCCGCCTCCTCCAGAGTTGTATTCCACTTCCACAGGGAAAGGGCGACCCGGAATACTCCGGGCCGCTCCTCGGTCACTTTGATATGATCTGCCTCCAACAGCTTTTTCTGGGTATCATAATCCTCAAAAGCCCCGGCCCCTGTTAGATACCCCTGATGGTTTACAACCCGGTAGGCCGGGATATCCGGCCCTGCCAGCCCGCGGTTTAATGCATACCCCACCTGTCTTGAGTTTCTGGGCTTCCCGCATAAGAGAGCGATCTGCCCGTAGGTAGCCACCTTTCCCCTGGGAATCGCCCGGCAGACCGCGCCGACCTTCTGATAAAAATCCATTTTCTTTATTCCCCTTTTGCTGTTTTCTCCCTGGACGGATATTTGTACTGGAGAGAAAGCAGCTTGTCCAAATACACAGACTTGAACTGTTTGCTGGCCAGTGCCTGCTTTACGGGCGGCAGCTTGAGGATCGTGGCAAAGACAGCCGCCATGGCCCTGTGGTTAGCAAATGCCTGATTGTCAAAAACCAGGTTCTGAAGAGTTCCCTTCTCAATCGCCTGTAGAACGAACCTGTGAGTGCTGTTGACCGGCGTAATGATCTGAACCGGCCGTCTCTCCAGCTTAATCGACTTGGTGGGACAGTTTCTGGCGCAGACGCCGCACCCCAGGCAGATCTCCGTATCTACTTTCGCCCATTTCTTCTTTCTGGTACCGCCCTCTCCCGGCGACTCCATGGAGATTGCAAGGATAGGGCAGACCTTCTCACATTTTCCGCAGCCCACGCAGGTCTCAATGGATATTTCAGGAATGTAATTCGTGGTTGCCACCGGCTGCATGGGGCTGAACTTTCTGGCCGCCTGAAGAGCCTCGCAGCAGCAGCCGCAGCAGTTGCATATAAACGCCGGGTGTTCCCTGACATTTTCCCCGATCTGCACCAGATTGCTCTCATAGGAGAGCTGAAGCACATCCATGGCCTCCTCCTTGGAAATCAGGCGGGCATAGCCTTTGTGCTCCGCCAGGGAGCGTGCCACATTGTCAAAGGTCATGCAGACCTCCCAGGGGGCATTGATCTCGCAGGGGTGACCAGCGTGGTACATTTTGTGGCGGCAGTAGCAAAGCCCCAGTCCAATGTACTCTGCCTCCTCCACAATGTGGGTCGCCCTCTCAAAATCCAGAATGTGATTCATCTTATCATTTGTCAGAACCGGCTCCTGGACAAACACTCTTCCCAGCCTTGTCTCCGTGACAAAAAACAGATCCTTTACAAAATCTTCTTCCACATTCATATACTGGTAGTACAGCTCCGCCAGATATTTCTGGTCGATATCTCCTCTGGTCCTCATCAGGGCAAATTCAATAAAACCAGCCATTGGCGGCGGCATAACAAACCGCCTCTCTCCTTTATAGAAGGAGTCCACCAAAAGAGCTTTGTCGCAGAGATGATCCAGAAATTTCTCCGCCTTTGCCTCCGATGTCCCCCAGATCTTTGCCGCCTTCTTTAAGGTAAACGGCCGGACCGGGAGAAGTGCCACCCATTTTGCCTCCTTCTCCGTATACAGAACCTGGAGAATCTTATACAGGGTTTCCGATGCCGGGGCCCCCTGGGTAAACCAGTTAATGCGCTCTTCCAGGTTTTTATATGCATCCTTAGTTGTCAAATGTCCCATCTCATTACCTGCCTTTTCTAACGATTTGTTATGCTGAAAATTGCCACAGACCTGGCCGCAATCTCTAACCCCTTTCCGTCAAAGGGCCTCACCGGATCCTCTGGCTTTTCATCGGATGTATCTGCCTCCAGCTTCCAGGAATATCCCTCCGGCAGCACGGGCAGCTCCTGCCAGTGAGATTCCCAGTGGGCGTTGATGGCTAAAAATACCCCGTCATCCTCTGTATCACTTTCATTTCTGCCGCAGAACAAAATGCCAATCTGCCGCGTTAGTCCGGTAATCTCCCCGTTCCAGGCTATGCCGTTGTGAAGGGAGATATCCGGCCAGCCGCAGTGAGCCGGACCTGTCTGTTTTCGAACTACCGGGTGATGCTTCCGAAACTCAATCATAGCGGAAACAAACCGAAACAGGTCCTGATGCTCTTTCAGCCTGTCCCAATCCAGCCAAGAGATCTCGTTGTCCTGGCAGTAGGGATTGTTGTTTCCAAATTGTGTGTTGCAGAATTCATCCCCTGCAGGAAACATAACAGCGCCCCTGCTTGCCATCAGAACAGCAAAGGCATTTTTTCTCATTCTGTCTCTCAGAGTCAGCACCTGGGGATTATCCGTCTCCCCCTCTGCCCCACAGTTCCAGCTATTATTATCATTGGCTCCATCTGTATTATTCCATCCATTTGCCTCATTGTGCTTTTCATTGTAGGCGTAAAGATCATACAGAGTAAATCCGTCATGGCAAGTTAAAAAATTCACCGATGCATTCTGTCTGTATCCCGGCGGATAGAGGTCTAAAGATCCGCAGATTCTCTGGACAGCCGCATATGCGGTTCCCTCGTCCCCTTTCAGGAACCGCCGCAGATCATCTCGGTATTTTCCATTCCACTCTGCCCACCGGTTCCAGGAGGGGAAAGATCCCACCTGGTAGAGTCCCCCGGCATCCCAAGCCTCCGCGATCAGCTTCACATGGCCCAGGATCGGATCGAACGCCAGGCTTTCCAACAAGGGCGGCTTTGCCAGCGGTCTTCCGTCCTCATCCCTTCCCAGGATTGACGCCAGGTCAAACCGGAATCCATCCACCCGGTATTCAATTACCCAATGTCTCAGGCAGTCGAGTATAAACTCCCTCACGATCGGGTTATTGCAGTTCAGAGTATTGCCCACCCCGGAAAAGTTGTAGTATTTTCCATCCGGTGTAAGCATGTAGTAGACGTTATTATCCAGACCCTTAAAGGAAAAGCATGGCCCCAGCTCATTGCCCTCTGCAGTATGATTAAATACCACATCCAGGATCACATCAATCCCATTGGCATTGAGCGTCCGGATCAGCTTTTTCAGCTCTGTCCCCTCATGGTTATATTCCACCGCCGCCGTATAGCTGGTGTTGGGGGAATAAAAGCAGACTGTGTTATATCCCCAGTAATCCACCAGCTGATGGCCGTCCACAGTCCTGGAGCCTGCCATCTCGTCGAATTCAAAGATAGGCATCAATTCTATCGTATTGACCCCCAGCTCCAGCAGATGCGGCAGCTTCTCCAAAAGTCCCTCAAAGGTGCCCGGATGCTTCACCCCGGAAGAGGGGTGTTTGGTAAAGCCTCTGACATGAGTTTCATAGATCACCATGTCCTGAAACGGTACCCGGTGATCCCGGTAGCCGCCCCAGTCAAATACATCCTCCACTACTCTGGCATGGTAGGCACTCCCAAAAGCCTTAGGGATTCCCCAAATGCTCTGCCCAGTCACTGCTCGGGCATAAGGATCCAGAAGGTATTTGGATTTGTCAAAAATCAGTCCTCGGGACGGTTCATAAGGCCCATCCATCCGATAGGCGTATTCAAACTCATCTATGTCCAAGCCAAATACCAGCATGGAAAACGTATTTCCGATCCTGCAGTCCTCCGGGAACGGCAGCACCGCATAGGGCTCCTGCTCTTTTCTGTGAAAAAGGCACAGCTCACAGGCCGTTCCAAAGGAGGACTGAACTGTAAAGCTGACGCCTCCCGGAACCGCCATGGCACCCTTGACCTGAAAAAGTCCCGGACGAACCCGAAAACCATTGATCACTGAAGTATACGGCAGCTCTGCCAAACCAGGAAGCTCTAACTCTCTGTCATTTGCCATAAACAGTCTCCTTATTTCTAGTGTTTCTCTTTTTTAGTATGCAGAATGGAGATTCCTGTAAATCCGTAAAAAATTGAGAAAATAGGTGTCAGCCACAGAAGCGGCACAAACAAAATATACTGAGACCATGTGACTCCCAGAGTTCCCGCCATATAGATTCCGTAGCCGTGCCAGGGGATCATCGGCCCTGCCAGTGTTCCGCTGTCCTCCAGACACCGGGACAGGATCCTGGGTTCAATTCCCCGCTCCTGGAACAGAGGCTGCATCAGCCTTCCTGTCAGCACATGGGACATCGGGCTGGAACCGCTCACCAGGCTGGTGATATATCCAACGATCATGGTCGCCAGGATCAGGGTTCCATCACTGTTGATCTTTTTAATGAAGACTGAGAGAATTCTGTCGAGCACTCCTAATTTGTCCAGCATGCCGCCCATCCCCACTGCAAATGTAATGATGGCTACATACTGGAGCATGCTGCTCATGCCGCCCCGGTTTAAAATGGATTTTAGCACAGCCATATCCGTGTCGCTGGTGAAGCCATTGTAGGCTACTGTCAGCACGGACTTCAGGTCTGCTCCCTGAACTGCCATAGCGGTCACAGCACCGGCGATGGCACCGATTCCCAGAGCCTCAAAAGCGCCTACCCGGAACATCAGAAGCACAATAATCAGGACAGCAGGGATCAGCGTCACCCACCCAATGTGGAAGCTGCCCTCCAAGTACTCAATATAGGAATTCAGATCTCCCGGATCGTAGCCGCCGGAAGTCTGGGAAATTCCAAGAACCGTAAAGATCACAATGCTGATCACCATCGGAGGGATCGTGGTCCAAAGCATGCTTTTTACGTGATCTCCCAGCTTCGCTCCTGCCACAGCGGGAGCCAGGTTGGTCGTATCAGAAAAGGGACTCAGTTTATCGCCAAACATAGCACCGCAGATAACTGCGCCGGCCACCATCCCCGGGTTAATCCCCATAGCATTTCCGATAGCCATCATAGCGACACCTGCACTCCCGGCTGATCCGTAGGAAGTTCCTGTAACCATGCTGATCACAGCCGTAAAGATCAGTGTAAAAGGCAGAAGAAAAGTTGGATTGATCGCCTTCAGCCCGTACACGATAATGGTAGGAATTGTCCCTGACTGCATCCAGCTTCCGATCAGAACGCCGATGGCCATCAAGATTGCCATGGTAGGCAGAACGACTCTCAGCGCCTCGTACGCTCCCTCATGGATCCGTTTGTAATCCACCCGGAACACCATACAGAACCCATAGATAATCATCCAGGAAAAAAACAGGCCGATCATAGGCCCGCCCACCTTCATACTGATACACACTGCGACTGAAACAATAATACAGGCCAGCAAAAGTACTGACTGCCAACCATTTAGTGTTTCTCGTTTTTTCTCACTCATATTTTTACCCTCTGCTTTTCTTTCATTTTCAGCCTCATTTCATATTGGCAAATCGCTCCGCCGCATTGGTCTGCGCCAAAATATCTCCATCATGCTGCTGAATATGCATTTATTATAGGTGGAAGCGGCCAATCTGTCAATCTGGCACCGGGCTCTCCCCCTCCGCCAGGGGCTCGATAAACACTTTTTCACAGCAAAAAAAGGGACGCACCCTGCGGTGCATCCCACATTCATCCTTTACTTTTTTGGATCCGCTATGCCGTCTTTTTCTCCTCCGGCAGTTTCAACAGCACTTTGCGGATCCGTTTATCCGCCATCTCCTGGATCTTAAACACATTATCCCCTACCGTCAGCTGGATATCCTGACCCTTCTTGGGAATATAACCCAAGCGCTCTATCAAAAAGCCGGATACCGTATCGTAGCTGCCTGTCTGCAGGTTCAGATGGAGCTTGTCGTTTACATCCTCCACCAGCATAGAACCATCTACCAAATAAGTGCGCTCATCCAGTTTTTTCAGCTCTTCTTCAACCGGTTCTCCTTCGTCCTGGAGATCGCCTACAATCTCCTCGACCAGGTCCTCCATGGTCACGATTCCGGAAAAACCGCCGTATTCATCAATCAAAATTGCCATGCGGTTCTGAGTCTGCTGCATTTCCCGGAACAGGACATCAGCATTCTTGCTGTCCGGAACACAGTAGGGCGGCCTCATGATGCTGCGGATATCCAAATCCGAAAAAGCCGTCTTTCTCATCTCCACAATAAAATCCTTCATATAAAGGACACCGATGATATTGTCAATGGTTTCGGAATAAACCGGCATTCTGGAATAGCCGTATTCCAAAATGTCATCCAGGTAGTCCCCAAGGGGTTCCTCGGCATCCACCGCAAATACCTCTCTTCTGGAGACCATCACATCTCTCGCTGTCTTATCATCGAACGAAAAGATCGAATTGATCATCTCTTTTTCCGTCTCATTAAAGACCCCTGTTTCGCTGCCTGTCTCCAGCATTGCTTTAATCTCTTCTTCCGAGACCGCCTCCTCCAGGTTCTCCGTCTTCATTCCGATAATATGAAGGAATCCGTTGGTCGAGAGGGACAGCAGCTTGATAAATGGTGAGAGCACAACTGAAATCATATAGATGGGCTTCACCGAGAACAGGCTGAACCATTCCGCCTTCTGCAGAGCAATTCTCTTCGGCACCAGCTCGCCGAATACCAGGGTAAAGTATGACAGGATAATCGTAACAAGAACCACAGCAACGGTATTGCTGTAGGGGATCCCAAGGCTCCCCATCCATCCTCCCAAAATCTGGGAAATACCAGTGGCCGCCGATGCACTGGAGAAAAATCCGGCAAAGGTGATCGCTACCTGAATGGTGGACAAAAATTTCGTAGAATCTTCAAACAGCTTCTGTATCAGCATTGCTCTCCGATTTCCGTCCTCCGCCAGCTTCTTAATCTTGTTCTTGTTGACAGACACAACCGCCATCTCTGCTCCTGCAAAAAAGGCATTCACCAATGTAAGGAATAACAGCAGCAACAGTTGGAATGCAATCGTATTCCCGTCAGGGTCATCTGAATCCATAATCAATCTTTCCTCCTCAAAATAATTTTGGGATAAAGTATAGCATAAAATAAACCTGCCTTCAATAGGCAGATTTATTTTTTAACGACTTGGTAACATTTGGGATTCTGTTCTCCTTGACTTTCTTTTTCTCTATATGTTATTCTGGGCAGAAGACCTGTAAAGATTTTGATGTGTTCTGAATAGGAGAATTTATGACCCCAAAAGACCTGCTTCCTCTGTCTGCCTATATTTTTACGGAATATTATCAGAATAACCTCCAGCCGCTTTTCAGGTGGCTCGCCGAGGATGCAATCTGGATCCCTCCCTGCTGCGGCCGCTGGCTCCGCTCCAGAAAGGAAATTATAAAGCAGGCATCGGCTCCCATCCCAGCTTCTTTTTCTGTCGGAAATCTGACTGCTTCTCTGGTTCCCTGCAGCAAATTTTTCTGCGAAATCATCCTCCTATATGTTCTCGATGCCCACTATCAGGACGGCTCTGTTATCGGCTATGAGCAGAGAGTCCAATGTACCTGGAGCTGTCACAGAGAGCATCAGACAGACGGCTCTGTGGAAAAAAAATGGAATATCCGGATGGTCCACATTTCCAACGCTTTGGACCGGGATCCCAGAGAGCAGCTTTACCCGCTCCACCTGAGGGAATATTTATACAATCCCGCCCCTCAGTGCAGGCAGCCGGTGCGGCGAATCCCTTTAAAAGGCAGCAATCAGACTGTCTATTACGTTCTAGACAGCCTGATTGTCTGGGCTGAAAGCAGGCGCAGCCACACCCTGTTCCATATGACTACAGGTGACTTTTTAATCCGCGAATCCGTCTCCAAATTAGCTGAGAAATACCCTGATATTTTCTACCGGCCCCATTCCAGCTATCTCATTAATCCAGACTGCGCAGAGTCTATTTCCCGCTTTTATATTACAATGCAGGACGGCACCAGAATTCCTGTTCCAGAGAAAAAATACTCAGCCGTCAAACGGGATCTCAATCTCATCTTTCAGAGAAGACTTTCTAACAAATAACCGCTGTCTCCTCCCACGTTTCACAGTACATCCGGTTATACCGCTGATTTTCCGCTGTAATGAAGAATGTGAGGATCTGGCCTTCTGTATTGATCACCAGATATTTTGCCTCGCCTTTCTTCATAACCTTTTTTCTGCACTGATCGGTTCTCCGGATCTCCTCGCCCAAAAGACCTGTCTTCACGCTGCGGGGCGGATTTCTCATCTCATCCAGACTGAGAATCCCGCAGTAAACGATCTCGTTTTTATCCAGCTCCAAAATTTTTTCTCTCTTTCTGTCCAGGAATTCTATCCGGTCCGGATAAATCTGGGCAGCATACTCCTGGTTTTTCTCCAATCCAGAACCGCCTTCAAAGCACTCGCAGTAAATCAGGCTCAACACTCCCATATCTGCCAGCTTCTTTCGATCCTGTCTCAGCTTCCATCTCCACCAGGCAGCCGCCGCCAGTCCCACAAGCAGCAGAAGGAGGCTTCCTGTCCAGATCCCGGCCATGGCCGCCGCCACTGCCAAAATACAGATAATGCTCACCGCCTGGGAAAATCGCTTTTCACCCATTGTTATTCCCCCTGATACATTTGTAAAATCAATTCTTTCATCTCATCCAGGCTGGTCTCCCTGGGATTTCCCTTTAGGTTAACATCCGCCAGAGCCGCAGCCGTGATCTCATCCCACTGCTCCGCAGAAATGGCCGGAGTCCCGGGAATCGCTGCCAAGAACTTGGGCACAGCCATCTTGCGATTGAGATCTTTTATAAAATCAACCAGACTGTCCGTTCCGGCCATCTGTGCCAGTTCCCGATATTTCTCCCTTGTCTTCTCCTGCTCAGAGTTATAACGTATGACATACGGCAGGATCACCGCGTTAATCAGCCCATGGGGCAGTCCTGTCAGTCCCCCATAGGCATGGGACACCGCATGGGCGATTCCCAGGCTGCTGTTCGTAAATGCGATCCCTGCCATGCAGGAGGCTTCCAGCATAGCCTCCCTCGCCTCCTCATTCTCCGGGGAAGCGCAGGCTGTCAGGA
The DNA here is from genome assembly GCA_944376125.1 of uncultured Lachnospiraceae bacterium. Classification (GTDB taxonomy): domain Bacteria; phylum Bacillota; class Clostridia; order Lachnospirales; family Lachnospiraceae; genus UMGS1370. Next base: position 20,158 of record CALWBQ010000013.1, read on the forward strand.
TATTTTGTACCGCCAGGCGAAAGGCCCCCGCTGCCATAGCGCTGGAAAATGCATTGGCAGATCTGGATACCCATGCCTCCACCGCATGGGTGACAGCATCCATCCCGCAGGATGCAGTGAAATCTGCCGACATCGTGTAGGTAAACGGAGGATAAAGGATTGCAATATCCGGAACCAGCCGCCACTGCATATCGGCAATGGGGTATTTGATGTGGGTCTTGGAGTCTTTAATCACTGCCGCCTTCGTTACCTCGCTGCCCGTTCCGCTGCTGGTAGGAATACAGATCAGCCGTGCCTTCTCCCCGAGGCATCGGATCCCTCCATTTTCCCGGAATTCCTCATAAGAATCCGCCTCATTTTCATAGAAAGCCCACATAACCTTGGCCGCATCCATCGCGCTGCCGCCGCCAAAACCAATGATCCACTCCGGCTGAAGCGCTCTGAGCCTCCTGGTTCCTTTCACAATGGTATCAAAGTAGGGCTCCGGCTCCACCTCGGTGAATGCCTCCCACTCCATGCCGGCCTTCTCCAACCGGTCTGTCACCATTTTCTGAAATCCCGCCTGCTGGTTAAATGTCCCGCTCTCTACAATAAATGCTCTCTTTCCCCGGAGTCCGGAGAGAGCTTCCAGCGCATCGCTGCCAATATAGATCTGATCTGCACCTAATTTTATCCTTCCCATTTTCATCCCGCCTCGCTTGTGAACACGTTTTCTTTGTTACTTTTTCGGCTGGCCGTAGGAGGCAAACCCTGCCGCAAGGTCATTCAGCTCCTGCTCGGTCAGAGTCACCGGCTGCCCTGCTGCCTTCGCTTTTATGTAGAGTTCTGAGATCCATTCCACATTTTCAGCCACAGACAGCGCCCTCTTCAGATTTGGACCGCAGGTCAGAAGCCCGTGGTTGGCCAGGAAGCAGGCTTTCGATGTTCCCATAGCCTTCACTGCATTTTCTGCCAGCTTTTCTGTGCCGAAAGTGGCATACTCTGCACATTTTACCTCATGGGCTCCCGTAATCGCTATCATATAATGGACTGGCGGCAGACTTTCTCTGAGAACCGACATAATCGCCGCATAAGTTGAGTGGGTGTGGACCACAGCCCCCACATCTTTTCTGGCCTGATAGACTAGGCTGTGAAGATGATACTCGCTGGAGGGCTTTCTGCTGCCTTCATAAACGGTTCCATCCAGTTTCATAACAACCACATCCTCCGGCGTCACAGCAAAGTAGTCAATGCCGGACGGGCTGATGGCCATAAGCCCCTCTTCCTGATTATATATACTGATGTTGCCTCCAGTCCCCTTAGTCAGACCTTCGGTTATCAGTTTTTTTCCGTATTCTACAATTTCGATCCTCTCTTTTTCCATTACCATGGCTGTCGTCCTCCTATTCTCTAATCTGTCTAAAATGGATTAACCTGCATAGCACTCCTGCCCATCTCCAGATAATCATTGATAACCTCTGCCAGAAGGAACGGCGATTTCGGCAGTGCGTCCACCACCGTACCGGCCAGATGGGTCGTAAGGGTCACATTGTCCAATTTCCTGTACGGATCATCGGCAGGCAGCGGCTCCTCCCAAAATACATCCAGTGCCGCTCCGCCTATCTTTTTCTCAGCCAGCACCTGATACAAATCCTCTTTTACCACCACAGAGGCTCTGGCTGTGTTGATCAGATACGCCTCCGGCTTCATTTTCTCCAAAAGGTCTTTTCCGATCATCCCCTCAGTTTCTTTCGTTGCTCTTAGATGAAGAGAAATAATATCAGATTTCTCGAAAAGTTCTTCCAGTTCCATTCTCTCCACTTCCAGCCCTGCATCCCGCAGCACTTCCTCTGAGACATAAGGGTCATACCCAGCGATCTTCATTCCCAAACTCTGAGCTTTAAAAGCCGTGACACGCCCAATGTGCCCAAGGCCCACGATTCCCAAAGTCTGTCCTTTCAAGGTTTTGGTAAATTTAGAATTGGCAAAATCCTTCTGCCATCCTCCTGCCGCGATAGCAGCACTTGCCCTGGCAATATTTCTGGTTTCAGCCAGGATCAGCCCTATAGTAAATTCCGCCACTGCCTCCGCATTGCGGATCACATGGATAACTGGAATTTTCTTTTCTGTAGCTGCCTTGACAGCAATCTGCTCCACACCTCCGCGGCATGTTCCGATCAGTTTCAGCTTCTCAGCCTTTTCAATAATCGCCGCCGGGACGACTGCCAAGTGGGTCAGCAGCATATCTGCATCCTGAATCTCCCGGTCCAGCCCTTCTGCATAAGGCTCCGCTTCAGGCCCATTCTTCTCTACATTTAGCTGCTGGGCCTGCAGTTCTTCCCGCACGCTGCTCCCCCAGGTGAGCTCAACGATCTGATTTTCTTCTCCAGTCTTGAGCAGCGCTGCCGCTTCTGCCAGCCGGCTGGCGGGGACCGGACGGTCCCCTACTACAACAATCTTCATATCCATATCCTCCTGTCTCAGTCTTATTCCGGCACTGCCGTCTTATGTGAGGCAGCCATTTTCTTCTTATATGCCACCGCATTTCTCTCTAAGAAGTCATCCACTGCTGCCTTATTTTTCTTGTACCAGAAATACAGGACAAAATAGACAATGACAGACAGAGCGATGGCAATAGGATTTCTGCTGAGGAAAATCTGATACAGCAGGTTCAGGAAAATCGTCGTTGCGATAAAGCCCGTCACCATGACGGCCGTTTCCGGCACCTGGATCCCGGCAGCTTTTGCCACCTCAGTGTAGAGAGGTGCATTGGCAGATGCAATCAGCAGCATAACAGCATACATAATAGACATGGCGATTACCGTCTTAAAGATATTGCCGTTATTGATGCAGACGTGTACCTCGCAGAGATACGGGAAGCTCAGAAGACCCATCATCGGAACCACCAGATTTCCCGGAACTACGAAGGAAAGGATAATCGCGATCGGAATCATCAGAAGGCCGGAAGTAAGAGCTGCCGGGTCGCCGTAGCCCAGGGCATCGTTTACCGCCAGATACCAGGTTCTCTCTTTTGATACTCCTTTTACCGTCTTTTTGGAAGCGTCAGTCAGGGCTGTAAAGGCTCCTGCAAAGATGCTGGCGATCCTGGGATAGATTGCCATGACGGCTGATGTCATAATTCCAACCTGAGTGATATTGCCCCATGCCTCTAATGTTCCCAGTGATTTGAAGTTTCCGATGATGCCGAACAAAAGACCCACAAACAGCCCGATAAACATTGGCTCTCCCAGAGCGCCCAGCTTTTTCTGGATGCTTTCAGGCCGGATATTGACCCGGTCGGCTCCTACCAGATTCAGCAGGAGATCCAGCCCCAGGGCGATGGGCACATTGGCCATATGGTGGGGAGCCGTCATAGCACATCCCGGATATCCGAAGTAGGTAGACCACCGTTTCTGGATGATCTCAGCAAAGAGCAGGACATACAAATTCTGAAGGATCATACACCCGAAAGCCAGGGCCATGCTTCCTGTCGCTACATATAAGAGGGAACCCCAGATAATAAAGGAATAATTGTTCCACATATCAGAAGGCATAAACACATTGGTCCAGCCCACCAAAAACAGCACCAACTGGAGAAGCAGAGCAAAGCCGATAAACAGCATGCCCACTTCGGTAGAGTAAGCCGTCGTCGCCGTGGACTGCCATCCCATATCCATAACCGGCCGGTTTAACCCTGTCTCATTAACCAGTTTGCTGACAAGAGGGGCCATCACGCCGGAATAGCCGTTGGTAATAATCGTGAATCCCGTAAGGCCCACGCCGGCCATCAGAGCTGATGTAAATGCCTTTTTCACTGGCACTTTCATACACACTGCAATGATAAACAGCATAACCGGCACAAAAACTGTCGATCCAAATGTATCAAATACTAATTTCAATGTTTCCATAGTCATCCCCCTTACTCTTCCAGTTTGTCTGCGATCTTCAGAATCTCTTCTTCAATCTCCTCTTCTCCTATTCCTGTCAAAAGTCCGATCCCATTGATAACCGGTATGGAAAATTCTCCATGAATCGGGCTTGCATAGCAGATGCAGTCATAGTTTCCTGCTGCCAGGGCATCCTTTACCTGGTTTGCATTCACCTCCACCGCTTCCACCTGAAAGCCATGGTCACTTCCGATATCCCCTAATTTCTGTGAAATCATAGAGGAACTGACTGTCCCAGAACCACACACTGACAAAACTCTTAATTTCTTCATCGTAACCCTCCGTAATTATTTTTATTTATCTTCCAAAATGGGTGCGAGCAGCCGGATAACTTCCTGCTTATCCTTTGCCTTCATAAGATGTGCCAGCAGCTCCTCGTCCTGGAGAATCCTGGCCACCCTTCTCAGCATCTCCAGCTGCATGTCCCCATTTTTTACAGCAAGCTGGAGCACGACACTGGCATCGATCATATCCGCCTCCGAAGCCATGGCGTGAAAGGCTACGGGCTTTTTGGGAATCAACACGCACACAGAGGGCTTCAGCGTATACTCCGCGCTTGTGTGGGGGATCGCGATCCCCATATGCTTTCCCGCTAAGCCTGTAGGGAACTGATGTTCCCTCTCAATCACTTTTTCTTTGTACCCCTCCTTTACATTTCCTTTTTTCAGAAGCAGATCTGACCCATAACTGATAATGTCCTCCCAGTTTTCTGCGTCTACCCCCACTTCAATTAAGCTCTTATCCAGCAACTCTCCCATAATCTATCTCCCTTTATTCATTTTTCCGAAACAGCTCCAGCAGCTCCTCCGGTTTTTGGATGTCTTCCATCTGCTGTCGAATCTGATTGTCTGTAATAATTTTCATCAGCTGGAACAGGGCTGCCACATGTTCATTTCCCTCGGCTGTTCCGACACAGAATACCCACTGGACCGGATCGTTTTTTTCGTGGCCAAAAGCGACCGGTGTTCTCAGCCGGACCAGGCTCACTGCTAAATTCCAGCTCCCGTCATTCCATCCGGCATGGGCCACGGCAACCCCGGGAACAAAGACAATGTACGGGCCAAACCTTGAGATATTTTGTATCATTTTGTCGATATACCGTGGCTCCGCCATGCCATCCTGCACCAGAAGATCGCCTGCCTCTCTGATCGCTTCCTCCCAGGTTGCTGCATCGGCATCCAATCGGATTCGGGTTGCTGACATCAGTTCTGTCAGGGACGGTGCTGCCAGCTCTGATCCCCTGGCCTCCCGCTTAACTCCCTCCTCAAAGCGTCTCCGATACACCTTTTCAATTTGCTCATGGATCTGCAGGATATCCTTCTCTTCCAAAAGCGGGCTGATCCTCACAACTGGCTTTTCCGCGATCTCCAGCGGAACCGTGCTCAGAACCAGCTCCGCCTCATGGATTCTGGATTCCCTGACAGAATGAGCCGGGACTGACTCGATAATATTCAGGTTGAAATGGCGTTTCAGTTTGACCTTAATGAGAAGAGCCGTATATTTTCCAGTGGAACAGACCAGCAATGTCTTTACTGGCAGCATCGTCAGCTCCTCCATTGCCACCGCAAAGTTCATCACCAGGTAAGCTGTCTCATCCCGGCTCAGAGGTTTGGCGATTACCTTTTCCAGCAGATACCGGTGATTCTTGACCGCCTGGAAAATTCTCGGGTAGACCTGCTCCAGCTTGGCCTGATACAGATTCTCTGCTATCTGCTCTCCCTCTTTGCTTCTCCCCATCATCTCTGCAATATGTCTGACCAGATAAGCCAGCGTCTCATTGCTGATCTGAGTCTCCATCTCACAGTCCATGCAGACGCTGCAGGCAAAGGAAACTGCCATCATCTCCAGGTCATCCTGTTCCCTTTTTTCCAACAGTCCCTTTTGAATCGGAATCCGCATCTTTAGGCTCTGTGCCAGATAAAACACTTCGTCCTCCGGCAATTCAGCCATGCCTGCCTGCCTTCTGACCGTCTCCAGGATTCCCTCGGCAGCCGCCCATATCCAGCCTTCCTTCCAGCGTTCTTCATAGGTCACATAGTGGGATTCCTGCACTCTCTTAAATAAAATCAGGATATCCAGAACAATCTTTTGAAAGGAAGCGTCTGACAGTTCCATCTGATATGCTTTCTCGTACGTCAAAACTGCTCTCTCTACTATGCGGCCCACTTCTTTTTGGTACAGCATCTGCCTCACCAGCATTGAAAACATCCTGCTCTTTTCACCCCCATCTGAAGCAATATCCGATATTGCCCTGCGGATGGCAGTCTCCTCCCCCTCCACTCTCAGCCCAAATTTATTTCGGGACTCCAGTGTCAGGCCATGGGTTCCCAGCCACTCTTTCATCTGAGGGATTTCATTGACAACAGTGTTCCGGCTGACCGAGAGAATCTCAGCCAAATCGCCGGCAGTCCTGTAGGTACTGCTGCACAGAAGCATCAGGCAGGATACCAGAATCCGTTCTTCATTTGACAGTCTGTACCGGTAAAAGTCGCTGCTGCTGATCATCTCAGAGATTGCCTTCCTGCTCTCCTCCGGAAACTCCGCTCTGATTTTTCCGTCCCGCAGAAAAATACGGCTCTCTCTGCTCAGAAGTCCTTCCAGTGTCTGAATATCATTCCGCAGGGTTCTCTCTGAAATCCTATAATGTTCCATCCACTCAGACATCTCAATCTCTTTATCTGCCAGCAATCGGAACAATAACTCTGCCTGCCGTGTATTCATTCTCCTTACACCTTCCGTTTCTTGTGTTGGTTTTATTATAGCAATTCCCATTTTTCATTTACAGCACAATTACTTTCCGAAAATCTGGCAAAAAAAAGTCCTACAGACGGCAATTCCATCCATAGGACTTTATTCTCAATGATTTTTCAGATAAATTTCCAAAAAACGGAACAGAGCTTCCATCTCCTGCTCTGTGCCGACGGTGATTCTCAGATACCCGTCAATCCTGGGCTGATTGAAGTACCGGACGTAAATCCGCTCCCTCTTCAAAGCCTCAAAGATTTCCTTTGCAGGGACCCTGTCATGGGAGGCAAAAATAAAATTCGCCATGGAATCCGGGAAAGAAAATCCCAGCTCTGCCAGCCTCTGTTTCGCCGCCTCCCTGACAGCGACAATCTGGCCTGTGGTTTTCCTGAAATACTCTTCATCCCTCACAGCCTCAGCCCCTAAAATCTGCGCCGGCAAATTCAAGGTGTAAGAATTGTAGGAATACTTTACATCGGAGAGGGCTTTGATCAGCTCTGGCTGCCCGATGGCGTATCCGATTCTCATGCCCGCCATCGATCTGGACTTGCTGAAAGTTTGAACCACCAGAAGATTGTCATACCGATCCGTCAGCCGAACCGCCGACTCTCCGCCGAAGTCAATATAAGCCTCATCTACAATAACCACAGAATCCGGATTTCCGGCGGCAATCTCCTCAATATCCACGAGCGGCATCAGGAGACCGGTGGGAGCATTGGGGTTTGGGAAAATAATCCCCCCGTTCTCTGTCAGATAGTCTTCCTTCACGATCCGGAAATTTGGATCCAGCTTGGGGGTCCGGTAAGGAATCCGGAACAGATCAGCCCACACCGGATAGAAGGAATAGCTGATATCCGGAAATAAAATCGGCTTGTCTGAGTGAAAGAAGGTGAGGAATGCCATCCCCAGGACATCATCCGACCCCACGCCCACGAAAATCCGATCCTCGTCTACCTCGTAGCGCTCCGCCAGAGCCTTTACCAAACAGGAAGCTGCCGGATCCGGATATTTGCGGAAGGCCGCCCCGTCCATCTCACGCAGAGCCTTTAATACTCCAGGCGCAGGCGGGTAAGGATTTTCATTGGTGTTCAGCTTGATCAGATCCGTTCCTGCCGGCTGCTCCCCCGGCACATAGGGCACAACTCTCCGCACCCACTTCTTCCACCGGCTCATAGGCCGCACTCCGCTGCAATCTCTTTAAATGCAGGAAGAGATCTCTCGATCTGCTCATAGGATACGCAGTATGCAATTCTCACATACCCTGGGCACGCAAAGGAAGTTCCTCCCACTACTAAAACCCGGTGCTTTTTGCAGATATCCACAAACTCTTTTTCATCTGCTAATGGGGATTTTACGAAAAGATAAAAGGCGCCTTCCGGCTTGATGCAGGAAAATCCTAATTCCTTCAGGCCATTGTACAAAAGGTTGCGGTTCTTATCGTAAGCCTCCAGATTAACCTTTTCATCTACGCAGCGTTTGATCACCCTCTGCATCAAAGAGGGGGCATTGACACTGCCCAGCACACGGTTAGCGATGCTGGCCGCAGCAAATACATTCTCGCTGTCCTCCATCTCATCCGGTATCACCAGGTAGCCGATGCGCTCGCCCGGCAGGGACAGGGATTTGCTATAAGAATAGCAGACCACGGTATTCGCATAAAACTTGGTTACAAACGGCACTTCCACGCCGTCGTAGGCCAGCTCCCGGTAAGGTTCATCCGAGATCAGCACAATGGGATGGCCGATCTGGGCGCTTTTCTCCTCCAGGATCCGTCCGATTTCTGTCAGCGTCTCAGCAGAGTAAACCACACCGGTAGGATTGTTGGGAGTATTAATGATGACCGCTTTGGTCTTCGGGGTAATCATCTCCTTCAGTTTCTCCAGGTTGGGCTGGAAAGTCTCAGTATTCGGCGGGACGACCACCAATACTCCGTCATAATTGCGCACATAGGAACCGTATTCCATAAAATACGGTGCGAACGCAATCACCTCATCTCCGGGATTCAAAAGGGTCTTTAAAATCACATTCATGCCGCTGGCAGCACCCACAGTCATCAGGATATTGCCCTGGTGGAAAGATGTGCCGAATCTCCGGTTCAGAGACTGAGCGATAGCCTCACGGACATCCTCAAATCCTGCGTTGCTCATGTAACCGTGAACCATATTTTCATCCTCTTCATTCAGGATGTCAAAAATCGCCTGCTTTACGGAAGCAGGAGCCGGAACGCTGGGATTTCCCAGGCTGAAATCGTAGACATTTTCTTTTCCATAAATGGACGCCATCTTCTTTCCTTCCTCAAACATGGCGCGGATAGCTGAATTATTCTGAACATAAGGCTTCATCTTCTCTGAAATCATATTGATATCCTCACTCTCCAAAAATTTCTTGCACCTATCATACCACGATTTCTAATTCCGGTCTACTCTTTTCTGCTTTACCAAGTCAAAGAGACAAATCATCTTTACTGCCGGCCGAACATCCAGTATATAATCGGTATTAGGACCATTCCTGCCAGGACAGCAGACATCAGATTTCCCCTTGTCGCTGCCAAAAAGCAAAGCAGCAAAATCACCAGAAAGTATCTGTTCAGGAAACGATACACCTTTCTCTTTTTTTCCGGCACCCTGCTGTCCTCCGCCAGCTCAGGGTGAGTCATTCTGCAGCGTATGGTAGCCCCAAAGCGTTTGAAAAATCTCTCTGCCTCATATTCCACGCCGTCAATCTCAAATACCGGATACATCCCCTCTTTCGTGATTACCAGGTTCAGATGATTCTCGTCTGCGTATTGAAAAAGCGCGTCCGTAAACTCCTTTGGATTTAAAACCATGGTATCGGGCCGAAATGAAAACTCCTTTTTATGTTCTTCTTCTATCACAGTTTTATAGTCATTCACAATCGCCATGAACGTTTCTCCTCTATGCTCCAGCTCTTCTATCTCATCCAATACGCGGGCCGGATCCAGTTCCTCTAACTTTTCCCCGCACAGTCTCCGGCACATGCGGATGCTCCCGCTCAGCTCCTTCTGCTTTTTTTCAAGACTATCCATCTGCTTTTTCACAGCGCTCTCCAGTGTTGTGTCTTTCTCCAGCACACGGCCAATCTCCTCCAGAGACATTCCCAGCTTGCGAAACATCTTGATCATCATAAGATCCTGAACATCTTTTTCCGTATATTCCCGATACTGGTTCCGCACGTTTCTCTCTGGTTTCAGAAGCCCCTTTCTCTCATAGAAGCGAATATTCTGTTTGGTAACTCCAGTTCTTTTCTCCAACTCACCAATATTCATCTTAATCCCTCCCCCAGCAGCTAAGATATCCTCTTTGTTTCTTTTAATGTAAAGGATATACTAGGTATCATGTCAAGAAAAAACTGCAAAAGGCTGCGGAATTTCTCCCGCAGCCTTTCTCTTTGCCTGCTGATACAGATTGCAAAAATCCGTATCTCAGTCTTCCATTATCCCTACAGCATCTTCTTCATCTCTTCTGCTACAAACTGTACCTTCGTCCCCACGATAACCTGAACGGAAGTCTTGCTGGGGCGGATGACACCGGCCACACCGGCCGATTTGATTTTCTTCTCATCTATCTTTGTATAATCCTTGATTTCCAGACGCAGCCTGGTAATGCAGTTATCCAGGGATTTTACATTGTCTTTTCCGCCAAGTCCTTCCAAAACAATCGAAGCGATTGCTGTGAAATCATCGTTGGCAAGCTGTACATTCTTCTCATCCTCGGAAACGTCATCATCCTCGCGGCCAGGTGTCTTTAAATTAAATGCCGGAATCATCAGCCGGAATACTATGTAAAATACGAGCGCTGCCCCGATTCCCAGCGGAATGATCAGCCAGGTCTTCTGCGCTGCCGGAAGGCTTGCAGAGAACACCAGGTCGGTAAGTCCTGCGGAGAAGGAAAATCCTGCCCGGAAGCCTGTGAGAACTGTGATGGTTGTAAACACGCCGTAAAGGAGGGCGTAAACCAGGTACAGGCCGGGAGCCAGGAACATAAATGCGAACTCAAACGGCTCGGTAACGCCGCAGATAAACGCCGCAACCGCTGCGGAACCCAACAGACCAAAAGCCACTTTCCTCTTTTCCTTCTTGGCACACTGAATCATCGCCAGGGCCGCTGCTGGAATACCAAACATCATGCAGGGGAAGAATCCGGACATATACATGCCAAGGCTCCAGCCTACATCAGCGGAGGTCTTGCCTGCCCAGAAATTGGACAGATCGCCGATACCGATGGTGTCAAACCAGAATACATTGTTCAGCGCATGGTGGAGACCAAACGGAATCAGCAGACGGTTAAAGAATGCATAGATTCCGGCTCCGACTGCACCGAGGCCCATAATGCCCTCTCCAACTGCAACCAGAGCGTTGAAGATGATCGGCCATACAAAGAACAGGACAGCCGCTACCAGGATGGAAAGAACTGCCGTTATAATTGCCACACAGCGCTTACCGGAGAAGAAGGAGAGCCAATCCGGAAGTCTGGTCCCTTTGAATTTGTTGTAGCAGGCACCGCCCAGGCAGCCTGCCAGGATACCGATAAACTGGGTTTCGATCTTGCTGTAGGCAAGGTCGACTGCATCTGCCGCAACACCAGTCAGCGTTGCAACGACTGAGGGATTTAAAAGTTTCGTGATCATCAGCCAGGAAACCAGACCTGCAAGGCCCGCCGTCCCATCATTGTCCTCAGACATGCCGACTGCGACACCGACTGCAAACAGCCAAGACATGTTGTCAATCAGTGCGCCTCCTGCCTTAACCAGGAAGAAGCCGATGATTTCCAGGATGCCGTTTACCTCCCCGCCCTGCATTGTGCTCGGGCAGAGGGCATAGCCAATCCCCATCAGAATACCGCAGACCGGCAGACACGCTACCGGAAGCATCAGGGATTTGCCTAGTCGTTGAAGGTACTTCATCATAAAAACTACCCCTTTCTCGTCCTCTCGGACTTGCTTATTTATTTAAACCATTCCGTGGTTTAAACCGACTTCTGCTTTCCTGTCCGGATACATCCGAAACTTTAAAGACTGATCACGACATCCCCGGGTTTGACATCCATCCCCGTATGGCAGACCATATTCGGATAATCCGGAGTATTGCAAACGATTACCGGGGTAATCACATCATACCCAGCCTCTTTAATCTTATCAATATCAAATTCCATCAGCAAATCGCCGGCTTTTACCTTATCTCCCGCTGCTACATGGGCATTAAAATATTTCCCCTGGAGATTGACGGTATCCAGTCCAATATGGATGATCAGCTCCGCACCGTCATTAGTCTTTACACTCAGTGCGTGCTTAGTTTCAAAAACCATCGTCACCTCCCCGTCAGCAGGGGCATAAATCTTTCCCACCGCCGGGATGATTGCAACACCTTTTCCCAAAATTTCCTGGCTGAATGTAGGATCATTTACCTCACTCATCGGAACACACTTGCCCTCTGCCGGAGCCAAAATCTCCTTCTTCGCCTTTCCTCCGCCAAACAGTCCTTTTAAAAACATGAATTTTACCTCCTAAGTCTTCTAGATTACCATACTATTTTCCCCCGGGCTTTCTGACATCTGCCCAGTGAAAACAAAATGCCAATTTTAAAACGGCCAAAGTAGTTCTCCTTTCCCTTTCAAAACTGGCATTTGTACTAACATTGTGATAATTATACCAAGGATTGGCAAAAATGTCAATCAAACTTATTTATAATTCCAAAATTGTAGGAACATTTTTTACTTTTTTGTTCATTATGTCCACTTTTTTCTTCGAACTGAACTTCCCTTTTTCATCCATCCTCTCAATTTCTCCAACGGATATACTCTGTGCAGAACCACACTGCCCCGGTAACTGCAAAATAGAACCAAGTAGTAGGGTTTGAGAACCAAGTGGTGAAAAAGGACAGCGCCATATACATCGCCATCTGAGCGTAGAGCAGATAGCCGGCTGGATTCTGCATGGTTTTTAATCTCTTTGCCAGGTATCCGCAGACCCATCCCAGAACTGCAGCCAGAGCCATGACCCCCCATATGCCGAAATCATAATAGGCATCATAAAAAAGAGTCACAGTGGTCAATTCTTCCTTAGTGACATAAATAGGGAATGCTGCCAGATTGGGATACAAAAATTTCAGCCCGGTCAGTGCCCACAGGGGGAACAACATTCTAAGCCCCATAGTGTGTGCAGGCAGTTGCTCCACCAGACAATTAAAATTGTCATAATTGTTTGCCACATACATATAAGGCTGTGTAATAAATATAGGCATTCCGCTGTTCTTCATCTCAAAAATCCCGTTCAGATATGCTACATCATGGCTTCTGGCTATCGTCAGGATAATGTAGGCCGGAACCATCACGGCAATCAGTATGCCCGCATAGGCCAGCCGGAAATGCCTGTTGACAGCAATATATACCAGCACGCTGAGGCCGACTGAAAAGATAAGCTGAAACCGGGAAACGCACAGAATCGGAATGAGCAGAGATATGAAAGCGGCCGCTGTCACCGCCCAGTCCTTCCAGGTTCTCCCCCCGGACTTTCCCAGGAAATACAGCACTGCCAGCGGAGGCACTAAGACACAGGAGACCGTAAAATAGTGAATGCCGCTGATATGGAAATAAGAATATGCATGCGGGACACCTCTGACAAAGAAGGGAACATACCCCAGGACGGCCGCCTCCAGAAGAAAGGCTGCCAGGGAAATCCCGGCAATGCCTGCAATCGCCGCAAAAAGCCCGCCGGAATCTGCCATAACTCTCGCCTTCTCTCTGCCCAGGCTTGTAAACCGCACCGTCACACCTGCCTGCCCTCTCCCCATTTTTCTGGCAAAGGGGCCCGCATCCATATTGCTCCCCCTGGTTTTCCCTGCCCAGGAATAAGCCAAGCAGAAGCAGACGACTGCGCTGAAAAAGCACAGCCATGTCATCCAAACCCAATCTCCCGCCAGGCGGCTGAGCTTCATGCAGGACAGCCCCTGCCCGCCTACAAATCCCAGACAAAACAGTCCCCTCAGATTGATCAGGTTTCCTGAAGCCTGATAATCCCTCCAATACAGCCACAGAGCCGCTATAAGGAGGGCAAGGCCGGATGGCAGATACCATCCGGCCCGTGCCAGGAAAAAACTGGCCAAATAACAGATACTATATACAATCATGGATTATTGCCCCACAAATTCTCTCATAAACTGTGCCACTTCTTTCTCAGTAGCAAAGCTCATTGCCTTATCTGCCACAGCCTGCAGCTCTTTTGTACTGTAGCCTGTAATCAGCTTTCTGGATTTCAAAATCGCAGATGCACTCATGCTGAACTCATTCAGACCGAAGGCCAAAAGCAGCGGAATCATCAGCGGATCGCTGGCCGCCTCACCGCACATTCCAACCATAATGCCGGCTTCACGGCCGCAGGCAATAATATGCTTAATGCTTCTGAGCACAGCCGGATTCAGCGGAGAATACAGGTATGATACTTTGTCATTCCCCCTGTCCACCGACATGGTGTACTGAGTCAGATCATTGGTGCCGATGCTGAAAAAGTCGGCTTCCTTAGCAAAAATATCTGCGATAAGAGATGCCGCGGCAGTCTCCACCATAATCCCTACCTGGATATCTTTCTTGTAAGCAATTCCGGCCTCATCCAGCTCTTTCTTGATTTCCTCGATCAGAGCCTTGGCCTCCCTCAGCTCATCAATACAGGTCACCAATGGAACCATAATCTTAATATTCCCGTATGCACTGGCCCTTAAAAGCGCCCGGAGCTGCGGTTTGTAGACATCCTCTTTCCGATCCAGGCAGAATCGAATCGCACGGTAGCCCAGGAATGGGTTTTCATCTTTCTCCAGTCCCATGTACGGGATTTCTTTGTCTCCTCCAATGTCCAGGGTACGGATGATCACAGGCTTCCCGTTCATAGCGACGGCCACCTTCTTGTATGCCTCAAATTGCTCTTCCTCCGTAGGCATTGCAGTTCGATCCATAAACAGGAATTCCGTGCGGAATAAGCCGATGCCCTCCCCATCGTACTGAAGAACCTTGTCTACATCTTCCGGCTTCCCGATATTGGCAACCAGCTCCACATGAACACCGTCCTTTGTGACGGTAGGCTTCCCGATATACTGCTCCAGATCCTTTTTCTCCTGGAGAAAAGCATCTCTCTTTTTCCCGTACTCCTCTTTCACGGCAGGCTCTGGATTCACATACACACAGCCGTCCGAACCATCCAGTACAATCTCATCTCCATTTTTGACATGGCTCAAAAAATCATTTACCGCTACTACCGCTGGAATCTCCAGAGCTCTGGCCAAAATTGCGCTGTGGGATGTGCGCCCCCCCAGCTCTGTGACGATACCCGTCACATTGGCCGGATTGATCCCCGCTGTCATAGAAGGTGTCAGATCCTTTGCCACAAGGACGGTGCCCGCAGGGAGCGATGCGATGTCCACAGAAGCAACGCCCATCAGAACCTTCTGCATACGGGTCTTAATATCCCGCATATCAGTAGCCCTCTGCTGCATCAGCTCATCCCCCATAGAAGCAAACATATCAGCATAGGTATTGCAGACCTGTTCAATAGCATATTCGCTGTTTACGCCGTCTTTTGTAATAGAATTCTCAATCTCCCCAGTCAGCATAGGGTCTGAGAGAAGCATCAGATGCCCATTCAAAATTTCTGCCTCTTTTTCCCCTACCCGGGTAGCAAGGTCGGCCGCCAGCATTCTGGTATCCTCGATGCTCTGTTCCAAGGCTGCCTTAAAGCGGGCGATCTCTGAAGCTGTGTCAGAGACTGTCTCCTTTGTAATAACCAGCTGGACGTCTTCCACTATGGCAGCTTTGCCGATTCCGATTCCTGCCGATGCACTTGTTCCCTTATACATAATACCCTGTACCTCCTTAGAATTACTAAAAATTTATTTCTGCTCAACCTGCCTGGAACTCGGCAGGCTAAGAAATCCAGATCTTTGGATCAGCAGTTCTCTGGCAGAAGTTTACTCTCCCAGCCCCGCTTCGACCAGTTTTATCATGGCGTCCAGCGCCTCCTCCTCCTCTTCTCCCTCACAGATAAATTCGATCTCATCACCGCTTTTCACGCAGGCCCCCAGAACACTTAAAACACTTTTCGCATTATATTCTGATCCGTGAAAGCTGAAATGAATCGCTGCTTTGTCAAATTTCAAAGCCTCTTTGCAGAGAATTCCGGCCGGGCGCAGGTGCAGTCCGGTGGGATTTTTAATTGTTACTTTGGCTCGTACCATGTGAAACCTCCCGATTTTCTGTTATTTTCTCTTCATCCTCTCCAGCCGTCCCGCCGGCAGAGGTTTCGTCCGTCTCCTCTTCTGCTGCAGCTCCTGGACCTGCAGCCTCTTCCTGATCATAAACCCGGACGTGAACATTGCTGTATGACGTAATCTGATACCCAGCACCTAAGTCTTCAAATGTCAGATCCAGCAGATACTCTTCGTCTCCCGGTTCCAATCCCGTCACATCAGCAGATACCCTTATCTGATCGGCATCAAGGCTGGCCAGATCTTCACTGAGCCCCTCCACTGTCACTGTCAGAGCGTCATCTGCAAACTCATATTCATACTGGGGATCCTGGCCTGTCAGGGCAATCAGAGAAGTGCTGAGAGTAAAGTTCTTTTCCGTCAGCCTTTCTACTTCAAGACGAACTTCAATCGTAGTATTATTGTCTTCTGTCACCATATGAACGCCATCCGGCAGATACTGGCTGACATCCACAGAGACAGTCTTTGTCGCTGATATTCCGCTGATATCCAGCACATCCGCGGGGATCGTAACGCTGGTGACGGAGGCGAGCTGGGACTTGAGTCCCACAACCGGAATAGTCTGGACATCGCACTGCACACCTGTAAACCGATATCCGTCTGCCACTTGGCCGCCAACTTCAAAATCCAGGGCCAGATATCTGACCTTGAGCACCTGGACACTGTATTCAATCTCTTCCTGATCCACCGTAACCCGCTCTCCTAAATTCAAAGGATTGCCATTGGCATCGTAGAACTGCGGAACTGCCGTGCCGGAAACATCTTCCGTGGCCCCCTCAATATCGTCGATCTCAATTCCCACGCTGGTGATCTGTCCTACCAGAGACTCCGGCCCTCTCACCGTCACCGTCTCAGGACTTATCTCATAGCTGTTGATATCATATCCCTCAGCCACATCTCCGGGGAAAATCGCCCTGACAGGGAATTCTTTTTCCTGAAGAGGTTCCGTCTCCACATGAACGACCATGGGATCTACCTCCACATCTTCTACCATATTGCTGTGGTTGAGGACCTCCACCTGAACTGGAACAGTTCCCAGCACATTGCAGTCTGACAGATCAATATACGCCCGGAAATCGGACGCACTGATCAGAGAGCGGTTAGTCATATGGACCTTATAGCGCACCGTCACACTGCTTCTTCCTACAATCTCATACGTGAGGCCAACGCCCGTCAGAGCATCCTCATTGATAATGTCAAGCTGCACTGTCTGACTGGCTGTCTGCTGCGGATTGGAGACATTGACGACCAGCAGCCATAAAAAGAAAGCCAGGAAAACAGACAGAAGTTTTAAGCCCAAATTACTTTTTAGTCTTTCTTTCATCTTTCAGCCTTCCCTTCTTCCATAGCATAAATCTCCTGGCGGCCGTCTCAGCAGGCTGACCCTGGCTGTTTTTCAGCAGCGTCCTCAGCTGGTCTGCATCGGCGATCTTAGTCAAAGCGCCGCCCTCTGCCACAGAAACCCGTCCGGTTTCCTCTGAAACCACAATCGTCAGGGTATCCGTCACCTCACTGATTCCCACAGCGGCTCTGTGTCTGGTTCCCAGATCCTTGCTGATTGTCATATTGTCAGACAGAGGCAGGTAACACGTTGCCGCTACTACACGGTTTCCCTGAATCACCACCGCACCGTCATGGAGCGGTGTATTGTGCTCAAATATATTGATCAGAAGCTGACTTGTAACGATTCCATCCACCTCAATGCCAGTGCGCTCAATTTCTTTTAACGGTACCTGGCGGCCGATCACGATCAGAGCTCCTGTCTTTACCTTAGCCATCTCAAAGGTAGCTTTCACCAGCTCATTGATCGTTTTGTCGGTGAAACCGTTTTCCCTTCTTCTGTCATCGATGGGCAGGATCGTTGTCAAGAAATTCTGGCTGCCAAGCTGTTCCAGAGCTTTTCTCAGTTCGGGCTGGAATATGATAATCAAAGCTGTCACAGCGATGGTAACCGATTTTTCCAAAAGCCACATGATAATAGTAAGCTGAAATATCTCTGCCAAAAGTGCAAACACCAAAATAACGACTAACCCTTTGAGAAGAGTCCATGCTCTCGTGTTCTTTATCCACAGAAGGATTTCGTAGGTCAATACAGAAAGAATTACAATCTCTACCAGATTCGCCGGGGTTATTCTCGGTAAAAATGTAAGCCAGCTATATAAACCACTTAACAAATCCGCCATTATCCTACCTCCTCATTTTCGGCCGTCAGCATCACTCTGCCCTGCGTCTCCTCGAATTGATCTTCTGCACCTTTACATCAGGGGCAGTCACAGTGATCTTAGGCACCGCCTTTACGTAATAATAATAATCGTCATCTTCATATTGAAGATACTCGGTTCTGCTGTAGTCCACCGCAAAGGCAAAAAATGTAAAGATCAGCGCCAGGACTACCGATGCCAGCATCCCTGCAATCATCGTTCCCATTGGCACTGAAATCGAAAACATCACATCTCCTGCAAAAATTGCGCCAAGCTGGACAATCACTCCGGCTGCGATGGCCAAATACCAGGAATAATCCACGGAAAGCCGCTTCACCATATAGACAACCGCGATAGCCAGAGCAAACCCCGCTACCATAACAAGCATCGTCTGATTCGAGATGATGCTTCTTATAATCTGGACGTATTTCTCTGTAATATCCGCCGCAGCCGCAGTTCCCGCCAGGGCACCCACGTTCTGCTTTATATAGAGGAGCACATAATAAATAAAGACGCCCAGGGAAACTGGAATAATTGCGCTGAGTCCTCCTGCCAGCCCCACCAGAAGCGGAAGCACATAGGGAATATCAATAAAAAACAGCATCGGCGTCAGAACCAAAAGGAAGCTGTTTCCCGGCTGAAGACCGCAATACAGGAGAACAATCACAAAAAACACCACGCCTACCACCAGAGCGATCTCCATAGAGGCGCTGAAAAGGTGAAGCAGGGTCAGACAAGCAATCACCAGCGAAATCACACTGTAGGGAAGGAAGGAGCAGACAAGCGCTACTACCAAGACAACTACCGGTCCAGTCAGTTTTGCCATAAAGCCCAGGTTGGTGTTCAGGATAAGCACCGCAGCCAAGCCGAAAATAAAATGGATAACCGGGTTAATATACATACTGAACTTACCATAAAAATCTCTCAGTCTCTCTCTAAACACGAACAGGCCCATCATGCCGGGAACCCTCCTTTATCTCTCTCGTCTTATTCTGAAATTCATACCGCTTCTGAAGGCGCCGCAGCTTAGCCGCATAAGCCTTCGTCCCCTTCACAGATCTTTTATACCGCAAGGCAGCCACGGCCCCTGTTATGATTAAATAGACAGCCAGCCCGGCCAGGTAAGCGGCGATCAGCAGCTCTCCTCTCCGAACCAGATCGCCAAGGCTCACTGTATTTAAAAGGCTGTCCAGATTATACAGGCCCCATACCAGAACACAGAGAACTGCACAGACAGAATATTTAAAAAAGCTCCTCAGCAGGCAGCTTCCCACATAGTCGCTCTTAAAATAGGTATGGAACAGATTGATCTGCTTTTCCTCTTTTTTCTCCAGCAATGCAATTTCTGTCATCAGCCTGATTTTTTCTTCATTCAGCATAGCTTTACTCCTCTACACCTAAAGTATCAATTTAGTATACCACAATCTGGCCGTATTGGCGACCCTATCTGAAGAAATTTTTATGAATTCTTTGTAAAAGGCACCTGCCTCTGATTACTTGCATCGCTATTGCTCTTCTGTTATTATAAATAGGAAAAAACTGCTCTTTTGAGCTTGTACAACTGAGAGGAGAACGCTATGAAATACGACTTTGTCTCAATTATGGATCGCCGCGGAAAAGATGCCATCGCGGTTGACGGGCTGGGCATCGGCACAGCTCCCGGACGCCCCAGAGAGGGATTCGATGCTATTCCCATGTGGGTGGCAGACATGAATTTTCCCACTGTCCCTACTGTATCAGAAGCTATCACAGAGCGGGCCAAGCATCCCGCCTTCGGCTATTTTTCTCCTACCGAGGAGTACTTTCATTCTATTATCCGCTGGCAGGAAATCCGCAACGAGGTCACTGGTCTCTCTGCTGAAAATATTGGCTACGAAAATGGCGTGCTGGGAGGCGTCATCAGTGCGCTGAATGTATTTTGCTCCAGAGGGGACAAAATCCTCCTCCACTCTCCCACTTACATCGGCTTTACCAACAGTCTGACCAACAACGGCTACCATATCATTCACAGTCCTCTGTACCTGGATGAGCATCATATTTGGCGCATGGACTTTGCGGATATGGAACAGAAAATAGCGGAAAACCAGATCCACGCTGCTGTCCTATGTTCGCCCCACAATCCCTGCGGCCGGGTTTGGGAGCGCTGGGAGCTGGAGCAGTTTATGGAGCTGTGCCGCAAATATAATGTTTATGTGGTCTCCGATGAGATCTGGTCTGACCTGACATTAGAAGGCTACCGGCATCTTCCTACTCAAATGATCAATGAAGATGCACGCCAGCGCACTGTTGCACTGTATGCCCCATCCAAAACCTTCAATCTGGCCGGCCTGGTAGGAAGCTACCATATCATCTACAATCCCTGGATCCTTGACCGGATAAAAAAGGAATCCTCCCTCTCCCACTATAACTCTATGAATGTGTTGAGCATGCACGCGCTCATTGGCGCATATCGACCAGAAGGATACGAATGGGCAGATGAGCTGCGCCAGGTTTTAACCCAAAATGTCAACTATGCCTGCCGCTACATTGAGGAGCACTTTGACGGTGTTAGAGTCTCTAAACCTCAAGGCACTTACATGCTGTTTATCGACTGCACAGAATGGTGTCAAAAACACGGAAAATCTATCAGCGAACTTCTGAAGGCCGGATGGGATGTTGGGGTGGCCTGGCAAGATGGCCGGGCTTTCCATGGCCCATGCCACATCCGCATGAATCTGGCTCTCCCCTTATCCCGGGTTCAGGAGGCTTTCAGCCGGCTTGACCAGTACGTATTCCACCTCTAAATCACCCGAAAAACGGCGCATACCACTCCACGCAGTATGCGCCGTTTGCTGTTTATAGGGAATAACCTTATATTCCGCAGGATGCACATTTGCGCAAAACAGAATTCCCCCTACTCATATCTGAGAGCTTCTATGGGATCTGCCTTGGCTGCTTTTGATGCCGGGTATAGGCCGAAAAAGATTCCAACCACCGCAGAAAACGAGACTGCCAAAATCACCACGGAAGGTTTGATCACCACAGGGATGCCGAAGGCCATGCCTCCTAAGCTCACCAGACTGACAGCCAGGGCAACTCCCAAAGCGCCTCCGCATGCTGACATCAGAGCCGACTCTGTCAAAAATTGGATCAGAACATCCCTGGTCCGTGCCCCGAGAGCCTTCCGGATACCAATCTCCCTGGTGCGCTCTGTGACAGATACCAGCATAATATTCATAATGCCGATTCCCCCGACCAGAAGAGAAATGGCGGCGATGCCTCCCACTGCCGCTGAGATACCGCCCATGACAGAATCCACACTTCCCATCTCACTGATAGCCGTTGTCTGAGAATAGTCTTCAGGCTGGCGGCCCTTAATCTTGGCGATATATGCTGTCAGACGGTCAAAAAAATTCTGCAGGTCGATCCCTTCCTTGGCAAAAACGTGGCAATAGTAAAAATAATCATTGGGCCAGGTAAGGATCGTGTAAGGGATCAGGGCCGTACCTCTGTCGCTGCTCCCTCCCATCATCAATTTCATAAAGGGACTCATCTCTTTCCTGTAAACGCCGACAATATTATACTCATCCGTGTAGCCGTAGATGGTCGTCCGGAATGTCTTTCCCACTGCATCGGCTGTTCCAAACAGTTTAACAGCACTCTCCTCCTCGATGACGACGTTTTTCTTGCGCCCCAGGATATCCCCTTCGTTCAGATAGCGGCCGGAGAGGATTGTAACCGGCTGCACATCGATATAATTGTAATCAATTCCTGTAAAGTCAAAGTCCATATTGATTCTTCCAGCCTGTACCTTTGAGCTGGCTGAAGCACCGCTGTCTATGTACGCGATCTCATCACCGAACACCTCTTTCATTCGGTCCAGATCATCCAGATTAAAATAATCGCTCTGGTGAACATCCTCAATCCAGTACCCGATGCCGATGTAAGCCTGGGTCAGCCCTACATCTTTATAAATATCTGTAAACATGCTTCTCAGGGTATCGCCGATCGAGACAATGGAAATCACAGAACCGATGCCGATAATAATTCCCAGCATAGTAAGAAACGCCCGCATTTTATTGGCTTTGATGGCATGAAAAGCCATACTCATATTTTCAAACAGCATTGTCAGTTCTCCTTTCCATTTTCTCTCGCTCTGTACAGACCTTCCATATGATTCTCATGGCCTGTAACCGTTGGATTGGGATTCGGCTCATCGCTGATCACTTTGCCGTCCTGGAAACGGATAATCCTGTGGGTAAATGCGGCAATATCTTCCTCATGGGTAACGACCACTACCGTCGCCCCCTCTCTGTGCAGCTCGCTAAAAATCTCCATAATCTCAATAGAGGAGGCCGTATCCAGGTTTCCCGTAGGCTCATCAGCTAAGATCAGAGGCGGTTCATTAGCCAGGGCCCTGGCGATAGCAACTCTCTGGCGCTGCCCTCCAGACAGCTCGTTAGGCATATGTTCAAATCGCTTCCCCAGCCCCACCTTTTCTAAAAGCTGAAGGGCCCTCTCCCTCCGCTCTTTTTTGGGCCGGTGGGCGTAAATCATAGGGATTTCTACATTTTTCAGCGCCGATGTCCTTGAGATCAGATTGAAGGACTGAAAGACAAAACCGATCTTTCGGTTCCGGATGTCTGACAGTTCATTCGGCGTCAGCTCCGCTGTATCTACGCCATCCAGATAGTAGTGGCCAAGACTTGGCCGATCCAGACATCCGAGAATATTCATCAGCGTAGACTTTCCAGAACCTGACTGACCCATGATCGCCACAAACTCTCCCCGCTTGATCGTCAGGTTGATCTTCTTCAGGCCCAGAACTTTGATCGCGCCGGTATCATATATCTTTACCAGATTTTCCAGCCGGATCAGATCTTCCGACACGTTTTCCGTCAGGTAGGAGGGCGTTTCCTTCTTCCGCACAAACGGATTTTTTATCATTTTCATAAGCTCCTCCTGGTTACTGCGCTTCAGATGTCTCTGCGTCTGTGGTCTCCGCTGTCTCCTCTGCAGACTCAGACTCTGTCTGCTCAGATGATTCTTCAGCAGCCGTCTCCTGGACTGGAACACCAGCCATTGCTGCATTGCCGGGCAGCACGGCAACCTTGCTTCCCTCTGTCAGAGCAGCATCTGGCGTGACGATATACTCCATTCCTTCTGACAGCTCTGCCCCTTCGGCCGGGAAAATCTCAACACTGATATCGCTCTCGACGCCGGTAGTGACAGGAATTATCCTGCACACACCGTTCTCTACCGCCACAATAGCATTGGATCCGTCCGGTTCTGTTCTGAGAGCTGAGATCGGTACCACCCAGGTATCTTTCGCCTCGTCCAGAACAATCCCAGCCTTTGCTGTAATTCCAGCTATCAGCTTCGTGTCTTTATCTAAAACTCGAATCTTGGTGGGGATCACGCGCTCCGTAGAGCCGCCGCCTTTTTCTTCACCTGTAGGTGAGATCGAGATTACCTCTCCCTGGGCAGAACTGCCTCCCATAATATCGGCTGTGATCGTTGCCTTCTGTCCTACTTCCACCTGACCGATTGAATATTCGCTGATCTGAATCTCCAGCTCTAAAGTCTCCAAATTTTCAATCGTAAAGATCGGCCGATTATTCTCCAAGTCATCTGCAAACTGCCCTACTTTTCCGTTTACCCGTACAACTGTTCCGGCAATAGGGGCCGTCATCCGCGCATTATTCAGATTTTCCATGGCTTTGTCCAGATTAAACTGAGCGTTTTTGATCTGCAGATCATAAGACTTATCCGCCACTACCTGCCCATTTTCCAGATTATAACCTTCCATGGCCCTGCGGGCATCATTCATGCTGTTGGCTGCCTGTTCCAGATCTACCTGAGAAACGCTGCCTGTCTGGGCCAGAATGCTGAGCCGATTGTAATTAGCTTCAGCCGCCTGATAATCCTGCAGAGCTTTCGCGTACCCGTTCTGGGCAGCTTTCAGGTTCTCTTCCTTGTTCGCCACTGCCAGATCATAGGAATTCTGAGCGATCTCCAGTTCCTTTAAAAGTTCTGTGTCGTCGATCTCGCCCAAAAGCTGGCCTGCTGCTACTTTGTCTCCCTCTTTTACTGCAATACTCTTGATCTTTCCATGGATATTGGACATCACATCCACACTGTCTGTCCCAGAGACAGGACCACTGACTGACAAAATATCCTGAATATCACTTTTTTCCAGAGGAGCCGTCGATACCACCGGCACAGTCTCTTTATTGTTGCCCAGCACATTGAAGCCGAGAAATGCCACAACGGCAATTGCGGCAGCGCCTGCGGCGATCTTTTTCTTTTTGCTCCAGCGGCGGCGTCTCTTTTTCGGTTTTTCTGCTGAAGAGTCATCGCTGAGCATTGCCTCTAGTTTTCTATCGAAGTCATCCTCCTGCAGCTCATTTGAGAGGGAGTTGTCTTTCTCTTTTTCTTTCATACAGTTATCCTCCTGATCAGTTTCTCCGCTTTCTATCCATATAACGAACATTGGACAGCCATGACTTCACAAAAAAAGAAAATGCTGCAAATTTTGTATTTTGCAGCATCCTCCCATCTCCCTGCGGATCTCTTCGTCAATGGTAACCTGGCCGCCAAAACGTTCCTTCTCCACCACTACTACACGGCAACGTGCCCTGGCCAGATAGAGCGCTGCCGTCAATCCGGCAGGACCTCATAAGCTACAATCTTTCCCTCCGGATTGACAAGGAAGCCATATACTTCGTTCATAATAACCCTCCTTTTTCTGCTAAATGCCGCGTTTGTACAGCCAGAATGAGTAACCTGCAGGAATGCCTGACATTAGGATCAGGGCAAGCACCATCAAAAACGGGCTCTTGAAGAAAGCATTGATCATAAACAGGACGCCTCCTGCCACCCACAGCCATCCCGCCATCCTGTGGGTTTTGTTCCAATTCTCCTCGCTGGACAGGGTCCAGGGGAGCTTGATCCCCATGCTGTAATTTTGTCTGGTCTTTGGCAGATAGTTTCCTGTAATCACTAAAAAAATCCCCAAAATCAGATTGACCGCCATGCCGATATCGATTCTCATGCCCAGGGCAATGCCATAACAGAGCATCATCATAAAGACCGTCAGCACCGGGATAATCCAGAAACTAATGGTGATCAGTTTTCTGCTCATATTATTTCTCTTAGGATCATTGACAATAAAGAAATACAACACCAACTCCACCACAGCCATCATAACCGGCATTCCTATTACAAAGGATCCTTTGGAGCTATACCCACTAATCTCACCGCTGAAATTAAAGTTTGTCGGAATTCTCTCCGGAAGCCTTCCCCACAAAAAGACTCCTACCAGACAAGGGATCAGTGTGATGATCACTGCCAGCACCAGCATTGTTTTCGATAGTTTCAAACCTTGCCACCTCTCAGTTCAGACAGCCACAGCATAATTTCCTCTACGACTGAGGTATTCAGCTCGTAGTATATAAAATTTTTGAATCTGGATTCCGTTACAAGCTCCGCTTTCTTCAAAATGTTCAAATGGTAGGAAATCGTCGCCTGCGAAATATCAAAATGGCCCGCGATCTCCCCCGCCGACATCTTGCCGTCCTTCAAGAGACTTAAAATATCTCTTCTAACCGGATCCGAAAGGGCTTTAAAGGTTTCCGCAAATCCCATAGCTGCCTCCATAGTATTTAGATAATTATCTAAATAGATATTAGCACAGACTCTGTTCATTTGCAAGCCCAATTTTCCAGATGTAAGGGCGGAGAAACCTCTTTCCTAGTGTTTCCCCGCCCTTATTAAAAAGCAAGATCTGTATAGCCGTTGTTTAACCAATATACGGTTTTAGATAAGCAGACGGTGTGATGCAGTCAGGATGATCCTCAGCAAATTTCTGTACAGCCCGGGCAGCCTGCCGTTCCGCCTTCTCTTTTTCCGTCTGAGACCGGAATGGTGATGCCCCTAGCTCCGTCAGCTTTCTCTGAATATCCGGCGCCGAAAGCTCCCCTGGCTCTTTTCCTTGCTGAACGCAGAGCGCTGCCGCCACTCCTGCCGCCTGGCTGAATCCCATCACAACCCCCTGGGTCCGGAAAGAGGCACTGGCCTCATGGGTTCCAGAAATGCACCTTCCTGCCAGCAAAAGCCCTTCTGTCGTCTCGGGCACCAGGGATCTGTAGGGAATGTCATAACAATCCCTTAGCTCTCTCCATATGCCGCCGGTTCCTTGAACACTGCCTTCCCCTTTTCCGCCGTGAATGTCTATAGGAAAGCCGCCTCTTGCGACAGCGTCCCTAAATTTTCTTCCTGAGACCGCATCCTCCCCGGTCAAGGTATATTTTCCCCGGATATGGCGGGACTCTCTCACTCCCAACTCAATTCCAGCTCTGGCGATATAGGCATGTTCAAATCCCGGTATCTCCCGCCTCATAAATTCAGCGATAGAATGCATCTGGACTCTGGCCTGTTGCTCACTGGCAGACCGCCTCTCCAATTCCAGCGGGCCATAATCTTCCACACGGACAGAGTTAAAATGCACCCAGCCTGGATGGAACCCGGAGGCTGTCTGGATGGAATCCCTTCCAATAATCAGGCTTCCCTCTTTTCTGGCTTTCTCTACCGCCGTTCTATACCCCTGAGCCACAAAACGCGGCCGCAGTTTTTCGCTGCCCACTGGAATGATATCCGACAGCCTTGCAAACTCTTCCCGGTTGGCCTGGATATAAGCGGTACAGACGGTTCGTGTCCACACCTGCCATTTCAAACATGAGAGAGCCTGGCTGCATCCCGCCTTTTCCGTCGCCCAAGACAAATTTTTCCCCAGACAAGGCCGCTATATCCCCGTCACCAGTGGCATCGACCACAATCTTAGGATGGATCTCCAAGCCGCCGAACCTGCTCTCAATCCTCAGCGTCTCGATCCGCCTTCCTCTCATCACAGTTTCCAGCACAGTTCCGTGGAACAGCAGGGAAACGCCGGCCTCCTCCAGCATCTTCTGCGCCGTATCCTCATAGATCTCATGGTCGTAAAAGCAGACATAGCTCCCTGTCCCCGTAGGATTCATACACTTCATATGTCCGGTAGCGCCGTGGCTTTTCACCATTTTCGATATAAATTCTCCAGCTATTCCTTGGATGATCTGTTCATCCTGAAAATGGAAGGGGGAGATAGGTCCCAAAACTGACCGGGTCGGGGTTCCTCCCAAAAAAGCTCCCTGCTCGATCAAAAGGACTTCTGCACCGCAGCGGGCCGCTGCCAGAGCAGCCATGATTCCTCCCGGGCCGCCCCCTACCACCGCGATATCGCACTCTACTTTCTGGTACATAGCATCTCCTGTTCATTCCCAAGCAGTCTTTCCTTAAAAACCATGTTTTTCATTGTACCATGCAGCGACAGAATCCAACTGTTCTTTTGGATCCGCCCCGTTAAAAATCACTTCCTGGGCTGCCTTCACCAGGGAAACAGACAGCTCGGCGTAATCATCCGGATGGACTGTCATCGTCCCTGTGCTTGCATATTCGTTCCAGGCCGCCAGATCATCATAATTTTCCAAAGCCTGGACATCTGGATTGTCGTACAGTGAACTCCGTACTGTCATAGAATTTGCTTTCAGGAATTCAATCTGTGTCTCTTCTGAGAAGAAATAGGTAATAAAATCAAAGGCCGCGTCTGTATTCTTGCAGTATTTTCCCAGAGCCAAAGTCTGTCCTGCTACCAATGCTGGTGCAGGTGTCCCGCTCTCAAATCCCGGGATGGGAGCTGACACGAAATTCTCAGCCAGATCGGAATTATAGAGTGTAGATGCCCTATGGGACCCTACACTGATCCCATAGATAGTGCCAGCTTTAAATCCATCCTGCACATCATCCAGAGTCATGCTTAAGACAGAATTATCCATAGCTCCGCTGTCATAGAGCGCTTTCATGGTGTTCAGGACTCTGACGCCGGCATCTGAATTAAACAGCGGTTTCCCATCTGGATCTAAAAGTTCTCCTCCCGCAGAATGAATCCACGGAATAAAACTCTCCATAAAAGTAGATGCACTGCTCCCTTCTGACAGTCCCAAAGCAAATCCCAGGCCCCTCTCATCAGTTTTCTCAGCCGCCATCTCTACCAGCTCATCCAGGGAATTTGGCAGCGTCTCGTAGATATCCTTTCGATACCAATTCACATAAACCCTGGTCTCCCAAGGCAGACCATAAATTTCCCCTCCTATCTTCAGGCTGTCGGCAGTGTGCAGATAGTCTGGCATGGAAGCGATAAATTCCTCCGCATACTGGGTCATAGGCTGCACTGTTCCGCCCTCAATATGGGTCTGCAAATAGTCGCTGAAAAAATTAATGATATCAGGCCCTGTATTGGCAGCCGCTGCCTGGATCGCAGCCGTTTCTATTTTATCCCAGTTCATACTCTCTACGACTACCTGATACCCATTTTCATTCTCATCATTGTACTTCTCCACGATATTTTTCAGCACAATACTCCTGGCATCTTCTGTGGATTCCGGATTTAAGAAAATCCAGAGGGTCAGAGTTTTGTCTTCATCAGAAGCCGCTGATGTGTCAGATGCTGCTTCTCCCCCATTTGTCGAAGCAGCCGTCCCCTGGCTTCCTTGACATCCAGACAAACAAGCCGCCAGAGCCATTAAACCTGCTGCTGCCAAAAATCGTTTTTTCATAGTAACCTCCTCCTTTTTTATCATCCTTTTACTGCACCCGCTGCCATACCTGCCACAAAGCGTTTCTGCAGGCAGACAAATAATATAATAATTGGAATAATGGACAGGCAAACTGCTGCCATCAATTCTCCCCACTGGATGCCATACTGTGTTACATAACTGTAAAGTCCCACGGAAAGCATCTTGAGCTTTTCGTCAGTGACAAAAGTAAAGGAAACCAGGAAATCATTCCAGACATATACGGCTGTCAGAAGTGCGCTGGAAGCCAGAGCCGTCTGGGAGATCGGCAGGATCACCGTATAAAAAGCCTTTACCTTGGAGCAGCCATCAATCATAGCCGCCTCCTCCAATTCCTTAGGAATCTGTTCAAAAAATCCTCTCATCATCCAAGTCAGAACAGGTGTTCTCCATCCAGTATAAATTAAAATCAACCACAGCCTGGTATTATAGAGGTTCAGCCGCACCGCCATAATATAAAGCGGTATCAAAAGCGCCACTGTGGGAATCATGCTGGTCATCAGGATCCCAAACATCAGTGCATTTTTGTGCGGAATATCAAACCGCGCTACCGCATACGCGCAATGCATAGATAGGATTGTGGAAATCAACAGACTGACTCCAGTAACCACAATACTGTTGCGGAAGTAGGTCATAAAATTAGATGCAAACAGAACCTTATAATAATTGCTGAAATCCAGAATCGACGGGATCACCGTAGGCGGGAACTGAATCACCTCTGATGGTATCTTTAAGGACGTGCTGAGAGCCCACAAAAGCGGCGCCAACGTAATACATGCCAATAGAATCAGACCAATATAGGCCGGGACATTGGCATATTTTCCCGTCACTTCTTTTTCGCTGCCCTTTTTCAAGTTTTCACCTCCTAATCTTCCTTATTTCTCAAAATCCGGACATAAATCAGACTGAACAGAATATTCATAACAAAAATAACAATGCTGAAAGCAGAGCCCAGCCCCAGGTGCCAATAGGTAAATCCCTCCTTGAAAGCTCTCAGACTGATAGTCTCTGTGGCATCGAAAGGTCCTCCAGCCGTCATTACAAATATCAAAGTAACCATGCTGAAATATTCCATGCTCTGCATAACTACAGCTGTCAGGATCGTGGGCTTGATCATTGGCAGGGTGATCTTCCAAAACAGATCTCTCCGGCTGGCCCCGTCCACCTTAGCGGCCTCAAAAAGATCCAGTGGGATAGACTGGAGCGCCGCCAGGGTAAGAATCAACACAATGGGGAAGGTAAACCAGACATTGACCAAGATCACTGTGATCCGAGCTATCCACGCCGTATTAAAAAAATCAGCCTTTTCACCGGTAAGGGCAAACCAGACATAGCTTACTGGTCCGAAGTTGCCGTTTAACAGCCACTTCCAGAGCAGGGCCACCACCGTCTGGGAGAGAACCCAAGGGAGAATGATCAGCGTTCGCAGCAACGTCACGCATTTCAATTTGTTATTCAGCCCCACTGCCGCCATGACTCCCAGCGGAATCACCACCGCAAGAGAACCCATAGCATATAAAATAGTGTTAAAGATATTGTTCCATCCGTCTCCTGTCAGCAAAATCTGCTTGTAATGCTTCAGTCCCACAAATCCTAAAATCTCGCCGTAGTTCGTATCATGGAGACTAGTGCGGAAGGCAATCACCATGGGAACGATCGAGACAAACAGGATCAGCAGAATTGTAGGCGCTACAAAAATAATAGAAATCCATTTATCCTTCCACCGTCTGGTTTTCTTTTCTGCTGTCAAGCGCTTCACCCCCTTCAAAGTGTTCTGCCAGCCTTATTCCGTATTCGATTGCTTCCACAAGGCTCTTTTCATTGGCCTTTCCCGTTCCGGCCAGATCGAAGGCTGTACCGTGATCCACTGATGTGCGGATAATAGGAAGTCCCAAAGTAATATTGACACCGGAGACAGAGTTCCATTTCCCTTCTTCCTCTTTATATACGAAACCTTTTACTTTTACCGGGATATGTCCCTGGTCATGGTACATAGCTACTACCGCATCGTACCAGCCTCCAATAGCCTTGGAAAACACGGTGTCCGGAGAAACTGGCCCTTCAGCCCGGATCCCCATCTCTCTGGCCCGCTCGATGGCCGGCCCGATTTCTTCGATTTCTTCCCTTCCAAACATACCGTTCTCCCCACTGTGGGGATTGAGGCCGGCAACTCCGATCACAGGATCGGGGATGCCCATGGCTCGGCATGCCCGCCACACCATGGCCGTCACATCCAAAATCCTCTGCTCCCTCACCAGATCACAGGCAGTTCTGAGGGAGACATGGGTCGAGACGTGGGCCACTCTCAGATTTCCGCAAGCCAGCATCATAGCATAGTTTTTCGCCCCCGTGTAGGCCGCGTAGATTTCCGTATGTCCGGAATAGTGATGGCCCGCCAGGTTGATGGCCTCCTTGCATATAGGGTTTGTCACCGTACCGTCGATCTCCTTATCCATCGCCAGCATAATTGCCTTCTCCACACACCGGAAGGCAGCCTCCCCAGCGGCCGCCGATACCGTTCCCAGCTCTGCCGCGTCCATCTGATCCAGGCCCAGGTCATATACATCAATCACCCCTGGCCTGAAATATGCCTCCTTCACTGACTTTACCCTGTGAATCTCAATACCGGTATGGCTTGTCAGGCGAGCCGCCCTCTCCAGAATATCTCCATCCCCGATTACCAAGGGTCTGCACCTGCGGTACAGATCAACGCTCGCCAGCGCCTTGACTGTAATTTCCGGCCCTATCCCGGCTGGATCTCCCATAGTGATGCCCAGTATTTTTCTCTCCACGCTTTCCACCTCCATGCAGCCTATCTCATTCCTGCCTCTTTACATCTTTTCAGAACTTGTGAAATCTCTTCCCGAGCTTGAACAGATACTCTGTTAAATGGCGCCCTGCATGGCCCGACTGGATACCCCAGCATTTCCACCGCGGTCTTCACGATAGTATTGGAATTGCCAAAGCGGAAACAATCACGAAATGGCCGGATACTCTCGTTAATCCGCTTTGCTTCCTCAATTTCTCCTTTTTTAAAACAGTTATAGATCGATGCCATGGTTTCTGGAAATACATTGGCGCAGCCGGCCACTCCACCTGTCCCTCCAGCCAAAAGCGTCCAGACAATCAAAGCATCGTTTCCTGAAAGAACGGTAAATGCTTTTCCCTTTGCCGCTGCAAAATATTCCAGCATAAGGTTAAAATTTCCGGAAGAGTCTTTAATTGCAGCAATATTTTCTTTCTCGGCCAGCCTTCCCACCGTGGCCGCAGACAAGGCATTGCCTGTTCTGGCAGGAATATTATAGAGAACCACCGGCAGTTTCACTGAATCCGCCACTCGGCAGAAATGTTCGTACAGCTCCTCCTGGCTCGCCTGAGCAAAAGACGGTGTGATCACCGAAAGGGCATCTGCCCCCATGGCCTCAGCCTCCTTTGACAGTTCTATAGTCTCTATGGTGCTGATACACCCTGTGCCAGCATACACCGGAACTCTCCCCGCAGCAGCCCGAATCACTGTACGGATAACATTTTTCTTTTCTTCCAGCGTCAGAATATAGCCTTCCCCATTGGTACCGGCTGCAAACACGCCGTGGATTCCGCTTTCAATCAAACGCTCCACCTGATTTGTCAGTTCTTTATAATTGACAGTCCCGTCCTCCTTCATGGGAGTAATAACCGGGCATATAATTCCTCTGATCTCTTCATTTTTCATAGAATGCAGCTCCCCTTTCTATCTGTCTATCAATCCCAGATATATACTCCTGGCATCCTCTTCCGTCACAGTTTTCGGATTGTTGTCCAAAAGCCGTTTGACATCCATTCCTGCCTTTACCAGATCCTCCACATCCCCCCGCGTAATTCCGTATCGGTTCAGAGATGCGGGAATCTCCAAGGTTTTGGCCAGCTCCTCCAGTTTTCTGATAACAGCTTCCGATTTTTCTTTTTCTGACCGCTGCGTTTCTCCGTCCGAAAGTGCTCTGTCATAGACCACTGCCAATTTTCTCCGGCATGCCTCTTCATTCATCCGCATTACTGGAACCAGCAGCATAGCATTCGCTTCTCCGTGGGGAATATGGTATTTTCCGCCCAGAGGATAAGACAGGGCGTGAACTGCTGTCGTTCCGGAAGCCGTAATAGCGACTCCTCCATAGAAAGCGGCTATCAGCATCTGTTTTTTTTCTTCCATTCCGCCGCGGCATGCCTTTTCAATATTCGAAAAGATCATTTCCAGGGCAGCCAGGGCAAATGTATCGCTGAACGGGTTGGCCTTATTGGAGATATAGCACTCCAATGCATGGCACAGAGCGTCCATCCCCGTATTTGCAGCAATTCTAAACGGGAGATTATTCAGAACAGAAGCATCTAAAATCACGTAATCGGCCATCAATTCTGGACTTACGATTCCCACTTTGAGTTTCTTCTCTGGAACAGCTACGATACTGTTGCAGGTAGCTTCTGCCCCTGTCCCTGCTGTCGTCGGGATCATCAATGTCGGGACTGCCTTTTTCGCTAAAGATGAATCCTCCAACAGCTCCTCCACCCGGTGTCTTTCACCTGCCAGCACTGATACCAGTTTTGCAGTATCCATTACGCTTCCCCCTCCTGCACCGACAATCAGTTCGCAAGGTTCCCGGCAGAAGGAATCTGCCACTTCCTGCACTTGGTGGTAATCCGGTTCAGATGGGATCTGGTCAAACACCTGGCACATGATATTTTCTCTCTCAAGAATTCTATTCAATTCATCCAAAACGCCAGCGTTCCTCACTCCCTTATCTGTAAACAGTGCTATCTTTTTCACATGTTCTTTTCTGACAATCTCTGCCGCAGCTTCCATAGCCCCCTCCCCGGCATATACCTGGCCCGGCAAGGTCATTCCAAATCTCTTTAGCACAGCACTCTCTCCTTTTCTTTAATTTTTTCTGCCAGTTGGACCAAAAGCTCGTCACTCCCAAATCCCCCCGACTTTGATATCATTTGATAAACCTTATGTTCCACGCAGAATCTGGAGAGAACTGCCCCAGGTATAATCTCGCAGATCGGCTCCACTTCAAAAATTCCCATATTTTTCATAAATCCCAGCAGGGTATCCCCGCCTGTAATCAAAATTGTCTTTTTCAGACCTCTCCTGATCAGCTCACCCAAAATTTTTCCCAGAACATCAGCAATATGACGTCTGGCTGATTCCGAAGAATATCCGCTGTTCTCCGCCGCTTTTCGCTCACATTGTCCATCGGTATCAATAATGCAGCAGGGGGAAATGCGGCACTTGCAAAAAATCCTGTCAAGCTGCTCCCGACCTGCGCTGCTCTCCCAGTAATCCGGAACCAGTTTCTGCTCCGGCGTCAGCCGGATTCGTACAAACCCGCTCTCCTCCGCCCGATCCAGCTGCCTGCAGGTGATGGGATTTACGCTCCCGCATATGACCAGCAGCCCTTCTTCTAATACAGGGATTGATCTTCTTCTCTTTTTAAGGGCCAATATTTCAGGAAAGGCCGAGGCAAAGCCCGCACATCCAGCGGAGGCTTTTAGGAGCCCTCCTGCATATAATTTTCGGGCAACTGTCTGGATATCCTGACCGTCAGCAGCGTCAAATACTGCAATCTTATCCCGGCATTTCGCAAGTTCTTCCTCTGTCCATCCCCGTTCCAGAACTGTTGCATCTGTCTCTGTCTGCCTGTGTATGATATCTGGAATAAACGAACAGTCTACCGGCTCAAAGGGATCCTTTCCAAATACACTTTCACTCACCGGCTTTCCGTTGATAAAATGGACCCCATGTTTTGTAATACGCCCCATCTGCGGAAAAGCCGGAATAAACGGCAGGATATCCACCCCTGATGCATCCTTCAGGGCCTGCAGCTCACTCCCGATATTTCCCCGCAATGCCGAATCCGTTTTTTTGTAGATAAAAGGAATGCCGCTGGCTGCCGCATTCTGTACAACCGCAAAAACCCTTTTGTACGCCTCACGAGGTGAGAGGTGTCGGGTTTCTGCATCCAGAACCAGCACCTGGACAGATGCGCTTACATCGTCCCATCCGTTCCATCCCTCTGTCATCACTCTCGTTACTGCGCCAAAATCTGCAAACTGTACTCCCGTGTCCAGGGCACCAGTAAAATCATCTGCAACAATAAGCAGCCGTATCACGCTCTCGCCTCTCTTCTGTTTCATTTTTGAACAATTTTACAATATTTTTTCAAATTGTCTCCTTGCTTTTGTCTCATTTTACTAAATATCTTTTTGGAATTCAACTCTTTTTTCGTTTTTTAATGTCTATATTTGAAACATTTTATTGAAATATAGACATTTTTTCTATTGTATGTTATGATATGTTTAAATTTACATCATCTTCAGTATCTGCTCTTGTATTTTTGCAGGCAATGACCGGGAGGTATCTATGAAAAAACGGATTATTCGAATATTGGGCATAGCCCCCTATGAAGCAATGAAATCAGCAATGCAGAATCTGGCCCGCTCCCGCAATGATCTTTCCTTAGATGTATTTCTTGGGGATCTGGATGAAGGCGTGCGGATCGTCAGGCAGAACCTCCTTCCTCAGCATGATGTCATTATTTCCCGCGGCGGAACCGCGCAGAAAATCTCGGAAGTCACTTCTGTTCCCGTCGTTGAGATCACTCTGTCTGTCTACGATATTCTGAGAGCCATCAAATTAGCGGAAAATTATTCCGAAAAATACGCTGTGGTAGGTTTCCCCTCCATCACCCAGAGTGCATACCTGCTGTGCAGTCTTCTCCAGTACAAAATCGACATTGTAACCATTCACCACGAAGAGGAAGCCTTTTCTGTCGTCAGCCGGTTAAAACAAGAGGGTTATCGGATGCTCTTATGCGATATGATCGCTTCCACAGTGGCGAAAACTCTGGGGCTCAATGCCATCCTGATCACCTCCGGCACAGAAAGTATTGAAAACGCATTTGACCAGGCAGTGAAACTGGCCGGCAGTTTTTTCAAGATCCAGCAGGAAAGAAATTTTTTCTCCCAGCTGCTCAAAACCGGCACTTCCCTGGTAGTTCTGAACCAGAATAAGGAACTGCTGTATTCATTTTGGGAGCTTGAAAAAGAGCTGCCTGAAGATGACATTTTAAACCTTTTAAGAGAAGAGGCAGAAGAAACTTTCCGATCCGGAAGTCACAAATGCCTGAAACCGATCCGCGGAGCACTCTACACTATCACAGGAAAAATCCTCTCCTGGGAGGACCAGGACTGCTGTGTCTTTCACGTCGCCCAGTCTGGAATCCCTATTGTTTCCAGAAAGAACGGCATCTTCTTTCTGGATAAAAAAGAAGCGGAGGAATCTTTTTTCAACAGCTTTTTCAGTGTTACCAGTGCTTCCAACAGCGCGATTCAGTCCTTTGCTAAGAACCTTCTCCCGGTTATGATTACCGGGGAATACGGTACAGGAAAATCAAAGGCGGCCCGAGCCATATATGCCCAGAGCAGTCTTTCCTCTAACCCTCTAGCCATCCTCGATTTTGATTCGCTCTCTGGAAAAAATTTGGATTTTCTGCTGAACCATCACAATTCGCCTTTTAACGACAATGGGCTGACAATCTATTTTAGGAATGCTGACCACCTGCCCCAGGAACAGCTCCAGCTTCTTCTGAGCCGAATCCTAGATTCTAATTTGTCTGCCAGGAATCGGCTTATTTTTTCCTGTATGGCTGCTGCCGGCCAGCCAGTTTCTTCCGGCTGCCTGCTTCTGATGGATCGTCTGAAATGCCTGACCCTGAACCTTCCCCCTCTGCGCCAACTGACTGATGATATTCCTGCTCTCACCAGCCTGTACCTTGGAACCCTGAACCCGGAGCTGCCCCAGTCCATCATTGGACTGGAGCCGGATGCCATGGGACTAATGCAGTCATATCCCTGGCCAGGAAATTACCCGCAGTTTAAGAGAGTGCTGAAACAGTTAGCTGCGCTCTCCTCCTCACCTTATATCTGTTCGAATGAAGTCAAAAAAATTCTGGCGCAGGAATACAGCATATCCTTCCAGGAGGCAGGCACTTCCCCGTCCGGCTTTCAAATCAATTTAAATCAGACTCTGGAGGAAATCACTAAGGACATCGTTCGTCAGGTATTGGCCGACACCGATTCCAATCAAAGCGCCGCCGCTAAGCGGCTGGGAATCAGCCGCACCACCCTGTGGCGCTACCTGAACCGCTGAAAAGGAGGAACAGCCTTATGAAAAACACCACCAAGCAGGCCCTTGAAGCCTCCCTTAAAAAAATGCTCCTAAAAAAGCCTCTGGATAAAATTACCATCCAGGATCTCACCTCCGACTGCGGAATCAGCCGAATGGCATTTTACTATCACTTTAAGGATATCTACGACCTGGTAGAATGGGCCTGTTATGAGGACGCTGCATCTGCTCTCCAGGGCAAAAAAACCTATGACACCTGGCAGGAGGGGCTGGCGCAGATCTTTGAGGCCGTGCTGGAAAATAAGCCTTTTGTCCTGAATGCTTACCGCTGCATCAGCCGGGATCAGATCGAGCGCTATCTGTACCGTCTGACATACGGGCTGATCCGCGGAGTGGTGGACGAGAAGGCGGCGGGCCTTCCTATCACCGAAGAGGATAAAACCTTTATCGCGGATTTTTACAAATACAATTTCGTTGGGATCATGCTGGACTGGATCCGGCAGGGAATGAGAGAGGATTACCAGGGGATCGTGGAAAAGACCGCTCTGACTCTCCGCGGAAACATTGCTAATTCCATCCGCAATTTTATATCAGAGCCATAACGCCGCCCAGGCTGGCGTCAACGTTTATCAAAACCGGGAGAATGATGTATTTTTTATCATCCTCCCGGTTTTGTAAATTGCGAGAGCGGGAAAATACGGATAGGATATCATTATCACAGATAAGCAAAACAGTCACATGAAAGAAAGGCGGCCATTGATATGAAAAAGAAAACAGCAGCTCTGACACTTGCGTCGGCAGCCCTTGCAGGAGCAGGGGCTGCCGCTCTCCTGGCAAAACAGTCCAATAATAAGAAAAGCGAAACAGCAGACAGAGAAAGCGCCCCAAGCTCCTATCGCAACACTGAGCTGGGCACCCATGAAAGAAACAACAAAGGCATCTACTACAGCAGCGGCAACTACGAAGCCTTCGCCAGGCCGGAGAAACCCGAGGGCGCAGACAAAAAGCACGCCTACATCGTCGGCAGCGGCCTGGCTTCTCTTGCGGCTGCCTGCTTCCTGGTAAGGGACGCCCAGATGCCCGGCTCTCATATTCACATTCTGGAAGCGATGGACATTGCCGGCGGAGCCTGCGATGGCATTTTTGACCCCAGCCGCGGCTACATTATGAGAGGCGGCAGAGAGATGGAAGACCACTTTGAGTGCCTGTGGGACCTGTTCCGCAGCATCCCCTCACTTGAGACGCCGGGCGCCTCTGTTCTGGATGAATTTTACTGGCTTAACAAACATGATCCCAACTACTCCCTTTGCCGAGCCACCGTCAACCGGGGCGAGGATGCCCACACGGATGGGAAATTCAATCTCAGCCAGAAGGGATGTATGGAGATTGTCAAGCTCTTCATGACACCAGATGAGGATCTCTATGATAAAACCATCGAAGATGTTTTTGATGACGAGGTGTTCCAGTCTACCTTCTGGCTGTACTGGAGAACCATGTTTGCCTTTGAAAACTGGCACAGTGCCTTGGAGATGAAACTCTACTTTCAGAGATTTATCCATCACATTGCAGGACTTCCAGACTTCAGCGCTCTAAAATTCACCCGCTACAATCAGTATGAATCCCTGATCCTTCCCATGCAGAGATACCTGGAAGAAGCAGGCGTCGATTTCCAGTTCAATACAGAAGTGACCAATGTGGTCTTTGATTTCAAGAATGGCAAAAAGATTGCCGCTGCCATCGAGTGCCGAACCGGCGGAAAAGAAAGCGGAATTCTTCTGACAGAAAATGATCTGGTCTTTGTAACAAACGGAAGCTGTACGGAGGGAACCATCTATGGGGATCAAAATCACGCCCCAAACGGGGACGCCGTAATTCGAACCAGCGGCTGCTGGAACCTGTGGAAGAATATCGCAAAACAGGATCCCTCTTTTGGCCATCCGGAAAAATTCTGCTCCGATATTTCCAAGACCAACTGGGAATCCGCTACGATCACTACCCTGGACGAGCGGATCATCCCCTACATCACCAATATCTGCAAGAGAGACCCCAGAAGCGGCAGGGTCGTTACCGGAGGTATCGTCAGCTGCAAGGATTCCAACTGGCTGCTGAGCTGGACTATTAACCGCCAGGGTCAGTTTAAAGAGCAGGATCCGCAGAAAGTCTGCGTCTGGGTCTATGGTCTGTTTACCGATGTCCCCGGCAACTTTGTCAAAAAACCGATGAAAGAATGTACCGGCAGAGAGATTACGGAAGAATGGCTGTACCACATCGGTGTTCCTGAGGCGGAGATTCACGATATGGCAGAAAACAGCGCCCTCTGCGTTCCGACGATGATGCCCTACATTACGGCCTTCTTTATGCCCCGGGCAAAAGGCGACCGCCCGGATGTGATCCCGGACGGCTGCGTCAACTTTGCATTCCTAGGCCAGTTCGCCGACACTCCCAGAGACACTGTATTTACTACAGAGTATTCCGTTCGCACCGCCATGGAGGCAGTATACGGACTCCTAGGCGTAGACAGAGGAGTGCCAGAGGTCTGGGGCAGCGTTTACGATATTCGCACCCTGCTGAGCAGCTCTGTAAAGCTGATGGACGGCAGATCCCCTCTGGAGATTTCTCTCCCCGGTCCACTCAATATGCTGAAAAAGCCGCTGCTTCGAGCCATCCGCGGAACCGCTGCGGAAAAAGTGCTGAAAGACTGCAATGTCATAAAGGATGAAGCGCAATGCTGCCAGTAACAGAGCGATGAGGGGCGGCGGCCCCGTTATTCTAAAAATCCGGAGCTCCGCTCCAAATGGGAGTGGCTCCGGATTTTTTTACATTATAATACGGCCTGATGATCTGCCGCAAAGGCTTTGCTCAGCCGCTTCATATGCTCCTCCACATAGGCTCTGGGACAGGCATAGTTAAACCGCATAAAACCGGCGCCTCCCTGTCCGAACCAGGAGCCCAGATTGCCTATCACTTTGGCTTCCTCCAGCACTTTTTTGGCAATCTGCTCATCTGACAATCCGGTTTCCCGGAAATCAAACCAAATCAGGTATGTTCCCTCATGTTCTCCGATCTTGATCTGGGGAAGATGCTTTAACTGATAATGTCAACGCCAAAAATCTTTTTCTCCTCATAATTCACTTCTCCTTCTTCATTCTTCATTACACATCATGCACCCAGATATTTATTCTTTACTTCGTCACTGGCCAGCAGTTCCACCCCCGTTCCCTGCAAAGTCAGTTTTCCGATCTCCAATACATAAGCATATTCTGCCACTGACAGCGCCATCTCCGAATTCTGCTCCACTACCAAAGAGGGAATATGCCGCTCTTTGTGGATCCGGACAATGGTTTCAAATGTAAAGTCAATCAAATTCGGTGCCAGCCCCATGGAAGGTTCATCCAAAAGCAGCAGCTTTGGATCCGTCATCAGCGCTCTCCCCATGGCAAGCATCTGCTGTTCCCCTCCTGACAGCGTTCCGGCAAGCTGCCTGCGGCGCTCCCTCAGCCTCGGGAACAGATCATAGACATACTCTACATTTTCAGCGACACGTTTTTTATCCTTAACCACATAAGCGCCGCCCAGCAGATTCTCATACACGGAGATATTTTTAAATATTCTCCGCCCCTCCGGACACAGGGCAATTCCATTGCGGATCACATCCTTAGTAGGTATGGAGGTGATCTCCTTCCCATTAAAAGTAATGGATCCAGATGTAGGCGTCACCAAACCGGCGATCGTATTGATCAGCGTGCTTTTCCCCGCCCCGTTGGCGCCGATAACCGCATAGATTCCTTCATCCGGGATCGTGATAGAGATATCCTTCAGCGCCTGGATAACACCGTAATGGCAGGAAACATTTTTAATCTCAAGCACTTTTAGCCCTCCTTTTGCCCAGGTAACATTCAATCACTTCTTCATTATTCTGGATCTCTGACGGCGGCCCTTCTGCAATCTTCATCCCAGAGCTGAGCACTGTCAGCTGATCGCACAGACTCATCACAAATTTCATATGGTGCTCAATCAGCAGGATCGTCCTTCCTCCCTGATCCCTCATCTTGCGAACCAGGCAGGCCACCTCATCGCTCTCCTGCTCATTCATGCCGGCCACAGGCTCGTCCAGCAGCACCAGCTTGGGATCAGTCGCCAGCAGACGGGCAATCTCCAGCAGGCGGCGCTTGCCATAAGGCAGATTTTTCGCCTTTGTATTGACGTCATTGGCCAGACCTACAAATTCCAGCTGGCGCATCGCATTGTCATACGCCTCCTTCTCCTCCTTCCTGTACAGCTTGGTGTGGAAAATAGCAGATGCAATATTGTGCTTCGTCCTGGCACAATATCCCGTTGTGACATTCTCCAGCGCCGTCATCTCCGGAAAAAGGTTCACATTCTGGAATGTACGTCCCAACCCGGTCAGGCTTATGACATTGGGCGCCAAGCCGCTGATCTTTTTTCCATCAAAGATCACCTCACCGGCAGTCGGAGCATAAAAGCCCGTAATCACATTGATCAGAGTCGTCTTTCCAGAACCGTTCGGACCAATCAGCCCATGAATCTGATGCTCCGGCACTGTCAAGCTGACATCCTTCAGTGCAGCCAGGCCGCCAAAAATCATATCTACATTCTTAACTTCTAGCACAGAACCCCTCCTTAACATTTCGTATTTAGGTTATTGCAGGAAACCTATAAACCTGTCCATTGTGACTGTTTTTTTGGCAAATAGGTCAAAAAAATGTCTAACTTGATTTTCATTATACATGGTTTCAAATCAAAATAAAAATACAGGTTTTTAATACAAACCATCTCAAAAAGATATAGTTTCTACTTTAAAATTGTGCAGTTTTACCCATCCAAAAATGATATAGAAAGTATAAAAAAAACATTCTTTTTTTTGCCGGATACCTCGTGTATCATAGATAGAGAATCAATCTTTTTAAGGAGGTACCACCATGAAACTGAAAGTTGCTGCCATCCAGTCCGGCGCATTTGCCCCTGATGACACTTATGAATCCTATATGAAAAAGCAATGTGACCTTTTGGCCGATGTCGTGAAGCAGGAGCACCCATATCTGGCAGTGTTTCAGGAGGCAATGACCGGATGCATGTTCGCCGCTGCAAAAGACGATAAATATTTCGGAAATGCAGAGACCATTGAAGACGGCCCCACCACCAAAATGATGGTTCATCTGGCCAGGGAACATAACGTCCACATCGTATACAGCATCGCTGAAAAACGCACGGAATTCGGCCAGACTTATATGTACAATACCGCCTGTCTGGTATCTCCCACCAGGGGGTTCATCGGACTGTACCACAAATGCCATATGCCCTGGATGTGGTGCGATACTGTCAAAGAAATCGAAAAATATTATTTTAAGCCCGGCAGCAGTTTTCCCGTATATAAGCTGGACAACGGCGCGGTGATTGGCATGCTGATCTGCTACGACCGCTCCTTCCCGGAAGCCTGGAGAATGCTCCAGCTCCAGGGGGCCCAGATCATCTGCGTCCCTGCCTGCTCCTGGGGGTTCCGGGGCGATATGTTTGTCAATGAGCTGAGTGTCCGGGCCTACGAGACCCATACGTTTGTCGTTGCGACTAACCGTGCAGGCTACGAACACATTGAGGGAGAATTCGGCGAGCGCACCCATTTCGGCAGGAGCTGCATTATCGGCCCTATGGGCGATGTTTTGAAAGTCCTGGACAGCACTCCCTGGTCATACACAGCCCAGGAAATCGATCTGGAAGAAATCCGCGAAGCCTACGTCAACGCCCCGTGGCTCCGCGACCGCCGCCCTGAGCTGTACGGCCTGCTGACCGCTGCTGGGGCTAATTTCGGCGCTGTGTTCGGCTCTGATTATATTGAAACTGCAAATAAAATCGTTTAAGGAGGATAACTTATGAAAATTGTAGTGCTGGACGGCTACACGGAGAACCCCGGGGATCTCGCCTGGGAACCCCTCAAAGAGCTGGGAGAATTGACAGTGTATGACAGGACAGATGTGACGGACAGGGACGAGATCATACGGCGGATCGGGGACGCTGAGGTCGTATTGACAAACAAAACTCCCATCGACAGGGCCGTGCTGAATCAGTGTTCCAACCTTAGATTGATCAGCGTCCTGGCCACGGGGTACAACGTCATAGATGTGGCATATGCAAAGGAGAAAGGAATCCCGGTATCTAACATACCGACTTACGGGACTGACGCCGTAGGCCAGTTTGCCATCGCTCTGCTGCTGGAGATCTGCCACCGCATCGGTCATCACGACCATGCCGTCAAAGAGGGCAGATGGATATCCTGCCCGGACTGGTGTTTCTGGGATTGTCCCCAGATCGAACTTGCCGGAAAAACCATGGGAATCATCGGCTTTGGCCGCATCGGACAGAAAACCGGACAAATTGCTAAGGCAATGGGCATGCAGATCATCGCCTACAGTCCTGACCAAAATGAGTCCGGCAGAGCCATCGCCGAGTATGTAGACTTAGACACCCT
Organism: uncultured Lachnospiraceae bacterium; assembly: GCA_944376125.1. GTDB lineage: Bacteria > Bacillota > Clostridia > Lachnospirales > Lachnospiraceae > UMGS1370. The sequence goes on from CALWBQ010000013.1 coordinate 63,589, forward strand.
TTTTGCCCGCTCAGATGTCATCGCCCTCCACTGCCCTCTGTTTCCAGATACTCAGGGTATCATCAGCAAAACGACCATCGCTAAAATGAAGGACGGGGTCATCATCCTCAATAACTCAAGGGGGCCTTTAATCAAAGAGCAGGATCTGGCAGATGCACTCAACTCTGGGAAGGTATACGCTGCTGGGCTGGATGTCCTCTGCGACGAGCCAATGCGGCAGGACAATCCACTCTTAACAGCTAAAAACTGTGTCATCACACCGCATATGTCCTGGGCTCCGAGAGAATCCCGGCAGCGGATCATGGACATGTCTGTAAAAAATATCCAGGCATTTCTGGATGGGAACCCGATCAATGTGGTCAATGGATAAAAGCGGAAAGGGGACAGAAAACTCAAATACAAGTTTTCTGTCCCCTTCCACGCCTTCACTTCGCCATATTTGATTTAAAAACATCTGTTTTTCCCGTCATTCTGAAAATCTGTTCATAATCCTGCAAAACAGAATATTGACTATGGCGTCATTTAGGGTGATGATAGATATATCAGATATCTCCGCTATTCTGAACAGAGAACCGCGAAAGGAGCCGGCGCCATGAACATAATCACTGTAATGTCGGATGAACATTCCTACCATATGATGCAGTTTGTCAGCCATTCTATTTTAAAAACCCCAAATCTGGATCGTTTGGCAGCAGAAAGCACTGTATTTGACAGTTGTTATTCTCCCTGTCCAGTCTGCGCCCCAGCCAGAAGCAGTTTTATGACAGGGCGTTTTGTCAACCGTCTGGGAACCTGGGACAATTCCACTCCATATGATGGACGTGTACCAGGTCTGTCACACTATCTGTCACAGCATGGAAAAAAATATATCTCAATCGGTAAAACTCACTTTCATCCTGACGGAGAATACAGCTTTACCTATCAAGAATTCCCCGGCTATTTAACCCGCCCCGATATCGGCTGCTTCTTTCGGGATCAAAAAACAGGAAGAATTGGAGCCGAAAAACGCTTTGAAAAAATTGGGCTGAAATCTCAAGAGAGCCATGATGACCGGGTTCTGAATTCCAGCTTAGATTGGCTGAAGGAACATAGCCAGGAGGAAAACTGGCTTCTTTATATCGGATTTTTAGATCCACACTTCCCATTTTACGTAAAAGAAGAAAACTGGAACTATTATGAGAAACAAATCACCCAAATTCCCGCTGCGCTGAAACCTCCGTTCACATCTCTTAATGAGCCTCTAGACTGGCTGAGAACCTATTTTAAATGTGAATCCGTTTCGGAAGAGACTGCAAGAAAACTCTTAATTGGGTACTGCTGCGCTATCACTGAGCTGGATGAACGCCTGGGGATTCTTCTGGATGCTGTTAAAGAGCTTGGATTAGAACAAAAAACAATTTTTTGTTATACCAGCGACCATGGCGAACAGATGGGCTACCATGGCCTCTGGTGGAAATGCTGTATGTTTGAGCAGTCTTCCCATATCCCTATGATCATACGCGTTCCTGGCCAAGAGCCTCGGCGTATCGCCAATCCTATTTGTCTGACAGACTGGTTTCCTACTGTCTGCGATTATATGGGCCTGCCTGCTCCGGACAGTTTGGATGGGCAAAGCCTTCGCCCATGGATTGAGGGCCGCTGCAGCCTGTCCCATCAGGATTTTTCCTTCAGCGAATACAGCGCCCATGGTATGCCCAACAGTATGTTTATGATCCGTTGGAGGCAATATAAATATGTTTACTATTGTTACGATCAGCCTCAGTTGTTTGATCTATTATCTGATCCCGGTGAAGACCATAATTTAGTTCAGGAAAATCCAAGAAATCCTTCTGTTATGTTTGCTGTCCAAGAGTGCCACAAGCGCCTTCTCTCCGTGTGTAATCCCTATGAAGTGGACGAACGTGCAAAACGGTTTCAGAAAAAAACAAAAGACAGTCTTGGCATTGCAACATACGACACAGATATGGCCTCCTGCCCGGTTCCTCACCCGGAACCCATCACCGCTCTTCCTTCCTGTATGCCATAGGAGTCATGCCGTAATACTTTTTAAAATACCGGATAAAGCTCTGCACATTGTTATAGCCAAGCTGCTCTGCGATCTCTTTAATTTTCAGTGCTGGAGTCTTAAGAACCAGTTCCTTTGCCTTTTTCATTCGAACATAGGTAATATACTCCAGCACTGTATAGCCTGTTTCTTCCTTGAAAATAATGCTTAAATAGCCGGAAGAAAGGAACACAGCATTAGCCACATCCTCCAGAGATAAATCATTCATGTAATTCGTCTCTATAAAAGAAATCGCCCGTTCAACATTGGCAGACAGCGGTTTTTCCCTCTTCTCAAAACATTTCATGCAAGTATCGACAATTTCTTCCGCCAATTGTTTTAGAAGCAAGATATTTTTCTGGCTGAGTATAGCATTAAATATATATCGTTCTGTATAATTTTTGGGCAAATGGCCGCCTGAGTCCTGCACATTTTTAATCAAATTATTGCACAGCTGCAAATATACAAATCTTGTATATTGAATATCTGCTGCACTGTTGCTGAGATTTTCTGTAAGTGTCTGAAGTACTGTCAAAGCCTCCTCACGTCTTCCCTCCGTAACATATTTTGTCAGTCGCTTCTCTATTTCCAAACTATAAGGCTCTGCTTTTTCAGACTCAAATGAAGATTCGCAGATCAGCTTGTGGTTTCCTTTAAAAAACTTTTTATCCAGAGTGGACAGTGCTTCTGAGTATCTCAGACTCAAATTTTCTTTATTTCTGAATTCTCGGCTCACACAGCAAGTAATCAATATTTCCTTTTTCTCCAGCTCTTCTTTTAATTTTTCTATCTTTTGGATAAACAGATCATAGCTCAGGCTTGTATTAAATATGCCTGCATACTGTATTGCCGTCATGCCTGCAAAAAAGCCTTCGATTTCCTGGCAGTCTCGAATCAGATCGTCAAAAGAACTGAGTACTTCTCCCCTATATTCCACTGTCTCACATTCTACTACAACCAAGATGTAAAAATCGTATTTCATATCTTGACCAAGCAGGCTCTTTAAATGCTCAAAACGTCCTTCATCGAACGTCTCCGTTAAAAGTTTTTCTATTAAATCTCTGACCACTGATGGAATGGCATACTCTCGCTCCGCCTGCAGCTCATTTAGCACATTCTCAATCAGTTTATATTCATTATTTAGATCCTCCTTTTCCTTTTTTGCCGCCATCCCTGAGAGTTTATAACCCAACTGTTTTAACGGACGATACAGATAGCGGGAGGATAAATAGATAATCACTGTTGCTATCAAAATCATAACAATACTGACCGCAATAATGATACGTTTTACTTCATCAGCCTCATTTAGCAAATACGTGTAATTCTGTACTGCTACAAACGAAAGATCCGAGATCTGGGATTTCTTTTTGTACAGAACCAGTCTCTCATTCTGAAATTCCAGTTCCTGAATACTGCCCGTCTGCTGGATTAATTCCCCCTTTATCTCTGATTCAATTTCTCCGATTCCTTCCGATGTAATGATATCCTCTTGTTCCGTAAGAAGATAGAATTGGACCACTCCAGGGAGGTTTCCGTCCAAAAGATTATCTGTGAAAACATTTTCAGATATTGTCAGTATTACATAGATATTTCTTTCATTGCTGACTGGTTCAAAATGCTTTATCAGCTCCAGTTTTTTCCCTTCGTCTGTATCTTGTACCACAAATGAGTTCTCTCCTCTGCAGATATTCTGCAGATATTCCTCTGAAATATCCAGTTTTGTCTTTTCAGTAAGCGCAAATCCCCTTTCCTGATCTATCATACATACGCCTTCTACCAAATCACTGTTCGAACAAACATTTTGAAAATGATGAATGATTTTGAGGAGCGCAGTCGGACGCCCATAGTAATCTTCATCAGACATCACAAACCTGAAAACATTTTCATCTTCAAGCATCAAATTAATGGTATTATCCAATTGATTGATGCGCTCATCCATAGCCCTGCTTTTCGTCTCGATCATTCCTTCATTAAAATCGATCAGATTATCTAAAATAAGCCTGGAACTAAATGTACTGCAGACTGCAGCAATCAAACAGATAAAAACCACCGTTATAAAAATATTGCACAGATACAGCTTATAAAAAATGACACTTCTCGGTAGCAACTTTATCTTTTTCATATATGTCCTCTCCCCGCCGTCCTAAAGCTAAAATGAAAAGAAAAAATCAATCTCCCCCATGTCCGGCTGCATTACCACCTTGAGCGCTTCAGCTCCCGGAACCAGGTTATAAATCATTTCTGATCCATTTAGGAGCACAGGTGTTCCCTTGTTTATCTGAATTTTTTTATTCGAATTTTGCGCCTGTAAACTGACCAGGCCCGGCTCTATATGAATTTTCTCTTCCTGTCTGATCACAACAGGAAAAATAAAGGTCGCTTTCAGCCCAGCATTTATACAAATTCGGATTCCTTTTTCTCCAAAATAATATTCTATCAGGTACTCACCATCTTTGTCAAAAAGGCAGTTGCGGTGAATATCTGTAAGATTTCCCTGCACACGGATCACAATTTCTTCTTCGCTATTTTCGCATGTCAAAACACTTTTATAATCGTACATGCTGCTATACACGGTTTCACCAGAATTATATTCCAGTCTCGGAGTTATGCATTGGTGGCCTGCAAATCTTGGAAGCTGCATGTTATTGGCCTCCCGAAGACTGTACTGGCACATCCCGGCGCACAAAAGCAGGCCAGCCTTCTGATCCCACAAAAGAGAAAGTGTGCCGCCGCTGGCGTGGCCTCCCGGGAGTCCCAGGTATTCCCAATCATACCCTGTCACTGTAGCCGTATATGAAGATTTTGTAATAAAATAGCTGTCTAATTCCGGCACCTGAACTGCCCCTTCTTTTTTCATTCTCGGCGCAGTCCCCTCCTGCAGATTATGTTCCAGGCACCGATCCAAAATCCCTGCCAATACCTTTGCATGGCTAAACATATGGTGAACACAGGCTGGTTCCTTTCTCTCACAGGCAGCGAATCCCGGAAACAGGAAACCTTCATACGTACATTTTTCCAGCAATCTCAGGTTTTTAAGCGCAATGACTCCAAACTCTGGCTCCCAATCCGCTGCCTGCAGATATCCAAGAGCACATCCGTCCGATGTCCGGCTTCCCCAGTATGTCCACTTATAATTTCTAGTCCCGAAGCTGTCATCAATACCGCCATCATCCAGGAAAAATAAGCTGTGAAATTGAAGTGCCTTGCTGATTGCCGCTCTTTTCTTTTCATCTCCAGTCAGACAGACATACTGTACCAGAGAAGGGAGAGATTCCTCAATGTTATATCCCACATCTACCGGCCTGCATCCTTTGGGGCTAAGGCCATCCGTAGGTCTTCCTTCTCCATACAGCAGCCCGCTCTCCGCCAGGCGGCTAAAAGCCAGCGCTGCCAGTTCCTGCCCTCTTTTCCGATATTTCTCTTCTTTAAAAAAGCGCCCGCACAGTTCCATTGCCAGACAGTTGGTACTGCAGTAATTAATATTGCAGACTTCAAATTCACGAAAGCTGTATAGAAACTCCGCTCCTTTGGAAATCCTCTCCTTCCATCGGCAATATGTCTCCTCATCCAGCAGATGGCCGTGATACTGCAGCGCCTCGATGAGCTGGATCACTGCAAAAACCGTTGTTCCCTTCCATTCCGAATTAGTATCATTGATGTAGGAACCGTCCACCCTGGATACGCACCGCTCCGCCCACTCAAACAGGAGTTTCGCCCCTTCTAAATAACGAGGTTCCCGGTCTTTGTCAGCCATATATAAAAATGGATAGATAGCATCCAGACATCTCCCATGAATCCTTCCGCAGGCAGGGCATAAAATCCCTCCTCTCAGATCGGCGTCATCAATCTCTTTGACCTGCAATTCCAACAATTTATCACACCATGTTTTCAATAATTGACGGCAAATTTTATTATCTTTATTTTTCCATTTCATACCAGCGCTCTTCCCCCATATAAGTCACCGTAAAATGTTCACCCTGCCTTGCATATACCGGCTTTCTCTCCCATTCCTTTTGGGCCAGAACCGCCTGTTTCATCCCCAGTACTGCGCAGGCCAGCCAGGTAGTTCCCGGTTCAATCCTGCTGACCAAAGTTGGAATTGTTGTTCTGGAATATAGAATATTTGTATTGGGATGAGCCAGGACACACATGCCTTCTCTTCCTCCCTCCAAGTCGAAGATGCCTGTACAGCCCCAGGGATAAAATGCTCTCGCTGAACCGGCTTTTTCTTTTATAGCCTCACAGCATTCCTCTCCTTCATAACTGTCGCAGTTTACCGCAAATGCCCCTTCTCCTCCTGTCAGGAATCTTTCGCTCCTGATTCGATGAACCCGCACATGCCATGGACCGCAGGGAATCAGCCAGGTCTGAACCTCCACATTCCCCCAAGGCTTCCACCGGCTCCAAATTCCTTTGCTGATGATCCGAACCGATTCACATCTGCGGCGAATCCGATACAGCCCGTCATCCTCCTCACAGAGAGCCAACATAGAATCAAAAGCCCCCTGTTCCAGGCCGTACTCTCCCCCAGGAACACTGAACCCAAAAATATTGGAATAAACAAACTTTTCATATTTTGCCGCCATAAAGCTAGGCTCAAATCTGGCATATTGTCCCGAGGTCAGCGCCTGGACATGGGCACCATTTTCGGTCCTTGTGATAATCATAAATGGATGGTTCTGAACAGATATACAAGAAAGTTCCGGCAAATCCTCTTCTTTCGCTGTCCAGAAAGGGTGAGTCTCTGGAAGCGCCAGGATCAGGAACGCCTTCATGGCCCAGGCCGGTGAACCCGGCGCATTATAGAATTCTGCCATCTTCAAATTCGGATAGCGGTAGCCGATCGTCAAAAGCCCCTCCTGATCAAAGATTGGCTGTCTCATCCACCAGCGAATATTTCTGAGAATGATTCCTTTCATCACCCCCCAGGATCCAATCTCTACACCGGCAAAGGCTGCTGCACTCCAGAAGGCAGCCATGGCAAATCGATATGTCAGACTTCTTCCAAAGGGGAGCGCCGTTCCATCGGCAGCAAACCAGTATATAAAATCCTTAGCAAATGCTTTTGCCCGCTTTTTATACGTTGCTGCTCGCTCTGGATCCTCCTTTTCCATAAAAACGCTGTAAAGCAGTCCGTAAAAATGCATGGCAAATGAAATATAGTAATCCCTCTGCAGTCCCGGCCCATCAGAATACCACCCCTCTGAGAGGTAGCAATCCTCAATCTTTTCCAGAGCCTGAACCATAATCTCTTTGCTGTAGGATCCCCCTGCCCGCTTTAGTCCGGCATTGACAATCACAGGAAAAAACAACCAGTTGTTGGCTGCCAAAGGAGCCGAATTGATCTGCAAAAGCCACTGTTCCAATCTGGCCTTTTCCTGCGGATGAAGCGGCTCCCAAATGAGCTCCGGAACCATGGCAAGAGCCAGACCGATAGAAGCCATCTCTACGATTTTTTGGTCCTTTCCGTTTAATCTTCCCCAATATTCCGGAGAATCTGGATCGGTTCCTTGTTTTATGCCTTCTAAATAGCTTTCCCACAAACCTGTCTGGAATCCTCCGGCACTTAGAGGAACCAGACCAAAAAGTGGCCTAAGAGCTCCTTCTATCCATGCTGTCTTGTGGGGATATCTGGCCCCGCTCTCCCCTGCATTCAGCCATGCTTTCTTAGCACTTAGATTTTTTACTGCGCAGGAGACCATCTCTTCTGCCAAGTTTCCCAACTCTTCTCTGCCCTCAAGCGCACAGCCTTTCCATTTTTCCATTCCCATAAGCACTATTCCTTACCTGCGCTCTACATATATCGGAGACACGAAAGCCCACTGGCGATTATTCTGAGCCACCTCCAGATGGTAGAAATCACAGTCATTTTCCGGGTCACAGTCATTGATATCGATCTGGAAGAGATATCTTGATTCCGGAATAGCCTTATAGATCTTAAATGCGTGAGAATGGTAATACTCCATGTGATTTGTATAGCCATAGGCCAGCAGTTCTTCAATCGTAGCCGAATAGCTCTTGCCGTTGATCTGGAAATTCAGCCTGGTGCTTAAATCTCCCTGAACTTTGATCACCACAGAAGACGTAGACGGATGAAGGGTGGACTTATTTCCTACCGTATCGCATCTCCACTCAAATTCACCGTCATCCGTCAGGCAGGAATATGTTTCAATGTTATTGATCTCATTCTCATCGTAGGACTCGCTGGCTGACGGTGCCAAAACACTAATCCCCCGAAAATATGTGCGATAATCGATAATTTCCCCATTTTCAGCCTGAACAGACCCATTCCATCGGAACAGATCCGACTTGCCCCATCCCATCTCTATACGAATTTTATAGCAGCCTTCCTTGTTCGCTTCCTGGAAAATTTCTCCGTTTACGATGTAATATGGCCTTAGATTTTTGTACAGGATAATTTTATTCAGCGTCCCTTCCGTCTCTACTTTTGCACAGATATGTCTCTTTTTTGCTGTTATTTCACTTCCCATCCAGGAATCGTTCACTTTAAATTCACACAAAATCTTGTCGCCCGTAACAGCATAGGTTCTTCTAGCCAAAATTGCATTCCATAGACTCTCTCTAGTTCTCTCTTCTGCCACTACTGCAGCCAGTCCATCCCCGTAAGAACCAGGAAAACCCGCATGATGATCTGTCGATGCAACAAACCCAAAACGATTCCCACGGCGCAGTCCTTCGTCTACCAAATTTCTAGTATCCCTGGGACCCATATTATGGTAGTATGGGTAATCAGCATCCTCACTCATAGAGCAGCCATGCTTGGAAAACACCTCCACCACGGGAGAAATATCCCCTCTGTATTTGCTCCAGTCAATTCCACGGTATCCTGGAGTATACCCAATATGGTGCGGGATCGCAATCACGTTCTTTCCACAATCTCTCACTAATTCAGCCGGAGAAGTTCTGTAGACCAAAGGCAGTTCATCGTTAATAGACAAAAGATGATGATCACCATATTCCCTGGAATGAATCTCATATCCCTGGAAGGTGACAAATTCAGGGCTGTTTGCCTCTGCCACAGTTTTTCTCACTTCCTCCCAGTGTTCTTTCAGCTTCTGAAAACCTTTTTCATGGAAATTCACGACAAATTCTGTCTCTGGGGTCTTCTCATACATGTCCGGCCACATAGCATGGCCTGTAAACGCAGCAAAATCTAACTGGCTTTTTGCCCGTCTGATAGCATTTTCCAAGCTCCCGAATCCATATGTAATTCCGCAGTGGTTATGGATATCTCCCCAATATACATTCATTCTGATATTCTCCTTTAAAAAATGTTTGTCATACGCGCCCATTTGATCAATGCTTCTGTAAAAAAGTAATCTCCATAAATGATAGGGACATTGATGTGCTTGTTTTTGGGGAAGTTTACCGTCCCCTTCTGCAGGATCCCCTGGGTGTCTGCCGAAAAGTCTGCATAGTTTTCGTACAGGCTCTTTAAAATTCCCCCTGCCCGACAGCGGTAATATTCTTTTCGCTCCGCCTCCTTCACCAAGCCTGCAATCTCCAAAAGTCCACTGGCAGCGCAGGCCGCAGCCGAAGAATCAAGCGCATAGCGTTCTTTAAGGTCGCACCTGAAATCCCAGTACGGAACCTTATCTTCTGGGAGATGCGACAAAAAGTATTCTGCTGTGTGTTCCGCTGCTTCCAGATACTCTCCCTTTCCGGTCTCCCGGAAAGCGATGGCCATACCGTAGATTGCCCAAGCCTGTCCCCTAGACCAGGCTGAATCCGGTCCCTTTCCCTGGCCTCCCAGGTTCTCTATCTTTTCTCCAGTGCAGGGATTAAACCTTACAATATGAGCACTGGTGTAATCCGGTCGGATAAAAGCGTCCAAAACAGTGGCTGCATGGGCATCTGCAATCTGGCAAAATCTGGGATCTCCAGTTTCCTTTGACGCCCAGAATAAAAGCGGAATGTTCATCAGGCAATCGATGATTGCCCAGCCCTGACATCCCGCCGCTATATCATCATTCCAGGCCCGGATAAACCGACCGGCCAGATTGAACCGGCCGGCCAAGTGGCTGGCAGCCTTCAGTCCCCGTATCCGTGATTCAGGATTTCCTGTCAGTTTATAATCAATTACAGCAGTGGGAAGCCACATAAATCCCACATCGTGGTGCAGGGTTACAAAACCGTCTAAAACCTCATCCAGCCGTTCCTCCAGTCTTCTTGCAAGTTTCAGAGAGCTGTCTTCCTTCTTCTCCATATATAAAAGCCACAAAAGCCCCGGCCAGAATCCTGCCGTCCAGAAAGAAGCCTTTTCATTGTTATACCTTCCCTCATAAGCTACGTGGGGGAATTTCTCTCCTATACCCTCTATATTTCTCTTAATTTTTTCCAGGCACTTTTTCAGTGCATCCTCTCTCCAGCTCATCCGTAATTTCCCCGCCTCTGTCTGATATTTGCTGCTCCAGTCATTTCCAGCAAAAAAAATCGTTGTGCTCTATGTGGTATCTCCTGCAGGCATCATGCATAGACTCCAGGACCCCCCGGTACTCTGGCTGATCTGCAACATTATGCATTTCAGAAGGATCCCTCTCCAAGTCATACAATTCATGCTCATAATTACTGTCATATATATACTTGAATCGTTTGGAGACCGCAGCCCTGCGGATTGTCCCATACCCAGGGTTGCCGGAATACTGCGCATAGACAATCCGGTCATCAGGCAGTGCTTTTCCTCTGATAACCGGGAGCAGGGAAATTCCATCCCCGCCATTGCCGGGGATCCCGGCGGCGTCCAGCAAAGTCGGCATTACATCAAGATGGGTAACCACTCCGCTGTATCTTCCCGGCCGTTCTCCTGGGATTTTCCACACCATAGGGACTTTCATTGCTTCCTCATACATCTCCATCTTTTGGTACATTCTGTGCTGGCCAAGGTTGTCGCCATGATCAGAGGTAAACAGGATGCAGGTATTCTCAAACTCTCCCATTTTTTTCAGCTCATCCAAAATCTTCCCTAAGATTTCGTCTGCCATAGTTGTCAGGCCAAGGTGGGCCGCCCAAACCCTTCTCCATTCCTCTTCCGTAACGTGTTCAGCTAATTGGGCCGGCACCCCTTTTCGTCTAAGCCAAGGCTCTCTTTCCGCTGCAATTCCAATATTATCTGGAAGCTCCAATTTCTCCGGGTCATATAGTTTTGCATACGGCTCTGGAACTTTCAGCGGAGGATGCGGCGCCCACAGATATGTGAACAGGGCAAACGGTCTGCCTTTTGCGGATCTTAAAAATTCCAGGCTCCGCTCTAAAAAATAAAAATCTTTAAACTGTTCTGTTTTTCCGGGCCAGACTGTTGTTTGATATCCGCTGTACTGCTTCGGGACATACGTCCCGTCCAGTTCTTCCTCTACCCATAAGAGTTCTTCCGGATTTCTTTCTGTGCAGATTCCCTGCGTTCTAGCCCACGCCTCATAATCTTCCTGATTTACAAAATAATCCAGCCCCTGCTCTCTCATAGTTGGCCTGACTTTTATATGATCTACTCCGACGTGGCCCACGCAGTATCCCGCTTTTTTTAAAACTGCATGGAAGGGTTCATAATCTCCTGCCGTTTTCCCCTTCCAGTCGTTGTAAACAACACCATTTTTCGTCGGGTAGATCCCTGTAGCCAAAGCTGTTCTTGCCGGTACACACAGAGGGCAGGCATCATAGGCCCGATCAAATCGGAATCCGCTTTCCGCCAGCCTGTTGAGATTGGGAGTCACCTCCCGGCCGTCCTGCACCATACCGATCGAATCGCTTCTCTGGTGATCCGTCATAATGACCAGAATATTCTTTTTCATAGCTGTCTATCCTTTCACAGATCCCATCATAACGCCCTTGGTAAAATATTTCTGCAGAAATGGGTACACGCATATGATCGGGATCACCGTAATAACGATGGTTGCCATTTTAAAATTCTCCGGGTTCATCGTTACAGCCCCGCTGTTGTTTAGGTCATTAGCTACCATGTCAATAATATTTCTCAGTACAACCTGCAGCGGCCACTTGGAATCTGTATTGATGTATATCGTTGAATATAAGAACTCATTCCAGTGCTGAACCGCATAGAATAGAGCAATCGTAGCCAGCGATGCTTTGGAAAGCGGAAGTACAATCTGGATCAGAGTCATAACATCCCCGCATCCGTCAATCTTCGCAGCCTCAATCAGACTCTCCGGAATACTCTTGAAAAATTTCGTCAAAATCAGAAGGTTGTACACATTGACTGCCATGTATCCGATTAGAGACCAGAGACTGTCCAGCAGACCGTACTGCTTGATAACCAGATAAGTCGGAATCATTCCGCCGCTGAACAGCATAGGAAAGATCACAAAAGCCGAAAAAAAGCGTTTCCCCGGCAGTTTTTCTCTGGACAGCGGGTAGGCCAGCATTACAGAAAGAGCCATATTCACTGCCGTCCCCACTACTGTCAGAAAGACTGAGTTTAAAAATCCTGTAAGCAGTATTTTTTTTGAAAATGCATATGCATATGCGCTCAGAGTAAATCCCTCCGGCCATAGATACAAACTGGAGAGGTCACTTCTGGACGGGTCGCTGAAAGAATACATTACTACATACCAGAACGGATAAACCATAATGATCCCAATCAAAACAAATAATGCATAGTTCAGGACTGTAAAGGGGGAAATTTTTTTCTTCCTTGCCATTATACCAGCCCCTCCTCTCCAAATAATTTGCTGATCTTATTAGCGCTTGTCACTAAAATTAATGCAATGACAGATTTGAAAGTATCAACGGTGGCTGCAAAACTATAAGAGCCCATCTGCAGACCTTCTCTGTAGACATATGTATCAAAGATATCGATACTCTCTCTTGTCACTGGATTTTGCAGCACCAGAATCTGTTCAAAGCCCGCATTCATAATTTTCCCTATTCTCAAAATCAGCATTACTATGATGATTGATGAAATTGCCGGAATTGTAATATGAATCATCTGCTGAATTTTATTGGCTCCATCCATTTTAGCGGCCTCGTACAGGTTCATATCCACCTGGGTCAGAGCTGCCAGAAAGACAATCGTACTCCAGCCTGCTTCTTTCCATATATCAGAGAAAATAACCACCCAAAAAATCGTTCCCTTCTGAGCCATAATATTGACTGGCTCCAGGCCAAATGTCCTGAAAAACGTTCCCGCCAGCCCGAATACTGGCGAGAACAGGTTCAGCATAATTCCGCTGATTACAACCCAAGAAAGGAAATGGGGCAGGTAAATACAGGTTTGAATCACTTTCTTAAACCTTACGTGCCGGATTTCATTTAACAGAATTGCCAAAAGGATTGGAATAGGAAATCCTATCAATATCTTAACGAAACTGATCACCAGTGTGTTTTTCATTACATTCCAGAAATCAGGAGAATCTATCAGATCCCTGAAGTTTTGAAGTCCTACCCATTCGCTCTCCCATATCCCTTTAAAAATATCGTAATCTTTAAAGGCAATAACCAAGCCAAACATTGGAACATAACGGAATAAGATAAAATACAGCAGCCCCGGCACCATAAGCAGATAAAGTGCCTTGTAACCCTTTATTGTTTTCCACAACGTTCGATTCGGGGCTGCCCCTCTCACTGTTTTTACTCCTGCCGCCATACCAGTTTCCCTCTACTTTCTATTTCTGTTTTGCCTGATAAGCCTCGTCCATTGCCGCCGTCAGCTTGTCCCCGCCGCGTGAGTACCATTCTTCGACGAAATCTTCAAACCCACCTTCGATCGGCACTTCTCCCACGATCATCTCAATATATCTGGTGTTCGTAAGTTCCTCTAATTTCGGATAAATTTCGTTCAGTTCATCAATAAAAATTCCGTCTGTTGGTTCCGCAATACATTCTGTGTGCGAATAGTCAAATGCATCAAAGATCTCCGGCGAAGCATCATCAAACAATACGGTATTTCCGATAAAGAACTTGTTCAGATCCAATTCATTAGTCTGCTCCTCATCGATCAGCTTTACCAGCTTATCACCTTCCCATTTGTAATGTTCCCCCTCTAGACCATACTGGGTAAAACGGTTTCCTTCCTCCGATGTCAGCCAGTCCAGCAGTCTAAGACATGCATCTACATTTTTAGAATCTTTGTATATAAAAGTTCTCAGCCATCCTCTCTCGCTAGCCATGCGGATACCCACTGGATTTTCAGATCCTCCCTGGAGTACAGGGCCATAGACCAGCTCGCCATCGGGATTGCTTTCTTTAAAAGGCTTGTAATAATTGGACCAATTATTTTTATCAAATATATGAATTTTGGTAACACCTGCCCCGTAAATACCGCTTTTTACCTTTTGCTGCCATCTCTTAGCGTCATCTGTCACAAATTCCGGATCAATCAAGCCATCATTATACATTCTATTTAAATACATAAGCGCCTCTTTCATCTCGGGCTGAACCGAGCCATTGACAATGTGGCCGTCCTGCAGCATCCAGTAATTCGGAAGTGCCCCATAAGCTCCGAAAATATGGTCAAACCAGGAGGTATCCACATTTTGATATCCCCCAAACGCGAATGTATTATCCAGCCCATCGCCATCCGGGTCATTTTTAGAGACTGCCTTCGCCACCTCATAATATTCATCTAAAGTCGTAGGAATATCCAATCCAAACTTATCCAGCCAGTCCTTTCTGTATGCAATGATCGAGAGCGGGTTAGGATTTTTGATTCCAATCGCATAGATATTGCCGTCATTATATCTCATAACATCCCAGGTTTCCTCATCTCTGGCATTTTTCAGATTTGGGTAATCGTCCCAGTACTCATTAAGAGGAAGCAGCTTCCCAGATGACAGAAGTTTGCTCTCCATAGTTTCTGTTTCACATTGAATAATGTCCGGCCAATCTCCTGATGCCAGCATCATGTTCAGCTTATTGTCCAGGTCTTTCGTCGCTACCTGGACAATCTCTAATTTCGTATTGGTGGCCTCCTCAATATAAGTTTTTGCATAGGAACCATCTACGATATTTTTATTTGTCAGAAACAATTTCAAATGGACTGGTTCTTCTCCCTTGTCGGAAGTCTGCCCGCCTGTCTCTGCCTGGCTGGAAGAATTGGAAGCCGGAGCATCTCCATTTGTCCCAGAGCTGCACCCTGTCACTGTTCCCGCGAAGAGGCATACTGCCATGCCTGCTGCCGCCATTTTGCCGATCATTTTGTTCTTCTTCATAGTTTTCCCCTTTCTTTTATTGTGCATTTGTTATATTTTTTTATGTTTTTCACGTGTTTTGTTGTAAGTAAATCATATATCTTTCTGATTTTTCATACAATCTATAATATAATTTCCAATACCATAGTCCATTTCCCATCTTTTTGCCTCACGATCTGTGTTTTTGAGAATAATATGGCTTTTTTATACTTTAAATATCATTTAAAACGGGGGAATTTCACTTTTTTACTGCGGCACAAAAAAGCAGGGCGGCGAACACTCGAATTTGAGCGTTCGCCACCCTGCTTCCTCAGTCCTTTTCAGCCGCTTCTAGTTCACACCATCCCCACCATTCCGCCGATCCAGTACACCAGACCCAGCGCCCAGCTGGCCAGGGTCCCGTACAGGATCACCGGGCCGGCAATAGTAAATATCTTAACGCCGATTCCGAAAACCTGACCCTCCGCCTGAAATTCGATAGCCGGCGCCGCCACAGAATTGGCAAAGCCGGTGATGGGAACCAGTGCCCCTGCCCCTCCATGTTTGACGATTTTTGGATAAATGTTTAAGCCCGTCAGCAGGATGCTGGCAGCGATCAGGCACAGCAGTGTCCAGCCGCTGGCAGCATCCTTTTCCAATCCATTTGCCAAAAACAGATTTGTCAGCCCTTGTCCGGCGGTGCAGATGATGCCGCCTGTCAGAAAGGCTTTCGCCACATCCAGCCACATATTATTGGCAGGCGTCACCTTTTTTACATAATCATTGTATGCTTTCTTTGTCACTTCCATCTCAAGTTCCTCCTACTAGCATCAGTTCTCTCCCATTCCCGTCAGAAAAAATAAGAGGGATCCTGTCAGTTTGCCCAGAGCAATGGCTAGGATCAGATACGGAAGCCCCACTGAGAGCCGGATCCTGCGGCAGATGACCGGCATTGCTTTCAGAGTTTCCGCCAGTGACATAGCCAGACATCCCACAAAGACGCCGGTCAACAGGCCAAAAACACCCAGCAATGTCTCACCTGCAAGCCAGCCGCAGCCGGGGCCGAGCACCGCCGCAGCCCATTCTGTTACAGGTACTGGAAATTCGTACAGATCCAGCACATTTCCAAAAATTCCCCCGATAATGATCACAGTTTCGTAGAGCAAAATATGGCGCCTGGTTCCAGTCTTGCCGATAACCCGCGGAAATACGCCGATGATGGCCAGGAAGGCAAATACACCGGCCGCGATGATCCCACCAGCCGAGAGACCGATAAACCACAAAACTAACTGCTTAATGAGCATCAATATCCTGCTCCTTTCTCTCGTCATTCTGGATCAGGGTTTTGCTAATATTCTCCTCATACAGACGCATCTCCACTTCCAGGGGAGTCGGATCGGAATTCATCTTCCATTTTGCAAAGTGGTTAAAAAATATCAGAATCCCCAGGGCCAGGCCCACTGAGTAAGACAGCTCCAGGGCAGTGGCCCCGTCAGCCTCCTGCCCCATGACCAGCAAATAGATTTCCCTGAACACGGAGGTTACATTGACATCATTGTTGAATGTCATAATGGCAAAGGCTGCTCCGCTGAAGCATATCCCGCACACAAAAATCGTCTTGATCCACTGCCACAGCAGTTCTGGATTTTTGGGAGGCTGGTAATCTATTATAAAATCTGCCTCTCCCAGGCTGGAAATCTGCATACTGCTATCCAGGGTCTGGAGCTTTTCCAAAATGGGCATTATGCTCTCTATATAGCGCTTCGGTTTATCTTTTCTGATCTTTTTGATTTTGAGACAGCGGCATTTGCTTTCCAGCTCCGGATCCGTGCATCTGAGGTCGGCCACATCCTTCAGCAGCACCTCCTTGTGATGAATCTCTGTAATCTGGCGGATATTCAAATACAGAACAGGGCTCGAACTCATACAGCCATCCCGCCTGTCATGGATCGGAATACCAGAGTTCCTTGATCCAAGGTCTGTCCAGGCAGCTCAAACATACAATACCAGACAATGGCCCCTGTCAGTCCCAGGCAGATCAGCAAAAATAAAACTCCACATATATATTTTACGGTATTCATCTGAATCACATCCCTTTCTGGTGGTATTTCTTAACATTAGGATATCCCAGACAAACCGTATTTATGTATGTGGAGCTTTCTCACTTTTATAATTGTTCCCGCATTTTCTTTAAGATCTTTTTCTCCATCCGTGAAACCTGAACCTGTGAGATATGGAGAACCGCTGCAATTTCTGCCTGTGTCTGGCTGTAATAATACCTCCTCAAAATAATCTCTTTTTCCTGGCCGTTCAGACCTCCCAAGAGTGTTTCCAGCACCATACGGTCCAAAACCGCTTCCTGCACATTGCTTTTTTCCTCCAGTTTGTCCATCAGACATGCATTGGTATCAGCGGCATCCCCGACAGGCCTGTAGAGGGATTCCACCTCCGCCCTGGCCTCCAGGGACGCTGCTACTTCCTCACGGCTGATATCCAGTTTCCGCGCAATTTCGTCCAGGGTTGGTTCCCTCCCCAAATCATTGGTCATGTGCTCTCTCGCTGCCTGGATTTTAACGCTCATTTCCTTTAACGACCTGCTGACCTTGATCATTCCGTCATCCCGGAGAAACCGCTTGATTTCTCCAGTTATCATGGGCACAGCGTACGTTGAAAATCGGACCTCAAATGAGGGATCGAACTTGTCGATAGCCTTTAAAAGGCCGATGCTGCCAATCTGAAATAAGTCTTCTAGCTCGTGTCCCCTCCCGGCAAACCGGCGCACAATACTCCACACCAGCCCCATATTTTCTGTTACCAGCCTGTCCCTGGCTTCTTTATCCCCTGCGTGAGCCTCCTTTATCAGTTTTATTGTTTCTTCCATATATTCACCCAGCCACACGTTTCTTCATCGTGACTCTCGTGCCTTTTCCTGGCTGGGTTTCCACCTGAACCTGATCCATGAAGGCTTCCATGAAAGAAAATCCCATTCCAGAACGCTCGCCGGATGGATCAGATGTGTACATTGGCTCCATAGCCTGCTTCAAATTTGCGATCCCTACTCCCCGGTCTTCCACCGTAACGGTCAACGTATGTTCTTCTATAACAGCTTCTATGTAAATCTTTCCCGGTTTGTTCTGGTATCCGTGTATCACCGCATTGGTTACCGCCTCCGACACCGCAGTTTTTACATCGTCAATCTCTTCCAGAGTGGGATTGAGGCGGCTCATAAAAACAGCCACCACCACTCTGGCGAATTCCTCGTTGGAAGACAGGCTGTCCATCTCCAATTTCATCGCTTCCATCTTTTCCCCTTTCTAGCCCACCAGGGCCGCCTCTTTTGTCTCGTAGCTGGGGACCAGCTTCGCCAGCCCCGCCACAGATAAGATCCTGTGCACCTGAGGTCCTGCCCCATAAAGCGTCACTTGACCCCCGCTCCCAGCCATCTGTTTGTAGCGGTTCAACAGGACTCCAATCCCGGAGGAATCCATAAATTCTGTCCTGGTAAAGTCAAAGACAATTCTGGTGATATAATTTTCCGCCAGCAGCAGGTCTGTCTCATATTTTAAGCTCCTGCAGTTATGATGATCCAGTTCCTTTGGCAGATGAATAATCAGCACCTGCCCTTTCGCTTCATAAATAAACGGCACTTCCAACACACACTCTCTCCTCTCTCTATAATTCCCTCTTTTGGGAAATTCTATACATCCTATATGAAAGCTGATCGCTGATGCGGTCACCGAAACTGCGAGAACCGAATCGGCGCTTGACAGAGCTTTCACAGCAAAATACAAAAAAGACACTGCGAAACTTTTTCTTTCGTAGTGTCTTCTTTTCTAATTTTTATTCCTGCTGGGCGGTTTCGGTCTCACCTGCCGTCTGGGTTTCTTCTGACGGTCCGGCTTCATCCTGGGCAGAGCCGGCTGCGGTTTCATCCGTCCCGTCCGTCTCTGCTTCTCCTGCCTCCGTCTCCTCCTGTCCAGCTTGAGATTCCCCATCTTCCTGCGGTTCCGCCTCCGTCTGAGCGTCTGCCGCCCCGACCGCAGTAGATGCCGGTCCTAATTGTGCCAGAGCATTCTCGGCCTGGCTGGCCTGATCGCTCTCCGGGAACTCGGTTATAATCCGGGTAAAATACTGTCTGGCCAGATCAGAGTTTCCCTGACTCTGATAAAGCCTTCCCAGGAGATAAGTGGCAGATGGATTGTTTGGCTGTACCTCCAGGCTCTTCTGGTAATACTCCTCAGCCTCGGTCTGGCGGCCTGCATTCCATGCCTGAGTTCCAAGGTTCTCCAAAAGCTGATAACCATTGGTCTCCATGTCCGTTTTTACTGCATCGGCGATAGCCAGAACACTTTCATCTGTAATCAGAGAAGTATCCAGATCCACATACAGTCTGGCAACCGACAGGATATCATCACTCCGATATGCCTGGAGAATCCCGATCATAGTCTGGTACTGAGCCAGTACCTGGCTGTTGTCTCCCTCAATGGTGGAGAGCCGGCTCTCCATCTCATCCGCACTGGTCTTCAGATCATCATAGGAAGCCTGAAGAGACTCCAATTCCTGATTTTTGGCGTTCAGCTTCTGGCTGTACGTGATAATTTCATCGTTATGTTCATTATTCAGCGCCCTGGTGTTTGCCGGCATGACCAGAAAGTAGATTACCATCATTCCCAGTATAAGCCCTGCCAGGATATTCAGGACGCTCTGCCACCCTGTATTTTCTTTGTATGACGGCGGCATAATCACATCGTCATCCTGCATTTTCTGATGAGAAAAAGCATTCTTCAGCTTTCTTTTTTCTACCTCTGCTTTTCCCGTATTCTTTTTGACGATCGACATATACCACTGGGCTTTCGGATTATTTTTGTCGATCTGGAGTACCTTGTACAGGGAATGTCCTGCCTTTGGGAAATCCTCATGGTACATATAGAGCACCGCCAGCAGAAGGTGGGCTTTTACGAAATGGGGATTTTCCTCCACCACCCTGGTAAGCTGCAGAATCGCCAGGTCATCGCTGTCATGCTGGGCATACCAGAGAGCCTGATTGTATTTCTTCACGTTTTGGCTGACTATCTCCAGACGTCCAGGCTTCCTCTGAATTTCATCCAAGTACCGGTCTGCCGGATTGTCTGTGGGCTTTAAATTTGTGCTGATAACCCACTGCACCAAAGCATCGGCCACCTCACCCATCTCGTAATAGATCAGTCCCAGAAGATTTCTGGCATCCATCTGATATTTGTCAAAGCGGAGGCTTTTTTTCAGGCACTCTACTGCTCCGGACAGATCCCTGATGTTTGCTTTTTCTAACCCCAGATTGTAAAAGCTGTTGGCAATCTGACGGTTTCGTCTTACATAATCCATAGCCGTTTATTCCCTGATTTCCTTAATCATTTCCATCATTATATCCGTCATATCTGTCAGATCGCTCTTAACAATGGCGTCCTCCACTTCCTCCACATCCAGGCTTGGTTTGAAGCGGCTGATCTCTTCTTCAAAATTAATTACTGAATCTCCCATTTTTTCTCCTTTTGTACCTCTTTTGTCAGCCTGTGCTGACGTTGCGGCCAATTCTTATTATATAATAGGAACCAGCGGGGACGCAACCATATTTTTTCGGGCACATTCGCCAAAAACAGCATGGTTCCTATCTTTGCCTCTAAAAGCTCAAAATAAGTTCCATGCTGTTCTGATTTTACGATTTTGATGCAGGCAGGTAAGGAATCAGTGCACCTGCCACATTGCTGATGGGCATTGTCTGCAGCCACACGTGGCCCGGCCCTGTGATCACTGTGTTAAATAGCCCCTCTCCTCCGAAAAGTACGTTTTTTACCCCGGAGATCATCTGAATGTCCATCTGGCATGTAGCTGTCATTGCCGCCAGATGTCCGGAATCGATTACGATCTGCTGTCCTGCCTTCAATTCGTATTCTACTACGTGGCCGTCAAACTCTGCAAATGCAGTTCCATTTCCCGACAGCTTCTGGAGGATGAATCCTTCCCCGCCAAAAAGTCCTGAGCCGATTTTTTTATGAAAATGGATCGACAGCTCAACGCCTGCCTCAGCCGCCAGGAAGCCGCTCTTCTGAAGAATCAGCTCCTGACCCGGCCGGATCTCAAATGCCTTGACAGATCCAGGAAAACTGGAGGCAAAACTGATGAGGCCCGGTCCTCCCATAGCGGTATAATTATTCTGAAACAGCCCTTCCCCAGAAAACATCCGGCCAAATACCTTGCCGATTCCGCCGTTTGACGATGTCTCCATCTTCATATTAGGGGACATCCACGCCATGGATCCCCTCTCTGTAATCATTTTCTCGCCTTCTTCCAGCTCACAGATTACCACTGGAAGGGTATCCCCTTCTATTTTGTAACGCATAGTTCCCTCCTTTTGGTTTCTAATATGATTATATCTTCCAAAAGCCGGGAACGCAACTGGATTTATTCACTGACAAGCATTTTCCCCAAATTCCGGCATTTTTCCAGCCCCTCTTCATCTGGAGTGGAATAGATTTTCAGGCCAGCCCCCGTGCACACGGCGGCGCCGTCGCTGATGGTTCTCTCAGTCCACTCATCCATCCATCGGCCTTCCTCATTCCACTCATGGGATCCGAAAAGAGCTACTTTTTTGCCGGAAAGTTTCCCCTCCAGCTCCGCGAAAAACGGTTCGAATTCGCTGTCCTCCAGTTCCTCATCCCCCATAGCTGGGCACCCCAGAGCCAGAACATCGTAAGCGGCCGCCTCATCGGCTGTTACTGCCGCTACTGGGAGAACATCAGCTTCAGCGCCTGCAGCGCGGATTCCCTCAGCTACCGCCTCAGCCATAGCCTCTGTGTTGCCTGTTCCTGACCAAAAAATTACTCCTGCTTTCATCTGCATTTCCTCCTGCTAAATCATATCTAATTTTTCTTTCCGCTCAGGCCGCCGGGCTCACCCCAAACATATCGCAGATGGTCTTCCCCGTTTCCAAGACTCTGAGCATGCCGGCCTTTACTGTCTCATACCGGTCAAACTGACGCTTTGCCCTCTGGACATCCGAATATACCTTCCAATATCCCGAATAGAGGCAATTTCCGCCCCGGTTTCGAATAAATCCGGTGACATCATCAATAGGGTACCCCAAAAACAGACCAATCTCATGGGGAAAGCTGCAGGTTCCGCTCTCTTCGATCCTATGGGCTAAAATCTCCAAAAGCCCTGTCAGATGCAGGTCTGCCCCTGGCTTTCCTGCTCTGTAGCCAAATTGATTCAGCAGAGCCCTGGCTTCCGCAGTTTCCAGCTCTCTCAGCAAAATAGCCGGGCGGTAGACCATGATCAGCGTCCGTCTGCTGCATCTGCACAGAATCTGAAAGCAGATTCCTCTCTTCTGAAACGTTTTCTGGTAACCGTCCACCAGCTCATCCACCCCGCTGTCTTCCTCCGTTTGGATAGAAAAGAGATTTGCCGGCTTAATCCCCGCCAGGGCCGGTGCACAGTGGCACGCCAGTTTCTGTTCAAATTCCGTACAAGTCATATGTGGTCCTCCCAGTGATCTTCTCCGTTTTAGTTAGTTATTGCTAACTTTGTTTTAAAAATAATAGTTAGTCATAACTAACATATTGGTAATTTACCATATTGTACTCATTCTGTCAATCCTGTTTTGCAAAGTTTTCTTTCGTTGACACCGAATTTTCTGTTTCTTATAATAGTAATATCAAACAATCCCGCAGGACGGGATTCCCCAGGAGGTATCTATGGAAGCAAATGTATCCTTTTCCCGGGAAACCTTTCCCACCACTTCTTTTCAGGACGGCCTGATCTTAGACGTCATGACTTTGATTCCTGAAAATCCTCATGCGATTCTCCAGATCGCCCACGGAATGTGCGAACACAAGGAGCGGTATCTTCCCTTCATGGAATATATGGCCGGTCAGGGCTATGCCTGCATCATCCATGATCACCGGGGCCACGGCAAAAGCGTAAGATCGCCGGAGGACCTGGGGTATTTCTATTCAAACGGCGGCCCGGCTCTGGTGAAAGACCTTCATCAGATCACCCGCTACATCAGGGGAATCTTCCCTGAACTCCCTTTCTATCTCCTCGGCCACAGCATGGGCTCTTTGGCTGCCCGTGTCTACCTGAAATACTATGAACAGGAGCTGGACAAGCTGATCCTCTGCGGATCTCCCAGCGGCCATCCTCTGACGGCTCCCGGCATTGCCTTCGTCACTCTGCTGGAAAAAATAAAGGGCGGCCATTCCCACAGTGCCCTGATTGACCGTCTGTTTTCTTCGGCCTTTGACAAACCCTTTCAAAATGAGGGTCGGGTCCATGCCTGGATTTGTTCCGATCCGAATGTTGTCGAAGCGTACAATGCCAATCCCCTCTGCAATTTTACGTTTACGTTAAACGGCTATCAGGCCCTGCTGTGGCTTCTCCAAAATACTTACAGCAAACAGGGATGGCATCCCCAAAAGCCAGACCTGCCAATTTTCTTTTTCTCCGGGGAGCAGGATTCCTGCATGGTCTCAAAAGAAAAGTTCTATGCAGCCGGCAATTTTCTCTCCGGCCTTGGCTACCGTCGGGTCTCCTCCCGCCTTTATCCGGGGATGCGCCATGAAATTCTCAACGAACCAGGGCGGGACAAAGTCTTTCAAGATATCAAAAAGGCCCTGCAGTGAAGAACGCCTTCACTGCGGGCCTCCAAAACCCAGACGGGTATTCATTTATTTTTCTAACTGTGCCAGCCTCTCTTTTACCTGAGCCATCATCTGGGTGTATTTTTCCCGTTTGGCCTTCTCCTCTTCTATCTTTGCGGCAGGCGCTTTGCTGACAAATTTTTCATTATTCAGCATCCCGTTTACCCTGGCCAGCTCGCCGTTTAAGCGCTTTTCTTCTTTTCTGAGGCGCTCCAGTTCTTTCTCAATATCCACCAGATCCGCAAATGGGATATAGATATTGGCATGGGGGATTACCAGAGAAACCGCGTCTTCACCGATACCAGTCTTATCCCTCTGGATTTCGACCTCGCTGGCATAGCCCAGGGTGGCAAAGAATACTTTGCTGTTTCTGAAGATGGTTTCTACCTCCTCATTCTCTGTGACCACATATACCTTGGCCTTTCGGCTGGGCGGAACATTCATAGTGGTACGGACATTTCGGATCGCCCGGACTGCCTCTTTGATGGTCTCAACAGCCTTCTCCTCCTGAACAAACGCCCAATCTTCCCGGTATTTCGGCCACTGGGACACCATAATGGTTTCCTCCTGATCCTGAAGGTTGCAGAAGATCTCCTCCGTGATAAACGGCATATAAGGATGGAGCAGCTTCAGCGCCTGGAGCAGGACCGTCTTTAGCGTCCACACCGCGGCAGCCTTGGTAGTGTCCTCGTCATTCCACAGTCTGGGCTTCACCATCTCGATATACCAGTCGCAGAATTCTTCCCACACAAAATCGTAGACCTTCTGAAGCGCGATACCCAACTCATATTTGTCCAGATTTTCTGTGACTTCCCGGGTCAGAGTATTCACCTTGGAGAGGATCCATTTATCCGCCATGGTCAGGTCACTCAGCTCTGCCTGGGCATCGGGGGCCTTCTCAATGTTCATCATAATGAACCGGGAAGCATTCCAAACCTTGTTGGCAAAATTGCGGCTGGCCTCCACTCTCTCCCAATAGAAGCGCATGTCATTTCCAGGGGCATTTCCCGTCATCAGGGTCATGCGGAGAGCATCAGCCCCGTATTTATCGATGACCTCCAGAGGATCAATACCGTTGCCCAGAGATTTGCTCATCTTTCTCCCCTGGGAATCCCTCACCAGCCCGTGGATCAAAACTGTGTGGAACGGCACCTTTCCAGTCTGCTCAATGCCGGAGAACACCATGCGGATGACCCAGAAGAAGATAATATCATACCCAGTCACCAGCACGTCTGTAGGATAAAAATATTCCATCTCCGGCGTGTCCTCCGGCCATCCCAGCGTGGAAAAGGGCCAAAGAGCCGACGAGAACCAAGTGTCCAGAGTGTCCTCATCCTGCTTAAAGTGGGTTCCTCCGCACTTGGGGCAGACTGCAGGCATCTCTTTTGCCACAACCATCTCACCGCAGTCCTGGCAGTAATAGGCTGGGATCCGGTGGCCCCACCAGAGCTGTCTTGAAATACACCAGTCCCGGATGCCCTCCAGCCAGTGAAGATAAGTCTTTCCAAAGCTCTCCGGCACAAATTTCAGTTGGCCGCTCTTTAATGCCTCGATGGCCGGCTTTGCCATCTCGTCCATTCTGACGAACCACTGGGGCTTCACCATCGGCTCCACGGTTGTTCCGCAGCGGTCGTGAGTTCCTACATTGTGGCTGTGGGGAACCACTTTTACCAAAAGCCCCTGGGCTTTCAGATCTTCCACAATAGCTTTTCTCGCCTCATAGCGGTCCATGCCGAAATATTTGCCGGGAACGCTGATGGTGGCATCGTCGTGCATCATACAGATCTCCGGCAGATTGTGGCGCTTGCCGACCTCGAAATCGTTGGGATCATGGGCCGGAGTGATCTTCACACAGCCGGTTCCAAATTCCTTATCCACGTACGCATCCGCGATAACCGGGATCTCTCTGTCCGTCAGCGGCAGCTTCAGCATTTTTCCTACCAGGTCCTGGTAACGCTCGTCGTCAGGATTTACGGCCACCGCCGTATCCCCCAGCATGGTCTCCGGCCTGGTAGTGGCAATCTCTACAAACCGGCCTTCTTCTCCCACAATAGGATAGTTGATATGCCAGAAAAAGCCATCCTGCTCTTTGTGCTCTACTTCTGCATCGGAGATAGAGGTCTGGCAGACCGGACACCAGTTGATAATCCTGGAGCCCTTGTAGATATAGCCTTTCTCATACAGTCTTGTGAATACCTCCAAGACAGCCTTGGAACAGCCCTCGTCCATGGTGAACCGCTCTCTGTCCCAGTCTGCCGAAGACCCTAATTTGTGGAGCTGTTTCACGATCCTGCTGCCGTACTCTTCTTTCCATTCCCAGGCTTTCTTTAAGAAACCTTCCCGGCCCAGGTCCTGTTTGTCAATCCCCTCGCTCTTTAACTTATCGATCACCTTCACCTCTGTGGCGATGGCTGCATGGTCTGTGCCCGGCTGCCACAGAGCCTCATATCCCTGCATCCTCTTGTAGCGGATCAGAATATCCTGCATGGTGTTGTCCAGAGCGTGGCCCATGTGGAGCTGCCCGGTAATATTGGGCGGCGGCATCACAATAGTAAAGGGCTTCTTCCCCTCCCGTTTTCCTCTCTCCGCGTCTGCGTGAAAATAATGGCCGTCCAGCCATTTCTGATACAGGCGCTCCTCAATATCCGCCGGATTGTAGGTTTTTTCCAATTCTTTCATGGTATTGACTCTCCTTCATCGTTTTCTGTCTCAATTTAATCAAAAACAGTTTCCCAGACCGAACTCCCTGCTGCTTTCATACAGAGAGTGATCTGTTCCCTGATATTTTTATCCTCGGCCAGCTCTGGCAGCAGCTCCTCCAGAGAAAAATGGCGAATGAGCAGGGATCTTTTGAGTAGGTCAGGCCAGCCTGGGCGATAAACTGCAGCTCTTTTGCCCATGCAAGCCATGGCTCATAAAGCGTCTTCATATCTGTTTCCTCACAATCCGGTATTCATCGCCTGACTGGTAATAGGGACATTCAAAGCGGGCGCTGCTTAGAAAGCGAGCCATATCGTCCTCGTCCAGATCGGCCTCGCAGATATAGTACCCATACTCTTCATCATAGCTGTAATTGGCGCACATATCGCAGCTGGTCGTTTCTTTCTGCGTCTTCATCTTCTGTTTTTCTCCCATTCTTCCCTCCAGGCAGCCATCTGAATATTATCCCACTGCTGATCTCTGTAGGAAAAAGCCTTCTCCAGAAAGTTCTCCACCTGGAATCCCGCTGCCTCATAGCAGGCTCTGGCTGCCGGATTATTGGCAAATACCCTGAGCCGCACGGTGTCTACCCTCAGAATCTCAAAGGCATAAGCCAAAGCCAGGGAGATCATCTCTCTCCCCCTGCCTCTTCCCCTAGCTGACGGATCCACCACGATAAAACCAAAAAACAGGCTGTTTTCCCTGTAGTCTGCCGAGCGCATCAGCAGGTGGCCGGCCAGCCGTCCTTCCTCATCAATGGCCGCCATGGGCCAGCCAAATTCATCCTTTTCCCACTTTCTGCAGTAGGCATCTATCTGTTCTCTGGTCAGCGGATACTCAAACTGGCCCGCACTCCATTTCACAAAAGCCTCCTCGCCGTCTGAAAACCAGCCGGCAAGAGAATCCCCGTCCTGGGGCTTAAATGGCCGCAACCGAAGCATACCATTCCTCCTCTCTGTTTTCGTCTTCATAAATCCTGCGAAATAAAAAAGCCCTCTGCACACTCAGTATGCAAAGGGCGAATCACCGCGGTACCACCTTTTTTCACCGTGCACCGTTTCCAGCAAAAGCCAGGTACAGCGCTCCGGCAATCTCGATGCCCATAACGCAGGCTCCGCGGGAGCCCCTACTGGCTGTCACAGGGGCGCGCGCCCCGGACCCGTTCAGGACCCCGGTTCAGAAGCTACCTTCCATCCGCTCTTCCTGGAACCGCCTTGCAGCCGGTGGGCCGTCCTCTCTGTCAGGGCCACAGATGTACTCCTCTTCCTCATTACCTTTCTCTATCAGGTTTTTCCATAATCATACGCAACTTTTTTCTATTTGTCAACCTTTTCAAAGGCCTTTTCCCAATCCGCCTCTTTAAATCCTGCCAGGACCTGTTCCTCCGTCACAGCCAGAGGGCGCTTCACAAGCATTCCGTCAGAGGCCAGAAGGGCGATCTGCTCCTTTTCCTCCATTGAGGGAAGGCGGTCCTTCAGCCCCAGCTCCTTATACTTCATGCCGCTGGTGTTAAAAAACTTTTTCAGCGGAAGGCCGCTCCTTCTGATCCACTCCGTCAGTTCCTCCTCAGTGGGAGGATTCTGCACGATATGGCGATCTTCATAGGTGACGCCATGCTCATCCAGCCATTTTTTTGCCTTTCTGCAGGTGCTGCACGGCGGGTATTCCAGAAAAATCATGGTCTGCTCTCCTTCCCGGCCTGGCCTACAGGGGTTTCCCGGCCAGAACCTCCATATAATCTTTGTAATTTTCTTCCAAAAGCCTGGGGGTATCCAGATTATACGGGCACTTGCTGCTGCACTGGCCGCAGTGAAGGCAGTTCTCAATCTGCTTCATCTTCGCCTGGACCTCAGGGGTCAGCTGCGCCTCAGATGGAGAGCGGCGGAGCAGCAGGGACATCCGGGCGCAATTGTTGATCTCGATCCCCACCGGACACGGCATGCAGTAGCCGCAGCCCCTGCAGAAATTGCCGGCCAGCTCTTTCTGATCATGGGCGATCAGCTCCCTGATCTCCTCCGTCATAACCGGCGGATTGTCTATGTAGCTGATAAACTCATCCAGCTCCCGCTCCCTCTGGACGCCCCAGATCGGCAGCACATGGTCAAACTGATCCAAGTAGGCGTAGGCAGCCGCAGAGTTTGTGATCATTCCGCCTGACAGCGCCTTCATGGCGATAAAGCCGATATTTTTCTCCTTACACTGGCGCACCAGGGAAAGATCCTTCTCCGAGGCCAGGTAGCAGAAGGGAAACTGAAGGACTTCGTACAGCCCCGAGTCGATGGCTTCCTGGGCTACAGCCAGGCGGTGGTTGGTAATCCCGATGTGGCGTATTTTGCCCTGCTCCTTCGCCTCCAGCATCGCCTCATACAGGCCGGTCCCATCCCCCGGCTTAGGACAGACCGCCGGATTGTGGAACTGGTAGATATCGATATAATCCGTCTTCAGCAGCTTTAAACTGGTTTCCAAATCTTTCCAAAAATCATCTGCCGTCCCCGCAGCCGTCTTCGTAGCAATGAAAATCTGGTCTCTCACATCCGACAGAGCCTCGCCCAGTTTCTCCTCACTGTCCGTGTACGCCCGGGCCGTGTCAAAAAAGGTGATGCCGCTGTCAAACGCCTTTCTGAGGAGCTTTTTTGCCTCCTCCATCGTCACTCTCTGGACCGGCAGAGCCCCAAATCCGTTTTTATTTACCGTAATTCCTGTTGTTCCCAAAGTCACCTGAGACATGGTCCTTCCCTCCTGTTTTTGTCATCATATCCATATCCGGGCCAGGTCTGCAGCCGAAACTGCCCTTCCCCTGCCCCAGATTTTATATCATCCCTCTGTATTCCTGCTTCCACTGCTTTACCAGTTTGGAAGCGCCCGCCATCCGCTTGATAGGGTCTTTTTCAAACAATCCTTCTATCTTCAGAACACTCTCTGAGGATTTTGCCTTCTCTTTTGTCTCTTCCACTTCCCGGTCCCAGGCTCCTGCCAATTCTTCCGTCACCGCAGACCGGCAGGGTTCCTTTAATTCTGTCCCGGAATTTACACGAGTCAAAAAGTACATTCTCTTTAAAATTTCCTGGTCTTTTGATTCCAGATATGCATGGTAAAATGCACTGCCCGCTCTGTCAAACTGGAACATTCTGGCATAAGTGCATCCCAAATTGCACCAGACTTTTCCTGTAAAACCCGTTTCCTCCCCTGGCTCTCTGGGACTTTCCAGAATTTTTCCATAAATAGCCGCAGCTCTCCCGTACTGCTTCAGACCAAACATGTAATCCCCCTTCCGCTTTGCGTACTGGGCGGGGGACAGTTTTTTCAGCGCCGCCACCTCCTGGTGGAAACGGTTCTGCTCAGCCGCAGGGTAATAGCTGCACTCTGAGAGAATCACCAGGAGAAGCTGGTCATTGTCCTCCCCGCTCTTGATCAGCTTTTCCAGCTTTGCGGCCAGGTACTCCATGTCCAGCTCTTCCCGGATAAATGCGATCAGATGGTCATCTACGAAATCCTCCAGCACCAGCAGGGGATTGTTGTAGATCACGTAGCAGAGTTCCTGGGAGGACCAGATATGGATCCGCAAAGGTTCAATATAGAAAGGGTGTTTTACCGGTTCATGCCGGCAGAACATAACGCTCATAGTTTTACCTCCCGGCGCACCAGCGCATCCGTAGCCTCAAATATCTCCCCAAACCCTTTATCACGAACTGCTATCGCCATAGTAGAATCATCGAGAAAACCTACATTGACCTGGACACGGGTTGTCCAGGGCTGACGGTTTGGAAAGCCCTCCAGCACTATCGTTTCTGTCCTCTTCTGCTTGGGGTTCATGGGGGTAATTACAAACTCCAGAGAACGGCTGTCGTCCAGCAAAAATTCCATGGTCGTCTTTGACTCATACCAGTTCTCACCGGCCGATGCCACCACAAGCTGGCTGATCCGGTCTTTATACAGCACCTGCATGGAAATTGTGGATTTTAATCTCCCTTCGCAGATACAGACAAAGGGGTAGGAGGTCTTTTCCTGCATATAGTCAAACGCCCGGTATGCTGCCCCCTGGGAGAACAGTGCCGTTTCCGCGTAGACCTTGCGCCTGCGGCAGATCATCTTCATAAACTCTGGTGCCCAGTCCTGCCGCTCAAAGCCCTTTCCTGACAGGATAATCGTAGAGAAGAGCTTTTTCTCCAACAGCCTCTCCCCACAGGCACAGAGAATCTTATCGGCCATCTTAGCACCAGGCGGGGTGTCCAGAATATCCAGATTGAAAGTCTCCTCCTGCTCTTCACTCTCGGCTACCACCATCATCTTCTGCATGCCCCGCTGGACCTTCAGCTCATAATAGCAGAGGCAGTCTGCCGACAAATCAAACAATCCCACCTGATTGCTCCAGACTTCTTTTTTCTGACTCAGCACGTAATAGACAAAACTCTCTTCATGGCTGATAATATGGACCCGCTCTCTGGGAATCTTCAGATAATCGGCACAGTAGAGAAAGGAATCCATCACCTTTCCGCTCAGGGAAGGAAGGGTAATGACCAGCTGATCAATCTCTTTGACTTTATATTCCTCCTGAGGCAGCAGAAGAACCCTCTCTAAGAACAGTTCCAGAAGATGGATTCCCTCGTACTTCACATTTTCAATGGTAGCTGTCCCGTCTCTGGAAACCAGATTCAGCAGTTTGTCTACCAGAATGCCGTTTCCCACCAGATTGCGGGCGTAGGCTTCCTCCCCCACATACCATTCATCCTCATTCTTGCATTTGCAGATGATGGTGGGGAGAGTCCAGTTTTTTTCTTTTTCATAACAGCTTAGCTGGGTGTAGGCATCGCACAAATCCAACCCAATTATCAGTCCCATAATTCTCCTCTATAATTCCAGTGTATTTCCATTCCGATGTCATATCAGGGAAAACAGCTGCTCCACTGTTTCATTTTGGATCAGGTATTCCTGCATTTTTTTCTTCAGTCCCGTTTCTTCATTCATGCTGATGCACAGCCCCATGTCGTTGAGGCTGGCGAACCGGGTGTCAGCCTGTTTTGCCAGAGTCATATCGCAATTCACCTGACCGCTGGCCTTTAAAATCGGAGCTCCGTCCTGGTATTCATATACCTGGTACTCCAGGATCTCTCCCTCAAACAGAACCTTCTGCCGCACAAAAATCCCCTGGTAGACCCGGCGCATCTCTTCACTGTGAAAATCCTCCTCATCCGGCAGAACCCGAACCTTCAGATCCACCCTGGAATTTTTGCTTCCTCTGTACTCGACCATCGCTTTATCCATAATGTCGTCCGGAATACGGACAAATTGGCCCAGCTTTTTGAAATACGGGAAAATCAGATCTGCTTCCAGCAATACGTTTACAATCTGCTGGCAGAGTTCTCTCTGCTCATCCGTCAGTCCTTTCTGCTCGGAATAATATTTCGACAACGACAGCAGGTAGATCGTAGGTACTTTCCCTTTTTCCTGGGAATTGTGGATCAGCCCTTCCAGGTATTCAAACACTCGGGAGGCTGTCTCCTTCTCTTCCAGGAAATAACCGGTGCATTTTACCGTAAAATACGCTTTAATAATACTGTCCGAAATTTTCTTCTTAGACGCATACAGATCAAAAACCCGGTCAATCCGGTATACCGTGCCGCCGCTGCTTTTTCCTGCATGCTTAGCTACCTCATCGGTCTCACCAGAAAACAGCATCTGTGCCAGCAAGCGTTCCGCCAAATCATAGGTTTCCACATGACTCGCGCTGGCCTGGATCAGGATGGCATACATTTTATCGGACGGCCCGTTGTAATGCTCGGAGAGGTAATCCAAAATCACACTGTCTGCCTTTCCTCCGTCAAAGACACTGACAGCCAGATACGACAGCATATCCTCCTCATCAAACAGATTCTGCAGAATCATCTTAGTGCACAGCTTCAGCAGCCGGCTCTCTCCAATATCTGCAAAACCGTATGTTTTCATCATCTCATAAGCCTCCACCAGATAATTCTGACGGATCAGCGTTTCGCAGACAGACCTTCTCTCATCCCGGCTCATCTCATCCTTATCCAACATCAGCAGATAGCTCAGATCAGCCGCACCGGTTTCTTCCTGAGCTGCTTTTTTCTGGTAATAGGCAATTACACTGGCTAAAATTCTCTGCCTGTACAGAGGATTCAGTTTCAGCTCCTCCAGAGCCCTCTGCAAAATCGCAGCCTGCTCCTCGTTCTCTGCCCCTTTCTCCACAATCTGCCGGCATGCCTTCAGGCAAAGCATGGGATGCTCCGGATAGACTTCAAAACAGCGCTCTTCCAGCTCCGGCTTATCCATCACCGGAGTTTTCAGATATCGGATATTGGTGTACCGGTTTCCATAGGCATCCTGAAACAGGATCACGCTTTTCTCTGAAAACAGCGGCACATAGGCCACCCCTTCCTTCAAAAGGAAGGCGTCCTCCTCTGTCGTTTCCTCGTACCGCACAATTACATACAGCATCCTGTCATTCCGGCACGCAATCCGGTAAGAGCGCAGGATCGCAGGGAGAACTTTTGCCACCGGGACATCAATGATATCCTTATAAATCATATGATCGTAGAGGACGGCCAGACGGCTGTTGATCCGGGACTCAAAGAGCTGTTCCATAGCGAACTGCTCCATATCCCGCTCATATGTTTTGTACAGCTCATCTGTTGGTTTCATAAAAGTCAAAATATTTTTATACAGCACGGACCGGCTGTGGCGGTCCAGAGTGTGGTCGTAAGAAAAGTACAGAAGCACTTCCTTGGGCAAAAGATGGTTGAAATCTTTCGGCAGGGAATACAGATAGTATTCATACAGCCGGGTCAGATTGACGCCTGCCTCCAAAGCCATCTCATACCATTTAAAATCCTCCGGCCCTCTCTTCTCCCCTTTGATCCGCATACAGCAAATAGCTTCCAGAAGCTCCCTGGTCTGGTACTCTTCATAGAGTTTGACCAGAATGCGGCTGTAAAGGCTATTGTAATGCCTGGAGGATGATGCCAGCTTTGCAGTCTTAACTGCCAGGGCTTCACTCAGCATGCCCCTGTCTGCCCCGAACGCTGCAGCCTGCAGCTCAAACGGCCCCACTGTGTGGAAAAGGTCAGGGTGATCTCGATAAATCCGGCATGCCTCCAGGTACAAAAACGGACTGCACATGCCCGCCATAAAAAGTTCCGACAGCTCCGATAATGTGGACGCAGGATTTTCCCTCATCTCTGGTTCCAGCTTCATCCTCAGGAAAAACAAGTAGGAGTGCTTCCTGCTTTCCGACAAATATTTCCTCACCAGACGGATTAGGGATTCCATCTGGCTCTGGTTGGGATTTATCTGAAGGGAGAGATACTGAAACAAGCAGTAATTTTCCTGTTCATCCCTCCTATCCAGCAGAACCTCATCCCGGCACTCATCCAGGATTCTGCCTGCCTGATCCCGCTGCTCCAGCATCAGACAGCACTCTGCCTGGAGCAGGCTGGTGCGAACATCCTCCGGCCTCAGTCCATGAAGAGCATCCAGCTCTTTTTTCATCCGGTTCAGCGCCAGCGCCGCCTCATACTGGCCGCTCTCCATATCCAGACGGCAAGCAAGATATCGGACCCAATGCCTCTTCCATTCCTGCTCCCGCTCCTCTTGGGTATCTCTGGCCTCTGTCCCTTCTGCGGAGATCCTGACTGTAATCTCTTCCTGCAGAGTCCGAATATAAAGAAAGCCTGCATTCTTTCCTCTGCGGAGCAGCTTCGGATGGATCCGGTAGCCAATCTGTAAAGTGTCCTCTTTAAAATCCTTTTCTGACGCTTTTTCTGTCATCAATTCCAGGAAATTGCCCTCTGCTTCTATCTCAATGTCAATATAACCCCAGGTATTTCTCTTTACTTCAACCGTATCTACGATCACCGCCTCCGGGGCCCGGTAACTTTTCTCCCGCTCTGCCACAGACAAGCTCACCGGCTCTTTGACCTGAAGGGCCGTCAAAAATTCCTCCAGAAGATTTTCCCGGTTCCTGTGGCCTTTCAGTCCGTCATATATCGTTCTCGTATGAATATCCTGCATAAAAGGAGCCTCTGTAAACTCCTGATACTCAAAAAGCCGCAAAGCTGTCTCACGGTCCCTGCACGCCAGGTTTGCATAGTCTCTGGCTGTTTTCAAATTTCCCAAAGTCTGCCCGGATACTCCGAACTGGGCGTGAAACAGAAAGGGAATCTCCGTTTCCCCGCCGTTGGTCACGAGAAAAAAGCTGCCCTTTATCTCGTCTCCGCTCTCCAGAAATTCTGTATCTATCTCATAGGCAACCCGATTGCGAAGGCCGCCAAAGGCACTGTTGAGCACCTTTACGCGGAAATGGCTGGAGTAAGCCAGCCCTTTGATATTCAGCCCATTGGTGCTGACAACGCTTATCTCCCCCCGCACAGCCGTTCCCACAGGAACCTGCTCATCCAGCTTCTGAGGGGCGATAGCCATCTTTGGCATCTCCGGGTCAATAATTCCCTTCGCCAGACGGTTGATTCGTTCTCTCATTCTACCACCTCAAAAGGTATTCTAACATATTCCGACAATATTTTAAAGATACAAAGGACAAAAATGGCGCCCTGCCCAGATCCCTTTTTAACCCTCAGTCAGGGCAAAAATGGTCCGGCAGGACGCCCTTCATTCCTTCTCCTCCGGCTGCACTGCCTCATGCTTTTCGGCAATCTGGCGCATCCGGACATTGATATACGTTCTGATGACCTTCACGGCTAAAATGACAATAAAAACCGGAAGCACCACCGTGAGGACGATCTTATATTTTAAAAAACGCAGTTTTCGCTCCATCCTGGCGATCTCTCTGTCTAAATTTTTCAGCATGCTGCCCTCCTTTATGTGCTCATCAAGGACTTCATGGCAAAGGCATAAATCTCCTGGCTTTTTTCTCTCCACTGGCCGCACATGGTCTCTGCCTGCTCTTTATCTGGGACAGACAGGTTCAGCTCGATCAGAACAGCCTTTCCCTCCCGCACTTCGCAGTGGACAATGTAGTCCTGGTTTGTCGATTTGTAGTAATCGGAAACCACACCAACCTCGTCCCTCAGCCGGAACTTATTTTCTTTCATGTACTGATCGATATCCTCGACGATGGCCGCTGAAATCTTTTTGCCGAAAAGGACAGAGTATCCTCTCCCTCCTGGGTGATCTCGTAGCGGCTGCTGTTGTGCAGGGTCTCTTTCTTCACCAGTCCCGCCTCCAGCAGTTCATTCAGCGCCTGCTGAAGAGTAAAATAGGTGGTGTACTCATGGTCCAGGAAAAAATTGGAAAGCTGGGCGTTGGTCAGAGGAAAGTTGACCTGCTTCAGCATATAAAGAATCATTAATTTGTAAAGGGTCATTGGTTCTGACAACATTGCTCTTCTCCTCCGAAACGAACCGAATCCATGTGCCGGCTTTCACCTTAATTATGCATTATTATACCCGTTTTTTCCTCCGAACGCAATAGCCATAAAACGTCCTCCCGCGTCAGAGCAGCCGGCACACCTCCTATTACCTGGCCTGCCAGACGGCTTTTTGCCTGCTGAAGAGTAAGGATACTTTCTTCGATTGTATTCTTCGTAATCAGCTGGAAGACGCTGACTTGTTTTTCCTGTCCGATCCTGTGTGCTCGGTCTGTCGCCTGGTTCTGGGCTGCCACATTCCACCAGGGATCATAGTGAATGACCATATCCGCTGCCGTCAGGTTCAGCCCCGTCCCTCCGGCTTTCAGAGAAATCAAAAATACTGGCGTTCCATCTTTCTGGAAGGAGTCAACCATGTGAAGCCTCTCCTCCTTGGGCGTATCGCCTGTCAGCAGATAACAGCCGATCCCGGCCTTCTCCAGCCGTTCCCGGATTAGAGCCAGCATAGACGCAAACTGGGAAAACAAAAGGATCTTATGACCTCCCGCCGCTCCGTTTGCCACCAAATCCATGCAGGTCTCCAACTTTGCCGACTGGCCTTTATAATTGTCATAACAAAGCCTGGGATCACAGCAGATCTGTCTCAGCCTGGTCAATTTTGCCAGAATCTGAATTTTCTCTGCCGGGGAAGCCTCCGCCTCCTCCAGCCACTCTTTCAGCTGTTTGGCGTTGGCTGCATACAGCTTTCTCTGCTCCTCTTCCATTTTTGAATAGACCACCGTCTCCAGCTTATCCGGCAGATCCTTCAGAACGTCTTTTTTTACTCTCCTCAAAATAAAGGGAGCGGTCAGACGTTTTAATCCCTCCAGCGCCTCCGGGCTGTTCTCCTTTACAGCAGGCGCTTCGAAGTCCCTTCTAAATCTCTGATAGCTGAATAAAAAACCTGGCATCAGATAATCAAAAATGCTCCACAGCTCACCCAGGCGGTTCTCAATCGGGGTTCCGGTCAGGGCAAAGCGGGTCTGTGAACGGATTTTTTTCACTGCCCTGGCATTCTGGGTCCCTGCATTTTTAATAAACTGAGCCTCATCTATGATCTGGAACCGGAATTCCATCCCACTGTAAAGGGCAATATCCCTGCGGAGCAGATCGTAAGATGTAACCAGGATCTGAATAGTTTCCCCGGAACCGGTCCCCGCGGCGCCCTTTAAGACAGCAGCCCTCTCCCCAGCGGTTCCCACTACCGGACGGACCGCTAACTGAGGAGCAAACTTTTTAAACTCATGTTCCCAGTTATACACCAGAGAAGCCGGGCACACCACCAGGGACAGCCTGGTCTCCTTCGTTTCCTGGCTATTCTCCTCCCCGTAGACCGCCAGCAGCAAGGCGATGATCTGAACTGTCTTTCCCAGCCCCATATCGTCAGCCAGAATCCCGCCGAATCCATTGTCATCTAAAGTTCTGAGCCAGCGGTATCCATACTTTTGATATCCTCGCAGCACTGGGGCAAGGCTCTGGGGAAGCTGATACTCTGCATCCTCCGCCGACTTCATTCCCCGGACAACGGCTTTAAAGAGCTGATCCCGGTAAAACGGGATTCCAGGCTCTTCCTTAAAAAGATGATCCAGATACAGAGCGCGGTACAGCGGGAGTTTCAAATGACCGCTCTGAACCTCAGTTTTTGAAACAGCCAGATCTTGAGACAATTTCGCCACTGTCAGGAGGCCTCCGCTGTCTAGCTGAAGGAATTCTCCATTTTTCAGCCGATAGTATGCCTTCTTCTGCCGGTAAGCCCCCAAGATCTTTGCCAGCTCAGCTCCGCTCATTCCATCTGCCTCGATTCTGAGATCCAGCCAGCCCTGGGATGCCGTAACACCTGCCCGAAACCCATTCATTTTTCTGATCTTCCATCGGCTTACTTCATCAGACAAATATACCTCGCCCAACTGCCGGAACTCTCCGATTCCCTCCGACAGGAGACGGTAGATGGCCTCCTCGTCATCCTTTATCACCAAGCGCTGGTCATCAGCATCCTTATATTGAAAATACTTGGTGATCGTCTGGCTGATCCGAAATTCCCCAGGCACATCCCGGCAGATATTCCTGGGCACCAGCTCATCTTCAATGGGGTGAAAGGAATAATCTCCATAAGACAAAATAGGTTCCATGGAAACTTCCCCGCTTCTGCTGCTCTCGAAGAAAAATTTAGCTGTCAGCGGTTCTCTCTGGTAGCTCTCCCAGTCCACCCCGCTGCTTTCCATGATAGCGTAGGGTTCGATCTTCTTCAGGACTCTCTCATAGAAGAGCGGTACGTCCCTGTCATTGACAGCAGCCGTCTCCCCCGGCAGACCCGCCATCTTCTCGATAAACAGCCCCATGACCTGGCTGCATTCTTCATCGCACCGGCAGATCCTGCCTTGGCTTTCCAGATACAGATGGCGCTCCCCCTCAAAACTGAAGCGGTATCTGTCCAGGGAAACACTGAGGCCGTCCCTCCCTTTTTTCTTTACCTGAATCCTGAAATCAGGGTTGAAGTGGCTTACCAGAAACGGCTCCGCCGGGCCTCCCTGGATTCTGACATCCACCATCTGATCCATCACCATCTCAAAAAACGGATCTACATTCTCACGGTTGATTGTCAGTTCTCGGAGAGCCGGACGGGCCTCATAGGCTGACTTGCGGAACTGGCTGTAATATCCCTGGTAAGTGTGGACTGCCTCCACAATAAATTCTGCAAGAGGGCGGCTGTCCGGTGTAAAGGACTCCAAGCTGTGGTGAAACGCCAGCTTCTTTCCATATTCCGCCAGCGCTCCCATCTCAATGGCCTTCACAAAAGCAGTCAGATCCTTTACCATGTAAAGCCGGTCTCTTCCGATCTTAAATTCCAGCCTTAGGTCCTTCCCTTTTCCGTTTACCAGCAGCACAGGGATCAGGCGGACAGAACTGCTCTCTTCCTCCTGGATGATTCGGGCCACCTCCCGGTTAGTGTATTCCCGGATCAATGTGCGCACTTCCTGGTCCGTATAGACCGGAGCCCCGTCCCTGCTCTGTCCTTTCTGATACATGTCAAACAGAGCTTTGGCATGGGCGCAGGGCCCTTTATACGAATTTCCCTCCCCACAAGAACAAGAGTAGTCGCGAAGCTGACTACCCTTGACATAAATTCTTGTCTGATATAAATTTCCCTGGTCCTCTGCCAGGCCCCTGACCTCCGCTTCCCCTTTCCAGAAAGTGTTGATCTTTATTTCAGAAATATTCAAATTTCCGCCCCCTAGCCCCGCTACATTCTCTCCGGAGCCTCAATCCCCAATACGCCGATGCAGGCTGTCAAAACTGCCATTGTCAGCGTGATCAATGCAACATAGCCTGCCTGACGCTCTTTGTCTTCCTCAGACAGGATCTTGGTATCATGGTAGAAACGGTTAAACTCATTGGACAATTCATAAATGTACTGGCAGATCTTGTGGGGCGCCAGTTCCCCGAAGCTGGTCTCCATAATCTCATTGTATTTCATAAGCTGGAGAGCCAGGCCCTTTTCCGACTCGGAAGCCGGCGGCAGGATGCCCGCGAGGGATGCATCTCCTCCGTTTTCCCGGTACTTGTTTAAAATCGATTTGATCCGCACAATCGTGTACAGGATATAAGGTCCGGTATTTCCCTCAAATGAGATAAAGCGGTCAATATCGAAAATATAATCTTTCGCCGCCTGGTTGGACAGATCCCCGTACTTCAAAGCTGCCAGTCCGACAATCTTTGCCGTTTCTCTGGCCTCCTCCTCAGAAACCGTGCGGTTTTCCATAATTCGCTCAAAGACTTTCTCGTCGATGCTGGCAATCAGCTGTTCCAGGCGCATGACCCCTCCGTCTCTGGTCTTAAACGGTTTCCCGTCCTTTCCATTCATGGTGCCGAATCCAAGGAAGGTCATCGGTCTGTCTTCCGGCACAATGCCAGCCTTCTTCGCCACCCGGAATACCTGAGTAAAATGGAGATCCTGGCGTTTGTCTGCTATATAGATATACCGATCGGGATGAAAATCCTTTTCCCGCTCAATGATCGTGGCCAGATCCGATGTGGCATACAGGGCCGCACCGTCAGACTTTCTCACAATGCAGGGCGGAAGTTCTTTCGCGTCTCCAGGTTCCCCGATGTCTACCACCAGCGCGCCCTGACTCTCGTAAGCCAGCCCTTTCTGGACCAGATCATCAATCAGCCCTGGAATATACGGCTGGGCATCGCTTTCTCCCTTCCACAGGTCAAATTCCACGTTGAGACTGGCATAATTTTTCTTCAGATCTGCCAGGGATACTGCCATGATATGTTTCCAGATCGCCCGGTAAGGCCGGTAGCCATTCTGCAGTTTGTATGTGGCGTTCTGTGCTCTCTCCTTAAACGCCTCATCTTGTTTAGACTTTGCGCTGGCTGCCGGATAGATTTCCTCCAGCTCGCTGATAGTAAAGGGCGGCTCTGACGGGTATTCCCCCTGGTAACTCTCATCGAAATAAATAAGATCCGGTCTTCTGTCCCGAAGCTCTTCAATGATTAATCCCATCTGGAGTCCCCAGTCGCCCAGGTGAACATCGCCGATCATCGTATGGCCCAACGCCCGGCCCATACGCTTGATGCTCTCCCCTATGACTGCTGATCTCAGATGGCCGATGTGAAGAGGCTTCGCCACATTCGCGCCGCCGTAATCTACCATAATCGTCTCTGCAGGAACCGCCAGATCCAGCCCCAGCCGGCTGTCGCCCGCCATTGTGTTGAGATATTCCGCAGCAAAATCTTCCCGGATCTTCAGATTGATAAAGCCGGGCATCACTGC
The DNA here is from genome assembly GCA_944376125.1 of uncultured Lachnospiraceae bacterium. Taxonomy (GTDB): domain Bacteria; phylum Bacillota; class Clostridia; order Lachnospirales; family Lachnospiraceae; genus UMGS1370. Next base: position 104,306 of record CALWBQ010000013.1, read on the forward strand.
CTCTGCCATTGAAAAAATGGCAGATCCTTTTAATCTTTCCGCCACATCATTGGCGATATCGATCGGTTTCTTTTTATATGCTTTCGCCGCAGCCATTGCGCCGTTGCACTGATATTCGCAAAGATCAGGGCGATTGGACAGAACAACTTTTGCAAATCTGTCCTCATAGCCGCTGTCAGCAAAAGCCTGTTTTAATTCCTCTTCCATCATGGTAAGGACCTTTTTCATAACTGCGTCTCTCCTGTTCTATTCCAATTCTTTCCATATATTACGGAAAACTGAATCTTTATTATAACCAATATTCCCCAGAAAATCAATGGCGGAATCTCACCCTAAAACATTGGCGATCCTCGGGATATCCGTCCTGTCATTCCACACGCTGACCGTAACGCCTCTGCCGGTACCGTCTCCGTGAATGATCCGGCCTCCGCCTATGTAAATTCCCACATGGCTTACAGAATCCAGGGAGGATCCGTACGCCACCAGGTCTCCGACCCGCATGTCCTCCGCGGCCCTGGCGGTTCCCATGACTGCCTGCTCCGCGGATGTCCTTGGCATCTCAATATCTGCAGCCGCAGCCATCACATATTTTACAAATCCGGAGCAGTCCACCCCGGTAGCCGGGTCTGTTCCCCCAGCTATATAGCGGCTCCCCAGCGCTTCCATAGCGGTCTTCACCAGCTCTGCAAACTCAATATCACTCTCCGGTACAGTCCAAGTATCTTTCACCGTAATCTCCCCGGAATTTCCATCCAAATAAGCCGTATGCCCATCATATGCGATCTCGATCCATCCGTTCTCCATCTGATTGGTCACCCGGTATACTGTCCTGGGATGGGCATAGCCATAGCGGTCTGCACTCCCAGGGGCTGTCTGAATCGGGACCCCCACATTTCCGGTAATTTCCGCAATAGAAACCGTCAGCTCCACCGCAGCCATATTCTCCGGGACGTCCTCGCCGGAGGAAATGCCTCCTGCCTGAGCCCCTGCTGCGTCCTGGCTGGTGTGATGAATGGTCAGGCCGGATGCCTCCGCCAACCCAGCCCCCGGCCCAGCTTCCACAGCAAAAGCTGGCACCATCGCCTGTGAAAAAATCCATGCCCCAGTCAGAAAAGCCGCCCCCAATTTTCCCATAAGTCCTTTCATTGGTACCTCCTCATCTTCTGCAGCGCCTGTTCCCCTATAAATCTACAGGCAGGAAAGGTTTCCCCTCCTGCCTGTTTTTTAACCGCCTGTGTGCGATATATACCAATTTTCAATCCAACCAAATACAATTAAACTCTGGACAGATATTCTCCTGTTCTGGTGTCGATCTTCAGCTTATCGCCCTGGTTTACAAACAGGGGAACAGAGATGACCGCACCTGTCTCAACGGTAGCAGGCTTGGTAGCTCCTGTAGCGGTATCTCCCTTAAAGCCTGGCTCTGTCTCTGTAACTTCCAGTTCTACGAACAGAGGAGGTTCTACGGAGAACACATTGCCATTGTAAGAACAAACCTTAACCATCTCGTTTTCTTTGACAAACTTTAATGCATCCCCGATGGTCTCAGAATTCAAAGCGATCTGATCATAGGTTTCCACGTTCATAAAATGGTACAGATCACCGTCAGAGTACAGATACTGCATGTCCACTCTGTCGATTCTGGCTGCCGGGAACTTCTCTGTAGGCCGGAAAGTTTTCTCAACCACGCCGCCGCTGATAACATTTTTTAATTTCGTTCTCACGAACGCCGCACCTTTTCCAGGTTTTACATGCTGAAACTCAATAATCTGCACTACCTGTCCGTCAATCTCCAAGGTAACGCCGTTTCTAAAATCTCCTGCTGATATCATAAAGATATTCCTCCTTAATCTCGTTCAACTCTTCAATCTAATTTATTTTATAATAGAATCCATGTATTTTCAACTCTTTTTTCACAATTCCTGCAAAAAGCGCAAAATTTCTTCTGCGATCTCATTCGGAGCCTTGCCATCTGTAGCAACGGAGAGATCTGCCGCCAGGCTGTATGCCTGTCTCCGCTCATCCATCAGCTCACGGATGCCGGAAACGCTCATCCGCCCCTTCAGCTTTGGCCTGGTGTCATCCCCTCTGACCCGCTCCAGAACCGTTTCCGGCTCAGCAGTCAGCAGCACAATCCGGCCGCAGCTCTTCATAATTTCCACGTTTTCTTGTCTCAGGACAGCCCCTCCTCCGCAGGAGACAACTGCCGGAGCCTCCAGCCGGATTCTTTTCAGAAGTTCTGTCTCCAGGTTCCGGAAATATTCTTCCCCGAAGCGGCTGAAGATATCCCGGATCTTCATCCCGGTCTCCTCCTCAATGCGCTGATCCATCTCCAGCCCGGAACATCCGCACCGGGCTGACAGGGCAGATGTGACCGTCGATTTGCCGGTTCCCATAAAACCGATCAGAAAGATATGGCTTTTCATGTTCTCCGGGTACATTCCCCGGTGGACAGCATTAAGGATCTGCTCCACAGCAGCGGCATCCATCTGCCCCGGCGCAGAGGCTGTTCCGGCGCTGGCAAAGGTCACAGCCGATCCAAAGGTTTCTCCGGACAGACGGCTGATGACCCCAATGCCTCCCATTGCCATGGAAATCAACGGCCTGTCCCACTTGCGGGACGCCTCCTCAGTAGCAGACAAAAGTGTTAGGACATCCGCCGGATTTTTCGGCATTACAGCTATTTTCAAAATATCTGCCCCTGACTGATCCATAACCTCAAATCGTCTGAGCAGCTCTTCTTTTGGCGGTGTATTTATAAAATCATGGCTTGACATTACGATCCTGACTCCGCCAGAGCGGATTCGGGAGACAGCCCCTGCCAGATCGCCGGCTTCCATCGCTGCGCTGAGTTTCCCGCCTTCCAAAATCGTAAACAGCTCCAGGTCAACCAAATCCGCCAGACCGCTTTCTGCCGCAGCTTCATTTAATCTCAAATACCGATCTCTGTCCAGCCTCCGCTCTCCGCCCTCCATCTTCGTCCGGAAAGTGAACAGAAGCGGCTTTTCCCCGAGCCTTTTTCTCAGCCCTCTCAGCGTATCCAGAACATTCTCTATACTGTCTGCTCCCTGATACCAGTCTGCCCGCCATTCTGCCAGATCCGCAGGTACAGTCTGCAGCTCATCGGCCTTATCAAAGATCTCCCTCTGCGTCTTTCCGACAATTGGAATGCAGATTTTAGGTCTTCCCTGCCCGATGGCAACGCCTCTGATTATGATCGGTTTTGCCATGTTTTATCCTCTTTTCTCTCTGTGTTTTTTCTCTGCTTCTCATAACAGTAAAGGATCCATTTTTCCGGTATCCGTTTCAGCACAATCTGAATTTCCTCCCTGGGATCCATGGGATCTACCAGAATGCTGTAAATCCCAGCCCGGTTAGCCCCCCAGATATCTGTAAAAATCTGGTCACCGACACAGAGCGTGCTCTCTCTGTCTGTGCCCATTTTCCCCATTGCCTCCTCATACCCCCGAACCGACGGCTTCCCTGCCTTATACACATACCGGGAGCCTACTGTCTCAGCAAAAGCCTTCACCCTCGGTTCTTTATTGTTAGAGACCAGGCAGGTCTCCATCCCCAAAGCCCTCAAGTCTGCAAATAGTTTTTTTGCTCTTTCATCGGCTGGAGCGTCATGGGGCACCAGCGTATTATCCACATCAAAAATAACGCCTCGGATTCCTCTCTCTCTCCAAGCCTGAAAGGGGATCTGATACGTGCTCGCTGCCCGCTGGCGCGGATATAATTGTTCAAACATAAACCACCTTATCGAAATGATGCAGTCTGCCTTTGCAGAGCTGATCTTATTTTTTTAATAATTTCCCCAGCTCTTCCATAAATGTATTCACGTCTTTAAATTCCCGGTAGACAGAAGCAAAGCGCACATAAGCCACCTCATCCAGTTCCTTCAGCCGCTCCATCACTAACTCTCCAATCACAGAAGTGGGAACTTCCTTTTCTTCCATGTTAAAAATCTCATTTTCAATGCTGTCGATCATGGCATTGATCTGCTGGGTAGATACCGGCCGCTTGTGGCAGGAATGTACGACTCCTGCTTCGATTTTAGCCCTGTCGTAGGGTTCCCTGGAATTATCTTTCTTAATGACCATAAGAGGCATCGTCTCCAGCTTCTCATAGGTTGTAAAGCGCTTGCCGCAGGTCTCACACTGCCTCCGCCGCCGGATTGAGCAGTTGTCATCCGCGGGTCTGGAATCAATCACCTTGGTATCCGCCGCATTGCAAAATGGACATTTCACTGTTTTATCCTCCTGTCCCTGTTCCGTTTTGGCCGCACTGTCCGGCAGCCGAATTTATGTCTATTTTACATGAACACAGGCGAATCTGCAAGTTATTTTCCCTGCAGAAAGGCTTACGGCCGGCATTTTTCCATCGCATCTTTTTCCTTTACGTCTACGAGAATAATGTCCTCACCCACCTGACAGATATTGCAGAAAGGGATAATGTATTCTTTTTCCCGTCCCAGAAAGCCGCAGATCGTTCCGGGGCCAGGCACAATAAGGGCGATGATGCACCCGGTCTGCATATTAAAATCCACATCCCCCACAAACCCTAGGCGCTGGCAGTTGTTGATATTGATGACTTCCTTCGTTTTTAGCTGGCAGATTCTCATATATCCTCCATTAAGAACTTTTCCTTCTGTACAGTATATGACAGTGCCGGGTGCAAAAAACCGAAAAGGCAAAAAACGCCGGCAGATCCCATTTTCAGGAACCTGCCGGCGCAGATCTCTTAACAAGAGTTTAGAACAGCGGTACTACCGCTCCCTGATAAGTCTCTTCCATAAAGCTCTTGACCTCATCGCTGGTAACAGCTTCTACGAGAGCTTTGATCTTATCTGTATTTTCATCGCCTTCCCTGACTGCAATTACATTCGGATAAGTGGTCGCACCGATCGATTCGGAATCCTCTACTGCCAAGGCATCGCTCATCTTCAGGCCGGCATCAATGGCATAGTTTCCATTGATAACTGCAATGTCCACATCCGGAAGGATACGAGGAAGCTGAGCTGCCTCGATCTCTGTAATCTGGAGATTCTTTGGGTTCTCTGCAATGTCATTTTTAGTTGCTTCCAGCCCTGCCCCCTCTTTTAAGGTCAGCAGCCCCTGAGCCTCCAGAAGCGCCAGAGCGCGGGCCTCGTTGGTCACATCATTGGGAACCGCCACGGTAGCTCCATCGGGGAGCTCCTCCAGGGATGCTGTCTTTCCGGGATAAACAGCAAACGGTTCGTAGTGAATCTGCGCTGCTGATACCAGGTGGGTGCCAAACTGCTCATTAAAGGATTCCAGATAAGGCAGATGCTGGAAATAGTTGGCATCCAGATCTCCTGCCTCCAGAGCGTTGTTGGGCTGAACGTAGTCGGTATACTCTCTGATATCCAGCTCATAACCCTTCTCTTCCAAAATAGGCTTTGCCGCCTCTAAAATCTCCGCATGGGGAGCTGGGCTTGCACCCACCACAATTTTTTCCAGCTCTGCAGGTGTCTCTGCAGCTTCTGTACTTTCCTCAGAAGAAGCTGCCTCAGCGGTCTCCGTCTCTGCAGCTTCTGTCTGGGCAGCGGTCGTCTCAGAAGTAGTCGCTGTCCCGCCGGAACCGCCGCAGGCGGTCAGTGCTGCTGCTGCCAGCAGTGCAGCCAGCCCTAAACTTACATGTTTTCTCATAATTTTGTCTCCTCCTCTTAATAAAATCTATGATATCAGGGGCAGACCGCCCCTTCGATCCACGTTTCTGGCAGCCGTTCGGCCATGCCTGAGCAGGTAACTGCTGCGCTTTTTCCAATCTGTCCTCTCCCCAGCCGCATCACCGGATGCGCTTGTCATTTGCTTTGGACAGTTTCATAAACGATTCCTGAATAATCTGGACAATAATCACCATAATGGCCACTGTGATCAGCATAATATCTGTCTGGTACCGGTAATATCCGTAGTTGATGGCAATGGTTCCCAGTCCCCCGGCACCGACAAATCCACCCATAGCCGTATAGCCCAGGATTGTAGTGACAGAGATCGCAGCCCCTACCAGCAGAGAAGGCTTGGATTCCGGAAGCAGAACCTTGTAAATAATCTGCCAGGTGGACGCTCCCATAGACTTTGCCGCCTCAATAACGCCCGCATCAATTTCGCGGAAAGAAGATTCCACCATCCTGGCAATGTACGGGGCACCTGCTACAATCAGCGGAAACACCAGAGCATTCGGGCCGATGGTGGTTCCCATGATCTTTCTGGTCACTGGTATCAGCATAATCGCCAAAATAATAAAAGGCACCGACCTCAGCAGGTTGATAATGATTCCCAGGATTTTTTCAACCGCAGGAACCGGCTTAATCCCGTCTTTGGCTGTAACCACCAGGATCACCCCCAGAGGGATTCCAATGATGTATGAAAAAATTGAAGACATTGCCACCATGTAGATGGTCTCTAAAATGCCTGTCCCCAGCATACTCCAAATCGTCGCATCAAACTGCATCTTCCCGCACCTCCTCGTATGGCACCTTCATAGTGCTCAGATAATTGGTGATTCTTCTGGCCTCCGCTTCCTCTTCCGGAAGCTGGATAATCATCTGGCCCATAGCCGTTCCGCCCAGATCCTTGGTGGCTGCATACATGATGTTCACAGCCGTCTTGCACGCCAAAATCATATTGGCAATGATAGGCTCCGAGGATGCTCTTCCGTCAAAAATAATCCGGATCTGGCGGGTGCCGGAAAAGGATACATTGTCCACCGCGTCTCCCAGAATGAGCTGACGCCCGATCCGGGATCTGGGCTGGGAAAAGATGTCCGACACCTTGCCCACCTCTGCGATATGGCTCTGGTCGATGATAGCGACCCGATCGCAGATTGCTTCGATGACCGCCATCTCATGGGTAATAACAATGACCGTAACGCCCAGCTCCTGGTTAATCTTCTTTAAAAGCTGAAGGATCGATTTCGTGGTATTGGGATCAAGAGCGCTGGTCGCCTCATCGCACAGCAGGACTTTTGGATTCGTAGCAAGGGCCCTGGCGATAGCCACCCTCTGCTTCTGGCCGCCGGACAGCTGGGCTGGATATGCCTTCATCCGATCCTCCAAACCTACCATGCAGAGAAGCTCCTCCGCTCTTTTTCTTGCTTCTGCCTTGGGAACTCCTGCAATCTCCAGAGGGAAGCAGACATTTCTGAGCACGTTTCTCTGTGCCAGAAGATTGAACTGCTGGAAAATCATTCCCATAGATCGTCTGGCCATTCTCCTCCCTTTTTCGTCTAAAGCTCCCATATCCTGTTTTTCAAAAAGAACCTTTCCGGCCGTTGGGATCTCCAGGAAATTGATGCACCGAACCAGGGTGCTCTTTCCTGCCCCAGACAGTCCGATGATTCCAAAAATTTCTCCCTTTTCAATCGTCAGATTAATGTCATCCAGGGCAGTCACCGGGCCGTTCGCAGTGTGGAACTGTTTCCCCAGACCTGCCAATTCGATAATGGGCTCTGATGCCATAGTATCTTCTTCCTTTCCTAAGTTATGATGATGCCGTCCAGAGCGGCATATCTGTCTTCTGCGAACAGAGACAAAACGGGGGCCGCAAGCCTTGCACAGACCTGCGACCCCGCATACATCTTTCCAAACCTTGGCCTCAGCCAAAGTCTTCCACGACCATCACACCATCCATACAGTCAGACCTGCGCTCTGTTTTTCATGCATACGAACATTCGGCACATACCGCACATGCCGTTCATCATGTCCATATTCATCTGCATGAATAAAACCTGACGCATATTATCCTCCTGTCCTTCTGACCGTGTAACGAATCAGAACTGCATTTGTTATTTTGTGATTCTATTACAGCCGCAGCTATTTGTCAAGCAATTTTTTATTTCAGGCAAAAGGATCCCAGCAGTCCAGGCATCTGGCCTGGACATCTCTATGAGCAGAGGTCAATGATGACCTGGGCAAAAATCTCCGCCGCCAGAACCAGCTCATCCACCACTGCAAATTCATCTGCGCCATGCATCCGATTGTCTGTTCCCGGCATAGATGCCCCAAAAGCGACGCCATTTTTCAGATTATGGACATAAGTGCCTCCTCCGATCGCCAGACACTCTCCCTTCTTCCCGGTATAGCTTTCATACGCCTGGAGCAGTGTTTTGACGAAATCTGAGTCTGCGTCCACATGGTGAGGGGGCGTCATAGACTTGTTGTGGAGAGTCAGTCCCGCCTTCTCCATATTCCTGCGAACCACCTGAAGGGTGTTTTCCTCATTGGAACAGATAGGGCAGCGGCTGTCGAAAGTTCCATCCAAGCTCCCCTCATCCACGTTCAGCATGGTAAAGGCTAAGGTCAGCCTGCCGGACAGTTCATCTTCCATCTCAATGCCGAGACCTTTTCCCGAGACATCTCCGTGGGGAATCAGATCGCGAAGCTGCTTCAAATGCTCCGTCTGAGGACAGTCTGCAAGGGGCAGCCGACAGACCAACTCCAGGAGAGCCGTCAGAGCATTTTTCCCCTCCTCCGGGCTGGAAGCATGGGCGCCGGCACCTACAGCCGTGATTTTGTAGATGGGATCATCTTCCAGAGAATCCTGAGCCGTAAGGACAAACTCCACGCCGATTTCTTTTTCCATCTCATCGATAATAGCCCGAATCACATCCAGATTCATCTCACCCAGCTCGATAGTGGCAGATGCCTTGCCCGGCACTACGTTGGACTTGATGCCAGCCTCAAAAGACAATAGCCTGGGAAGGGCCTCTGACTCATCCCATTCTCCTGTGAAATGTCCGGCTAAGCGGCCCTTTTCAATGTTGACTGCCGGAAACTGTCCGTCTGGAGAAAACGTCATGGGAGCCTCCGGCTCAGCATCGTAATAGTGCTCAATGTCAGAGCTTCCGCACTCCTCATCGGTTCCCAGAATCAAACGCACATTTTTCTTCAGAGGAATTCCCAGCTCCTTCACACAGCGCATTGCGTAGAGAGCAGCTACGGCCGGCCCTTTATCGTCTGCCGTTCCGCGGCCATAAATCCTGCCGTCTTTTACAACCGGATTAAATGCCTCTGTAACCGTCCATCCTTCCCCTGCCGGAACTACATCCAGATGGGCCAGAATGTCCAGCTGGCGCTCCATCGAGCCAAAATCAACTGCCCCTACATAGCTGTCATAGTTGGTAGTGGAAAAACCATATTTTTCTGCCATCGACAGAGCCGTCCTCAGAGCGCGGAATGTCTCCTTCCCATAAGGCATACCTTCCCTGTAAGCTGCCTTTTCACTGGGGATGCGGCAGAGCGTGCAGATATCTTCAAGCATTTCCTGCTTGTGGTCCTCCATATATTTTTTAATCTCTTTCTGATGCATATCAATCCCGTCCTTTCTTTCGAGAGTCCTGTTTCTGTATCTTATTTCGTCAGCATAGATGCCAAAATTTCATTGACCATTTTTCCGTCTGCCTTTCCTTTCACTCTGGGCATCAGTTCTTTCATAATCCGGCCTTTATCCTTAGGCCCAGGAACTTCAATTTCCAAGTCAGACAGAACCTGGCCGATCACTTCCCGAATCTGCGCCTCCGACATATCTTCCGGGGCAAACTCCTGGTAGACAGCAAGGCGGGCAGCGGCCTCCCGGCGAATATCTTCCCGGTCCTCCGGAGCCATATCATAAGTTTCCCTGGTCTGTTTGATCTCCTTCTTTACTACAGCATTCTCTTCCTCCTCCGTCAGAGGAGAACGCTTGTCAATCTCCGCATTCTTTAAGGCACTCAGCAGCATGGACAGGGAATCTTTCCGCTCCTTATCCTTTGCCTTCATAGCGGCAACCATAGCACTTCTCACGGTCTCAATCTTGGTCATGTTCATCTTCCTTTCCTGTCAATTCGTTCCAAACTCACTGAGCACTAAACCTGGATTTCTCTCCTCCACCATGCCTATGCTCCAGCTGTTCACAAACAGAAGCAGCGGATTTCCCTTCAGGTCTTTCACTCGCTTCATATCAGAGGTTCCCTGAATCCGCTCCACATCGATCTCATTCTTATTCTCCACCCAGCGGATATATTCGTAGGGAAGACGGTCCAGACGGACCTCCACATTGTACTCATTCTGAAGGCGGTAAGTCAGCACCTCAAACTGGAGGACACCTACAACACCGACAATGATCTCCTCCATGCCAGTATTGTACTCCTGGAAAATCTGGATTGCCCCCTCCTGGGCGATCTGATTGACACCCTTGAGAAACTGTTTCCGCTTCATGGTATCGATCTGGCGAACCCTAGCAAAATGCTCCGGTGCAAAAGTAGGGATTCCTTCAAACTGAAATTTTTCGTTAGATAGGCACAGGGTGTCTCCGATGGAAAAAATGCCCGGATCAAAAACTCCAATGATATCCCCGGCGTAGGCTTCCTCCACGATTTTCCTGTCCTGAGCCATCATCTGCTGCGGCTGGCTTAAACGGATCTTTTTGCCGCCCTGGACATGGTTTACCTCCATCCCGGCCTCAAACTTTCCAGAGACAATCCTCATAAAAGCGATCCTGTCCCTGTGGGCTTTATTCATATTTGCCTGGATCTTAAAAACGAAGGCAGAAAAATCATCCTGAAAGGGATCGATCTCCCTGGTGATCGCTTTTCTTGGAAGGGGAGATGTGGTCATCGTTAAAAAATGCTTTAAAAATGTTTCCACACCAAAGTTTGTAAGAGCTGATCCGAAAAACACTGGTGAAAGCTCGCCTGCACGGACTCTCTCCAGATCAAATTCATCACTGGCTCCATCCAGAAGGTCAATTTCCTCTAACAGCTGCTGGTGGAAATCTTCCCCGATCAGCGCATCTACATCGGTACCGTCCACGTCGAAATCCTGGGAAGCCACCTCTTTCTGCCCTCCCATAGCAGCAGTAAATGTGGTGATCGTCCTGGTATTCCGGTCGTAGACGCCCTTAAAACTCTTTCCGCAGCCGATGGGCCAGTTTACCGGACAGGTGCGGATCCCCAGCACCTCCTCAATCTCATCCACCAGCTCAAAGGGATCTCTGGCCTCCCGGTCCATCTTATTGATAAACGTAAAGATCGGGATGTGGCGCATCACGCAGACTTTAAACAGCTTAATCGTCTGCGCCTCCACGCCCTTTGACCCGTCAATTACCATGACAGCCGAATCTGCTGCCATCAGGGTTCGGTACGTGTCCTCCGAGAAATCCTGATGTCCAGGCGTGTCCAGGATGTTGATGCAGTATCCGTCATAATTGAACTGCATGACAGAAGAAGTTACAGAGATTCCTCTCTCTTTTTCAATTTCCATCCAGTCGGAGACGGCATATCGCGCGGCTTTTCTCCCTTTGACGGTTCCGGCCAGATTAATAGCCCCGCCATAGAGAAGGAATTTTTCAGTCAGTGTCGTTTTACCCGCATCCGGGTGAGAAATAATCGCAAAGGTTCTTCGTTTTTTAATTTCTTCAGCAATATTCGCCAAGGGTCTGTCCTCCAAAAACTTATCGAAATCCAAAGGTATTTATGCCCTAAAAGATGGACGCCCTGAGCAAAAGCCGAGCGTCCCCACGATTCAATGATGCCCCGATCTCAAAAGTCATGCCCCTCACATTCTGCATAGAAACATGGCCTTCTGCCGCTGGCGTCAATGCATAATACAGTCTCATTCTATTATCATTATCCAATAAAGTCAAGATTTTCTTTTTCGTCCTTCAGGCCCTGCCCAATCTTTCGCTGATCTCCGTCAGCAGCCGGTCTGCCACAGCCTCTTTCTCCATCAGCTCCAGCTTAAGCTCCTGATTTTCTGTGATGAGCGTCACCACGTTGGTATCCGTCCCAAAGCCGGCGCCCTCCACCTTCAGGCTGTTGGCCACCACCATGTCCAGGTTCTTCTTTTTCAGCTTTTCCCGGGAATTTTCCACAAGGTTTTGAGTCTCCATGGAAAAGCCGCACAGAAACTGTCCCTCTCTCTTATGTTCTCCCAGCCACTTTAGGATATCATCGGTTCGCTCCAGCTCTAAGGTCAGATTTCCGCCTTTCTTTTTGATCTTTTCCGCCTCCGTCACTGCAGGCCGATAGTCAGCCACAGCTGCCGCCTTGATGATAATATCCTGCTCTGAGCTGACGGCTGTGACAGCCTCGAACATCTCCCTGGCACTTACCACCTCCACAGTGCTGACAAAGCGGGGACGCGGCAGCGAGACGGGACCTGTCACCAGCGTCACCTGGGCCCCCCGCAATGCGGCCGCTTTTGCAATGGCATACCCCATTTTTCCTGTAGAATGGTTGGTCAGAAAACGCACCGGATCCAACGCCTCCTGGGTAGGTCCGGCCGTCACCAGAATCTTTTTCCCTGCCAGGTCATGGGGGCAGGCCACAGCCTTTGCGATATAGTCAAAGAGTTCTTCCGGCTCCGGCATTTTTCCGGCTCCGGTATCGCCGCAGGCCAGATGCCCCACAGCCGGCTGTACAATCTCCATCCCATACCTGGCGCAAATTTTTATGTTATCCTGGGTAACAGGATTTTCAAACATATTTGTATTCATCGCAGGAGCGATAATCTTATGGCATCGGCAGGCCAGGGCCGTCGTGGTCAGCATATCATCGGCAATGCCGTGAGCCAGCTTTGCGATCACATTGGCAGACGCCGGGGCTACCAGCAGCACATCTGCGGCTTTTGCGAGGGACACATGCTCCACGCTGAATTCAAAATTTCGGTCAAATGTGTCCACCAGGCATTTGTGTCCCGTCAATGTCTCAAAGGTAATGGGATTGATAAAATTGCAGGCATTTTGGGTCATCAGAACATGGACCGATGCCCCCTTTTTGACCAGCAGGCTGGCAAGACCTGCTATTTTGTAGGCTGCAATACTCCCTGTGACACCCAATAATACTGTTTTCCCCTGTAAATTCATAGCAATTTCCTTTCTGGGCGCGCTTTACAGCCGGCCCTTTTCTGTGCTAAAATATAGCAGTTCAGCCATATAATCATCCATTATCCGGCAGATTCTGCACTGCAGAACCGATTCACGGAATTGTTTTTATCATACCATAATTACCATTGTGTGGAAAGGAGTTTTCTTCATGGTCTTAGCCATTGATATGGGCAACACCAATATTGTGATCGGAGGCATTGATGAAAAACAGACCTATTTTGAGGAAAGAATCAATACCGTCCATTCTCGGACCAGCACTGAATATGCCCTTTTAATAAAAGATATTCTGGAACTGCACGGCATCGATCCCGCCCAGATCGAGGGGGGAATCGTTTCATCTGTCGTTCCCCCTTTAAATGCGCCGATCCAGTCTGCGGTCAAAAAGGTTCTCGGCCGCCGTCCTATGCTGGTGGGCTCCGGCATGAAAACTGGACTCAATATCATCATGGATAACCCCAAAACAGTGGGGAGCGACCAGATTGTAGATGCAGTGGCGGCTATCCAAGATTATCCCTGCCCCATCGTTATCATCGATATGGGGACTGCAACCACCATGTCTGTGGTAGACCAAAAGGGAAATTATATCGGCGGTGTGATTCTTCCAGGTCTCAAGGTCTCTCTGGATTCCCTCAGCGCCAATGCCGCACAGCTCCCCTTTATCAGCCTGGATATCCCTGGCCATGTCATTGGGAAAAATACCATTGACTGTATGAGGAGCGGCATCCTGTACGGAAATGCCGCCCAGATGGACGGGATTATCGACCGGATGGAAGAAGAGCTGGGTGAGATGCCCTCCATTGTTGCTACCGGCGGCCTGTCCCGCTTCGTAACCCCTCTCTGCCGGCACAAGATTCACTACGATGAAGCCCTTCTTCTCAAGGGGCTGCTGATTCTTTACAGAAAAAATACGAATGAACATGAAAAAAGAATATCTGACCATCAACGTATATGATGCCCTTCAACAGAGATTTCATTATCTGTTCCAGGAATTTGACAATATCTACATTTCTTTCAGCGGCGGGAAAGACAGCGGAGTCCTGCTGAACCTGCTGATGGATTTCAAGCGGGCATATTATCCGGACAGAACCATCGGTCTGTTCCATCAGGACTTTGAGGCCCAGTATTCCGTCACCACCCAGTATATTGACAGAACCTTCAAGCGTCTGCTCCCTGAGGTGGAAGCCTACTGGGTCTGCCTGCCTATGGCCACCAGGACAGCGCTCAGCAGCTATGAAATGTACTGGTATCCCTGGGATGACACGAAAAAAGAGCTCTGGGTTCGCCCCATGCCTGACTACCCCTATGTCATCAATCTGGATCATCCCTTCGCCCACTACCGCTACCGGATGCACCAGGAAGATCTGGCCAAACAGTTTGGCAGATTTTACAAGGAGACTCACGGAAACAAAAAAACTGTCTGTCTCCTGGGAATGAGGGCCGATGAGTCTCTCCAGCGCTACAGTGGTTTTCTCAATAAAAAGTACGGCTACAACGGACTCTGCTGGATCTCCAAGCAGTTTAAAGACGTCTGGTGCGCCTCGCCGCTCTATGACTGGACAGTCAATGACATCTGGACGGCCAACTACCGCTTCTCTTACGATTACAACCATCTGTACGACCTTTACTATAAGGCTGGCCTGACCCCGGATCAGATGCGGGTGGCTTCTCCCTTCAATGAATATTCTAAGGACAGCCTGAATCTCTACCGCATCATTGACCCGGAGATTTGGACCAAACTGGTAGGGCGGGTTCAGGGCGCCAACTTTGGGGCCATCTACGGCCGCACAAAAGCCATGGGATACCGCTCCGTCACCCTCCCAGAGGGCCACACCTGGCAGTCTTACACTCGTTTTCTCCTGGCGACTCTCCCCAAGCGCCTTCAAAGCAATTACATAAAAAAATTCAATACTTCTATTGAATTCTGGCACAAAACCGGCGGCGGCCTCTCGGAGGAAACGATCCGTGAACTGGAGGAGCACGGCTATCCGATCCGGCGCAACGGCGTCTCCAATTACACTCTGGACCGGAAATCCCGGGTAGTTTTTACAGGAAAAATCCCGGACAATACAGATGATATTAAGAGTTCCAAAGATGTTCCCAGTTGGAAGCGAATGTGTATGTGCATTCTGAAAAATGACCATATCTGCCGTTCCATGGGCTTTGGCCTCTCACGGCAGGAACAAAAGCGGGTCGATCTCATCAAACAGAAATACGGAGGTTTTATCCATGAATCCTAAAACATTTGAAAGCCCTGCATACCACATCATCCCGGTCCCCTTCGAGAAAATTGTGCCCAACACATACAATCCCAACAAGGTCGCTCCCCCTGAAATGAAGCTCCTCTACCAGAGCATCAAGGAGGACGGCTACACTATGCCCATCGTCTGCTACCACTCAAAAGAGGACGACCAATACATTATTGTAGACGGCTTCCACCGCTATCAAGTTATGAAAACCTACCCGGACATCTACGAGAGGGAGCACGGCCTGCTCCCGGTCTCCGTGATCGACAAGCCTCTGGCCAACCGCATGGCCAGCACAATCCGCCACAATCGGGCCAGAGGCTCCCACGACGTGGATCTTATGAGCAACATTATCAAGGAGCTCCATGAGATCGGCCGTTCTGACGCATGGATTTCCCGGCATCTGGGGATGGAAAAAGATGAAATTCTCCGGCTGAAACAGATCACAGGGCTGGCCGCCCTGTTCCGCGAGACGGACTTTGGCCTGGCCTGGCAGCCGGCGGAGAACGATGCGGAGGAATGAATCAAAAACTGCCCGTCTTTCTGGCCGGGCAGTTTTTTGATTCTTTTGAGTGTTCTATTTTTCTCTTCCCCGGTACCACCCCCGGCTATTTTCCCTTACTGTCACAAAATCCCGGTAAAGGCCGCCTTTTTCCATCAGCTCCTCATGGGTTCCGCGCTGGACGATCCTGCCCTCTGAGACGGCCAGAATCTGGTCGGCATTTCGGATCGTATTGAGGCGGTGGGCGATTACCAGCAGCGTCTTCCCCCGGCACAGTTCACTGATCGCCTCCTGGATATAGCTTTCATTGTCAGCATCCACGCTGGCTGTGGCCTCGTCCAGGATCACGATCGGGGCATCCTTCAGGATGCAGCGGGCGATGGAGATTCTCTGCTTTTCCCCTCCGGACAGTGTCTCTCCCCCTTCTCCGATCACAGTGTCAAAGCCATGGGGAAGGGCCATGATAAAGTCGTAGCAGCGGGCCTTTTTAGCTGCCTCCATGACCTCCTCCCTTGAAGCGTCCGGCCTGCCCATGCTGATATTGTTATAAATGCTGTCCTGGAATAAATACACCCGCTGAAACACCATGCTGATATGATCCATCAGCTCCCTGAGCTTTACAGTGCGGATGTCCTTTCCCCGGATCAGGACTTGGCCGGATTTGACATCCCAAAATCTGGTGAGCAGGCTAGCTATGGTAGACTTTCCGCCTCCTGACGGCCCCACCAGGGCTGTCATGCTGTTTCTGGAAATTTGAAGGGATATATTGTGAAGGACCTCCTTTTCGCCGTATGCGAAGCTCACATTTCGAAACTCCACCTCCGGCTCCCCGCTGGCCTCCGGAATCCGGTCCTCCCCGCCATCCGGAAGTTCTCTCTCACGAAACACCTCCTCAATCCTGTCCATGCAGCTATTCATCACTGTCAGCCGCGTAGCCTGTGTGTACAAAGCCTTCACAGGGCCAAAAAGGTCGAAGACAAACAGCAGAATTCCAACCAAATTTACAGCGTTCAGCATCCCCAGGCGGCCAAGATACAGGGATACCGCCGCCACCGCAGCAGCGCCAACGCCGTAAGCCACATTCAGACGCCTCTGCCAGGGGCTGTGGTTCTCTTCAAAATGAATATTCGTCTCGCAGCTCTGTCTAAAATTTTCTGTCAGCTCCTTGGACTTTTCTCCCAACAGATTGTAAGTTTTGATAATGCCGATCCCTTCTATAAAATCCAGGACAGCCTCTGTCAGATTTTCGCTCTGTTCCTGGCGTTCTTGGGAATCCGCTGTTGCTTCTCTTTTCATTCCCCGGGCAATCAGCAGGATCACTCCTGTTACGGCTGCGGCCGTAAGGCCGATCCACACATTAAAATAGAAAAGAATCGCTATCATAATCGCCTGGGAAAACACGTAACTCATCATATCCGCCAGCACAGTCATACAATTTTCTTCAATAAACACCATGTCCGTAGACAGAACGGAACTGATCTTTCCGATATTGCCTTCCGTAAAATATCCCATGGGCATCCGGCGCAGATGGGCTCCCAGCTCCATCCTCATGTCGGAGAACACCATAAAACCTGCGGCCGACTGAAGTCTGTCTGCAATGTGGTGAAACACAACCTGGAGCAAAACGCAGACCGCCATAGCAATCCCGCACTGCAGGCACCTGTCAGCCGTCATCGTCCCCTCATAGAATGATGCTAATACTAAAACCCCCAGCATAATCGGCGTTTTCGACAGGAAGGACTTCAAAAAAGAAAACACAAATGCTGTCTGGATCCGTCTCTTGTAACCCCCTGCCACGCCGAGGATCCGTCGCATAAAACCAATCATTCAGCTTCCCTCCTTTCTGCCGTGCTGATCTTCCACTGGGCGCTGCCTTCCGCTGCTCTCCACAGCTTCTGGCATTCCCCGCAGTTCTTCAGCAGCTCCTCATGGCTGCCCAATGCCGCAATCTCTCCTTTTTTCAGGACACAGATCTGGTCGGCGTCAACGATGGAAGAAAGGCGGTGAGCGATGACAATGACGGTTTTCCCTCTGATCACCTCCGCGATTGCCTCGTTCATCTTTTCTTCGTTCTCTGGATCCATGAAGGCGGTGGCCTCATCTAAAACTACAATAGGGGCATTTTTCAGAATCGCTCTGGCCAGAGAAATCCGCTGGCGCTCTCCACCTGAGAGCTGTTTTCCGCCGTCCCCCGCCATTGTATCAAGCCCGTTCTCCAAGCGGGACAGGAACTCATCACATTGGGCTTTTCTGGCTGCCTCCCTTACCTCATCATCCCCAGCATCCAGCTTCCCCAGACGGATATTCTCCTTCAGGCTCATATTAAAAAGAAATTGTTCCTGCGCCACATAGGAGATCTGGCTGTTGAGGGCTTCCATGCTCATCTCCCGGATATCCTGGCCGCCGATTCGAACCGCGCCTCCGGCAACATCATAGTAGTGAACCAGCAGCTTGGCCAGAGTCGATTTCCCGCTTCCAGATTCCCCCACCAGGGCTGTCAGGCTCCCCTCTGGAACCGCCAGGGAAACACCGTGCAGAACTTCCTCCTCCCCATATGCAAAACGAACATTTTCAAAGGCAATCCCATAGTTTTCTCCAGTGAATGGCGCACTGCTCTGCACCAGCGGCGGCGCGCTCATCATTTGTTCCAAAGCTCCAATTTTATAATTCACCTGGGGCAGCGCAGACAGAAAGCTCAGAGCTCGCAAAAGGGGAGCTCCTATGCCGAACGCCATACACAGCACCAGTGCCAAATCCGGCAGCGTGGAGTGCCCAGTCAGGACAAAGAAGGCACCGACAGGGAGTGTAAACAGGGCGACACAGGGAAGAATGCTGTTGTACAGAGCCATCCAGGGCCAGCATACTTGATACCAGGCCAGTGTAAAATCCCGGTAATCTCTCACATCCTTTTCAAATCGCTTATAGAACTCTCCGTCCCGGTTAAATACCTTTACCACCTCCATGCCGTTGATATACTCTACTATCGTATTGTTCATTCTCCGGGCTGCGGCGTAGTAGCTTCCCATTTTGCTAATTCCTGCCTGGTACATAGCAGCCATAGAAACCAGCCCTAGAGGCAGGGAGCACAGAGACAGCAGAGCCAGCTTCCAATCTGCCAGGAACATGGCAATAAATACGATAACCGGAACCGTCACATTGGCAATCCCTTCTGGGAGAGCGTGAGCCAGAAGCAGTTCAATGCTTTCAATGTCATCAATGAACATTTTTTTCAAGGTACCCACGCCATGCTCTTGAATCACCCCCAAGGGCTGCTTTTCCAGCTTCCTCTGAAGGGAAATTCTCAGGTTTTTTAAGGTATGGTAGGCCGCTCTATGAGATAGAGACAGCCCTCTGACATATAAGACAGCATATAAGATACTGCAGACTGCAATCGCTGCGATCCTGACTGCAATATATCCGGCATCGATTTCTTCCTTCATCAGCAGGGGCCGGATCAGCTGATAGATAAACAAAAACGGCAATATATTGATCGCCATTGCTGCCAGCATCACTGCCGCCGCCCGGTATGTGAGCCAGCGGTATTCGCCGGCATACTCCAGCACTCTTTTAAACAACTTTGATTCCTCCTTTATTGGTTAGTTTCTTCTAACTAATGCCTCTAAAAATACCTCTCTCTGCGGAGAGGCTTTATGTAGGACAGCGAAACTGGAATGCTTCATGCCAATCAAACAGTTTCGTCACAATTTCGCAGTGTCTTTCGATCTCATCCCAAGAAAATCCATGAATAAACGGCTCATAGATGGTTGTCCAGAAGGACGAGAGCAGAATGTGAAGCTCCATCTCAGAGATATCTTTCCGGCACAGCCCTCTTTTCTGAGCCTCCCTCAGAAAATTGCTGGTCGCCTCCGTGAGGATCTCAACCCAGTCATGCTGAAAATTGGAATATGCGGTTCCCTCTGAACACTTTAAAAGCAGGACAAATCCATCCCGCCGTTTATATAAAAACCGGAACCACCACATCATATCTTCCGGATCCATGTACCACGCATGGATCAGCTCCTGATCCGACATCAGGCTGGCGTCTTTCTCTCCCCTCTGTCTCGCCACCGCGTTCAAATCATTGACTGTATCTTCCACAACAGCCCGGAAAAGATCTTCCTTTCCTCTGTACCTTTTATATAAGGCGCCTGTTGTGATTCCTGCCTGATCGCAGATCACCTTCAATGAGGTCTTCTCAAATCCATTGGCCAAAAATTCTTTTTTTGCATTTTCTAATATTTTAGGGTCTATTGTCCGGTCCGGAACTGCCAAATCCATCTCTCCTTCCATTAATAATTTGATTATCGATAATCCAATTATCAATCTATCAGGCATTCCTGGGATTGTCAAGCAAAACATCACTCAAAATTGCCCCTGGCTGCCATTATTTTCAAAATTTTCCCTGTATAAATCCCCACAAATCCGTCCATCATTTACTATGAAAGCTCCGGACAGCGGAAATACAGACTGCATGCTGACATGCAAGGATGTATTTCCATTGGACGGGCAAACCGGTATGAGAAACATGGCCCTTGGGCCAGATTTCGAATACCGGTGCGATTGCAGCAGCGCTCTCTGTGCCTTGCAATCGCACTGATATGACAGAATCGGGAACGCGGAGGTAAGAATATGTCCGGATATAAAGTAGAAATCTGCGGTGTCAATACTTCGAAACTGCCGCTTTTAAGCAATGAGGAGAAGGAGGAGCTTTTCCGCCGTATTTTAGATGGTGATATGGAAGCGCGGGAACAATATATCAAGGGAAACCTTCGCCTGGTATTGAGCGTGATCCAGCGTTACGCAGGAAGCAGCGAAGCTCTGGATGATCTGTTTCAAATCGGCTGCATCGGGCTGATCAAAGCCATTGACAATTTCGACATTACCCAGAATGTTCGCTTTTCCACCTACGCTGTCCCCATGATATTGGGAGAGGTAAGGCGCTATCTTCGGGACAATAATTCTATCCGCGTCAGCCGTTCCTTGCGGGATATTGCCTACAAAGCAATCTACGCAAAAGAGGGGCTGATGAGAAAAAACTCAAAAGAGCCCACCATCATGGAAATTGCCGATGAGATTGGTGTCAGCAAGGAGGAGATCACTTACGCCCTGGATGCAATTCAAAGTCCGGTGAGTCTATATGAGCCAGTCTACACCGATGGAGGAGATCCCCTTTACGTGATGGATCAGATCAGCGATAAGAAAAACATAGAAGAAAACTGGGTCACAGATCTCTCTCTCAATGAAGCCATGAAACGTCTCCCAGAGCGGGAGCGCCATATCATCGACATGCGCTTTTTTGAGGGAAAAACCCAAACTGAGGTGGCAGAAGAAATCCATATCAGCCAGGCTCAGGTATCCAGACTGGAAAAAAATGCGCTGAAAGCAATGAGAACCTACCTTAGCTGACGCAAAAACATCTTGAAAGCAAAAGTATCCATTCTGCCCCTTGACTTTCATCAAAAAATGGGGTAGGATGAATGTTGCTTGCTCGGAGGGCAATTCATTCACAGGAAATGATGAGCCGGATAAGACACAGGCTGAAATGTCTGTGCTTATCTGGCTCTTTTTTGTTTCACAAGACAGAATCAAATAAAAGGAGGTTCAAAATGGATTTTTTAACCGGGGGAATCAAAAACCTATATTTTAAATACCTCGCTGCGGCGTTTGGGAGTGCCCTGATTACGGCGATTTATTCTATTGTGGATATCGCCATGGTGGGTCAGTACCATGGACCGGAGGGCTCGGCTGCCCTGGCAGTCGTCGCTCCGGTGTGGAACATTATCTATAGTCTGGGGCTGCTTATGGGAATCGGCGGTTCCGTCATTTTCAGCACACTGCGTGGCAGAGCAGATGGACACGAAAAAGAATCCAATGAATATTTTACAGCATCTGTGATCGGCTCCGTCTTTCTCGTGGCCATAATCTGGACTGTCATCATCTTTTTTGACAGGGAGCTGCTTCTCTTTTTCGGTGCACAGGACAATACTCTGGGCCTGGCAAGAGAATACGTAAAACCGATTAAATTTGCCATACCATTTTTCCTGTTCAACCAGATGCTGGCAGCATATCTGCGGAATGACAATAATCCAGTGCTGGCAACCGCTGCCGTCCTGTCCGGAGGAATCTTCAATATCTTTGGCGACTACTTTTTCGTATTCGCCTGCGATATGGGAGCGTACGGCGCTGGGCTGGCAACTGCAGTCGGCTCGGTGATCAGTTTTCTTATCATGGTATCCCATTTTTTTCAGAAAAAATGCACTCTGCGTCTCGTCAGGCCATCCTGCCTGTTCCAGAAGCTAAAAGACATTACCATAACAGGATTCTCTACCTTTTTTATTGATGTGGCAATGGGAATTCTCACGATTTTATTTAATCGGCAGATTGTCCGCTATCTGGACACCAATGCTCTGGCGGTCTATGGCGTGATCGTCCAGATATCTACATTCGTCCAATGCTGTGCCTACAGTGTCGGCCAGGCATCCCAGCCGATTATCTCTGTAAACTTCGGGGCCGGAAACGGTATGCGGATCCGAAAGCTGTTAAACTATGCCCTCGGAACTGCAGCATTCTTCAGCATTGTGTGGACTGGACTGAGCCTTGCAATACCAAACTTGTTTATACGGATTTTTATGGCGCCGACTGCAGAAGTTCTGCAGATTGCACCGGGTATATTCCGGCGTTACGGCACTGCGTTTCTCCTGCTGCCGTTAAACATTTACTCGACATACTATTTTCAGGCACTGCTGAAACCTAAGGCAGCTTTCATTGTATCTGTCGCCCGCGGCCTGGTAATCAGCGGCATTCTGATCTATCTGCTACCCGCAGCTGCAGGGCCGGATTCCATATGGTTTTCCATGCCTCTTACAGAAGTCGCCGTCGCTGTGTATGTTGTGTATCAAATGCGCACATATACACAAAAATTAAGCGCGGAAGAGATTTCCGGAAAAGCCCCCCTGAGCTAGAATGGAAGCCTCTGCTGCTCATACTCCTGGTACCTCTCCAGAGAAGGCGGCACCTTGCTCAGCAGACCTTTCAGAGAGGGATTCTCCCTGAGCCAGGCATCCAGCTCCTCCTTTTCCAAAATCAGCGGCATCCTCTCGTGGATCTGCCTCACAGAGTCATTGGCTCTTGTCGTCAATATTACAAAATGGTTCCCGTCCTCAAACCTGCGGTAGCACCCTGCCATAAAGATCACCGGTTCTTCCTTTCGGGTAAAACTTGCCTTCTGTCTGTCTCTGTCCCACTCATAGAAACCTCCGGCCAGGACAATGCACCTGCGCCGGAGAACACTCTCACTGAAAGCAGGGCGATCTAAAATGCTTTCTGCCCTGGCATTCACCCAGAGACCCTTCTGGTTCGGCCTCGGAAACCCCCATCTCATCTCCATCGGTCCTTCTCCTGAAAGAACCAGGGCTGTATCCCCCGGATGAATGTCCCCGGAGGGTACTCTGCCTGCAGCGGTACACGTCGTTCTGATGTCTGCCACCGCTCTCTCATCGATATAATATCTTCCGCACATCGCCTCACACCTGCCATCGTCCATTTTTCATCTCTATATTACCATAACCCACAGACATTCTCCGCAGTAAAAGATCAGGCGGAATTCTCTCTTCAGTCCTCCGATAACTGCCTCACATCCATACTCTTTGCTGGGGATCCC
This sequence comes from uncultured Lachnospiraceae bacterium, assembly GCA_944376125.1. Lineage (GTDB taxonomy): Bacteria > Bacillota > Clostridia > Lachnospirales > Lachnospiraceae > UMGS1370. The sequence continues at coordinate 127,598 of CALWBQ010000013.1, forward strand.
GGAATAATTTTTATCCTCTGAATATTTTACAGTCAGATTGTTCACCGTCTGCAGCGTCCCGTCATCCCCCTCAAATTTAAAAGAAAGAGGTCTTGGAGAGCCGGTGGCGGTAAACCAGGTCTTGCACGCAATCTGATATCTCTTTCCTCTGGGGAGCCCGCTGTCGATCTCAGAAAGCCCCGGGGAACCGCTGACAAATCCTGCCATATTCCTCATCTCCTTACCGAATTTCTTCTTCGCTGTAATCTGCTGTCCACTTCTCCCGTGTGATTCCTCCGCCCATATGATCTATATACTGCCCAGAGCCCTCCAAGACAGGCTCTAAAAAGCAAGCCCTCTTCATACAATCGATACCATAGCGGCGCCGCAGACTGTCTACAGCCTCCTCCGCCTTTCGGGTTTTCTCGTAATCCACCTTATCAAACAGCCCTATCTGCCGGCTGTCTTCTCTGGAAATCCGGCTGGTATGGATTCCCAGGTTTCTCACCGGAAGCCCGTTCCACAGATAGTCAAAACACCGGCATGCGGCCTGATAGATCTCCCAGGTCAAATCTGTAGGAGCTGAAAGGATCGTCTGGCGGCTGGATGTACGGAAATTTGAGTCCCGAATGGTCACTGCAACAATTCTGCTCCTCACCCCATCAGCCCTGAGTCTGAAAGCCACCGTCTCCGCCAGCGAGAGCAGAAACTTCCTTGCAAGCTCTGGATCCCGAATATCCCAGGGGGTCGTCAGAGAATTTCCGTATCCCTTATTGGGGGGCGGCATCTCCGCAACCTGGCTGTCGTCTATCCCATTGGCGTAATTCAGGATCAGAGTCCCATAAGACTGAAAATTCGCCCTCAAAATTCTCTCCTGAGTCCCGGCCAGCTCCCCGATATTCTGAATTCCCAGACGGAGCAGCTTTTTCTCCGCCGCCGGACCGATATAAAACAAATTCCTTACAGGAAGGGGCCACATTTTCTCCCGGATCTCCTCCTTCCACAGCGTATGAACTCTGTTAGGCTTGACAAATCCGGATGCCATCTTCGCCAGCAGTTTGTTCTCTGCCACCCCTACATTCACCGTAAACCCCAGCTCACGGAATATAGTTTCTTTTAACTGCACCGCGGTTCTCTCCGCATCCCCCGCACAGCCAGTCATATCCATAAATGCCTCATCAATGCTGTACTGCTCCACCTTGTCCGTGTACCGGGAGAGGATCTCCATCATAGCCTTGGACGAACGGCGGTACAGCCTGTAGTTCGGCGGCGCCAGAAATAGCTCTGGACATTTTCTCTTTGCGCTCACAATCGGTTCCCCTGTCCGGACCCCGCGGCACTGCGCAGGAATGGATTTTGCCAAAATAATCCCCCGGCGCTTCTCCTGGTCTCCAGCTATCGCGCTGGGAATCTCTCGGATATCCAGACTCCCCCCGAGATGATACAGCCGGTAAACCGCCTCCCAGCTCAAAAAGGCTGAATTTACATCCACATGGTAAATGATCCTTTTCAATACTGCCACCTCCGCGCCGTCATTTCAGAACATATGTTCTATTTTATTATAATCCGGCCGGAAAGCGGCGTCAATAGGCTGTGTGAAAGTTCTCCTGGCAAATCCTGGAAATCAAGATTGGATATCTCGGTATCGGTAACCAAAGGCAATTTGATCTTTGCCATTTTTCTTGGCCTCATAAAGCAGCCGGTCTGCATTCCTGTACAGCACCTGCAGGGAGCAGCCCTTTTCAATAGGGATGACACCTGCGCTGCAGGTAACATCCAAATCCGCCACCGTCTCTTTCATCCGAGCCTTCATCCCATTCAGCGCCTTCTCAATCTCTTCTTTTGTCAGCGGGTCAAGAATCAGAGCTACAAATTCATCGCCGCCCAGACGGCCGAAAATATTGTGGCTGCCGAAAGACGCACAGAGGTTCTTTGCAACGCTCTTCAAAATCATGTCGCCGACAGGATGGCCATAAGTATCGTTAATCGTTTTAAACCTGTCAATATCTAAAATAATAAAGCAGCCGCTCCTCCCCAGCAGTCTGGAAGCATTCTGCCGCAGGAGCATCTCTCCTACGCTAAAAAATTGCTGACGGCCCATCAATCCGGTAAGGCCATCTAGTTTTGCCTCGAAATATAGATAATTAGACACTTTCTCATACAGCACAATAACAATTATTACCAAGACAGCCAAGGAAATAATGCCCAAAAGGAATTGAATCTGAAGATGCATCAGATCATAGGCAATCTGATTGGAGACTTGGATCTGATACCATACCATGACAGTTTCAATCCGATTGGTAAAGTAAATAGCTACACTGAATGATGAAAAAAGCACAAAGGCCAATGCCGCCGCTATGCCAATCCGATTGGGCATAACTCTGGAATTCATCTGATCTACCATATCAATGTGCTGAAACAGCCTTTGAAAAAAGGCTGATTTCTGAAAGCGGTAGCAGAGAAAAATAATAATATCCGCTATGATTACAAAGGGGATAAAATCCCACCTGCAGATATCGTTCCAGGTATTCGAAATTTTGAAGCCAGTCTCTGGAAACAAAAGCTGCATGCATCCATATACCAGCATTGTGTGAACGACTCTCCCAATCGATGCCACAATCAGGATTCCTATCAGAGGATGGCGGCCCTTCTTCGCCCTGGCAAACAGCAGTCCAATGATCAGGCCAAAAAGCGTGCGCGTCCCCACACTGAGAAGAATACTCCCCAGGGGATCGCCGCTGGCAAACGGCGAAAAAACCGCATCCGCCCTTCCCACATAAAAAGCTGAGGCTTTCCACATGGACGCCAGCCCAAACACCGCTCCTATCAGAGCCGATTCTTTTGGCCCCAGAAGGCATCCGGCCATCAGGACCGGAATATAAACAAATGTTAATGAAATTGGTTCGATATGAATATACCCCAGAAAGGAAAAGGACATGAAAAGTTCAATGGCAATCAGACTAATAAAAATATAAATATTCTTTTCAATGTTGGTTTCCTGTTTTTCTCCGAATTTGCCCATTTCTTTTTCCTCCTTGATACCTATGATAAATCAGACCTGTCCTTGTGTCAACAGACGGTTTCCAGTCTAACCCTGTGGGGCAATCACAACCACCGGCTTAGCCGGTGGTTTGTTCTGGCCCTATAAGGGCCTATTACCGGCACTGGAGTCTAAAGACTCATCGAAAGGTTCGCCAGCCGCAACGTCATTTACTTAGAGAGCCCTTGAAGGCTCTTCCTTACTTCTTTGGCTTTACTGGCTCACCCGTAAACGGGTCTATATACTCCTTTAGTGTCATTTGATCATATTCTAAATCCTCTTTTAATTGATTCTGAATATACTCTTGTATCTTCTTCGCATTTTTCCCTACAGTATCTACGTAATATCCACGACACCAGAAATGTCGATTCCCATATTTATATTTGAGATTTGCATGTCGTTCGAATATCATTAGTGTACTTTTCCCCTTTAAATAACCTACAAAGCTCGATACACTCATGCTCGGTGGAATTTCTACTAACATATGCACATGATCTGGACAGATTTCAGCTTCTATTATGTGTACATTCTTCCGTTTGCACAGCATACTTAAAATATTGGCTATATCCTGTTTTAATCGACCATATACAATTTTTCTTCTGTATTTCGGTGCAAACACAATATGATACTTACAATTCCATTTCGTATGTGATAAACTATTACTATCCATATGGATACCTCCTTTGTGCTTTAATGCGGTTGGCGAACCAACATTATTGTATCACTGGAGGTTTTTTACTGTAAGCTAAAGCAATGCTGACTCACCTGCATAGCAGGTGGTTTTTTTGTTTCCAAAGTTCCATTTTTCGGAACACGAAAAATTACACAATGGAAACAGGCCCATGGCCTAACAAAAAGAAGGTGTTTCCAAGGCAAATGCCTCGAAAGCACCTTTCTTTATTACTTCAAAAATCCATTGACAATCTGGGCTTCCGCCTCTTCCTCGGTCAGTCCAAGGGTCATCAGTTTGATGATCTGCTCCCCAGCAATTTTCCCAATCGCCGCTTCGTGGATCAGAGCGGCATCGACATCATTGGCAGTCAGTTCCGGAACCGCTACAATCTTGGCGTCATCCATAATAATGGCATCGCACTCCGTATGGCCGGCACACCGAGTATTTCCATTAATCTGTGAAACAAATTTCTGATGGGAATGTTCCTTAGCAACTGACCGCGAAACCACATCAGCGCTGGCATCCTCACCATTTAAATTGACCACGAAGCTGCTCTCTGCATCCTGGCTGCCATGGGTCAAAAGGCGTTCTCTGACAATCAGCTTCGCATTTTTGTCCAGATCAGCCACCGTAGTCCTTTTGGTGGAATCGACACCTTTTATCTGAACCATCTCCATCTCCATGTAGCTGCCCTCCTCCATCGTCACTTCTGTAACGGGATTCAGGATTCTCTGGCCCTTTCCGTCGCCTTCCCCATAATGTTTTTCTACATATTTTACTTTGGCGTTCTTTCCCACAAAAAACCGGTGGATGCCGTCATGCTCCGACTTTTGGTCTCCGCAGTTGTGAATGCCGCACCCGGCTACAATCACCACATCGGATCCCTCTCCTATATAGAAATCATTATAAACCGTCTCCGTAAGGCCGCTCTCGCTGAGAACTACCGGAATATGGACACTCTCATGCTTCGTGAATGGCCGAATCTTAATGTCAATCCCGCTCCCATCTTCTTTCGAAACGATATCAATATTAGCTGTGGTGGAGCGCTCCGCCGTTTTTCCGTTGGCACGGATATTGTAAGCCCCCTCGGGGACTTCGTGGAGTCCGGCCACTTCCTCCAGGATCCTCATCTGGATCGCATCTATCTTCTGGTCAAACTGTCCCATTTTCTCATCCTCCTTTGCAATCAGCGGTTCAGCACGCTGCAGGCATCCACCGCAGATGCCGTCCCCATAATCTGGGGCATAATCTCATCTCGGCTTCCCTTCTTGGTAATCTGGCCATCAGCGATTACAACGATCTCATCCGCAATATTCAAAATCCTCTCCTGATGGGAGATGATCAGGATAGAGCCATTGGTGCTCTCTCTCATCCGTTCAAATACTTGAATCAGATTCTGGAAACTCCACAGATCGATCCCCGCCTCCGGCTCGTCAAACACAGACAGCTGAGTATTTCTAGCCAAAACCGTAGCAATCTCAATTCGCTTTAGCTCTCCGCCGGAGAGGCTTCCATTGACTTCCCGGTTGATATAATCTTTGGCGCAGAGTCCCACTTCGGACAGATACTGACAGGCATCCGCAGCAGACAACTTTTTCTTCGCCGCAAGGCGGATCAAATCCAGCACCTGAACCCCCTTAAAACGGACAGGCTGCTGGAATGCAAAGCTGATTCCCATATTGGCCCTCTCCGTAATTCCGGCTTCTGTAATATCGGTTTCATTAAAAAGAATCCTGCCCGATGTCGGTTTATAAATCCCTGCAATCAGTTTCGCCAATGTAGACTTTCCGCCGCCGTTTGGGCCGGTGATAACAACAAATTTTCCCTCATCAATCGTCAGGCTCAGATTCTTGATGATTTCCTTTTCTCCTCCTTCGCCTTTTACGTCAAAGGATATATTCTCTAATGTAAGCATGACTTCCTCCTGATTTGATTCTATAAACAACCTGCATTGGCTATTATACACGATTTTATCCTTCTTTACAACGGCAAAGCGGAGGTATCCCGCCAGACACCGCCGCTCTCCCCAGAAAGAAAAAATCCGAATCTGTCTATCTCAAACAGATCCGGACCTTTATCACATCGTGCAGAAGAAGAGACTTGAACTCTCACGGTATTGCTACCACACGGACCTGAACCGTGCGCGTCTGCCAATTCCGCCACTTCTGCATCTCTCAGCGATTTCTCGCTGACGACTTTGTTATTATATAATAGTCTGATCGGTTTGTCAACAGAAAATTGTGTTTTTTGAACTGTTTTTTTGAAAAACTTTAACATTTTACCTCTCACGCATAACACGGAGGCGCTGCTGTCTGTTGATGATTCTGATCATACATCAAAATCCAACATTTGTCAAGTATTCCTATCGGTTTTGTATGATATAATCTTTTTCCCGCGTTTCTGGCCCTCACAGTCATCACAGACGGAATCTCGCGGCTGCTTCCATAGCATTCTTCAAAAACTGCCAATGATAAATCTATTTCGAAAATAAGAAAAATAAAAAAGCGCCGCATTTCTCAGAAGTCTAAGAAACACAGCACTCTTCAGTGCGGGAAATGGGACTTGAACCCACACGAGCATACACCCACAAGATCCTTAGTCTTGCCTGTCTGCCAATTCCAGCATTCCCGCGCAACGATAGAAATTGTATCATATTCCTTGAATTTTGGCAAGTGATTTTGCAAAAATTTTTTGAAAAATTTTTGTTGACAAATGGAAAAATCTGTTTTATAATGCTTTTTGTCGTCAGCGAGAAATCGCAGCGAGATGCAGAAGTGGCGGAATTGGCAGACGCGCACGGTTCAGGTCCGTGTGGTAGCAATACCGTGAGAGTTCAAGTCTCTTCTTCTGCACGCGGAAAACCGTTTTGTTGTCTATTTTGACAGCAGAACGGTTTTTTTGTTGTCAGACTCCCATCCGCATAAAAGTCTTGTTAAAGTTCTGAAATAAACTTGACGCCTTTTGTCAAGAATCTCTATAATAGTCCATAGCATTGCCTTCCAGGGGCACACAACGCTGGAAGGCGCTCTGCCTCGGTACAAATTTAGGAAAGGAAAACGGGCATTGGCCCCGCATATGCAAATGAATTCCAATAAGACAGAAAAAAGAAGAGCGTTTGTTATCAGTTTTATTTACTTTGCACTGCTGGCTGGGATTGTCCTCTTTTTATTAAAAAATTTTCTGCCCATGTTCGCTCCGTTCCTGATTGGATTTCTGCTGGCATCCCTGCTGTCTCCTCTCATCCGCCTGATCTCTTCCAAATGGAAGCTGAGGCGTTCCCTGGCTGCAGTTTCCAGCCTTCTCATATGCTACTTTGTTATCTTTCTTATCATCTGGTTTTTTGGAAGCCATTTCGTCAATTTTGTGCAGGAACAGGCCGGAAAACTCCCCGATTATTATAATCGAATCCTGGAGCCCGAACTGGTCATGCTCTCCGACAAAATCCTGGCAAGTTTTCCGGATTCCAGGGAGATGGTTGAGAGCCTTCTCTCAAGCCTGGAGAACAGTATGCAGGCTGGAATTATGGAAATCTCCGGCGTCATTATCGGGCTGGGAGCTTCCTGGATTGTAGGATTTCCGGCCTTCCTGATCCAGCTTATCTTTACTGTGATTTCCTCCTTTTTCTTTACCCTTGACTATGACGTTATCATTGAGTTTATCCTGAGACAATTCAAGCCGGAGAGGCGGGCTATGATCGTGGAGATCGTCACCAGCGCCAAGACTGTGATCTGGAAAATCCTGAGAGTCTACGCCCTGCTGATGACCATCACATTTTTAGAACTTTTCATTGGTTTTTCCATATTAAAAATCCCCATGGCTTCCCTTCTGGCATTTCTGGTGGCCGTCGTGGATATCCTGCCTGTCCTTGGCACCGGAACTGTCCTCATTCCATGGGGATTGGTTCTGCTGATTCTCGGCAATACTTACCTGGGAATCGGAATTCTTCTTCTCTATCTGATTATCACAGTCGTACGGCAGACCCTTGAACCGAAAATCATTGGGAGCCAGGTGGGTCTTCACCCTATTGTCACTCTCCTGTGCATCTTCGCCGGTGCACAGTTGATCGGCGTCATCGGGATCTTCGCATTTCCCGTCATTGCCACTATCATCAAAAAAATGAATGATGAGGGAACCATCCACGTGATTCATTGATCTTGGCAGTTTAATACGCCAAGATCTCGCAGCCTTCCTCCGTCACCGCTACTGTCACTTCCCACTGGGCTGACATCTTTCCATCTTTTGTATAGACGGTCCACCCATTGGTTTTATCGATGGTAAACTGGCAGGTGCCGGCATTGATCATAGGCTCAATGGTAAACACCATTCCCGGCGGCATGTGGATCCCCGTCCCAGGCATCGTGACATAGCTGACAAAAGGTTCCTCATGGAACTTCAGCCCTACTCCGTGGCCGCCAATATCACGAACAACGCTGTACCCGTTGGCTGTGGCGTGGGCATTTACCGCCGCTCCCATGGTTCCCATAGGTTTCCAAGGGGCAACTTCTTTTAATCCCTCTTCTACGCACTCTTTTGCCACCCGAACCAGGCGGCGGTTCTCCTCACTCACTTCCCCAATGCAGAACATGCGGGAAGAGTCTGAAAAATACCCTTTGTAAATTGTGGAGACATCCACATTTATAATATCCCCTGATTGTAAAATGACATCTCTGGAGGGGATCCCGTGGCAAACCTGATTGTTTACCGATGTGCAGACGCTTTTCGGAAATCCTTCATAGTGCAGAGGAGCCGGTGTTCCTCCCAGCTTGATAGTCGTTTCATAGACGATCTCGTCAATCTCCTCTGTAGACATTCCTTCTTTTATCCGAGAAGCTACGGCATCCAGAACTGCACAGTTTACCTTTCCGCTTTCCCGGATCCCGGCTATCTCTTCCTTGGTCTTCACGATTCTTGGTTTGATTACTCTTCTGCGTCTCATCGCTCGTCCTCTTTTCCTGCCATTGCGTAGGCTCAATCTTTATTTCTTGGAACAGTATAGCACCGGAACCGGCCTCGCCGCAATGTTTTTTGCAAATCTTTCATCATGTTCCACCAAAACCATAGTGGGCCTGTTTTTTGCGATAACCTCCTCGATCTGCATCCGCGAATAGACATCAATGTAGTTGAGGGGCTCATCCCACAAGTAAAGGTCTGCCTGCGTGCAGAGACTTTTTGCCAGCAAAACCTTCTTTTTCTGTCCTGCACTCAGATCTTCCATCTGTTTTTCGAACTGTCCTCTCGGCATATCCAGTTTTCTCAGAAGAGCAAACAAAAGAGACTCCTCAATCCCCTCCTCTTCCTCTGCTCTTTTCACAAACTCTTTCAGGCTCCCCATCAAAAAGGAGGTGTCCTGAGGAACGTAAGAGATCTTGAGGCGCGGATCCATCCAGAATTCCCCCTGGAATACAGCGCGTTCGATCGTTTCCGTCTCTCCGGCCATTTTTTTCAGGATGCTGGATTTCCCGCAGCCGTTTCTCCCATCCAGTATAACCTGCTCGCCCGGCATTACCTCCAGACAAAAACCAGAAAAAACCTCTCCGCCAGGATAAGACAGCCCAAGTTCTTTGATCCTGACAACCGGACTGCCCGTTCGGACTGTTCCAGGAAACAGCGTTAAGGTCTCCGCCGTCTCTATATCTTTCAAGAGCCCTTCCTTCTCTTCTATCGCCCTCTGCTGTCTCCTCTCCAGATTTTTCCGCCGCATCTGCATCCTTCGGGATTTCTCCCCTACATAGTCCCTGGAGACCAGCTTTCCCGTAGTCTCCCGCTTGAGCGCTGCCTTCTTTCCAATTTTGACAGACTCGATCTCATCGGCCCAGCCTCCGGCTTGCCTGGCCGAGGCCGTGAGCCTCTTAATATCCCTGCGGAGCCTGTCATTCTCCTCCCTCTCGAAATGATCCTGCCGCTCCTTATTTTCATACCAAGTGGAAAAGCTCCCTCTGGTCACTGTAATCTTCTCTCTGGAGATCGCCAGAGTATGATCCGTACACCTGTCCAGCAGAGCTCTGTCGTGAGATACCAGGATAAATCCTTTTTTGCCGGCCAGATAGTCTCCCACCATCCTTCTGGCTTCCCGGTCCAGATGGTTTGTGGGCTCGTCAATCAGAAGAAAGTTATTTTCTTTTAAGAAAAGGACAGCCAGGAGAATCTTTGTCTGCTCTCCTCCCGACAAGCTGGAAAATGGATGGAAGAGGACTTCCTCTCTAATATTCAGCCTGGACAATTCCCGCACCAGCCGCCAGTATTCTAAGCCAGGCTCTGCCTCGTATGCAGCCGTCAGGGCATCGGCCGACGGATCTGATACCTGGAACGGAAAATAGTCAAATTGGACATTCGCTGTAATCTTCCCGGAATACTCTTCTTTTCCCATCAAAAGGTTTAAAAAGGTGGTTTTTCCTCTCCCATTGCGGCCTGTAAATCCCAGCTTCCAATCCGTATCGATCTGGAAGGAAACGTGTTCAAAAACCGGATCGCAGCTGCCTTCATAGGCAAATGTCAGATCCGTTACCTGTATCAGTGACATATGCAGCACCTCCCGCATTTTCTTTTTTGCCGCAGTGCCCTCGCCCTGCGGAGGCGGATCCTGTGATCTCTGCTGAGTATTTTTCTTCATAAAAAGCACAGTTTCCCATAATCAAAAACAGCTGCAGGAAGATTCTTCCTGCAGCCTTGGCATCACTTATAATTCTGCCGACATTATACCCATACCAATCGATTTTGTCAATAGCCTCTATCCCTGAAACGGCTCTGTAAAATACCCGGCCCGGGAGACCGGCTCACCGCCTTCTTTCAGGTGGGATGTGTCACCGATCACCTGGCTTCTGAAATACGCTGTCCCCGGTTCCCTCTCCTCTGTGCACAAAACCGTGACAGAGGTGGGAGCCAGAAAAAGGCTGTGGACCAACGGCGGGAACGCAATATTCATCAGATGAGACAGCATGACGCAGATGATTCCCAAATGGCAGAACATTACTACCGTATCATCCTCGCTGCTTCCGGAAACAATCCCCTTCTTCATCCGTTCTTCTGTCAGACGGTATAACTTGTCTTCCCGCCTATATCCATAAGATTCCAGCAGCGCATCCAGCCCCTGGCAAGCCTCCTCATAGACAGCTCTTACATCCCCGTTTCCGCTCTTCATAACCGGGAGATCCATCCACTTGTTCTGATCAAACATTTCTTCCTGCCTTGTCCAGTAGGAAGGAAAGAAGTCCCAAGGGTTGGACAGCGGCTTCCCAAATCCTCCGATCTCCAACGGCCTGTCGATTCTGGCCCGGTATTCTTGGAGCCAGCCGAGAACCTGAGCCTGACGGCCGATAGCCTTCAGGGACGGACTCGCAGTGTCTCTGGCTCTTCCCAGGGGGGATACATAAAAATCCGTAACATCCCATTTTTTCACCCTCTCAGCCAGGCAGGCAGCCTCTCTCCAGCCTTTCTCCGTCAGGGTGTCATGTTCATAATCTGGTTCTCCATGGCGAATCAAAATTAGCCTCATATGTCTCCTCCTAGTATAATAATGGTGTAATCAATATTTTTCTGATCTAAGAATATGCCAATTCCACTTCACTCCCCCGTTTGCCGGTTTCTCCAGGCTTGACAATCAGTTTGACCGGAATCTGATCCTGAATTTTTTCCACATGGGTGATAATTCCAACGGCACGGCGGTTCAGGCTCCGCAGATTTTCCAGCGCATCCATAACCGTGTCCAGGAGGGAATCGTCCAGAGTTCCAAACCCCTCATCCAAAAAGAAGAGCTCCAGGGGGGCCTGGTTGGTCAGCTGGATCTGGTTGGAGAGCGCCAATGCAAGGGCGAGAGAAGCCAGAAACACTTCCCCGCCCGACAGGGTGTTGACTGCCCTGCGAACACCTCCGTTTTTATAATCGATCACCATAAATCTGCCCTCCGGGCTACATTCCAGCTGATAAGTTCCATAGGTAAGCTGCCTGAGAAGAACAGACGCCTCCCTGGAAATATACTGAAGTTTTTCTCTTGCGGCATACTCGACAAACCGTTTGCCTTTAACCAGCTTTTCCAGCTGTTCGACCAGGGCCTTCCTGTGAGCATGTTTCTCCTGCTCCTTCTCCAGCTCTGCTTTTTCTCCCAGGCGCTGCCTTTCATCCCTCAGTCTGCCTTCCAGAAGAACCAGCACAGCCTTTTTTTCCTCCAGAAACCGGCTAGCTGTCCCGCGCTCTTCCCCGGCTTTCTTCCACTCTTCCTCTGTTACCCTCTGACCGCCCAGCCGCTTTTCCCGCTCAGCCATCAGATTCTCCAAGCGCTTTCCCTCTTCCCGGTGCTGCTCAATTTTCCGGCTAAGGGCCTCCAGTTCTTCTTTTGACAGTAAAAAGAGTTCGGCTGTTTTCTGCGCATCCAGCGCTCTGGCTTCCATCTCATTTTTCAGCCCACGGCAGCCGGATATCATATTCTCAAAATATGCTCTCGCATCATCTGAAGCTCTGCCTGCATTCACAGCCTGCACGCTTCCTGCTTCTTCCCTCAGCTCCGCCTGATGGCGGCTGTCTCTTTTTGCAGAAAGTTCTTCTTTTGCTCTTTTGCTGTTTTCCTGTATCTGCAGTATTCTTCTCTCTGTATCCTTTGCCTCCTTCTCAGGATCATCTGAATTCCCTGCTGCAGAGGCAATTTCACAGATCACTCTCTCTATTTTCTTTCCTATTTCCCCCAGTGCGGCTTCCAGCCGGATCTGGTTCTCCGCTGCCTGAGTCAGAGCTGCCGCCGTCTCATCCCGCCGTTTTGCTGCCGCCGCCCTGTCCTGCTCAATCTGTGCGATCTGTTTCCGCAGTTTCTCGGCCCTGTCTTCCTTCTCCGCTATCCGCGCTTCCTCCTCAGCAAAATTTGAAATGTCCAGTTCTCTTCTTTTCTGTAAAAGGGCTTCGGCCGTCCGGCTGCAGGAATCCACAGCCAGCTTCCATTTCTCCTCGGCATCCCTCTCCCACTCTCTCCTAAGACGGCAGGCCGTCTCCGCCTCTGAGACTGCTGTTCTGGCCCTTCCCGCCTCCGCCTGAGCTGTCTCCGCATTTTTTCTCAGCTTTTCAGCCTGATCCTGATAAGCGCTCCGGGCTGCCTTGGCCTTATCATAGCGCTCCATAGGAGGTTCCTGCTGCCTGTGAAGAGGAGGGATTCTCTCAAACCTCTCCCTGATCTGCCGGCCCGCATCCCGTGCCGTTTCCACGGCAGCCTGCTTTTCTGCCAGCCTTCTCTCCACTATCACAGAACGGCTGCGGTTCTTCTCCCTCTCGCTCTCCAGCTCTTCCAGAGAACGCTGTTCTCTCTCACGGCGCTTTGTCTCTTCCCGCTCAAAGGCTTCCAGATTAAAATGGATACTCCCACAGACCGGGCATGGCTCCCCAGCTCTCAGCGTTTTTCTCAGAGCTTCCGCAGTTTTTTTCCTCTCCGCTCTTCTGGCTTCGCGGATAGCCTCGTCAAGGGCTGCTCCAGCCTTCTCCAGACGCGTTTTTTCTTCCTCAGCATCCTTCCGCTCTTTCTGGAGTTTCAAACAATCAGCCTGATTTTCCTCCTCCTGCCTGCGGCAGTCTCTCCCCTCTTCCCAATCTTTTTTCCAGACCTGCAGTTCTTCAAAAAGCTGGCGAAGACCCTCTTCCGTCACAGTCTCCTGCTCCTGCAGCGCTTGAAGTTCCCGGCGGGCTTCATCCTCCTGCCGCTCTGCCTTTGCCAGGCTCTCCCTGGACTTCTGCAGAGCAGCCTCAGCGGAAAGAGCCTCCCTCCGTTTCTCCGAAAGCTCCCTCTCCGCGTTCTCCTTCGCGCCGGCAGCTCCTGCAGCTTCATTTTCCAGGATAACCCCTTCCCGGACTGCTCTCTGACGGGCCAGCGGAATTTGATTTTCCTCCAGCTTTCTTCTGGCTGATTCCAGCTCACAGCCCGATTGCTCTGCAAATTCCTCTTCCCTCCGTCTCCTCTCCTCCATCTCCTGGATGCGCTCTTTTAGAGCTTCCAGTTTTTCTCTGTTTTCTTTCTGCTCTGCTTCCAGCCCCCGCCTTTCGATCAGTTTGGGAATCGCTGTCTCCAAACGGAATTTCTTTTCTCTGAGCTGCTCCAGCTCCGCCTCTCCGGCAGCGGCCTCGTCAGCCCGCTTCTGAGCCTCTGTCTCTTCTTCTCTGGCGCGCGACAGCGCCTTCTTCGCTTCTTCCCAGGCTCTCGCCGCAAGTTTTTCCTGTTCTTCCTTCTGGCGAACCTGCAGAATTGCCGGCATAACCGTCCCCGCTTCTTCAGCCAAATGGACCGACCGCTCCGCAGCATCCACATCCGCTCCCCGGCTTTTCCACTGTTCCAGCTCCGCCTGATACTGCTTCAGCTCTCCTTGAACCGTCCAGACCTGCCTCAGAGCTTCCTGAGCCCGCTCAGCTCCAGCCAGTCGCTCTTCCAAGAGCTCTTCTTCTCTTTTTTCTTCCATCAGAGCATTCTCTTGTTCCTTCAGGCTCTCCTCTGACACGCCTCCGTAACCTGCTAATTGCCCCGCCAAATGTTCCATCTCCAGGGACAGCCGCTTTTTTTCTCCGGCAATCCGGACAGCCAAACTCTCCCCATATTGCTCCAGGTGAAACAGCCTCTCCAGCATCTCATTGCGCTCTTTTCCCGTCAGCATCAGAAATTCACTGAATTTCCCCTGCGGCAGGACGACGGTGCGCAGAAAATCCTCCTTTTTCAGCCCGATCAGCCGCTCGCAGGCTGCTGTCACCGCGGAAGTTCCATCTTCCAGGACTGTCACCGTCCCGCCGGTAATCTCCTTGAGCACGCTCTGGGAAGCAGGCTTTTTAGAAACATCTTTATTCTTTTTATAACGGCGCTCCACCTGATAGATTCTGGGGACATTCCCGGAGATTTGAAATGTAAATACAATCCCAGCTTCCCGGATCTCTTCGCTGGAATTAACAAAATTGCTGCTTTTGCGCGCCACATCGCCATAGAGAGCAAGCGTGATCCCATCCAAAATGGTTGACTTTCCGCTGCCTGTAGGGCCGAAAATACCGAAAATCCCGCAGGCAGACAGAGCTTCAAAGTCAATAGTCTGCTCCTTCGTAAAGCTGTTGAGGCCCTTGATCTTAAGTTTCAGAGGCTTCATTCGCCTCCTCCTTCCCTTCTTCTCTTGATAATTCCAGCAAAAGTTCCACCAATTCCTCCTGAGGCACAGCCCCCTTCATCTCCTGCCGGTAATAGTCAACAAACAGTTCCGCAAGGCTTTTCTCTTCGGAAGCGCCTATACTTCCCGAAATAGAAAAATCCGTCTGATCCAGGCCGCTGTCTCCCGGAGTGATCGGACAGATCTCCAAAATGTCCTTTTTCAGTTCTTTCATTCTGCGGATTTCGTCTTCCAGAATATATCCCCGCTCAGTCTCCACTTCCAGATAGACCCAGGAATCCTCTCCTTCGTGAAGACGGCACAGCTCGATGGCCTCCTCCGGGCTCCTGCTGTGCCAGATCTGAATCGGTTTGTAGACAGGCAGCGGAATCTTCTTGACCTGAAACGGCGCTCCTGCCTTTCCCTCTGCCAGAATACACACTTTCTCTGTCCCGGCCTCCCGCCGATGGTATGAGATGGGCGAACCACTGTAGTAGGCTCTTCCCTGGGTATGAGGAACAAGCTGAAATTTGTGAACATGGCCCAGGGCAATATACCCAGCCTTTTTCGGGAGGCAGGCACCGTCCACCAGATAAGATCCCCCCAGCTCCAGTCCCCGCTCTGACCCGCCGGCCATGACATCCATTGCAAAAAGGTGGGTTGCCGCCAGATTGACCGTATCATCCCGGTAATTTTCCTCCAGCTCTGCAAACAGCCTGCCAATCTTTTCGCCGTAAGATGCCGCCCTGGCAGCGCTGTCCTCCATCTCCCGGTAGATTGCATCATTCAGCCGCTTTTCGCTGGGATAAGGCAGCAGCAGAATCACAGCTCTCTCCCCGTTTATCTCAATTTCCACGTAGCCATTTCCGGAATCTGCCACCCGGTGACGGCCATAAGGCCCTGCAGGGATCACCGTTCCAGGAAGGCCCGCCATTAAAATTCCATGTTCAGCTGCCAGAGGGCTGGCCGCCACCAGCCGATCCGGACTGTCATGGTTTCCGGCAATCACCAGTGCCAGCCGCTTTCCGCCTCGGGTGATCTCCTTCAGCGCCTGGTAAAACAGTTTTTCAGCCTCCGCCGGCGGATTGGGGCTGTCGTAAACATCGCCGGATACAATCACCAGGTCGGCCTCTTCTCTTTCGGCAATCTCTGCGAAATCCGCAAGAAAAGCCCTCTGCTCTTCGATGCGGCTCCTCCCCTCTATGGTTTTCCCCAAATGCCAATCTGCCGTATGTAAAATCCGCATAACCCCTTCCTTTCTCTCCGCGGTGCCATTCTGGGCGCTGTCTGCTACTGGCTGACGCCATTTTTAGGACAGATATCTTCCAGGCAGCACTTGCTGCAGTAAGGCTTCGTCCTGGCTGTGCAGACTTCCCGTCCATGGTAGACCAGCCTGTGGCAGAAGTCATTCCCCTCCTCCCCAGGAATCAGTTTCCACAGAGCCATCTCCACTTTCTTAGGATCCTTTTGATCCACCAGCCCCAGCCGGTTGCACAGCCGAATGCAGTGGGTGTCTGTAACAATTGCGGGCTTTCCAAAAACATCCCCCATAATCAGGTTGGCACTCTTTCTTCCAACCCCCGGCAGCTTCAGCAGGGCATCAAAATCGTCTGGCACCTTGCCTCCATACTGATCCCGCAGAATCTTCATACAAGCGCTGATATCCCGCGCTTTACTCTTTCCCAGTCCACACGGCCTGACAATCTCCTCAATATCTGACACCTGAGCCTCAGCTAAAGCATCCACACTTGGGTATTTTTTATACAGATCCTCTACTACCACATTTACTCTGGCATCTGTACACTGTGCAGCCAGACGCACGCTGACTAATAGTTTCCACGCCTCATTGTAATCCAGAGTACACCCGGCATCCGGGTATTCCTCCTTCAGCCGCCGGATAATCTCCAGCGCACGTTCTTCTTTTGTCATATTATCTGTCATTCTGATCTTCCCGGTTCCTTTCTTTCTAATTTTCTAAAAAGGCGAATCAAGATGATAACGGCTGCCGCTGCCAGAACCACCTCCGCCACAAACTGGGCGTAAGCCAGCCCGTACAGCGGGAACAAAGCATTCAAGATATAGAGAGCCGGGATCTCCAGAAGAATCTTGCGCATGATGGCAAAGGCCAGTGCCTCCCGCCCCATTCCGGTAGCCTGGAACACGCCCACTGCAACAAAATCCACACACATAAAGGGCAGACCAAGGCAAAAGCCTCTCAGGAATCTCGTCCCGTAGCCGATAATATTTTCATTGTTCATAAACAGGCGGATCAAAACGCCTGCCCCTGCAAAATACAGAACCGCAACCGCTATGATGAAGCCCAACGCTGCTTTCAAAGAAAAGAGCAGCGTCTTCTTCATTCTCTTATAGTTCCTGCTGGCATAAGTATAGCTGATCAGGGGCATAATTCCCTGTGAAAGTCCAAGCGCAATATACATAGGCACCATATTAATCTTCTGGGTAATTCCCATTGCCGCCACAGCATCCGCACCGTACGAGGCAGTGAAATTGTTCAGGATCGTCATTCCTGTAACATTCAGCAAATTCTGAATTGCGGCAGGGACGCCGACTCCGCATACTCCCAGGACAATCGCCTTTTTCATAGTAAATTTCCGGATATCTACGGAAACATATGTGCTTTTCCGCCTGATAAACAGCACTATAAAGAAGTAGAGACAGGCCACGCAGTTTGACAGGCAGGTAGCCAGGCCGGCTCCCTCCGCCCCCATGTTGAAGCCCCAGGGGAGAATAAAGATGGGATCCAAAATGATATTCAGCAGGCAGCCGCTCATGGTCCCCACGCTGGCATGCACCGCTGCGCCCTCCGATCGGATCAAATACGCCAGCACTACATTCAGGATACTGGGGGCTGCCCCCAGGCTGACGGTCCATGTCAGATAAGCTGCCGTAGACTCTGCCGTCTGTGCATCAGCTCCCAAAATCGTTAAAACTGGTCTGCTGAACACTGTATACAGGAGGCCGAACAGGAGGCCGCAGAAAAGCGCACAGTAAAAACCGAATACGGAGCTCGTTTTTACCATATCGTAGTCTTTGCGTCCAAGAGCCCGGCTCATCATACTGGATGCACCTACACCAAACAGATTGTTCACAGCATTAAAAGCCAAAAGCACCGGAGCCGCCAAGGCTACTGCCGCATTTTCAATGGGGTTGTTCAGCATCCCTACAAAATACGTGTCTGCCATATTATAAATGACCATTACCAGCGAACTGAGAATCGTCGGAATCGCCAGCTGTGCCACAGCTCTTGGTATCGGCATTCGCTCAAATAGTTCCGTCTTTTGACTGTTATCCATGTCTGTTTCCTCCTGCAGTTTGGTTTATAACGGCTGGATGCCGTATTTTTAATTATATCACCGTCTGAACAGGCTCTCAACTAATTTTTTGCAGTCCTGGCATCGGCATGTCCCATAAATTTCGCGCAAACCCGCCTAAGTCTCTTATTGGCAAAGGAACCGATTGAAAACAGGTTCAAAAAATGATACAATCTACGAGGAACGATTTCATAAAAATAATTTAGAGAAAAGCGGGAGAAATTATGAGTCAATATGTATTAAGCTGCTGTTCTACAGCAGACCTGTCAGCAGAGCATTTCAAACAGCGTGATTTGTCCTACATCTGTTTTCACTATGAACTGAACGGGAAAGATTATCTTGACGACTTGGGGAAATCCATGGATTTCCACGATTTCTACCAGGCCATGAGAGACGGCGCTGATACCAGAACCTCACAGATCAATGTGGAGGAATTCGAACAATATTTTGAACCATTTTTGAAGGAAGGAAAGGATATCCTCCATCTCTGCCTTTCTTCCGGCATTACAGGAGTTATGAACTCTGCCATGCTCGCCAAGGAATCCCTTCAGGAGCGCTACCCAGACCGGAAAATCTATATCCTGGATTCTCTGGCGGCTTCCTCCGGCTACGGCCTCCTGATGGACCGGCTGGCCGATCTGAGGGATGAAGGCAGATCCATCGATGAAGTCTTCCAGTGGGCAACGGATCACCGTCTCAATGTCCACCACTGGTTCTTCTCCTCGGATCTGACTTTCTTTATCAAAGGGGGACGGATCTCCAAAACCGCTGGCTTCGTAGGGGGCGTCCTGAACATCTGTCCTCTTATGAACGTAGACTGTCACGGCAAGCTGATCCCCAGGTACAAGATCCGCACAAAAAAGAAAGTAATTCAGGCCATCGTAGACAAAATGGAAGAATTTGCAGAAAATGGACTGGATTATTCCGGCAAATGCTATATATCCCAGTCTGACTGCTATGAAGATGCACGTCAGGTGGCCGATCTGGTAGAGGCCCGTTTCCCGAAACTAAACGGGAAAGTTGTCATCAACAGCATCGGCACCACCATCGGCAGCCACACCGGCCCTGGCACCGTCGCCCTCTTCTTCTGGGGCAAAACCAGAACCGATTAATGCCGCGCACAAAAACGCGTTCTGCAGGGGGGGATCTTTTCGCTTCCCAGGGAGCGCCGCTTTCTAAATAAGTAAAAAAGAGCCGCTGCTCTATAGATGACTGCTCATCTATTTTGCAATGGCTCTTATCTGTTTTAGCGGATAATAATATCGTCTCTTCCGGGGCCGTTGGACACCATCTTGATCGGCACACCAATCTCTTTTTCTATAAATTCTACATATCTGCGGCAGTTTTCAGGAAGATCCTCATACTTTTTAATGCCGCGAATATCGCACTTCCATCCCGGAAGTTTTGTGTATACCGGCTTTGCTTTCTCCAGTTTTACCGTAGTTGGGAAATCCTTTGTCACTTCCCCGTCGATCTCGTAACCGATGCAGATTGGCAGTTCATCCAGATAGCCCAGCACATCCAGCACAGTCAAAGCCACCTCTGTCGCCCCCTGAATCCGGCATCCGTAGCGGGTTGCTACCGCGTCAAACCAGCCCATTCTTCTGGGACGGCCCGTGGTTGCTCCGAATTCACCGCCGTCTCCGCCTCTGCGGCGCAGCTCATCTGCTTCATCTCCAAAGATCTCACTGACAAAGGCTCCTGCTCCCACTGCACTGGAGTACGCCTTTACGACAGTCGTAATATTTTTGATCTCATACGGAGGAATCCCAGCTCCGATGGCGCCGTAGGCCGCCAGTGTGGAGGAAGATGTAACCATAGGATAAATTCCGTGGTCTGGATCCTTCAGAGAGCCCAGCTGGCCCTCCAGCAAAATGTTCTTTCCTTCCTTCATTGCCTCATAGAGGTACTTAGATACATCGCACACGTAGGGCGCCACCATATCTCGGTATTCCAGCAGAGTCTGGAACAATTCGTCTGGATTCAGCAAAGGCTTGTGGTAGAGGTGCTCCAGCATTACATTTTTGATCTCACAGACACGTCCGATCTTCTCCTTCAGAGTATCCTCGTCAAACAGTTCACTGACCTGAAAACCAATCTTTGCGTATTTATCAGAATAAAATGGAGCGATTCCGGACTTGGTCGATCCAAAGGATTTTCCTGCCAGTCTCTCCTCCTCATATGTGTCAAAGAGAATATGGTAAGGCATCAAAATCTGAGCGCGGTCAGAAACCAGGATCCTGGGTTTTGGCACTCCTCTGTCAACAAGCGACTGGATTTCCTTGAAAAGATAGGGAATATTCAGCGCCACACCATTGCCGATTACACTGGTCGTATGTCCGTAAAAAACTCCTGACGGCAGCAGGTGAAGAGCAAACTTGCCATAATTATTGATAATAGTATGGCCTGCATTGCTGCCTCCCTGAAACCGGATGATAATATCGGACTCCTTGGCAAGCATATCTGTAATCTTGCCCTTTCCTTCGTCCCCCCAGTTTGCACCTACGATTGCTCGAACCATTACTGTTCCTCCTTCATGTTTTACAGGCGGCGCCACTGATCCCGCAGGGCTGGACTTCCCTCTGGCATCGCCGTCTCTTCTTCTAAGATACACCTAGATTGAGCATAAGTAAAATCAATATTATTTATATTTCCAATAAGTTTGGATTATGTCTTCTCTGCCCTGCTCTCCGTCAGCATATCCATCAGTTTTTTAGCTGCGGCTGACAAGATTTCCTTCCTGCTGCTTACCACGCAGATATACCGGGACGGCATCTTTTCTTTAAATCTCAGCGCAAACAGCCTTCCTGCCTTCAGATCCTCCGCTGCAAAGTCACCCATCACGCAGCCCACACCCATATTCCGCTTTGCAAACTGGACTACCATATCGCTGGTAGCCAGTTCAAATTCCGGCTCCAGAAAAATTCCCTTTTCACTCAGGAATTCGTCCATAAACCGTCTGGTACTGGTGTTTTTTTCTAAAAATACGCACGGCAGATCTCGGAGGCAGGCATAATCCAGGCGGATTCCTCTGAGCCTTTCAAACTGTTCCCCTGCCACAAAAAGATTGGATATCTCTCTCACCTTTACCGCTTCTACATTCTGAGAGGCGTCAAAAGGGGTGCTGACAATCCCAAAATCAATTTTTCCCTCTTCCAGAGAACAGATTGTTTCCGGAGTCGGGGCATTGGATACCATGATCTTAATCCCCGGGTACTGTCGGTGGTAGGTCTCCAGGAAAGGCAGGAGAAAAAACTGCAGGGTCATATCGCTGGCCCCGATCCGGATCTCACCTGTATCCAGATTCAGCATCCTGGAGAGAACTCTCTCTCCCTCCTCAAATGCCTCCATGCCCTTTTTTACATAATCAAAAAGAAGGCTGCCCTCTTTTGTCAGCCTAACTCCTCTCGAAGTGCGAACGAACAGGAGGCACCCTGCCTCCTGTTCCATCTGTCTGAGGGCCTGACTTACCGCCGGCTGGGATACGCACAGCTTCTCCGCCGCCGCAGTGATCCCCTGACAGACCGCCACCTGGTAAAACACCTTATATACTTCCAGATTTCCTTTCAAGGCTTCCCTGCTTTCTTACACATTGATTTCAGCAGTCATTCCAAGGATCTCTTTGTTCTCTTCCAAAATCGGAGCTATAACCTCCTCCAGGAACTCGTCTACCTGCTGAGGTGCCCGCCCCACATATCTTGCCGGATCCATGGTTTTCTTTAAGTCTTCCAGTGAAAGGCCAAAGGCCGGATCAGCAGCGATCAGCTCCAAGAGATTGTTGTCCAGACCCTTCTCTTTCACATTTCTCCCGGCTTCCATAGAAAGGGTGCGGATTTTCTCGTGAAGCTCCTGACGGTCGCCGCCGGCCTTCACTGCATCCATCATAATATTTTCAGTAGCCATAAAGGGAAGCTCCGCCATAATGTGCTTTTCAATGACCTTCTCATAAACTACCAGTCCGTCTACCACGTTCAGATACAGATCCAGAATTCCATCCACCGCCAGAAATCCTTCCGGAATACTCAGACGTTTGTTGGCAGAATCGTCCAGGGTTCTCTCAAACCATTGGGTGGAAGCAACCATCATAGGGTTCATCATATCCGCCATCACATAATTGGACAGAGATGCTATCCTCTCACTTCTCATCGGGTTTCTCTTATATGCCATGGCAGATGAACCGATCTGGTTCTTCTCAAACGGCTCCTCAATCTCTTTCAAATGCTGCAGGAGACGGATATCATTGGAAAACTTGTGGGCACTCTGGGCAATCCCAGCCAGAACGCTTACTACTCTGCTGTCTACTTTCCGCGAATAGGTCTGCCCGGACACAGGATAGCATCCGGAAAAGCCCATCTTCTCTGCGATCTTCTGATCCAGCTGGCGGCATTTTTTATGATCGCCATCAAACAGCTCAAGAAAACTGGCCTGCGTTCCGGTCGTACCTTTTGACCCTAACAATCTCATAGAGCCAATCAAATAATCCAGATCATCCAAGTCCAATTTTAATTCCATCATCCACAACGTAGCCCGTTTTCCCACTGTGGTGGGCTGCGCCGGCTGGAAATGAGTGAATGCAAGAGTTGGAAGGTCTTTATACTTTTTAGCAAACTTTGCCAGCTCTGCCAAAACGTTGATCACTTTCTTCCGAACCAGCCTTAGAGCCTCCGTCATAATGATGATGTCTGTATTGTCCCCAACATAGCAGGAGGTAGCCCCCAAATGGATGATCCCCTTGGCCTTTGGGCACTGCTGGCCATAGGCATATACGTGTGACATAACATCGTGGCGAACCAGCTTTTCTCTCTCTTTCGCCACCTCATAATTGATCTCATCGGCGTGAGCCTTCAGCTCATCGATCTGCTCCTGGGTGATAGGCAGTCCCAGTTCTTTCTCTGTCTCAGCCAGAGCAATCCATAGTCTTCTCCAGGTTTTAAATTTTTTGTCCGGTGAGAAAATATACTGCATCTCCGGGCTGGCATACCGCTCTGACAGAGGGCTGACATATTTATCATTCATTCGCTTGCTCTCCTTATCCGCAGAAATCTTATTCCCGGTCTGCAATTCCCAGACGGCGGAATACTTCCTGGTAGGCATCTTCTACGTTGCCCAAATCTCTTCTGAAACGGTCCTTATCCAGCTTCTCGTGGGTGTCCTTGTCCCAGAGACGGCAGGTATCCGGAGAAACTTCATCCGCCAGGATGATCTGCCCATGGTAGCGGCCAAACTCAATCTTAAAATCAATCAGCTCAATATTCAGGCTTGCAAAATATTTCTGCATAACCTCATTGACCTTAAACGCATATTTCGTGATCGCATCGATCTCTTCCTGGGTAGCCAGCCCCAGGGCCAGGGCATAGTAGCTGTTGATAAAGGGATCGCCCAGGTCGTCATTTTTGTAGCTAAATTCCAGAGTCGGGCACTTAAACTTGATTCCCTCTTCCATTCCCATCTTCTTTGCAAAACTTCCAGCTGAAAAATTGCGGATAATGACTTCCAACGGCACAATCTCCACTTTCTTAACAGCAGTCTCTCTGTCACTCAGCTCTTTTACCAGGTGGGTCGGCACGCCTTCCTTCTCCAGAAGCCCGAAAATATGGTTTGTCATGCGGTTATTGATGGCGCCTTTTCCAACAATCGTGCCCTTTTTCAGGCCATTGAACGCGGTTGCATCATCTTTATAAGAAACGATCAAAATATCAGGATCTTCTGTAGTATAGACCTTTTTCGCTTTTCCTTCGTACAGTAATTCCTTTTTTTCCATAAGTATCCACCTGTCCTTTTCTTTTTCCATTGGATTTATAAGTTACAGCTATAAAAGCGTACCATTTCAGTAGGAATTATAATCCATCAATATACCAAATGCAATAGATTTCTATGTATTTATTCATTAATTAATCTAATAAGGTTCTATCACCGGCTTTTCTTCCTCCCAGTACAATTCCAGCCCCCCATCCTCAAACCGAATACCCCAGATATTTCTGGCTCCTGCCCCGCGCACGCCCCTGTCAAGAAGTGTTGTCTCCCGCTTCACCTGAATCCGGAGATCTTCAATAGCAGATATCCCCGATGCCTGCCAAATCCCATATCCAATTTCTGCCGCCAGAATTCCCAATAAAACGGGGCGCAATCTCAGGTGCCTTTCCTGCGAATGTTTCCTGATCCACTTTCTGCGCCACCGCCGCCTGATTCTGTCTCTGGCTCTCTCATTCCATCCCGTATTTGCCGTCCCCTTTCGAATTTTCCTTGCAAAAAACGGCTGGAACCAGAAATTTTGCTTTCTGTCCAGCCGTATTGTCTGCTTTTCTCAATGTGGTTGTCAGTCTCTCCCGTCAGCTCTGCTGGTTTCCCTGCTGTCGGAGGCATCTTCTTTCATATTCTCGGCGCCTTCCTCCATCATCTCTCCCGCATCATCCATCAGGCCATCAATCACCCCTGTGGACTCCTCAGACATATCTGCACCTGTGGAAGAACCCGACTCCCTTTTTTCATCTTCTGAGGTTTCTTCCATTCCGGAAGCTGCAGAAGTCGTACGGTTTGTCTCGGAAGCTCCGGAGGTTGAGGAAGATGTGCCGCTGCCTCCGCAGGCAGTAAGTCCCATTATGATCATTGCACACAAAATACTCAGACAGCCATATCGCACTTTTTTCATAAACTCTGTTCTCCTTTCTACGTTCTGTCATTAGTATGGTTAAAAGGAGAATTATTATGGTAGAAATCTATGGACTGTCTGGCTGTTTTTTCCAAAATCAGCCGCCGATCACATCACCCATGTCATACAGCCCAGGGGCTTTCCCTGCCAGAAATTTCGCTGCCGCCAAAGCGCCCTTTGCAAAGACTGCTTTTGAATATGCCCTGTGGGACAGAGTCACTACCTCGTCAGGGCCTGCATAGATCACATCGTGATCTCCAACAATCGTGCCTCCCCGGACAGACGAGATCCCGATCTCCTTCGAATCGCGCTTTTCATGGACCTGGCTTCTGTCATAAATATAATGGTAGCTGTTTCCCATAGCTTCATTGATGGCATCCGCTAACGCCAGGGCCGTCCCGCTGGGAGCATCCTTCTTTTGATTGTGGTGCTTCTCCACAATCTCGATGTCAAAGTTTGATGAGGCCAGCGCTTTTGCCGCCTCCGCTACCAGCTTCAGGAGAAGATTGACTCCAAGCGACATGTTGGCTGAGCGGAGAACCGCTGTGGAAGCAGCCGTCTTTTCAACGCGCTTGATCTGAGATTCGCTCAGCCCTGTGGTGCATAATACCACCGGGAGATTCTTTTTTTCACAGAAGTCCAGCAGGGCGTCCACAGCTCCTGCCGCTGAAAAATCAATCACCACATCCCCGCTGCAGGTACATTCTTCCGGAGAAGAAAAGACCGGATAGGGATAGGATACATCCGTATTTTTATCGATACCTGCCACAATCTTTATCTCTGGATCGCTCTCAGCAATAGCCGCGACAGACCTGCCCATAGCGCCGCAGCAGCCGTGTAAAATCACATTTATCATATCAGTCCGTAATCCTCCATTGCTTTCTTTAATTTGGCCTGATGTTCCGGCTCCATCTCCGTGAGAGGAAGCCTCAGCGGTCCTGCTTCCATCCCCATCAAATTCAGAGCCGCCTTCACTGGGATCGGATTCACTTCACTGAACAGCTCTGTCACCAGAGGAATTGCTTCCAACTGAAGCCTGCAGCTCTCTTTTACATTTCCTGCAAAATAATTTGCGCAGATGTCATGGGCCTTTTGGGGCGCCACATTAGAGAGAACAGAAATCACGCCCTTTCCGCCCAGTGCCAAAAGCGGCACAATCTGATCGTCGTTTCCAGAATACAGATCCACACAGTCTCCTGCCAAGCTCATAAGAGTGGCAATATTGGAAAAGTTTCCGCTGGCCTCCTTCACACCGACGATGTTTTTTACATTTCTGCAGAGAGCAGCTATGGTCTGAGGAGCAATGTTCACCCCTGTCCTGCCAGGAATATTGTACAAAAGAATCGGCAGAGACACAGCCTCCGCTACAGCCGTAAAGTGGGCAATCAGGCCCTTCTGCGTTGCCTTATTGTAGTAGGGAGATACCAGAAGCAGGCCGTCTGCACCTGCTGCCTCAGCTTCCTTGGATAAGTATATCGCTGTTTCCGTCCAGTTGGAGCCGGTTCCCGCAATTACCGGTATTCTGTGATTTGTCACCTCGCACACGAAGCGAACGGTCTCGATATGCTCCTCGTGGGTCATTGCAGATGCCTCGCCGGTAGTCCCGCACACTACAATGGCGTCTGTCCCCCCTGCAATTTGAAATTCTACGATTTCCCTCAGCTTCTCATAATTAATGGATCCGTCCTCCCTCATCGGGGTCACCAGCGCTACTCCAGCGCCTTCAAAAATAGCCATAGTCTTTCCTCCTAACCTTTCTGCGTGTCCGGCAGCCTTCCCGGGAAGAGCAAAGAGTTCCGTTCACGAAATTCTCACGCCGAACGCGATCGCTTTAGCGACAAATTTCTGCTTCTCGCGAGCGCGCATCCCGCGGAGCGTTTTTCATAGGGAACAATGTCTCCTATGAAACAAAAAGGACTGACAATCAAGTCAGCCCTTAAAGTACGAGTTCCGTCTTCTCTTCTTTAAGTAGCTCCCCATTGTCTCTGCATCCTGCTAAACAGCCTGAAAGCAGGCGCCCGCGTTTACTGCTCTGAACAATGACAGTCGCAGAATTCTTCATCCTGCGCCCAGGATCCGGCATCTCGGAATACCGTTCCTTCGGCGTATCACCCTTTCACCTGCCTTCCCGCGCATCCGATGCATCCGGCGGCTACTCCTGATCAACGCAACCTCTACTTGTCGTCCTTAAATTTATACTATCATCATTCCCATATCTTGTCAATCACTAACATTCTTCCAGATGGGTAATGACATCTGCTTCTTTTTTCAGCTCCTCCGGCAAAACCGTTCCTGTCAGAACCAGGCTCATCGATTCCTCCCTGGCCGCAAGAAGTTTGCGGAGTTCATCTACTGATACAATCTTTTGATCCACCAGACCTAAAACCTCATCCAAAACAAGGAAATCACACTCGCCTGTGGTCATTACCTTTTTGGCATAGTTGAGGCCATTGTGGATATTCATTAATTCCTTCGACTTCTCCTCCTCACTGAGATTAGCAAATGATTCAGCGGATTTCTCAAAACGGAAAACTTGCAGCTCTGGTTCCAGGCGGTCAATGACACCCAGCCGATCTGCATTCAGGTTCCCTTTTAAAAACTGAATAATGATCGCAGTTTTGCCTCTTGAAACTGCGTCCACACATCTCCCTAATGCTAAAGAACTTTTTCCCTTTCCAGAACCGTAGATGATCTGAACTGTTCCCTTTTCCATCTTATCCCACCTCGTGTTTTTCTTCGATGCCATGAAGTTTCCACTTATAATAGCATATATCGTCTGCAAATGCAACTGTTACGTCCCTTCCAGATGCCCGGAAAGCCCCGGATTTTCGGCTATTCCGCGCACTCCAATTTGCTGATCGACACCTCGTAAGCCACTCTCTTCTCACATTCTGTCTCACTGATTTTTTTCGTATATTCTCTGCTCTGGACCCTCCCCCAGATCTGAACCCTGACGCCTACTTCGAAGCCGGAAGCATAGCGGGCATTTCTTCCCCAGGCGATGCACGGTATGTAATCTGACTTTCCATAAGGGCGGTTGACAGCCAGCAGAAGGTCGGCGATCTCCCTTCCCAGCGGCGTCTTCCGGTATACCGGAGGTTTGCAGATATACCCATCTAAAAAAATCTGATTTGTCTTCGTGTAATCGGTAAATTCCTCCAGAAAGTGGATCTCCCGAACAAAAACAGACAGGACCAGCCGATTTTTCACACCTTCATGCCGGTTATAGGACCGAAACTGCCCTATCGCCTCCACAGTGCAGCCCTGGTAATCCTTATCCACATCCAGAAGGCGTTCGGAAACCATCAGCGGAATGATGTCAGCCTGCTCGCTCAGACGATTGACAGACAAATTTACCATATAAAAGCCTTCCCCAAAGACCTCGTGGCTGAATACAAATCCGGACACAATGGTTCCGATCACACTGACCCTATTGTTTTCAATTACTTTTTCTGACATAGTATTTCTCCTCTTCTCACCCTTTATTTGCCGCTGCCCGGACGGGATAAACCCGTCAGGAAAGTCCTCCGGCCAAACAGCAGCCTCTTTTTGCTTCGCAGCACATAATAAGTCTATGAGAGAAAGAAACACCTTATGACGAAATCAAAAAAGAATCCCGGAGAACATCTCGACAGGATTCTTTCTTTTTTTCTTTTCAGCTATTATTTTTTGAAAGATGCACGTTTTCTAAGCATTGGATCCAGGATCTTTTTGCGGATCCGCAGACTCTTCGGCGTGATCTCCAGCAGCTCGTCCGTGTCTATAAATTCCAGGCACTGCTCCAGGCTCATAATCTTGGGCGGTGTCAGCCTTAAAGCCTCATCTGCGCTGGAGGAACGGGTGTTTGTCAGCTTTTTCGTCTTGCAGACATTGATCTCAATATCCTCCGCTTTGGGGTTCTGCCCCACAACCATGCCGGAATATACTTTCGTTCCAGGACCGATAAACAGAATACCTCTCTCCTGAGCATTATACAGGCCATAGGTAATCGCTTCCCCGGCTTCATAAGCAATCAGAGAACCAGTTGGGCGGTATGTCAAGTCCCCTTTGTAAGGCCCATAGCCTTCAAATACTGTATTGATGATTCCGTTTCCCTTAGTGTCTGTCAAGAATTCTCCCCGGTAGCCAATCAGGCCTCTGGATGGAATGGAAAATTCCAGTCTGGTGTATCCGCCGGAAATCGGGCTCATACCCTGCAGCTCACCTTTCCGGGATGTCAGCTTCTGGATGACGACGCCAGTAAACTCTTCCGGCACATCCACATAGGCGATCTCCATAGGCTCCAGCTTCTGGTTTCTCTCATTGTACTTGTAAATAACCTCCGCCTTGCTGACGGCAAACTCAAAGTTCTCCCGGCGCATATTTTCAATCAGAACCGACAGATGGAGTTCTCCTCTTCCAGACACTTTAAAGCAGTCCGGTGAATCGGTCTCCTCTACTCTCAGGCTGACATCCGTATTCAGCTCCCGGAACAGGCGGTCTCTAATATGGCGGGAGGTGATATACTTGCCTTCCTGCCCCGCCAGCGGGCTGTCATTAACCATAAAATACATGGAGATTGTAGGTTCCGAAATCTTCTGGAAGGGGATGGGATCCGGATGGTCTACAGAACAGATCGTATCTCCAATATGAATTTCCGGAATCCCAGAGATCGCCACAATAGCGCCTACGTTAGCTTCCTTGACCTCCACCCGGTTCAGGCCGTCAAACTCGTACAGCTTGCCGATCTTAATCTTTTTAAATTTATCCGGATCATGGTGGTTTACCAGCACACATTCCTGGTTGACAGCCAACCTCCCGTTGTCTACTTTTCCGATGCCGATCCTACCGACGTACTCATTGTAGTCGATGGTGCTGATCAGCGTCTGCACCGGCGCGTCCGGATCCCCCTCCGGAGCAGGAATATATTCCAAAATTGTCTCAAACAGGGGTGTCATGTCCACATTGGGATCCTCCAGGTTCTTCTTTGCATAGCCGTCCCTGGCCGATGCAAACAGGAAAGGACATTCCAACTGTTCATCTGATGCATCCAGATCCATAAACAATTCCAGTGTCTCATCCACTACCTCCAGAGGCCGAGCCTCCGGCCGGTCGATCTTATTGATGCAGACAATCACATAGAGATCCAGCTCCAGAGCCTTTTTCAATACAAATTTGGTCTGGGGCATAACGCCCTCGTAGGCATCGACTACCAAAATAACGCCGTTCACCATCTTCAGGACGCGTTCCACCTCGCCTCCGAAATCAGCATGCCCTGGCGTATCAATTATATTAATCTTTGTCCCTTTATAGGTGACAGCAGTATTTTTGGAAAGAATGGTAATGCCTCTCTCCCTTTCAATGTCATTGGAGTCCATCACTCTCTCCACAACTTCCTGGTTGGCGCGGAATACGCCGCTCTGCTTCAGCAGATTATCTACCAGCGTCGTCTTGCCATGATCGACATGGGCAATGATCGCAATATTTCTTACGTCTTCTCTCTTAATCTTCATCCGTCTATCATTCCTTATTTTTGAGTTCTTTCCTATTTATAAAGATAACCTTAATCCATTATGCCACGAATATTTAGTATAGCATCGCTCACACTGGATTGCAAGAGCTTTTTAGAAAAGGAGGACTTCCCTGCCCAGCATCCCGTAATAGATCCATCCCTCTGATTCCATTTCTGCACGGCCGCCTGTCCCCTCAGTGATATCCGAACGGAACCGCTCCATCTCAGCGCCAGGAGCCAGAAAGACCATCTGAACCTTATCTGTATATTCACTTTCCAGGGTCATAATCCCTGCCTGAGCAGCCAGATACTGAATCTTTCCCACACCGTTATAATCTGTTGTAACCCGGATTTTTTCTGCCAGCTGCTTCTCCACAACGGTGCTGTTTTCCAGGCCAGCCTTGGCAGCTCCCTGATAAGCCCGAACCAGGCCGCCGGTTCCCAGGAGGATGCCGCCAAAATATCTGGTCACTACCAGACAGATATTCCGAACCTCTGCCCCCAGAAGCACATCCAGCATTGGCTTTCCTGCCGTCTGGCTGGGTTCTCCGTCGTCACTGCACCTGACCTGACTGCCTCTTTCTCCAATGACATATGCCCAGCAGTGATGCCTGGCATCCCAGTATTTTTTCCGCATCTCCTCAACGAATGCCAGTGCTTCCTCTTCAGAAGAGACTGGACAGGTACAGGCGATAAAGCGGGATTTTTTCTCCGTAATCTCACCAGTGCCGCCTTTATAAAGAATCCGATAACGCTCCAGCTGCTTCCTCTCCTGTTCTTTCTTTTCTCCCATCGATAACCTCCTGATTTCAGCCGGCTGCCCTGAGAGGCAATGCCCGTTTTTTCAGTATACCAGAGAGTCCTTTGAGATACAATACCTTCATAAAAACGTCACAGAAACTTCAGTTGAATTGTCTGGCAGTTTTTGCTATAATGTACCGGTAAAGGAGGTTTTCCATGAACTTTAACAATTATGGCAGGACGGCCACTGAGCGCAATCTGAAAGCTGTCCATTCCAAGGCTGCAAGGTACAAGACCAGGGCCACTCTAACGGTCTTCCGTCTTCTGTTCATCGCCTTTGCAGTTTTGGTGATCACAGCTGCCAGTGCAGGCTTCGGGATGATCAAAGGCATTATCGACAATGCCCCTGAAATCGATCCCAACAGCTTTGGTCCCAGCGGCTTCGCTACGAAAGTATATGACAGCGCAGGTAATCTGACCGATACCTTGGTCATGGAAGGTTCCAATCGGGAAGCCGCTACTTATGACGAACTCCCTGAGGATTTGGTCAACGCCTTCGTTGCCATCGAAGATGCCCGTTTCTGGGAGCATGACGGCATCGACATCCGTTCTATTCTGCGCGCCGCGGTAGGCGTGCTGACAGGCAACAATATGGGCGGAGGTTCCACCATCACTCAGCAGTTAATCAAAAATAATGTCTTTCAGGGCGGAAATGAATCAACCTTTGCCGCCAAGCTGGAACGAAAATTTCAGGAGCAGTATCTGGCTGTACAGTTAGAAAAAGCTCTCGGGCCAGACAAGACTGCTGCAAAGCAAAAAATCATAACTGATTATCTAAATACCATCAACCTGGGCAATAATACTCTTGGAGTTAAGGTGGCCGCCAGGCGCTATTTCGGAAAGGAAGTTTCCGAACTGACGCTTTCGGAAGCCACCGTCATTGCCGGCATCACGCAGAAGCCTTCCTATTATGACCCTATCGCTCATCCGGACAACAATGCAGAGAAACGGAAGGTCATTCTTCAATATATGAAGGAGCAGGGCTACATCACCCAGGATGAGCAGGAGGCTGCTCTGGCAGATGATGTCTATTCCCGTATTCAGACAGTAGATCTCACTGCCAAGGAATCGGATACCCATTACAGTTATTTTACCGATGAGCTGACCGAACAGGTTCAGGAGGCTCTGATGGAAAAGCTGGGTTATTCAGAGACTCAGGCCCACAATATGCTCTACGGGGGCGGTCTCACCATTATTACAACCCAGGATCCCTCCATCCAGGCTATCGTTGATGAAGAAGTCAACAATCCTGACAATTATTCAGCGGCGAAATATTCTGTAGAATACCGGCTCTCCGTCACCCACGCTGATGGGACTACAGAACATTATTCAGAAGAAACGATGAAAAAATACCACAGGGATGTGGTGAAGGACAATTATACCGGCCTGTACGCTTCCGAGGAGGCCGTATCCCAGGATGTAGAAGCATTTAAAACTTATATCCTGCAGGAGGGCGATGAGATCATCGGCGAGCGGATGCAGACAACCCTTCAGCCCCAGGTTTCCTTTGTCATCATGGATCAGGCTACCGGGGAAGTGAAAGCAATCAGCGGCGGCCGCGGCGAAAAGACTGCCAGTCTGACTCTGAACCGCGCTACCAATACCCTGCGCCAGCCGGGTTCAACCTTTAAGGTGATTACATCTTTTGCCCCAGCTCTGGATGCCTGCGGCGCCACCTTGGGAACCGTTTACTACGATGCCCCCTATACCATCGGCACCAAGACTTTCCGAAACTGGTACAATCTCGGTAAATATCAAGGCTACGCCAATATTCGCAGCGGCATCGTCTTTTCCATGAATATCGTAGCGGTTCGCTGTATTGTTGAAACAGTAACGCCGGAGTTGGGTGTAGAATACGCCAAAAATTTGGGGATCTCCACTCTGACTTCCACCGATTTAAACCCAGCAACAGCCCTGGGCGGCATCACGGACGGAGTTTCCAATCTGGAATTGACCAGCGCTTTCGCTGCCATCGCTAACGGCGGTGTCTATACGGAGCCGATCTTCTTTACTCAGATCCTGGATCACGATGGCAAGGTGCTGCTGGACAATCAGCCTAAGACTCACCGCGCTCTGAAGGATTCCACTGCATTCTTGCTGACAGATGCCATGGCGGAATCTGTACAGACCGTCAGCAGCTTTGCCCGCCCTGGAGCAACGATCAACTCGACCAGCACCAGAGCCCGCCTGAGCAATATGTCTGTAGCCGGGAAAAGCGGTACTACTACTTCCAATAATGATATCTGGTTTGTAGGCTTTACCCCCTACTACACTGCCGGCATCTGGGGAGGCTGCGACAATAACCAGTCTCTGAGCAGCAACGGCGGAACTTCATTCCACAAGGATATCTGGCGAAAGATTATGGAAAGGGTGCATGAGGGCCTCTCCGATCCCGGCTTTGCTGTTCCTGACAGCATCGAGACGGCTCAGATCTGCCGCAAATCCGGCAAGCTGGCTGTGGAGGGTGTCTGCGACCATGATCCCCGCGGAAACGCTGTCTATACAGAATATTTTGCCAAGGGAACCGTCCCCACCGAGGTCTGTGACAAGCATGTAGTAGTGACTGTCTGTGCAGCCTCTGGAATGAAACCCACCGAGTACTGTCCGGAAAAGCGCTCCAAGGTGTGCATGTCGATTCCCCAGGATGCGGAAGGCAGTACCGATGATTCCGCTTTCGGAATCCCAGGCTACTGCAATATTCACACAGATCTCTCCACAATCTTCACACAGCCGTCTGACCCATCCGGAGATGGAACTTCCGCGGCGGAACCGACTGAGAGCACTACCGTGTCGCCTCTAGGTCCCGGATATGTCCAGACAAATCCGGTTATTATCGGAACGGTGCCCGAAGAATATGGACCTGGCGTCCATTAGATTTGATTGAAACAATATGGATTGAGGGCGCAAGCGGGTTATCCGCTTGCGCCCTCTTGATTGTAAGACCGCAAAAGAGCCGATAACCGC
This sequence comes from uncultured Lachnospiraceae bacterium, assembly GCA_944376125.1. Lineage (GTDB taxonomy): Bacteria > Bacillota > Clostridia > Lachnospirales > Lachnospiraceae > UMGS1370. Next base: position 161,617 of record CALWBQ010000013.1, read on the forward strand.
ATTTTTTATCTGCATGTTATCGGCTCTGCGTCTGTGCGTCCGGCTCTTTGATAAAGATACAAGGCTTTCTTCCCCATGCCAAAGATATGTATTATCCCCAGCTTCCAGAAGTTCCAGCACTGGGCGCATTAAAACTGCCATTCCAATAGAAAACGCCGCGGCAATCAGCACTGCCAGCTGGCTGATCACTGCCGGGACGACCATTAGCCGCAGCGCTGGGCAGCGGGCATCTGTTCAAATACTTCCTCCCGCATCCTTTATTTTTTCATCTTCGGCTTAAAGATCAGGGATGCCAGGTAGGCAAACACCATCGCTCCGCAGATTCCAGCCGAGCTTGCAGTCAGCCCTCCTTTAAAAATCCCCAGGAGTCCTTCCTTTTCGATTCCTTCCTTTACCCCTTTCCACAGAGTATTTCCAAACCCCAGCAGAGGCACGCCGGCTCCCTGTCCGGCCCACTCTAAAAAGGGCTGGTAAATCCCGAGAAATCCCAGGAGCACTCCGCTGACTACCAACAGCACCATAATCCGCCCAGGCATCAGCTTGGTCTTATCCATCAAAACTTGAACAACTCCGCAGATAGCGCCTCCCACCAAAAAGGCTTTTACATAATCCATCGTATCTTTCCCTCCTTAAGGACTTTCTATCACAACGCCGTGGGCAATTCCCGGGACAGACTGTCCCTCATTGAAGCTGACCGTTGACAGCAGGGCTCCGGTAGGCACAAACAGCACTCTCTTCCACTCCCGCTTTTTCAGTTTCGGCAGAATATAGGAGCACAGCGTTACGGCCGAACATCCGCAGCCGCTCCCCCCTGCGTGGGTGTCCTGGCTTTCTGGGTCAAAAATCTCGATCCCGCAGTCCATGTGAACTTTTTCCAGGTCATGGCCATTTTTCCGCATTAGATCCAGTAGGATCTTTCTCCCTACCGCTCCCAGATCCCCTGTTATAATCTTGTCATACCAGCTCTCGTTGACTCTCAAATCCTGAAAATTTTGCCAAATGGTGTGGAAAGCTGCCGGGGCCATGGCTGCTCCCATATTCATGGAATCCTTTACTCCCAAATCAACAATTCTTCCAGTGGTGACAGCAGTAATTTTCCCTTCGGGATCACCTTCCGGCCTGGGAGATAAAATGACTGCACCGCACCCGGTTACCGTCCAGGTGGCGGAATAGGGCCTCTGATTGCCATATTCCAGCGGATACCGGAATTGTTTTTCCGCTGTGGCAAAGTGGCTGGAAGCCAGCGCTGCCAGCTTATCTGCAAACCCTCCTGCTGTCAGCATAGCTCCGAGCCCCATAGCCTCCCCCATAGTAGAGCAGGCCCCATAAAGCCCATACAGCGGAATCTCCAGCTCCATAACGCCAAACGATGTTGCAATCAGCTGCCCCAGAAGGTCTCCGCCTAAGAGATAGCGAATGTCCCGGTTTGCCAGGCCGCATTTTTCTATCGCCAATTTTACCGTTCGCTTCTGCAGCTCACTCTCCGCCTCCTCCCAGTTATCTTTCCCGAACATGTCATCCTCTTCCACTGCATCAAACAGCTTTCCCAAAGGCCCCTGTCCTTCCTTTTTTCCTGCAATGGAAGCTCCTCCCAAAATATAGGGAGGGCGGTCAAATATTACACTTGCTTTTCCCGCCTGCATAAGCTCCTCCTTCCGGCATTGTGCTCATTGATTGTCACTGCTTTTAGTATGGCTGATTTTTCTCAAGGTATTCTGGTCTGCAAAAAGGTATTGACAAATCGAGGGGAGATGATATAATGAACACAGTTTTTTGACTGCTTGCCGCCGGGTAAGCGCTGTGCGTTGATTTCGTATCGTTAGGCCATTGTAGATGCGAAAGTCAGCGCTTTATTTTTGTTTAGGAAGTGAGGAAAAGTTATGTTTCGTGAAATGAGAAGAAAAAAACAGGAACTGCCGGACAATGAGGTTCTCCGGATTCTGCAGGAAGGAACCTCCGGTGTGCTGGCTGTCTCTGGTGATGACGGGTATCCCTACGCGGTTCCCCTGAGCTATGTCTTTGACAGCGGAAAAATTTACTTTCACTGTGCAAAATCCGGGCACAAGCTGGATGGAATCCGCCGGAATTCCAAAGTCTCTTTCTGTGTCATCGATCAGGATCAGGTGGTTCCCGAAGAATATACCTCTTATTTCAGGAGCGTCATTGCTTTTGGCCGCATTCGGATCCTGGAGGATGAACAGGAAAAGCTGGCTGCCATCGAAAAGCTCGCCGCCAAATATACCCCGGATGACAGTCCAGCCCAGCGCAGACATGCGATTGAGCAGGAGTGGTCTCCTTTATGCATGCTGGAGATGACCATTGACCATGCGACAGGAAAAGAAGCCCGGGAGCTGGCTAGGGGCAGGAGGGGCTAGGGATGGCTATGTCTAACTGTTTCCGAGATTTTATCAAGTATTCCTCCCTGAATGTGATGGGAATGATTGGTCTCTCCTGCTATATTCTGGCTGATACCTTCTTTGTCTCAAAGGGGCTGGGGGCAGACGGCCTCACCGCCCTGAACCTGGCGATCCCTATCTACAATTTTATTCATGGAACTGGGCTGATGATCGGCATGGGCGGCGGCACCAAATATTCTATCCAAACAAGCCTGGGGGATCGTAGTTCTGCCAACCGGACATTTACCCATGCCTGTTTTCTGGCAGCCATATCTGCCGTATTTTTCGTGCTGATCGGAATCTTCTTTTCCGGCAGCATTGTGGCGGCCTTCGGGGCCGAGGGAAAGGTCTTCGAAATGTCCCAGACCTATCTCCGGGTTATTCTCCTGTTCTCCCCGGCTTTTCTAATGAATAACCTGCTGCTCTGTTTTATTCGCAATGACGGGGCACCTCAACTGGCCATGGCAGCTATGATCACGGGAAGTCTATCCAATGTCGTGCTGGACTGGGTATTTATTTTCCCCTGCCAGATGGGGATTTTCGGCGCAGTCTTTGCTACTGGACTGGCCCCCCTCATCAGCATGGCGGTTCTGTCCAGCCACTTTATCCGAAAGAAACATCAGTTTTCCCTGTCTTTATGCAGGCCCCAGAAAAAAGTGCTCACCGGGATTCTTTCCAGCGGCATCCCTTCCCTGGTGACAGAGCTGTCCTCCGGCATTGTCATTATCATCTTTAATGCCATTATTCTGAATTTGGAAGGCAATACTGGGGTGGCTGCCTACGGAGTCATCGCCAACCTTTCCCTGGTAGTCATTTCCATCTACACCGGCATTGCCCAGGGCATCCAGCCTATTGTCAGTACCAATTACGGGGTAAACAATACCGCAAATATCAAAGCGATTCTGCGGTACGCACTGGTCACCATGGCAGTTTTGTCTGCCGCTGTCTACATAACAGTTCTGCTGGACACTGATCAGATTGCAGGCATTTTTAACAGTGAAGGAAACGCTGTGCTTCAACTCATTGCCACAGAAGGGCTTCGCCTGTATTTTATCGGGTGTCCCTTTGCCGGGTTCAATATTATTTTGTCTATGTATTTTACCGCCTGCGATCACCCGCTGCCGGCCCACATAATCTCATTGCTGCGCGGGTTTTTCGTTATTATCCCCATGGCCTTTCTCCTGTCCAGGGCATGGGATATCTTAGGAGTGTGGTGTTCATTCCCTGCAACAGAATTTCTAGTTGCCGTGCTGGCCATGTGGTTTTTATCGTCCTTCCAGCGGAAGGTGTTAACGTAACTGAGAGAGGGCCGTGTGATCTGAAACAATCACACGGCCCTCTCCAGATATCTGGAACTGGCTTCCAGCCTTTATTCTTCAATCATGCACCGGGTTATAACCGGCATATTTACCGGCTTATTCCAGGTCTCCGGCCCATAAGTTGGCAGAGCTGCAATGGCGTCCAGCACCTCAAATCCTGAGACAAGCTGGCCAAAAGCCGCATAGCGGCCATCCAGCTTGTGGGCATCCTGATGAACCACGAAAAACTGGGTTCCCGCTGTATCATAGCCATCGTCCCTGGCCATAGAAATGGCCCCTCTCTTATGAGGAATGGGATTCTCAATGCCATTCTCAGCAAATTCCCCTTTGATATGCCACTCACTGTCCGTCATAATATCGTTGTCCGGAGAACCAGCCTGAATCACATAGCCCTCCACAATCCGGCACCAGGCAAGCCCATCGTAAAAGCCGGATCTGGCAGTATCTGCAAAATTTTTAACTGTTATAGGTGCGAGGTCCGGGAACAGGTCAAAAACCATAGTCCCCATTCCCTGTGTTTCAATGATACATTTCATGCTTCTATTTTCCCTTACTTGCTGATGGTAACATTCTTAAAGCAGAGGTTTCCGTTGGACAGCATATAATATCCCTTCACGTAATCCTTCATAAGGAAATCATTGGTCTTGTAATACAGGTTGATGAATGGATACTCGTCCATAGCAACATCCTCAGCCTGAAGGATCAGGTCTGCAGCCACTTCCGGATCGGTCTCCGACTTTGCCTGCTCTACCAGGGCATCATATTCCGGATTGCTGTAGAAGCTGTTATTGTTTGCATCGCCTGTGACTAACAGAGGCAGGAAGCTCATCGGATGGGTATAATCGGCAGTCCATCCCATTGCTGCAACGTCATAGTCGCCATTCTGTACATTTTCATAGAAGATTGCCCAATCATTGGATGTAACCTCTACGTTAACGCCCAGGTTCGTCTGCAGCATTTCCGCCATAGCTTCAACTACCTTCTTAACCGTATCATCAGCATAGTAAGACAGCTGGATAGTCGGGAATCCTTCCCCGTTAGGATAGCCGGCCTCTGCCAGCGCTGCCTTTGCCGCCTCCGGATCTGCATTGGGACCAAGGCCTCTGTCGGAACGGCCCTCTGTAATGTCTTTGCCATTTACCACATATCCGGGAGCCAGGAAATTGTATGCAGGAGTCGCATCCACCTGAACCACATTGTTGATGATGGACTGACGGTCGATGGCAAGATTCAACGCCTTGCGTACCAGCGGATCGTTATAGGGTTCTTTGGAACAGTTAATATTGTACCAAACAGTTCCGTAGTTAGGAACAGTCTGCACACCTGCGTTCTCCGCTTTCAGACGTGCGTAATCTGCAGACGGAATGTTGCGGATACCGTCAACCTCACCGGACTCATAAGCAGTCAGAGCTGTAGAAGTGTCCAGTACATAGCGGAGAGTCAGCTTATCCAGAGTGACATTTGCTGCATCCCAGTAATTCTCGTTCTTTTCCAGGATCATGCTCTCGCCCATATTCATTTCTGTAATCTTAAACGGGCCGTTGCAGATATAAGTATCTGCGGATGCCGTCCACTGGTCGCCATTGGCCTCAATCGTCGCCTGCTGCACTGGGTCAAACACCCACATAGTCAGCAGATCGATAAAGAAAGAGGTGGGCTGGATCAGAGTGATCTCCAGAGTCTGGTCATCTACAGCTTTGATCCCCAGCTCATCTGCAGTCGCCTCCCCTGAGTAATACTCTTTTGCATTTTTAATGTACGCCGTCAAAATGTCAACATACTGGCCGCCGGTAGCAGGATCCAGCACACGCTGCATTGCGTACACGTAATCATTGGCAGTCAGATCGCTTCCATCGCTCCACTTCAATCCATCTCTCAAATGGAAGGTGTACACGGTCCCATCATCGCTGATATCCCAGGACTCCGCATTGCCGCCCACTACAGTGCCTGTAGAATCATAGGTCACCAACCCCTCAAAGCAGTTTGCGAGAAAGATAGATGCAAAGGAATTGTTGGTAATGCCAGGATCAATTCCATCCGGCTCATTGCTAATGATAAATGTCATCTCCTGAGCTCCGCTGGCAGCCGGTGCCTCTGTCTCTGCCTCTGCTGCTTCACTGGAAGGCGCCTCTGTCGTTGCCTCCGCAATGGTCTGAGGCTCTGTCTCGCCGGATGAGCCGCCGCAGCCAGAAAGAACAGTGCTGCAGGCCAATCCGAGGGCCAGAACCAGGCTAATTTTTTTCTTCATAATCTTCTCCTCCTTTTTGGATGATTATGGAAAGGGCGCTGATCCGCCCTAACCTGCTTTAATAAAGATGGCAAGCCACCATGTGCCCAGGGCCTGCTTCCTTCATTTCTGGAGCTTCCTGGCTGCACACAGGGCGGGCGTAAGGGCAGCGGGTATGGAATCGGCAGCCTCTTGGGGGATTAATGGGGCTCGGAATATCTCCCTCGATGCTGCTCTTCTCCTTCTCCCTAGCCAATTTGGGATTTGCGATAGGAATACTCCCCAAAAGCCCTTTGGTGTAGGGATGAAGGGGATTTTTATAGATCTCATCCGCCTCGCAGATCTCCACCAGCTGTCCCAAATACATCACTCCTACATCGTCTGAGACGTAACGGACCATGGACAGATCATGGGCAATAAACAGATAAGAAATCCCTTTCTCCTCCTGAAAATCTTTCAGAAGATTGACCACCTGGGCCTGGATCGAAACATCCAGGGCTGAGATAGGCTCATCGCAGATCACCAGATCCGGCTGAAGAATCAGCGCCCTGGCAATCCCAACTCTCTGCCTCTGGCCCCCCGAAAATTCATGGGCATACCGGTTCGCGTGTTCTTTTGTGAGGCCGACTCGCTCCAGCATGGGATAAACCCAGTCATTTGCCTGATCCTTTTTCTTCACAATATGATGGGCAACAAGAGGTTCCGCAATGATATCTCTCACTGTCATCCTGGCATTCAGGGATGCATACGGATCCTGAAAGATCATCTGCATTTTCTTTCGCACCGGCTGCAGGGCTTTCTGATTCAGCTCTGTAATATCCTGGCCATCCAGGATAATGCGTCCGGATGTCGGTTCATAAATCCGGATAATCGTTCTGGCACAGCTGGATTTTCCGCAGCCGGACTCTCCCACCAGACCCAGGGTCTTCCCTTTGGCCAGCCGAAAGCTGACATTGTCCACCGCGTGCACTACCTGCTTACCGGAACTTCCCACTTTAAAATGTTTTGTCAGATTTCTGACTTCCAGCACAATCGATTCACTCATAATTTCCTCCAGCACAAATTCCATCAACGGAACGGATTATGGTCAGACGGCGCCTCCGGATCCAGCAGCCAGCACCGGGATCTGTGTCCTTCCCCAACTTCTTTAAATTCTGGACATTCCGCAGCGCAGATATTTCTCGCATAAGGGCACCGGGGGGCAAAGGGGCATCCGACAGGCGGATTCGTCATATCCGGCGGGGAACCTGGGATCGGCGACAGTCTCTGGCCTTTGTCCTGCTCCAGCTTGGGGATGGAAGCCAAGAGTCCCAGCGTATACGGATGTTTTGGATCTTCGAAAATATCGTCGATCCTGGCCTCCTCCATCACCAGGCCGCCATACATAACGATAACCCGTGTGCAGAGTTCTGCCACTACCCCAAGATCATGGGTGATAAAAATAATACTGGTTCCAAATTCCTTTTGCAGTCCCCTGAGCTGTTTCAGGATCTGATCCTGTATCGTAACATCCAGAGCCGTGGTCGGCTCATCGGCAATCAGCAGATCCGGCTTATTTCCCAGCGCCATGGCGATCATAACTCTCTGCCGCATCCCCCCTGAAAACTCATGGGGATAGGAATTGTACCGTTTTTCCGGCTCCGGTATCCGGACTCTGGAAAACAAATCCAGAACTTCCCTCTTCAGCTCATCTTTTTTCTTCTCCGGGTGGTGTTCCTTGATCATCTCCGCCACCTGTTTTCCCACGGGAATCAGGGGATTCAGGGACGACATTGGATCCTGGAAAATCATGGCGATCTTCTCACCGCGGATTTTTCTCATCTGGGCTTTCCCCATCTTTGTGAGATCCTGCCCTTCAAACAAAATCGTACCTTCTTTTATTTTCCCGGTATCCGCCAGCAGCTTCAGGATGGACATAGAGGTTACGCTCTTGCCGCTTCCAGACTCTCCTACGATACCTAATATATCACCCTTCTCAACAGAAAAGCTGACGCCGCGCACAGCCTGAACTTCCCCATTGCTGGTGAAAAATGATGTTTTCAGATTTTCTACCTGTAAAATAGGTTCCATGATTCCTCCAGCGCCGCATTCGCTGCGGCATTTTTTCATACTCTGTCGTAGCTGCCTGTTCCTGTCCTGCAGCTTATTTTTTCAGCTTGGGATCCAGGGCATCCCGCAGCCCGTCCCCTACAAAGTTAAAGGCAAACATGATCATACAGATCATCAGCGCGGGGATAAACAGCTGGTATGGACAAGTTCTCAAATTGGCCGTCGCATCATTGCACATCGTTCCGAGGCTGGCCAAAGGCGGCTGGAGACCGATTCCCACATATCCCAGAAAGGCTTCCATAAAGATTGCTGAAGGAATCAGCATCGTCACCGTCACCAAAATCGATCCCATGGCGTTCGGAATCAGATGCTCCAGCAAAATGGTCTTCGTCGAGGAGCCGATCGTCCTGGCTGCCAGAACAAATTCCTGGCCTTTAAGACTCAGCATCTGTCCTCGGACTACCCGGGCCATATCCACCCAGTAGACGCTCCCCAGAGCTATGATAATACTGTGGAGCCCATTCCCCATCAAAACCATAATCAAAATGACATACAGCGTCAGCGGAATCGTGCTGATAATATCAACGATACGCATCATAATGGTATCGGTATTTCCTCCTGTATAGCCGGAAATGCCCCCGTACAGAATTCCGATGACCATATTGACTCCAGCGGCAATAAAGGCCACCAGCAGCGAGATCCTTGTTCCATACATCAGTCTGGTGAGAATATCTCTCCCAAGGGCATCCGTCCCCAAAATGTAAGAGCGGTTCCACATAGTAGTGGACGGATAGATAATTTTTGTTTCCTGATCTGCAATCACATATGGCTTCTGTCCATAATAAAGGGCGACCTCTGTCCCATTGCAGTCAAAGATGGTCATCATCTGGTCATCCTCGCTGCGAACCCTGGTAAGCTGCTCTCCCAAAGTTCCATCAGGGTTTACGTAAACCACTTTGAGGGACTGGGTAATGTAGAGATAGCCTTCCCCGTCCGGAGCCTCATAGACCTTCATCACTGGCGGGATATTGACTACCTCCAGATTCTGATCCGAATAACTGTATTTTGTAAAAAAAGGACCGAAGACGGCAAAGCATACCAGCAGTACAATGATCACAAAGCCGGCTATAGCTGTCGGTTTTCTCCTGAACCGGAACCAGACATCCCCTGCAAAGGTTCGGTTCTTCGTCCATATTTTTTCCCGGTCCTCATTTGTCGATGAAAGTAATTCCCATTTCTGTTCCATGTTTTCTCCCCTGCCTATTCGTATTTGATCCTCGGGTCAATGAGGCAATAGAATACATCTACAATAAAAATCATTGCCAGAAGAAAGGTGGCATAAAAAATTGTAACGCCCATAATCGTCGTATAATCCCTCTGAGAAACGCTGTTTACAAAATGGACGCCCAGGCCGGGGATTGCAAAAATCTTCTCTACCACAAAGCTCCCGGTCAAAAGGTTGGCAACTGTGGGACCCAGGACCGTGATCACAGGGATCAGCGCATTTCTCATAGCATGGCGCAGAATCACCTTCGTCTCCGAAAGGCCCTTTGCCCTGGCTGTCCTGATATAGTCCTGTCCCATGACTTCCAGGAGGCTGGAGCGCATCAGCCGGGCCAGATAGCTTACGGAATAGCCGCCCAGCGCAATCACTGGAAGAATGTAGCCTTTCCAGGTATCCACCCCGTAAGTGGGAAGCCAGTTGAGACGGAAAGAAAAAATATAGATCAGCACCGAGGCAATGACAAAGGACGGGATCGTCACACCTATCGTTGCAACTGCCATCACTGCCATGTCCTGCCATTTTCCGTTTTTAACAGCCGCCAGAATCCCCATAGGGATGGAAGCCAGGAGAACAAATACCATTGTAATAACTCCCAACTTTGCTGATACCGGAAATCCATTGGCAATAAAATCATTTACACTCTTGCCCGTGTATTCATAGGATGGCCCAAAGTCACCTCTCAGAACACCGCCCAGATAATCAAAAAACTGCTCGTACAGCGGCGCATCCAGATTGTACTTAGCATTTAAGGCCGCCTCGACTTCAGCCGATACCTTTCGGTCACTGGTGAAAGGTCCTCCGGGGATTGAATGCATAATGATAAAAGTCAGGAGAATGATAAAAAACAGCGCTACCGCCATCATCCCCAGACGTTTCGCAAAATACTTCCACATATCTGTTCCCTCACATTCCATCGGTATCTCGGGACAACACACTGCCTGGCCCGATCTTCTCAATATTTTACATATGATAGCACAGCCTATCAAGATTTGTCAACGCTTTAGCACATCAATTTGGCAAATCAAAAGTGCAGGCACATATGACAAAGACCCCGGAAACTCCACTGTTCCGGGGTCTGCCGCTATTTTATTAAGCTAATTTGGACTTTGCCAGTTCTGCCAGTTTTGCAAATCCGTCTGCATCATTAATTGCCATGTCAGACAATACCTTGCGGTTCATCTCTACGCCGGCCAGCTTTAAGCCGTACATAAACTTGCTGTAGGACAGGCCGTTGATGCGGGCTGCAGCATTGATACGGGCAATCCAGAGCTGTCTGAACTGTCTCTTTCTCTCCTTACGTCCGGAATAGGAAGTAGCTAATGCTCTCATTACGGACTGTTTTGCAATTCTATACTGTTTGGAACGAGCGCCTCTGTAGCCTTTAGCCAGCTTTAACACTCTATTATGTTTCTTCTTAGCGTTCATACCGCCTTTAATTCTTGCCATCGGTCATTTCCTCCTTCTTAATCAAGCGTCAACTTACAGATATGGTAAAATCTTCTTCATTACCTTGCTGTTGGTTGCATCGGCAACGATATCTTTTCTAAGGTTTCTCTTTCTCTTGGTTGACTTCTTAGTTAAGATATGGGATTTGTACGCTTTATTGCGAACTAATTTACCAGTTCCAGTCATTTTGAAGCGCTTTGCTGCTGCTCTGCTAGTTTTTAATTTAGGCATTGTATTTTCCTCCTTAACTTATGCTATTTTTACCGTTTTGCAGTCAAAAACATAACCATTGTCCTGCCTTCCACCTTGGCTGGCTTATCAACCACCGCGATCTCTGCCAGTCCCTGTGCAAAGTCATCCAAGATATATTTGGATTTAGACATATGTGCCATCTCCCGGCCACGGAAACGCAGGGTCACCTTCACTTTGTCACCCTTTTCCAAGAATTTCCTGGCGGCTCCCATCTTCGTATTCAAGTCATTGGTGTCGATGTTCGGGGATAAACGAACTTCCTTGATCTCGATTACTTTCTGCTTTTTCTTGGCCTCTTTTTCCTTGCGGGCCATCTCATAGCGGTATTTTCCGTAATCGATGATCTTGCACACCGGCGGCTTTGCAGTCGGCGCAATCTTCACCAGGTCAAGCTCAGCCTCCTGAGCCAGTCTGTAGGCTTCTCTGGCAGACATGATGCCAAGCTGGCTTCCGTCCTCACCAATCAAACGGACCTCTTTGTCTCTGATCTGTTCGTTAATCATTAATTCGCTAATAGTCGTACACCTCCATGTAATGTGATCACTTAGGGAACCCAAAACTTCTTTAAAATGAAAAAAGCAGATAGAAAATACTTCTATCCACCTGCGTATTCTACAAAGCCACACAAAGCACACTGCTCGTAGGCGCTTTCTCATGCCTATGTAGTCATCTATAAACCCGGGTCACTTGCTCGTGCCAGGGTGAGGCGGATACCTGCTTTCCTGTCAGTTGTCTTCACAACTTTTATTACTATACTATAGAGGAGCCGCCTTGTCAAGATATTTTTTGAAAACCTGCGGTTCATTCCAAATTTTCAGGGGCAGCCGCATTCCACGCTGCCCCTGATTCCGGCAGCCGCTCGGCCGCCTTTCTCTCACTCTCTACTTCGCTTTAAAACTGGTACATTCCGTCTGGCTGGCGCTGCTGGCCTTTCCTCCTCCGATGCCGATGTGCTCTGCAACACAGCGGCGCCGCTCATTGTAAACACAGTTAACCGCCTCGCAGTCTACTTCCAGGCGGTTCTCCGGTGTCTTGAAAAGATTCGTAAACGAATCGCCCTTATTCTCATCGAAGCTGGCGCAGCAGGTATCACATTTGTCTCTAGCTGTCTGCCCCTCAACTACGATAGAATTCTTACAGCAGCAGTCATCTGCATTATGAACACAACTGGTTACATTACAATTTAGCTTTGTCATCCTATTCCTCCTTCAGACAGTTTTTGATCTGACAAAGCTAGTATTGCCTAGAGAAACGATTTTATGTATGACTCAATCCAGTAAACCAGCCGCGTAGCCGCCCATGTAAGAACAAATGTCATCACCAGCATCATAAAAATTTCTCTTTTAGTGGACTGCACAGCCGCAAAATGTCCAGTTATTGCCTGCGCCGCCGCATGGTGGGTCAGAAAGATTCCATAGCTGCTTCCAGACAGACTGATCAAAATTTTCTCAGCGCTTGGCAGCCGCTGGAGCCGTTCTGCCGCTCCCATCCAGAATAGGTAAAAAATCACAGTAAAAATCAGGAAAGAAACTTCCCTGCCAAATGTACCTACCCCATTGGTTACAGGCACAAAGATCCATATCACCATTCCTGCCGCTGATAGGATCCAGACCGGCTTCTGCAGGTTCGGCCGATGCTCCCGAATATACCTCCTACCATCCTCCAGGGCTGCACCCAATAAAAAATAGAATACATCTACCACAGGATTTTGTTTTATCTCGATGGGGAATGGGTGCCAGGCAAAAAGAACCATCGCCGCCGCAAACGCCGCCAGGAGGCTGGCAGCCGGATACCTCCGGTACGCCGCTCTCACAACGGGAAATGCCAGGTAAAGCATAATAATGCTCCCCAAAAACCATTCTCCTACCATATAGAAAGTGGGGACTAAATTGGCCAGCCATCCATCCATTCCGATTACCGACCAGATAACTGCATAGGTCGGAACGACATGGTAGATTTCCCTAAGCTGCCAAAAGACCCAAAAAAAGGCCAGCACATAGGTAATCCAAAAAAGAGGATAGATGCTGAAAAACCGTTTCCGATAGAATGTCCTGACAGAGAAATTCTCTTCATTCCGGTACCGGTGCATCAGTGCCGCTCCGGAAACCATAAAAAACGAATACACAGCAATCATGCCAAAGCTGCCGTTGGCAAAGCTGTGGAAATAGTCAACAGGCTGCGAAATAGCAAGCGGAAAATGGTAAACGACGATCATAAGGGCACATACGGCCCTTATGACGTCTAAATAAAATAAGCGTTCCTGCTTCATACCTTACTTGTCTTCTTTTTTGTCTTTTGCCACAGTTTCTCTGAGAGTCTTGGATGCAATCTCCTCTTTGATCATCTGAATAAAGGAATCCAAGGTTCTCTGGCCCTCGTCCCCGGCGAAGCGGCTTCTCACAGATACCAGTCCCTCTTCCTCTTCCTTCTGGCCAACTACCAGCATGTACGGAATCTTCTCCATCTGTGCAGAGCGGATCTTGTAGCCGATCTTCTCAGAGCGGCCGTCTGTCTCAGCCCGGATACCGGCATCATTTAATGTTTTCTCCACACTGCGTGCGTACTCCTCAAATTTCTCAGAAATTGGCAGCACTTTTACCTGCACTGGAGCCAGCCAGGTCGGGAATGCCCCAGCAAAGTGCTCAATCAGGATTCCGATAAACCGCTCGATGGATCCAAATACCACTCTGTGGATCATAATCGGGCGATGCTTTTCTCCGTCTGCCCCCATGTATTCCAGCTCAAACCGCTGCGGAAGCTGGAAATCCAGCTGGATTGTTCCGCACTGCCAGGTCCTGCCAATCGAATCCTCCAGATGGAAATCGATCTTGGGGCCATAGAATGCCCCGTCCCCCTCGTTGATCACGTAGGGAAGCCCCAGTTCATCCAGGGCATCTTTTAAACCGGCAGTCGCCAGCTCCCAGTCCTCATCGCTCCCCATGGAATCCTCAGGCCGGGTAGAAAGCTCTACATGGTATTTAAATCCAAACAGAGAGTAAACCTCGTTGATCAGATTGGCCACATTTTTGATTTCGCCTTTGATCTGGTCAGGAGTCATAAAAATATGGGCATCATCCTGGGTAAAGCAGCGCACTCTCATCAAACCGTGAAGCTGTCCGGACTTCTCGTGGCGGTGCACCAGGCCAAGTTCCCCCATCCTCAGCGGCAGGTCCCGGTAGGATCTGGGTTCAGAAGCATAAACCAGAACGCCGCCCGGGCAGTTCATCGGTTTAATGGCATAGTCCTCATCATCGATGACAGTGGTGTACATATTGTTCTTGTAATGGTCCCAGTGTCCGGAAGTCTCCCACAGTTTTCTATTTAAAATAATCGGCGTGGAAATTTCCACATAGCCAGCCTTTCTGTGGATCTCTCTCCAATAGTCCAGAAGAGTATTCTTCAGCACCATTCCTTTTGGCAGGAAAAATGGGAATCCCGGGCCAGCCTCATGCATCATAAAGAGCCCCAGTTCCTTGCCCAGTTTCCTGTGATCCCGTTTTTTAGCCTCCTCCATCATAGTGATGTAGGCATCCAGTTCCGCCTTTTTTCCAAAAGCGGTGCCATAAAAACGGGTCAGCATTTTATTCTTCTCATTGCCTCTCCAGTATGCTCCGGCCAGGCTCATCAGTTTGTAGGCTTTTCCCACATCCTTGGTATTCATCAGGTGCGGGCCGGCACACAGGTCCACAAACTCACCTTGGCGGTAAAAGCTGATCTCCTCGCCCTCCGGAAGATCCTCAATCAACTCCACTTTGTAGGGTTCCTGGCGTTCTTTCATAAACTCAATGGCTTCCTGTCTGGGGAGAGTGAAGCGCTCGATGGGAAATGCCTCCTTTACGATCTTCTTCATTTCTGCCTCTACCTTTTCCATATCCTCTGCGGTAAACGGCGTCTCCGGATCCAGATCATAGTAAAATCCATCAGCGATAGACGGGCCGATAGCCAGCTTGGTGGATGGATACAGTCTCTTGATCGCCTGTGCCATCACGTGGCTGGCAGAATGGCGGAGGGCAGCCAGTCCCTCCGGGTCATTGGCCGTACAAATATTTAAGGTGCAGTCATGGTCCAGAACCGTCCTCAAATCCTTTGTTTCCCCGTCTACAACGCCTACACAGGCAACCCTGGCCAGACCTTCACTCAGATCTCTGGCAATGTCGATAATGGCCATCGGCTGCTGATATTCCCTTACAGAGCCGTCTTTTAATGTGATTTTCATAGTTTTGCCTCCTTTTCGTATTAAACAAAAAGTCCCTTGCCACGCTTTCGCGTGACAAGGGACGATACTTCATCGCGGTTCCACCCTCGTTGTCCGGACATTTCTCGCTGCCAGGACCTCTTGTAAGATGATAACGGAATCACCGTTCCCGATTAAGGGACACTCCGGGGTGGTCTTCAGAAACGTCTCTGCAGGATGCTTTCACCTTCCCATCCCTCTCTGGGCAGAAACCAATTTTCCTACTCTTCCCATCTGCGTATTGCTTTATCAAAAACCATGTTTCAAGTCTTTTTCATTATAGCATGGAAACAGGTTTTGTCAAGAGCGGATATCACTGCTTTAGTCGTCTTCTTCGATGGTAATATTGTAGCTTCCGTCAGAATTCTTCGTCACTCTGTACTTAACGCCGTCTGCATCCCTGGCAGTTCCGCTGGTTTTAACTTTGCCGGACTCATTGACCAGATACTGTTTTCCATCTACTTCCTTGATCTCGTAAGTCATGCCTTCCTCTGCATGTACCAGAGCGCCGTCCTCATACAGGTAACCATTCTGAACGCCCGTTACGCCGTCACCCTTATTTCCCAGAGAGCCGCTGGAAGTAAAGTAGAACACCTCATTGTCGTGATCCTCATCATTTACCACTACCCGGCCGGTTTTCATCACACCGCTCTCATCAAAGTAGTACACCCGTCCGTCATCCAATTCCAGGAGCCCTGTGTACATCCGCCCATCTGCCCGGAAGCAATAGGTCTTTCCGTCAATGCTGGCCAATGCGTACTCATCATCCAGTGCTTTTCCTTTGTAAGTGGTGCTGTATGCCTGACCATCGCGGAAATAGTACCAGCTTTCCTCTGTCTCATCTATATTGTAAATATATTTCCATCCGTCAGCGCCGCTCCCGTCATCATTGTGATAGCGGAGGACATTGATATCATCGCCGACATTGCCGTACTTAGAAGAAGTAAAGTTCACTGGATCTACCCATCCAGTCAGCATCCTTCCCTGGGAATCAAAGATATAGGTATGCCCGTTGATCCTCTGCTCTTTGGAGGCAGACATTTTTCCAGTAGTGGAAAAATAATACCATACCTGTTCTCCCCAGCCGGAATCATCGCCATCCCTCTGATCCAGCAGCTGCCACCCGGTAGCCATGGCACCGGAATCTTTAAAATAGTAAACACTATCATCGATGTCCTGCCAGCCGGTCACCATCTTGCTGTCCTCAAAATAATACTTCACGCCGCCGATGGTTCTCCATCCAGACTCTACTACAGCTCCATTGTCCCGGAAGTAGTACCACTCCAGATTTCCATCCCACTCATCCGGGATCTGTACCCAGGTCTCTGTGACCATAACACCATTCTGATTCACATAGTAGGTTCCGTCAATCAGCTGATTCACCGCCATGTTCCCATTGCTGTCCAGATAGTAGTATTTTCCTGCTGTATCTTTTCTCCAGACATCTGTGGCCCAGCTTCCGTCTTTCTCCTGGTAGCCCCACTGGCCATTGTCTTTTGTAACCCATCCTTCCGCTAAGGCTGTCATGGACATACCTGCCGTCAGGGCTGCCGCAGCCAAAGCTGTCACAATCCATCTTCTCCTCATCATCCTGTTACCTCCTTTTATATGACCCTCTGTACGCATTTTTTCTTTTTTAGGTACTCGTTTTTCTTGATATCATCATACCATAGAAAGGAAAAATTGTCCTGAATTAATTCTTACGAAATACTGTCAATTTCGTCATATTTTCCGGTTATCCCATGACTTGGCTGAAAGTTTCACGAATTTATCTTTATTTTTGCCAGAGCTTCCGCAAGCGCTGATGAGACGGAAGCCTCCTCCTTTTTCTGCTGATTCAGATATCGGGCCACATCTTTTTTGGAGACTCCGGCTCCTTCTTTCTTTCTTCGCTCCGTAAAAGAGGACAGCTTCTCTTTGTAGCCGCAGCGGCAGACAAAGATCTTTCCGTCTCCGCTTCCCCTCAGCTCCATCTTCTTATGGCATTTGGGACACCGCGCATTGGAGGTCCTGGACACAGTCTCCCGATATCCGCACTCCCGATCCTGGCAGACCAGCATCTCACTGTTTTTGCCCTTTACTGCCAGCAGCCTTTTACCGCAGTTGGGACATTTTTTGTTGGTCAAATTATCATGGCGGAATGTGCCCTCACCGCTTTTAATCTCCTGAATTAAGTTCTCCGTATATTGGCAGATCCCATCCATAAAATCGCTCCTCTTTAGAGTTCCCCGGGAGATCTCTGCCAGCTTTTCTTCCCACTCTGCCGTCAGCTCCGGTTTTCTCAGATCTTCCGGAACCAGCTCCAGAAGCTGTCTGGCTTTAGCTGTCAGATGAATCTCCTGGCCCTTTTTCTCAAGAAGGAAACTGCTGAATAATTTCTCGATGATATCCGCCCGGGTTGCCACTGTTCCCAGTCCTCCAGTCTCACCCAGAGTCTTTGCCATGGCCTTTCTCTCCTCACCGTCCTCTGTCTCCATGTAAGCTGCCGGCTTTTCCATTGCTGTGAGGAGGGTAGCCTCCGTAAAATAAGAAGGCGGCGCAGTCTTTCCCTCAGTCACCGTCACATCCCGGCCGCTCGCCTCCAGGCGGCTTCCCTTCTCCAATTCTGACAGTCTCCCAGCCTGGGTTTGATCCCATTCTCCGGCATCTCCTTCTTCTGGCGCAGAAAAGTCTTCTTCATAGACGGCACGCCACCCCTGCTCCTTCACCGTCCTGGCTGAGGCAGCAAAAATCTCATCCTCGATCTCAGCCCTCACAGTCCACTCATCGCAGACAAAAGGAGGATACAAAACGGCCAGGAAACGGCGCACTACCATATCATAGATCCGCCTTTCATCTATGGTCATATGATCTAGCTGAACATATTGTTCCGTAGGGATGATCGCATGGTGGTCTGTCACCTTGCTATTGTCAGCAAAAAATGGATTTTTCGGAAGGGGCTGGTGAATCAGGCGCCCTGCTGCCTTCCGGTAAGGTCCTACAGAGCAGGCTTTCAGCCTCTCCGCTATAGTAGGAAGGATGTCGCTGGTCAGGTACCTGGAATCCGTTCTGGGATATGTCAGCACCTTATGGTTCTCATAGAGCCTCTGGCATAGGTTAAGTGTTTCTTTTGCCGAATATTGGTACCGGCGGTTGGCTTCCCTCTGGAGCTCTGTCAGATCATACAAAAGAGGCGGGGGAGTCTGCTTTGTGCGGTGTCTGACTTCCTGAATCAAAGCTGGCTTTCCCTTCAATTTTTTCTCCAGCTCCTGTACCTTTTTCCGGTCAAAGAGGCGTCTGGAACCTGTTTTTTGATCCTCCCAGGAAAAGTTCAGACCTCCCCGCTCCGCTTTAATCCCATAAAAAGGTTTGGGGACAAATGTTTTGATCTCCTTTTCTCTCTTTTCGATTATAGCCAAGGTGGGGGTCTGAACCCGGCCGCAGGAAAGCTGCGCATTGTATTTGCAGGTCAATGCTCTGGTTGCGTTAATCCCCACCAGCCAGTCTGCCTCTGCCCTGCAAAGGGCTGCATCCCTCAGGTGATTATACTCTCTCCCGTCCCTCAGATTCTCAAATCCCTCCCGGATCGCTTTATCTGTAACAGACGAAATCCAGAGACGGCGAATCGGCTTCGTACATCCGCTTTTTTCCAGAATCAGCCTGGCTACCAGCTCCCCTTCACGCCCGGCATCTGTTGCAATAATCACCTGCCCGATATCCTGGCGGAACAGTTGATTTTTTACCGCCCGGTAC
>CALWBQ010000014.1 GCA_944376125.1 uncultured Lachnospiraceae bacterium
TATGGTATTTTGGGTTAGTAGGCATATCTAATTATACCATGGATTGCGGGCTCTTCGGAGTCCGTTTTCTGTTTTCAGGCATAAAAAAGGAGCCATTGCTCCATAGATGATTACTCATCTATTTTGCGACAGCCCCTTTTTCTTTTCACAGAATGTTTTTTCGTTGTCATAGCAACATACATCCCGCAAAAAATTCGCTATACTGACACCATCAGTATTGCAGACAACTTTTCCAAACAGTATTTCACAAACAGCATTTCAGGAGGAAACTTAATATGATCAGAAGAATTATCCAGATCGATGAAGAAAAATGTAATGGCTGCGGCCTGTGCGCCAAAGCCTGCCACGAAGGAGCCATCGGTATGGTTGACGGCAAAGCCAGACTCCTGCGGGACGACTACTGCGATGGCCTGGGAGACTGTCTCCCTGCTTGTCCCACCGGGGCTATAACATTTATTGAGAGAGAGGCCGCCGCCTATGACGAAGCTGCCGTTTTAGAACAGAAGAAGAAAAAAATGCAGTCTGAGGGCATGGTCCTCCCCTGCGGCTGCCCAGGCAGCCAATCCCGGCAGATCCAGCGCCCGGAATCCACACAGACTGCAGCAGCCTGCGAACCGGAGCGCTCTAAAGCACCCTCCCGCCTTCGCCAGTGGCCGGTCCAGATCAAGCTGGCCCCGGTAAACGCTCCTTATTTCAATGATGCGCACCTGCTGGTTGCCGCCGACTGCACAGCCTACGCCTACGGCAGCTTTCACGAAGACTTTATCAAAGGGAAAATCACCCTGGTCGGCTGTCCCAAGCTGGACTCTGTGGACTATTCCGAGAAGCTGACCGAGATTATCAAAAACAATGCTGTGAAAAGTCTTACCATTGTCCGAATGGAGGTACCCTGCTGCGGAGGCATCGAGCATGCTGCCGTCGCTGCTCTGAAAAACAGCGGAAAGTTTATCCCGTGGCAGGTTGTCACCATCTCAACAGACGGAAGGATCTTAGATCGCTAAAGGAGGATTTTATGACAGAGAGAACGATGTTTTGCTTTCAATGTGAACAGACTGCAGGCTGCAGCGGCTGCACCGCAAGAGCCGGAGTCTGCGGAAAAACGGCTGAAGCTGCCCGCCTTCAGGATGAACTGACCGGCGCTCTGATTGGTCTCGCCCGGGCCTGCTGCCAAAATCCGAAAACTAGCCAGACCGACCGTCTGATTTTAGAAGGGCTCTTCGCCACCGTCACCAATGTTAATTTTGACGAGGACTCCCTACGCCTGCTGATCCGGCAGGTCCGGGCGGAGAAAGAGCGAATCGCCCCCGGCTGTGGAGCCTGCTCCGCCCGCTGCGGCAATACCGACGACTACGACGTGAACCGCATCTGGGACGCCCCTGAGGACATTCGCTCCCTAAAATCTCTGATCCTCTTCGGTATCCGGGGCATGGCTGCTTACGCCTACCACGCTGCTGTCCTCGGTTATGAAAATGAGGAAGTAAACCAGTTCCTTTATAAAGCTCTCTACGCCCTGGCGGAGGACTGGGGGATGGATGAACTGCTCCCCATCGTCATGGAAACCGGGAAAGTGAATTTGGCCTGCATGGAGCTTCTGGATCAAGCAAATACGGAAACTTTCGGCGTGCCTCATCCAGTTCAGGTGCCTTTGACTGTTGAAAAAGGGCCCTTTATCGTGATCACCGGCCACGATCTTTTGGACCTGAAACTTTTGCTGGAACAGACTGCGGGAAAGGGCATCAATGTTTATACCCACGGGGAAATGCTTCCGGCCCATGCATACCCGGAATTAAAAAAATATCCTCATTTAAAGGGGAATTTCGGAACCGCCTGGCAGAATCAGCAGAAGGAATTTGCCGGCCTCCCAGCGCCTATTCTCTTTACCACCAACTGTCTGATGCCTGTAAAAGAGAGCTACGCCGACCGGGTCTTTACCACCGACGTGGTCTCCTATCCCGGTATGACACATATTGACAGCGATAAGGACTTCTCCCCTGTTATCGAAAAGGCCCTGGAGCTTGGCGGCTTTACAGAAGATAACGTCTTCTGCGGCATCAACGGCGGCACACAGGTGACCACCGGCTTTGGCCGCCATGCCGTTCTGGAAGCCTCCAGTCAGATCATAGACGGAGTCAAGTCCGGCGCCATCCGGCATTTCTTCTTGGTAGGCGGCTGCGACGGAGCGCGGCCCGGCAGAAATTACTATACAGAATTTGTCAAAAAGGCGCCTGACGATACGGTGATCCTGACTCTGGCATGCGGGAAATACCGCTTCAACGACCTGGATCTTGGCAGCATCGGCAGCATCCCCCGTCTCCTGGACATGGGGCAGTGCAACGACGCTTACAGCGCCATCAAGGTTGCTCTGGCCCTGGCAGACGCCTTTCAGTGTTCCGTCAATGAGCTTCCCTTGACTATGGTTCTGTCCTGGTATGAGCAGAAGGCCGTCTGCATTCTTTTGACCCTGCTCTATCTGGGCATCCAGAATATCCGTCTGGGCCCCACTCTCCCAGCTTTCCTCTCCCCAAATGTTCTCGGCTACCTGGCAGAGCATT
The DNA here is from genome assembly GCA_944376125.1 of uncultured Lachnospiraceae bacterium. Classification (GTDB taxonomy): domain Bacteria; phylum Bacillota; class Clostridia; order Lachnospirales; family Lachnospiraceae; genus UMGS1370. Next base: position 2,553 of record CALWBQ010000014.1, read on the forward strand.
TTCACATTGCCCCTGTCACCACGCCTGATGATGACCTGAAGGCAATTCTGGGATAAAGCCCGGAAAACCGACCTGTTTTTCTAGGTGGCCGCGCCGGCGTACTGGGTCATATACAGCTGGTAATACTTCCCCTGCTGAGCCAGAAGCTGGCCGTGGCTGCCACATTCCACAATTCTCCCCGAATCCATTACGACGATCAGATCCGAGTCCCTGATAGTGGAGAGGCGGTGCGCAATGACAATGCTTGTCCGGTTCTGCATCACCCTCTGCATGGCGTCCTGGATAGCCTTCTCTGTCCGGGTGTCCACGTTGGAGGTCGCCTCGTCCAGAATCAGGATTCTGGGATCCGCCGCAAACGCCCGGGCAATGGCTAGAAGCTGCCGCTGCCCCTGGCTGATGTTTTCTCCGGAGTCGGTCAGCAGTGTGTCATAGCCCTGAGGCAGCCCCTTTAACATGTCCTGGCACCGGCTCATCTCCATCGCCTGCTGCAGCTGGTCTTCCGTGGCCTCACTGTTTCCATACAGCAGGTTATGCCGGATGGTGCCGGAAAACAGAACTGTGTCCTGCAGGACAATGGCGATATGTCTGCGCAGGCTGTCCCGGGATATGTTCTGAATGTTCTGGCCGTTTATGCAGATCTCGCCGCTGTCTATGTCGTAAAACCGCATCAGCAGGTTGACAATAGTGGTCTTTCCGCTTCCGGTGGCCCCAACCAGGGCCACCTTTTTTCCTGACGGCACGGTCAGAGTGAAATCACGGATGACTGGATGACCCGGCTTATAGGAAAAATTAACATTCCGGAAGAACACAGTCTCGGCCTTCTCCTCCTCCATCTCCTCCCCGGAATGATCCTCATTCTCTTCATCCAGAACAGCGAACACCCTCTCCGCCCCGGCAATCGCGGTCTGCAGCTGCCCATAGATCTGAGCGATCTCGTTGATCGGGCGGCTGAACTGCTTTGCGTAGACGATAAATGCTGAGATCACGCCCACGGAAATCAGGCCGTGGATGGAAAAATATCCGCCGAAAGCCGCGATGATGACAAAGCCGATGTTGCCGATGCAGTTCATGACTGGGCCCATGACGCCGCTGAACACATCGGTTTTAATCCCCGCCTTTGTCAGGGAATCCGCTGTCCTGCAGAACTCTTCGGCGGTGATCTCCTGATGGTTGTAGGCCACCACGGTCCGGTAGCCGGAGATCATCTCCTCCACTGTGCCGTTGAGCTGGCCCAGCAGCATCTGCCGCTTCCGGGAAAATTTGCGCACCTTCCCTGAGAGCACTTTGGTGGCCGCCAGGGTCAGAATCACCGCAGCACAGCTGAGCAAGGCCAGCTGCCAGCAGTACCACAGCATCATCGCCACCGTTCCGATGATAGTCAGAACGCCGGAAAACAGCGATGGCAGAGACTGGGATATGGTGCTGGAAATATTCTCCACATCGTTGGTCATTCGGCTCATGATGTCCCCGTGGGAGTGGGTGTCCAGATACCGGACCGGTAAATCCACGATTTTTCCAAACAGCTCCTCCCTCAGCCTTTTTACGATGTTCTGGCTCAGCCTGGCGCTGATCAGGTTCTGGAGGAGCTGGCTCCCGCTGTACAGCAGATAGACCGCCAGCATAAAAAGGAGAGTCTGGGAAAAGCTGCCCTCCCTGGCCTCGGCGATGATGTCAATGGCATTGCTCTGAAGGCTGGGGGCATAGACGCCGCACAGGGTTCCAAACAGGACAGCCGCAAACATCCCGGCCACCATGACCTTTTCCCGGGCAAAATAGGAGGCAAGCCGCTTGAGAGCCGCACCTGCGTGATCCGCGTGCTGTACCTCCACAAACCGCTCATGGCGGTTCATGCCGGGAATATTCCGCTCCTGAAGTTTCTGTTCACTCTGCTGGCTCACGATCCTCATCCTCCTCTCCCACCTGCGAATGGTAAATATCCCGGTATACCTGGCAGGTCTGCAGAAGCTCCCGGTGGGAGCCGCAGGCGGCCACCCTCCCTTTTTCCAGCACCACAATCCTGTCGGCCCGGCGCACGGTGGCAATCCTCTGGGCCACAATGATCTTGGTGCTCTCAGGCCGCGCTTTCTCCAGGGCACTGTACAGGTCAGCCTCCGTCTTCAGATCCAGAGCGCTGGTGGAATCGTCAAAGACCAGAATTTCCGCCGGCTTCAGCACAGCCCTCGCAATGGAGATCCTCTGCTTTTGGCCCCCGGACAGGCTCGTCCCCCTCTCGGCCACAAGCGCCGAGTAGCCCTCTGGGGCCGCCAGGATAAAGCCGTCTGCCTGCGCCGCCGCGGCGGCAGCCTGTATCTCGCTCTCCGAAGCTCCCGGCGCTCCCCAGGCGATATTTTCTCCGATCGTCATGCTGAACAGCTCGCTCTTCTGCAGGACCACCGCTACCTTCTCCCGCAGATCCCTCTGCCGGTATCTTCGCACATCCACGCCGTCCACCAGCACAGAGCCCTCCACGGCATCGTACAGCCTGGGGATCAGGTTCACCAGGGTGGTTTTCCCGCAGCCGGTGGCCCCCATAATAGCCACGGTTTCTCCCGGTTCTATCTTGAGATTGATATGCTCCAAAACCATCTGGCTGCTGCCGGGATAGGAAAACGAGACATCCCGGAACTCCACCTCGCCGCGAGCGTCTGTATCCCCATGGAAATCACCGTCTTTCAGACCGGGCTCACATCCCAGGATCTCCCTGACCCGCCCCCATGAGGCGATGCCCCTGGAGATATTCTGGAACAGCATGACCAGCATCAGGATCCCGTTGAGGAGCTGGGTGGTGTAGGTGATAGAGGCCATAATGGTTCCCGGCGTCGCCGTTCCGGTTCCCGCCTCCCGGGAACCCACAAGCAGGATCGCCGCCACCACCAGATACATCAGCGCATTGATCACCGGGTTCATGAAAGCGAAGATCACCAGCACCTGCAGCTGGGTTTTGATCAGAGCGCAGTTGGCCTTCCCAAACCGCGCCTTCTCATAGAGCTCCCTCACACAGGCCTTGATGATCCGTATGCCGGAGATATCCTCCTGCATGACGGCATTGATGGCGTCCAGCTGGGCCTGGAGTCTGGCAAACAGCGGGTTGGCCTTTGCCATACAGAAGGCGAGGCAGCCTACAATCACCGGGAAAGCACACAGCACCACCAGCCCAAAATCTCGGTTCAGGCGGAACATACAGTACATGCTGCCGAACATGAGCATGGAGGTGCGGATCATGCCGCGCATAAACTGGGACACAAAATTCTGAACCTGGGTGATATCATTCGTCACCCTGGTCACCAGAGAACCTGTCCCGAAGGAATCCATCTGGGGGAAGGAGAAGGTCATAATCCTGCGAAAGCAGTCTTTCCGGATCTCATTTCCGATGTTCTGGCCGGATATGTGAACAAACACATTATTCAGAGAACCGCAGAGGCCGCCGAAAAGCACCAGGCCGATCATCACAAGCCCCTTCTGCCAGATCAGGCTCAGGCTGTTCGCGCCGCCGGTGTTCAGCCCCAGCACGCCTTCATCCACGATCTGGCTCATGATCCCCGGCTGAACCAGATCCATCGACACCTCGCCGACCATGAAAAGCCCCGCCAGGACAGCATATGGAAGGTACCGCTTTATGTATTTCCACATTTCCCGTCCTCCTCTGCTTCCCGGGATTTTCCAGCGTGCCTGCGGCCTTTTTCTGCCCCCTGGTAGCGCCCTGCCCAGTCCTGGCTGAGCTTCTCCAGCAGGGACAGCAGATCCTGCTTCTCCTCCGCCGCCAGGCAGGAAAACATCTCCTCATGGCGCTGAATCCGCTGGGCCTTTGCCTCTGCCGCCCGCATTCTCCCCGTCTCTGTAAGGACGATATTCGCTGTCCTCTTGTCGCTCTCGCTGGGGGTGCGCGCAATACAGCCGGCATTCTCCAGCTTGGCGATCACCTCGCTGGCGGAACCCGGCTGTATCCCTAACCGCTCTGTAAGATCCCTCTGGGTAGTCTTTCCCCCCATTTCATTTAAAACAATCAGCACACGCTTTTGACTCCCCCTGCCCTCATACAGGGAATGCATGGTGTGGCTCAGATCTCTCAGGCAGATAATCAGGCGCTGATTCACGTCAGCCATCCCCCAGTCTCCATTTTCTTCCAGTTTCTTCATGGCGCGAACTCCTCTCCAAAAATATCATGGTACCTTGATAATATAGCTTATTTCAGCCATATTGTCAAGGTACCTTTATAAATTGGAGCAGTTCTCTGCTAACAGTTTGGTTTCAGCACAATTTTTACCACATCGCTGGTTCTGGTCAGGCGGATCGCCTCATTGATCTGAGACAGTGGCATCACCCGGCTGATAAACTGATCCGCCGGAAAATCCTTGGAAACTGCCAGGTCAAAGGCGTTTTTGATGGCAGTCCCGTTGGAAGCATAGTGGCCGTAAATCCACAGATTATTGTAATGGATATGGTTTGTGTCCAGCTCAGTCAGGGCGCCCTTGGGGACGCCGCCGAAGAACACCACGATCCCTCCGGGCCTGGCCATAAAGATGCTCTGGGCCTGGGACGCTGTCGACGGGTTGGCGGAAATCACTTTATCTGCTCCTCTCCCTCCTGTCAGCTCTTTTATTTTCTGGATTGGATCCTCCTCACGGCTGTTGACGGTGTAATCAGCGCCGAACTCCCTGGCCTTTTTCAGGCGCTCACCGTTGATCTCCACCATAATGACTGTTTTTGCCCCTCTCATTTTGGACAGCCTGGCCAGAAAATATCCGATGGTTCCAGCCCCGATGATGACCACAATATCGTTTAATTTCACATTGATCTTCTCCAGGCACGTGTAGACAGAGGAGATCGGTTCACCCAGGGTGGCCTGTTCAAAGCTGATTCCCTCCGGGATCTTGAAGATATACCCGTGGTCCACCTGATTTTTTGGGATCGGCATATAGTCGGCAAATCCCCCCTGGGCGGATGCCGGCTTTTTCACCTCTGTGTTCTGACATGCCTCGCTGTGGCCGCTGATGCAGCTCTCGCACCGCATACAGTGGATCGCCGGGTGGATGAAAACCCTGTCCCCCACAGACACTCTCGTTACCGTAGGATCTGCCTCCTCCACGTACCCTACCACTTCGTGGCCGTAAATATGGGGGTAAACTCCCTGCATGGAATCGCAGGAGAGATTGCGGATATCGGAGCCGCACAGGCCCACAGCCATCACCTTCAGGAGAAATCCCCCCGGCGGGCAGGCGGGCCTGTCCACCTCTTCATACCGCACATCATTTGGCCCGTGCATGACCGCTGCCATCATCTTCATTCTTCCGTCCCCCTCTCTTCTGCCAGCTTTGCACCGTAATAGATTGCATTCACCATGCTTTCCTCATTGGCGGTCCCTTTTCCCGCTTTCCCAAAGGCTGTCCCATGATCCACCGAGCTCCGGATGATAGGCAGCCCCAAGGTGATGTTTACTCCTGACACCGCTTTCCACACATTTGTGCGGTAGTCATACTGAAATCCTGAAACCTTGATGGGGATGTGGCCCTGGTCGTGATATTGGGCAACCACGATGTCATACTGGCCGCCGATAGCCTTAGAAAATACCGTGTCTGGGGCGATGGGCCCGTCTGCCAGTATGCCCTCCTGTTTTGCTCTCTCCACCGCGGGGGTGATCTCCTCAATCTCTTCTCTGCCAAACAGTCCATTCTCACCGGCATGGGGATTCAGCCCCGCCACAGCTACCCTGGGCTTTTCAATTCCCAGACGAATGCAGACATCATTGGCCAGCCGGATTACCTTATACACCCGTTCCTCCGTGCATCTGCTGCACGCCTCCTTCAGGGAGACATGGGTGGTGGTATGGACAACCCTGAGATTTCCATCCGCCAGCATCATACAGTAATCCTTCGTATTCGTCAGGTCTGCATAGATTTCCGTGTGGCCGCTGTAGTGGTACCCTGCCAGGTTCATGGCCTCCTTGTTGAGCGGTCCTGTGATAGTGGCGTCAATTTTTTTATCCATAGCCAGCTGAATCACCTTCTCAACTGCCTTAAATGCCGCCCGGCCTCCCTGAACGCTTACCTTGCCGAAGGTCAGTGCGTCCATATCCACAATGTCCTGATCAATGATGTCGATGGTTCCGTACTCAAAGCGGGCCTCTGACGGCTCTGAAACAGCATTCACTTTTAGATTTTTTCCGACAATTCTAATTGCATTCTCCAGTACCTTGGCACTGCCCACCACCAGAGGTCTGCAGCACTCATAGATCTCCTCTTTGGCCAGGGCCTTTGCCGTGATCTCCGGTCCGATGCCGCAGGGATCTCCCATTGTAATTCCCAAAACAGGTCTCTGTCTGTTCATATCTCCTCCTGTAATCCCTTATCCAATCTCATTGCAGCCTATAAGCACATCCTGTAGATAGCCTCAATATCCTCCTGCATCAGCGGCTTCAAGCTCTCCATGGGGAGTGTTCTTCCGCTGCAGATCTTTTCTGCCATTGCTTTTATATTGCGGTCATCAATTCCGATCTCTGTCAGCGTCCTGCTGAGTCCCAGTGTATGGAACAGGAAATCAGAGAGCATCTCTATGCTCTTCTTTGCCGCCTCCATCGGAGCCAAATCTTTCTCAATGCCCAAAACATTCACACCAAACTGGCGGAACCGTTCAGCCGTGGTCTCATCCAGGCAGTACTCCATCCACCTGGGCGTCAGGATAGCAAGGCCAAGTCCGTGGGTGATGTCATACAGGGCTGACAGCTCGTGCTCCAGCGGATGGCAGATCCAGGTTACATTTTTTCCATATTCAATAAAACCGTTGATGGCCCAGGACGACGCCCACATCAGATTGGCACGGGCCTCATAGTTGTCAGGTTCCCTGAGAGCGACAGGCGCGTAGCGAATCACCGTCTTCATCAGCCCCTCCATAAAACATTCCACCATGTAAAGACTTCTCTCCTTAGCAAAATAGATCTCAAATACGTGGGAAAGAATATCAGCCGCCCCACAGGCTGTCTGGTAGCGGTTTACCGTGTAAGTATAGGTGGGATCCAGGAAGGAAGCCCTGGGCACCATATGGCTGGAGGATATGGCAATCTTGTCTTCCGTATCCGGATTGCTGATGACAGCACAGTTGTCCATCTCCGACCCGGTCGCAGCTATGGTCAGCACTGAAATAACCGGCAGCGCCTTCTCAATTGGAACCCCTTTCCCCAAAAAATCCCAGGGGTCAAAGTCTACGCAGGCTGCAGCTGCCACTACCTTCGCACAGTCGATGACCGACCCGCCGCCTACCGCGAGTACCATGTCGATTTTCTTTTCTTTGCACAGCTTCTGCCCCTCCCTGATGGAATGAATCTTGGGATTAGGATCCACCCCAGAAAGCTCGGAGAGCTCCAGCCCGGCATCTTTGATCTCTGATGCCACAGCGCCATACAGACCATTCTTTTTGATGGAACCTCCCCCATAGACCAGCAGCACACGCTCCCCGTACTTTTTCAATTCCTCACCTAAATGTTCGATTTGCCCTTTTCCAAAGTAAACTCTTACTGGAATATCATAAATAAAATTGTTCAAGATCCTTCCTCCTATCTCTTTCCTCTAAAACACAGAGCAGATTCTTTTCAGTCCTTCCTCCAGCAAACTTCTGGGGCAGGCGAAGTTCAGTCTCATAAACCCCTCTCCGCCCTCTCCGAACCAGAGGCCGCTGTCCATCCCCACTCTGGCTTTGTCATACATCAGGGACTCCAGTTTTTTTCCATCTCTCTCGTATCTTCGAAAATCGATCCATCCCAGATAAGTCGCCTGGGGATCAATGAGTTTCGCCTGGGGCAGATGCTCTCCCAGATAGCTGCGGATCAGCGCAATGTTCCCCTCCAGATAAGCCAGGAGCTCCTCCAGCCAGTCTTCACACTCCCTGTACGCGGCCTCCGCAGCTACAATGCTGAAAGGGTTCTGGAACTCAACATTATTCTTTTCTAAGACTCTGCGGTATTTTTCCATGATATGGGGATTGGGAATAATAATATTAGAACACTGCATTCCTGCCAGATTAAAGGTTTTGCTCACTGAAGTGCAAGTGACGGAATTCATCGCCAGTTCCTGGTTCAGAGAGGGGAACATAGTGTGCCGATATCCGGAATACACCAGATCGCTGTGAATCTCATCCGCTATAATGATGACTCCGCTTTCCAGACACAGATTCCCCAGCCGCTCCAGCTCCTCTCTGTTCCAGACCCGGGATACCGGATTATGGGGGCTGCACAGGATCAGCGCCTTGACCAGCGGATCCCTCAGCTTCTCTTCCAGGTCCTCAAAGTCCATCTCATAGTATGTTCCATTGAACGTCAGCGGATTGTTCACCACATGGCAGCCATTGTTCTCGATGGCCTTCCTGAAGGGATAATAGACTGGTTCCTGGATCACAACCTTGTCCCCCGGCACACAGATCGCCTGGATCAGGTGATTGATGGCCGGCACAATGCCAGGCGAAAACTGCAGCCACTCTCTCTTCAGCTTAAAGCCAAACCGCTTTCTGACCCAGCCGATAGCTGCCTCGTAATAAGAGTCTGTCCTCACACTGTAGCCGTATATCCCATGGCGGGCCCGCTCTACCACCGCGTCCACAATGGGCGGGGCAGACCGGAAATCCATATCCGCCACCCAAAAGGGCAGGATCTCTCTCTGGCCGAAAAACTGGCTGCAGGTTTCCGGATCCCACTTCATGGAATTGGTTCCTCTTCTGTCAGTCACGTGATCAAAATCGTATTTCATTTCTTTTTTCCTCTATTTCTCTTTCCAAGTGCCGTCTGTCAGATGCTCGCTGAGGCGATCAGGTCTGCTTCCAGTCCTCCGATCCCTCTCACAATGACATCCCCTCTTTTCACACTGTGCTGTACACAAATTTGATTGATAATGCCCATCAGCTCTTCCTGTCTGCTCAGTGGAACTGGGCGGTCTGTCCTGACCGGCAGAAGTCCCTCATTGTCCTCATCTCTGAAAAAAACAGTGCTGGTCAGCACTCTCTTGGGGCAGGTGACCTCCTCCCGGGCGAATTTCAGGCCATTTGGGCATTTGTGGCCTCTTATTTCCAAATTTTCTTGATTTCCTTCCACTGAAAGGTAACATTCGTTGGGACATTCTGTACAATACATATGAATCATTCGGCATCCTCCTGTTCTACCGACAGCGTGATTGTCCCCTCCGCCTGCTTTAGCACGGAGGCCGGCATATTCAGCTGCTCCATGACGCTGGGCTTATAGCCCCTGGGCCTGCCCTGCCACAAGATCCGCTCCCCGGAGCGGATCACCGCCCTGGCACCTGAGATTCCTTTTCTCACCCGGAAACTTAAAGATACTGGTCTCTCACTGCTTCTGATCGCATTGGGCACCGTATACCGGACTATGCCTTGGCTCTCCACAGTAATTCCTCCGCTCCACTGCAAATGTGCGGCCGCCTCTCCCAAGGCGTACTCCGCAGCCTCTTTTCCCGCCTTTTCCGCCTCAGCGACCACATTGTCCACCAAATCGTGAACCTGCAGGACATTACCGCAGGCAAAGATCCCCGGCACGGTCGTCTGGCAGGACTCATCCACCAGTGGACCGTTGGTAACAGGATTCAGTCTGGCACCAGCCCCGGACGTCAACTCATTTTCCGGGATCAGGCCAATGGCCATCAGCACGGTATCGCACTCAATGATCCGTTCTGTCCCCGGGATAGGCTTCCCGTTCTCATCAACCCGGCTCACCTCTGCCGCCTCCACTCTGTTTTTTCCTATGATTTTTGTAATGGTTGTGGACAAGTGCAGCGGTATGCCATAATCCTCCAGACAGTTTTTGATATTGCGCCTAAGGCCATTCGGTTCCGGCATGATCTCAAAGACTCCTTTTACTTCCAGCCCTTCCAGGGTCAGCCGTCTGGCCATGATCAGCCCGATATCCCCGGAGCCCAGGATGACAAATTGCCTCCCAGGCACAAAATTCTCCAGATTCATGTAGCGCTGTGCCGTCCCCGCAGTATAGACACCTGCCACCCGCGCCCCCGGCACCACGATAGACTCTCTGGTTCGTTCCCTGCATCCCATAGCCAGCACAATGGCCTTCGCAGAGATCTGAAGCATCCCGTTCTCATTGACCGCCACGATCGTCCGGTTCGGCAATATCCGAATCACAAAGGTGTCCGTCCATACATCGATCTCTCTTTTCTTTACTTTTTCTCTCTGGAGATCGGCAAATTCCGGTCCTGTGAGATTTTTTCCAAAATAATGCAGGCCAAACCCGGTGTGGATACACTGGTTGAGAACGCCTCCCAGCAAGCTGCTCCTCTCAATGATCAGAACCCTCTGAGTCCACTCCGCGGCCTTGCACGCGGCTGCCATCCCGGCAGGACCCCCTCCGATCACGACAACATCATACGTATCCTTTTTCACGAGATGCCCTCCCCCTTCAGTTTTCGAATCAACAGATTGCTGCCCTCATTTTCGTAGCAAACTTGACAGGGATCGATCCCCAGCTCACGAGCCAGGATCTCGATCACCCGGTGCTGGCAGAAGCCGCTCTGGCATCTCCCCATGCCTGCCCTGGTTCTGCGCTTTACGCCTCCCACCGTAGTGGCTCCAACAACAGAATGAATGGCATCGACAATATCTCCTTCCGTGACCATCTCGCAGCGGCATACGATTCTCCCGTAGGCCGGGTTCTCCGCAATCGCCCTCTCCCGCTCCTCATCGGTCATCTCAGCAAATAACTTTCTCTCTCTCCGCACCGCCAGGAACTGATCTTTTTTCGTCAGGTGGACGCCGCTTTTCTTCAGCATTTCCACCACATACTCTGCGATGGACGGGGCGCTCGCCACACCCGGTGACTGGATCCCTGCCACATGAAAGATTCCCGGCACTTTCTCAGAGGGCCGTATATAAAAGTCATTGTTATTGTTTTCCACCACAGCCCGCTCTCCAGCAAAGGCCCGTATTATTTTGCACTTTTTAATATTGGGAACCAAACGGACTGCCCCGGCCAACAGCTGTTCCACACCCTCCTTGTATGTATCGAGGTCCCCTTTTTCCCGTATCACCGAGGTAGAACCCAAGCTCGGGTTTCCTGCAATCTTCGTTCCCAGAGCGATTCCCTTGGTGGTGGAAGTCGGTGTGGGGAAGAGAGACATGGACATCTTCACTTCTGAATTTTTGTCAAATATAATCAGATCCCCGTGCTTACAGATAATATGGAAATCTTCTGATCCTGCCATCCTGGAAACATCGTCTGCATAGATTCCCGCCGCATTGATCACATACTGAACCTTATAGCTATCCTCCGGTGTCTGCAGAAGGAAGCCGCTGCCGTCTCTCTGGATGTCTGTGATTTCACAGTTTCGAAACAGCTCTACCCCATTGTCCACAGCGTTTTCGGCGAAGGCGATGGCTGTCTTGTAGGGATCCGTCACTGCAGAATTTGGCGAATAGAGGGCATACTTAATTTCCCGGTTTGCCTCCGGCTCCAGCTCAAAAATTCTGTCCCCCGATATAATCTCCAGATCCGGAACTCCGTTCTCCCGGCCTCTCTCATATAGCTGGCGAATGTGAGCCAGATCATTGTCATCAAATCCTACTACCATGCACCCGGTCTTTTTATATGGGAAGCTCAGCTGCCTGGCCAGCTCCGGATACATCAGGCACCCCCTGGCATTCAGCTTCGCCTTCAAGGTCCCCGGGAGGGGATCATACCCCGCATGGATAAATCCCCCGTTTCCTTTCGTCGTCCCGGCGCCCACATCTGCAAACTTTTCAAAGATTGCTGTTTTTTCCGAGTATCTGGACAGTTCTCTGGCAATGGCGCACCCAATAATCCCGCCGCCAATAATTCCTATCTCAAACTCTTTCATTATGTAACCTCTTCTATATCATTCTTCGTGGCAGTAACCCATCCCGAACAGCTTGATTCTGTTAAAATCGCGCCACCCTACCGGGAACAGGTCGATGCAGATGCTGTTGTCCTGTCCTGCATAGAGAATCATCCGGTACGACCCCAGTTTCTCCTTCAGCAGGATCACGCACTCCAGCAAATCATCGTTTCTCCACAGATATCTGGCCCACCCATGGTCATCTGTGATGGACATGTTCTGATACTTCCAGTCTTTGTGGAAGGCTTCAAACTGCCACACCTTGCTGTCAGCTCCGTAGGTGAAAGTAAACTGGAGTCCCCGCTCAGTTTTCGTCATCACCAGGTCATGGATCTGGGCATCATTTTTCGCAATCACATATTTCTTTCCATTAACCCGGTCCTCAGCGCCGCTCCTTGCATCCATCTCTTCCGGGAGCGGGAACTGGAGAGTTCTCTCCACATCCAGAAGTTTCTGGTATGCCTCCGGATTCTCCGGAAGCGGATCATCGCTGATGTGCTCAAATAGGATGTTCCACGCCAGATGGATAAATTCCGACAGCCTGCCGAACTGATCCTCCAGATTGGCTTGGAATGCCCAGATAATGTCGTATTTAGGATAGATAATAAACATTTGGCCGCCGTGGCCTTTGGATCCGTAGGCGCCGTCCCGGTACCGCCAGAACTGGTACCCATAGCCAGGATTTCCATCTACAAAGCTGGTGAAATTGGTCACCTCGATCTGCTTTTTCGTGGCCTCCTCCAGCCACCTCTCTGATATGATCCGTTTCCCTTCCCAAATACCCTTCTGGTGGATCAGCAGAGCGATTTTGGCAATGTCTTCAATCTTGCAGTGAAATCCCCTGCTGCCGGTATTGATCCCCATCTGCTCTTCCCAGTAGACGCCTTCAATCCCAAGCGGCTCGAAGAGTTTCCCCTGCAGGTAATCTACCATCTTCATGCCCGTAACCTTCTGGACAATGGCGCTGAGAGCGTGGGTCCCTGCGCTGTCATAGCCATACAGCGTCCCTGGCTTCACCCTGGGAGGCGTGTTTAAATACGTTTTCAGCCAGTTGGGATAGCTTCTGTCGATAGATGTAGCATCTCCGGTCTCTCCGCCTGCCATCATAAGAACATTTCTAATGGTACGCATTTGGTTAAACTCATGGAGAGGCCCCGTGATCAGCTCTGGAAAAAAGCTGACCACTTTGTCATCCAGGGAAAGCAGTCCATCGTCTACACAAAAACCAATGGCCAGAGAGGTCACAGATTTGCTGGTAGAATACATAATATGGTTCATATCTTTCGTATAGGGATACCAGGAACCCAAGGTTGCGACCTTCCCATGTCTCATAAAAATAAAGTCGTGGATAGGAAGTTTATTGATGGAGAGTTCATGGTAAAATCTCAAAAAAGTTTCACTGGGTATCCCCAGGCTCTCCGGGGATACTTTTGGTAATTCGCTCCTTTTCAATAGTTTCTAACCTTCTTTCTGTAGTAGCCTCCGATGCTCTACACCGCCAGATATACTCTCAGCTCCCGCTTCATCTCATCCAGCGATGCGTTCAGAAAATAATTCAGTTTTTGGGGATCTTGGGCAAATGCCATAACCCTCTGCAGAATGTGGATGTGCTCATCCGGATTCTTTGTCGCCAGATTAATCACATAATTTACCCCTACAGACTGCTCCGGGTCATCCAGTCTCTGGAATGTCACCTGGTTTTTCAAGCGCAGGAAACAGATGCCGTCCGTCTTTACAAGCCCGGAATCTGCATGGGGGATCGCAACTCCCAGGGGTGTCGGAAGCCCCGTAGGGAACACCTTCTCCCGCTCAATGCATGCCTGGCAGAAGGATGCCTCTACAATGCCTTCTTTCTGCAATTTCGCACAGCACAGTTCTATGGCTTCGTCCCATGACCGTGCGTCACCTTCAATAACAAATAAGTTTTCCATAAGCTGCCGTTCCTACCGATCTACCATCTGCCTAACAGTTTTCCTATAAAGCCGATGATGACTGCAAAAATATTAGATGCTCCGCCGCCTGTCACCAGCCCAGTTGTCTCGATTCCCGCCCAGTTCACCACATCTGTAACCAAGGGTGCCATCCAGCTCTGGGCATACAGCAGATAGATAACCAAAACGGTTGTCCCGATCAGGAGACGGAAAATATTGCCGTTGGTGCACATAGCGCCAACACAGGTATAAACCACCAAATTTGCCAATAAAGTGATTGGGAAAAATGTATTTCCCGGAAGAACCAGCCCCAAAAAGATAGTGATAGGAATCATCAGGATACCTGCGGAAATACATGCCGTATCCCCCTGTCCCAGGGCGTAGTCCATACCCAGATAGATTTCCTGGCCTTCTCCCAGGAATTTTACCGACCATTGGCGGGCCCCCTCGCTGAACTGGGAAAGGCCGTTCATCATAACGGAGATCATCCTTCCGGTGAGGATCATAACAGCAGAAAGCCCTACCGCCACCTGCAGAGTAGTCGTCAGATTCTGTCTGGTCAGGATGCTCATCAGCACGCCCACCAGCAGGCCGATCACAGAGGGATCCCCCAGGGCACCGTATTTTTCAGAAATCTTATCGATATTAATATCGATTTTATTTAAGCCCGGAATCTTGCTGATAATCCAGTTGACAGCCCAGTAGATAGGGAACAGAGTTGTGGAATGGAAAATAATTGCCCCGGTGGTGCCTTCAAATCCAAAGTAACTCTGCCAGGGTTTTGCCACCACATCCCCCATCTTTTCCACAACTACCGTACAGGCTAAAGCGATAACTAAACCCAGAATAAAGCTGTCGAACAGCAGGTAGGCTAAAGATGCAATAAACAAAATATGCCAGTAGTTCCAGATATCCACATTTAATGTCTTTGTAAATTTCACTTTCAAAAGTACAATGTTCAGCAGAAATCCCAGAGGGATCACTACCGCCGCAAAGGGCGTCGCCCACGCCGCTGCCGACAGAGACTGCCATCCGATATCGATGGTCGTAAGGCCTGTCCCTGCCCCGGAGCTCTGGTAGTAAGCAATGATAGGCTCCAAAGTCGTCCCCATAAAGCTGATGACCAGTTTCAGTCCCTGAAAGCCGATGCCCACCAGAAGTCCAGCCTTCAGCGCCTCTGTAAATTTCATCCGGAAAATCAGTCCTAAAATCAGGATAATAAACGGAAGCAGTGTGGTTGCCCCTATCCCCAAAATTCCCTGAACAATGTTATAAATAAATTCCATGTTGTATCCCCCTCATTTGTTTCACAAAACCTTTACTCCATCTCCGCCAGTTCTTTCAGCTTTTCAATCAGGATTTTTTCTTTTTTCTCCTTATTGATCCCTGTAACAAATTCCACCAGGCTCAGCACCGGTTTGTTCAGCTCTTTTTTGTAAGCATTGGCCGGGCATACGATGTCCACCATCTTAGAATTGATCGGTATCTCTGGCACACTGCAGTGCATAATCTCAGCCGGGATCCCCTCCCTGTCGCATATCTTTTTTACTTCATTGCAAACCAGCGTAGAAGTGTTCACACCACAGCCGCATGCCACAAGAATTTTTACTTTTTTCATGTCTTTTCTCCTTTCACAGCAGTAATATCGAAAGACGGGCCCTGTCTTTACATACTATAAGATTCGATATATTGATATACAGTTCTATAAATTTCCTCATCTCCTTCGGCATTCTCTACTTGCTGAACCGCATTTGCATCCCCAATAAAATTGATAAGGGAATTCAAAACCTGCAGGTTAAAGTCTCCTGACTCCTGGAAACAAAGGCAAAACAGAAACTGAACTTTTCCAAACAGTTCATGGTGGAAATCAACGCCGTCCCGGATATACAGCAGGCTGAAACAGGGCTTCAGGATGCCTCTGTCCGGCGCCGCATGGGCGGCAGCAAGACCCTCCCTAAGGACAAAATAGGGGCCATTTTCCCGGCAGTTTTCAACGATCGCCTGAATATATTCCTCCGTGATCATTCCATCATCCAGCAGAGGCCGGGCCGCCAGCCGGACAGCTTCCTCCCAGTCACGGCATCTCTCCGCTCTCTGTACATATCTGGCTTTAAATACCCTGGAAAGATCTGACTTTCTCTCCGATGGCTCCACTCCATACTGCTCTGCCAGCTTTTTCAGTTCCTGCCTCAGGGATTCTGCCCGGCTGCCATCGGCCTGCTCTTTCATAATTTTTTTCAGTGCAAGAAACGTCTCATCGATCTCATTTTGCCACCGATCTTTCTTTGCTCTCCCCTTGATAGCGCTGTAGCTGATATCGTAAATCTTGTTGATGTCCTCCTGATTCAGCAATGGACTCACCACCACAAAGGGGATGCTGACGTTGTACAGATTGACTGTAGATATAATAAAATCGATAGAGTGGCTTTCCGCATACTGATAAATTTCTCGAACTGAGCACGTTCCCTGAATGTCAAATGCAAAATATTTCTGTATCTCGGAAGCCAGCAGCTGGCTGACCGCCACACCGGTGGTGCAGACCACTAGGATCCTGAGATTGCCTTTCAGCGATATCAGCCTTTCAATCGCAGATATCACATAGGCGGATATATATTGAACGTCTTTCGCCGTAATCGAGAGCTGATAACTTGCCGCCAGTTCTTCCAGAATCTTTTCAACGGCAGAAAAGATTTCTTTCAGCCCGTTCCTCCTCGGCCTCTGCAGGTTTTCGTCTGTCCACCCAACACTCCCTGCTTTTCCCCGGCGCTCTGCAAAATGGTTCATCAACCCTTCCATCAGCCTCTTATCCTGATACAGCTGAATTTCCAGTTCATCTGACAGGCGCAGAATAAAATCAAAAACAAACGTCTGGTTTTTCTGGGGATCATTGGCCTTGATAAGACTGCTCCTCATCCGTTCAAGGGAATTTCCAAACTTCTCTGCCTGCTGATGTTCTGCTTCCACCGGCAGAAGCCCCAGTCTATCTGACAGCCACAGATACAGCATCCCCACAGCTGTTCTGGCGGTGTCCTCCCCCGGTTCTTCCGGCTCGGCTGTAAAACCGGCTGCTATGCGGTTAAAACTGATGAACATGAAAATTGCAATTCTGTCATGTTCTTCATCAGAACATTTACTGTGAAATGTTGTTTCAAAGATGCTGATCTGTTTTGAAATCTCCCGCAGCGAAAATTTAAAGTCCAGCGCTTCTGTCAGAAGTCTTTGGAATGCGTTGCCTCCGCTTTCCATCCGGCCCTGAAAATTCCGTTTCAAAATATCCGCCAAGATTTTCCGGAGACCGATCTCGCTGCATTCCAAGGTAAGCCCTTTCCCCTTACAGGATTTGACGGTAACACCCCTCGGCTCTATCTTTTCTTTTAACGTGCTGATGTCGTTGGCGATCGTCAGTCTGCTGACATTCAGCCGATTTGCCAGATCATTGAGTGTAATGTAATCCCTGGCCTTTATCAGGAAAACCATCAGAAGCTCTTCTCTCTCTTCCGGGAGCAAAATATAGCTGCGTCGTTCTTCCGCGGCTATTGCCCTGAATACTTCCCTGCGGTCGATTCCTTCGGAAATTTTTATTTTCTTGTTTTCCAGGATGACCGAAGCTCCGCAGCCATTGTCAAAGAGAAACTCATTAATATTTTTTACTTCATTTTTTAGAGTTCTCTCACTGATAGCGTAATTCTCTATCAGATGCTCAACGCTCAGCTCCCCATTTGCGTTGTTCAATAAAGAAGTCAAAATTTCAGCATTCCTTTTTCTCACTTGCAATCATCCTTTTAAAACTGTCTGCCTCGTGTTCAGCCGATAATCTTGTTTCGTCTGGAATTTCAAGATTATTTTTACAAAAAATATGTCTACTCATCGTCTTTTTTATATATTTTATATTACTATTTTGCCATTACTTTTGACAAGAATAAGTATTTTCCACATAAAATCACAAAATTATACTTTTTATTTTTCATCTTTTCTACAATTGCGAAACAAAAAGACGAGCCAAAGGAACTTTTCGTCCTCTGACTCGTCTTTTTCGTTCTGTTCAGGCACTGCCGCCGGCAGCATCATCCTCTATACAGATTTCCCTGGAAATTATTCATCTTCCAGCTCATCCTCGCCAACAATCTCATCGTACTCCTGCTCATCCAGCAGTTCATCAAAAGCATCTGCGACAATCTCGTACTCGTCATCATCCTCGATATTTTCCAAATTTGGAGCGCCGTCTTCCGTCTCCGTATAGCGGTATAAGTACACTTCCCCCTCTTCTGCCTCTTCACCTTCCATAGGCAGCAGGGCAATGTAATCTCTCTCGCCTGCCGGGAAAATCGTCAAGACTACGCATTCCAGCTCGGAACCGTCATCCAGGGTAAGAGTAACAGTCATTTCTTCCTCTTCTTCGATATTGTTGTTAAAATCTTCTGCCATCTCTTTGTACCTCTCTTTTCGTATGGTAGGCAATCCGCCTTACACACACTGTAGCAGACTGAGACAGAAAAATCAAGCACAATTTGCCCTCTTTGGCACCGTCTCATGTCATTTGGAAAATTCTACAGTGATCCCGTCAGGATCCATGACCGTAAAATATTTTGGCTTCTTTCCTGAAGCAATCATCTCAGAAGGGTTATAGCCCAGGCTAATCGCTTTTTCTCTGAGAGACTCCAGTTCATCCTCTGACAGATAGCTCATCACCATCCCCTTAGCCTCCACTTTCTCGCCTTCAGGAAATTCAATCAGTTCCAGCATCGTCTCACCTTCTGCATTGCCAAGAAAGGCTATGCTGCCGCCATTTACTTCCATGCGCCTTCTGATATGCAAACCTGCCAAGTCTTCATAAAAACGAATTGATTCCTCCAGTTTTCTTACCCTGACCGTAATATAATTCAGCTTCATACTTAACCTCTTTCTCATTGTTTTTCGTTGGCTGCGACGCCGCATCTAATATTCTATCCCAATCCGCGCCCCGATCCCCTTTTCGTACGGGTGACGCACCATTTTCATCTCTGTGATGTAATCCGCCAGGGACAGCAGCCGCTTTGAGGGATTCCTGCCAGTCAGGATCAGCTCTCTCTCCTCCAGCTTGTCATCCGGGCAGAACACTTTCATCAGCTCAATAAGCCGCTCCTCGTCTGCAAAATGGTAACCCAGAGCTGCCATAATCTCATCCAGGATCACTACATCGGCCCGCTCTCTAAGAGCTTCCGCAAATATCTTTTCCAGGAGCTCCCGGTAGTACATCCCCGCCTCGGCTTTCTGCTGTTCTGTCATCTGAAAGTAAAATCCAAACGTCTTTTCGCAGGGCAGCACCCGAATGCCCGGAATGGATGCTAAAACCGGCACCTCCCCAGAATCGTCTGTCTTTAAAAATCGGGCAATTATGACCTTCTTTCCTCTCCCAGCCGCCCGGACCGCCAAACCCAAAGCCGCCGTCGTTTTTCCTTTTCCATCGCCGCAGTAAATATGGATCATATGGTTTCCTCCTGAATTCTGCTGTCTGGCGCTAATGTCTTCCAAAAAGACAAAAGGCCGGTGGAGCAGTCCTCCCGGCACCGCCCTCCGGCTTCTATCTTATCATACTCTTTTCTCCCGCGAAAGCCCTGGTCTAAACCTCAGCTATCTTTTTTCTGCACTCTCAGGAAATGGTTCGTCAGCATGACGTCGATCCCCATATTGAAAAATCCTTCTGCCTCCTCCATGTCATCTGACCAGAACAGATTGCAGATCATCCCGTGCTCATGGGCTTTGTCGATCATCTGCTGTGTCAAAAACAACTTGCAGAACTGCACCCGGCTGCACCCATATTCGACGGCGTGTTCTACAATGCTGAAATTCATGTCGCCCTCCAGGCAGCACCGCTTTATATCCGGCGCCATCTTTCTGGCCGTTTCCAGCACATCCCGGCATCCAGTCACATACACATTCTCACGGCACTGGTACTTGTCAATCAAGGAGAGGATTTTGGCAAATACTTCCTCACTGTAGACGCTCCCGGCTGTCTGCTCCATCTCCGGCAGCACCACCTCTTTAGGCTCTGCCAGAGGCATGGAGAGGGGCGCATTTTCCGTGTAGACCTGGCCCAGAGCCTTTAACCGCTGAGTCACCGCCTCGCTTCTCGGGATCTGACAGTCCAGAGATTTGATATGGATATTCATAACCGTCCGGTTGGCGAACTGCTCCAGGACCTCCTCAAAGAATGGAATCTTCACCCCGGCGAACTCTCTGCCAAACTTCACCCCGGCGTCGCATCTTCTCACTTCCTCCGCCGTCATCTCATGGATGCTGCCGGAGCTGTCCGTTGTCCTGTCCACCGTCGGATCGTGGCACACTACGATTTCCCCGTCGGCCGTCGGCCAGAGATCAAATTCAATCTCCTCCGCGCCCAGCGAAATCGCCGACGCAAAAGCCGGCAGAGTGTTTTCCGGCGCCACAGAGTTAAATCCCCTGTGGGAACAATAGATTCTTTTTTTCATAGTCTATCCGCTCCTTTTCTACGAAATTCTCTTTAACTTTGGATCCAGCTTATCCCTCAGCCAGTCACCCACCAAGGAAATCTGCAGGATCAAAACAACGATCACCACGCTGGGGATCATAGCCAGCCACCAGTGTGTCAGCATATAATCCCTGCCATTGCTTACCATAACTCCCAGGGAGGTTCCCGGCGGCTCGATTCCCAGCCCTAAGAAGGAGAGGGTACTCTCCAGAAGGATGAACCCGCTCAGCTCCATAGTTGCCTGCACGATCAGGGGCGATGCGATATTCACCAGGATATGCTCAAAAACAATACGGATGCCGCTGGCTCCCATGGATCTGCTGGCTTCGATAAAAGCCGCTTTTTTTAGCTGGAAAATCTGACTTCGCACCAGACGGCAGAAGGATGACCAGCCGGTAATCGTGATAACCAGAACTGTTGTGGCTGGCTTTGCTCCCAAAATGCAGGCCAGAATGATGCCGATAAACGTGGTAGGCACGGAAAGCCTCACGTCCGTCAAAAACGATATGATAACGTCTGTCACCCCTCCAGCCAGACCAGAAAGAATCCCCAGAGCCGTTCCAAGAGCCGTGGCAATCACCATACCAGTAAAAGAAATCAGCACCGTAGAACGGATGGCGTACAGAAGCCTTACTGCCACATCTCTCCCCAAGTTATCTGTTCCCAGCAGGTAGGGCGAAGTCGGATCCAAAAAGGCCGGCTTTGCCAAACGCTGAGTCAGCTCCGTGGCTCCCAGATCCACCGGGGCCAGGACCGGAGCCAGAAGAGCTGCCCCTACAATGATCACAAAGGTAACCATCAAAAAAAGGATCATCGGCGGGATTCCCCATCTTTTTTTCATTCTATTTCGCTTTCCCATGTTCCATCCTCCTTATCAGCTTTTCCGAATCCGCGGATCCAGCAGCCCGTAGGACAGATCCACAAGCAAGTTTACAAAGGTCACCGATGCCGCAATGACCAGCACGCCGAAAACCACGACGGGGAAATCCCTCTGCTGCGCGCTGGTGACAATCAGAGTGCCGATCCCAGGCCATGCAAATACAGTCTCCACCACCACAGATCCTCCGATCAGGGCGCTGAGCTGGGATCCCAGAATAGTGATAACCGGGATCAGGGCGTTTCTCAGGCCGTGCTTGATCACGACCTTCCACTCTCTCATCCCCTTGGAACGGACGAAATCCAGATAGTCATTTCCAATTACATCCAGCAAGGAGCTCCGGGTCAATCGGGCCACACTGGCAACAGGACCTACTGACAGGGCAATAATCGGCATAATATAGTTTTTCACCGTCCCTGTACCTCCACTGGGCAGCATCCTCAAAGTCAATGCAAAAATGAAGATCAGCAGGATTCCCAGAACGAAATTGGGAAGCGTGCTTCCGATCACTGCCAGGCTCATCGTCAGACGGTCAAGCAGGGAATTGTGCTTTACCGCTGCCAAAACCCCCAGCGGAAGCCCCACCGCGATCGTCACAACAAATACGATACTCCCCAGTGTAACCGTCGGCCAGATTCTCTCCGCAAAAAGAGCAGATACTTCTCTGGAATAATAGTAGCTGGTTCCTGTATCTCCGGTAAACAAGCCTACAAAAGACTTCACATACTGATCCCACAGCGGCAGATCCAGGCCCAAATTTCTGCGCAGGGTTTCTTTTGCAGCATCGCTGGCCCCGGCTTGGGTGAGCCAGTCTACTGGATCCCCGGTAACCCTGGTCAAAAAGAAGACCAGAGTGTAGACGGCCCAGATGGTAAAAATTGCCTTTAATACTCTCATCAAAACGTATCTTTTCACAATGTTTCCTCCCTGCTGTACAGATGACAGGCCACAAAATGGCCCTCTTCTATCTCCTTCTGCTCAGGCTTCTCTCTGCAGCAAATTTCCTTTGCCTGAGGACATCTGGTACAAAATGGACAGCCGGCCGGCGCATGGATCGGGCTGGGGATCTCTCCCGCCAGCACTTTGCACTGATCCTTAATCCGCGGATCAGGAACCGGCACAGCCTCCATGAGGGCTCTGGTATAAGGATGGGCTGGGCGCGAAAACAGAGTTTTTTTATCTGCCAGCTCCATCATCTGCCCCAGATACATTACCAGGATCCGGTCACTGATATGGCGAATCACGCTCATATCGTGAGATACAAAAAGGTAGGTCAGCTTCTTATTTTTTTGAAGGGTTCGGAGCAGGTTGAGGATCTGAGCCTGGACTGAGACGTCCAGGGCCGAGACAGGCTCGTCGCAGATTAAAAGCTCCGGCTCCAGGATCAGCGCCCTGGCAATGCCGATCCGCTGCCTCTGTCCTCCGGAAAATTCATGGGGATACCGCTCTAGCGCCTCCTCCGGAAGCCCCACCTGCTCCAGCAGCGGAAGCACCTTCTCCCGCTTTTCTTTTGCGTTCAGTTTGCTGTGGATCCGCAGGGGTTCTTCCAGGATCCGCTTCACAGACATTCTGGGATCCAATGAAGAGTAGGGATCCTGAAAGACCATCTGGATATGGCTGCGGAGTTCGTGATCCATCCCCCTTTTGACCTGATGGCCCATAAACGTGACATTTCCGCCAGTTGCATTCTCCAGCCCCATCACTACACGGGACAGAGTGGTCTTGCCGCAGCCGGACTCTCCGATCACCCCTAATGTCTCTCCCCGGTACAGGTCAAAAGATATCCGGTTGACCGCTTTGACTCTCCCAATCTCCTTCTGAAAAACCAGCCCCCGCATAACTGGATAATCTTTCTGCAGATCTTTTACTTCTAAGATTATTTCTCTGTCTTCCATTACGGCGCCACCACCTTTGCTTGTTCAAAGTCTGTTTTCTCCGAGCTTTTGTCGGGGAATACCCAGCAGCGGCTCAGATGGTCACTCTCCCCTCGAAGCTGCGGCTCCTCCTCCCGGCATTTGCTGCAGGCATGGCTGCACCGTTTTTCAAAACGGCAGAAATTCACCGGTGCTTTCAGCACATCCACCTGCCCCGGAATGGTATACAGAGTCTCTTTATCCTCGTCAATGCTGGGGATCGCCGCCAGAAGCCCCCGGGTATACGGGTGGCGCGGGTTGGCGAAAATCTCCTCGCAGCGCCCTTCTTCCACCACAACGCCCCCGTACATCACGCACATCCGGTCGCAGATCGCCGCCACAACCCCCATATTGTGGGTGATCAGAATTACTGCGATATTCAGGCGGTCCCGCAGTTCCCTGATCAGGGCAAGAATCTGGGCCTGTACCGTAACATCCAGAGCCGTAGTAGGCTCATCTGCAATCAGAATCTTAGGGTTGCAGGCCAATGCGATGGCAATCACCACCCTCTGCTGCATGCCGCCTGAAAGCTCATGGGGATACTGATTCAGCCTCAGCTCCGGTGATGGGATATTGACCTGATGCAGCAGTTCAATAGCTCTCTCCCGAGCCTCCTTGTCGGTGATAGATTCATGGATCTTCAGGATTTCCATGATCTGGCTGCCTATGGTATAAACCGGATCCAAAGCCGAGAGGGGATTCTGAAAAATCATAGAAATTCCTTTCCCCCGAACCTTGCACAGCTCTTTCTCACTGAGCCGAAACAGATCCCTGTCTTCAAACAGTGCCGTTCCGGCCTCTCTCCTGGATGTCACTGGATCCATCAGCCCCAAGAGAGAACGGACCACCGTACTTTTTCCGCAGCCGGATTCCCCGACGATCCCAACAATCTCTCCTGGATAGAGAGTCAGATCCACACCATCCACCGCCGGCACTTCCCCATCCCTGGACTCGTAATAACTTTTAAGATTATGTACTTCCAAGACAGGCTTTCTTTCCGCTCCCCGGCTCTCCAATTCTTTTTCTGTATTCAACTAACCGTCTCTCCTATCTATAAGAGGCTGCCGCAAAATGGATTTCAGAGACCACATTTTGCGGCAGTTCACTCATTCCTGCTTTTATTCTATTTATTCTGCAACTGTCAGATCCCCTGCGCGGAAAGGCATAATCTGATTCTCACAGTAAGTCATATCCCAATCCAGTCCGTCCCGGATACCGTACAGATCCTCCGCCTGATACAGATAAGTACCTGGGCAGTAGGTATCAAATACTTCCAGAAGGGTGCGGGCTGCCTCTCTCTGTTCTTCCAGGTCGCGGCTCTCAATAAGAGTCTGCCCTGCCTGTACGAACTCTTCTGTAGGTGTCCAGCTTCCTTTCTCCTCGTTTGCTGGGCCGGAACCCGGTCCAAACAGAAGCCACAAAGCTCCCAGAGGATTGTCAAAGCGGGAGGCAGAGGACCACGCCCGGATATCAGCCTGGAAGGAGAACACATCGGTAAATACTACCTCTGCTTTAATTCCTACATCTGCCAGCATGCTGACAATGGCCTCTCCTGCCTGATTCCCGTTCGTGTAGTACCCGTCTGCCATCTCAATACTAATGACTTCCTGGCCATCGTAGCCCGATTCTGCAACCAGCTGTCTGGCTTTTTCCGGATCATACTGTACTCCAGGATAGTCCTCTATATAAAGATCTCCATAGCTTTCAAACTGATGGCCATTGGGCACCTTAGCATAATCGGTCCAGAGAGTATCCACCAGCTCCTGACGATCTATAGCCATGGTGATCGCCTGGCGGAACTTCTGGTTAGACATGATGCTGTTCTCGTCCTTTGTATTAAAGGTATATATGTGGATATTTTTGATTGGTGTTCCGACTACGTTTAAGCCTTCTGTATTCTGAATGGTCTCCACCGCATCGCCAGGCACATCATTAATGATGTCTAGCTCCCCTGTGATCAGCGCTGTCATGCGGGCCGATGCTTCCGGATAAGCAATAAATTCGATTTTCTTTGCTGCGGGTGCTTCTCCCCAGAATCCGTCATAGCGCTCCAGGACATATTTTTCCGGAGAATACTCTGTCATCATGTAGGGACCTGTTCCGATAGGTGCTGTCTGGAACGCCTCATCGCCGACTTCTTCTACATAATCTTTCGGAACAATGCTGGCGCCCCATATGGATCCCAGCCTCTGCTCAAAAGCGGCATCCGGCTCTTTCAGTTTAAAGCTGACAGTCAGATCGTCCACAATATCTACAGAATCCAATGTCTCGTACAGAACTGCAATGGTTCCATCCCCATAACCGCTGAGGATCCTATCGAAGGTAAACTTGACATCCTCTGCAGTACACGGTTCTCCGTTCTGGAATGTTACTCCCTCCCGAAGGGTTACATTCAGAGTCGTGTCATCTTTCCACTCCCAGCTCTCCGCCAGCTGGCCACAGATATTTCCTTCTTTATCGGTAAAAAGCAAGGTATCAAACATATTATAAAATAATTTTATACTGGCAATTCCAATGGACTTGTCCGGATCCAGATCGGTGGGAAGCGCTGCAAGTCCAACCCGCAGGACATCCAATTCTGCGCTTTGGCTGCCCTGGGAGGAATCTGTCTGAGCCGTCTCTGCCTGAGAACTTGTTGTCTGAGAAGCTGTTGTCTGAGAACCTGTTGTGCCGCTGCTGCCGCAAGCCGTAAGAGCCATGGCCGCTGCCATCATACCAGCAAGAACACGCAATGTCTTTTTTGTCATTTCCTCTTTCTCACTTTCTTTTGTTTTGATGATATATAAACTATAATCTTTTAATTTATAATTTTCTATCAAGTGTTCGTAATATAAATGTTAGAAATGTGTAAATTCTGTATATAAGAACATTAAAATAAGCCGATGCCAGATAGCTTTTTCTTTCAAAAAGCAAATCCGATCATCGGCTTGTCCTATGATTTTAATGTTTTATAGCCAAGGGATTCTTCCCTCTTAAAATCCGTAAAGTTGTTTAATAGACTCCAAAGAAAGAATTTTGGATCCTGGTAATATACACCCCATTATCAAAAAACTCACAAATGCAAAGAAAACGACTCCTATTACGAGATGTGTCAGGCCATTTCTCAAGATATTGCAAACACTAAATATAAAAAACACAATTCCAAATAAAAAAGTCGCAACTAAAGCCCAGTCAAAAAATGAGGAGATCGTCCCTTTCAGCATTACAGATGGGATAGCGTACAATCCCATTCCCATTCCAAACGGCAGTATTGATATAACAGCGGCGATTACACCGCACAGCCGATGCCTCATGGAAGAACGGCTGTAAAAAATTATTCCAAATAAAACAGACACAATGCCATAGATTGCTGATGAAAAAATAGGGTGTTCACAAATCCACTCTGAAATCTGGTAAATTACCCTTCCTACCATAAGAAATGGTACGGCTGCAAGAATAACAATAAAAAACCAGCCCCACCCATCATTCGTCACAACATATGGCGTTCCAGGTCTTGTATCATCGATATCTTTCCACGGTGATCGAAATGCAGACAATGTTTTATCCCCTTTCTACACGCCCTTTACCTTCAAATAAATATACCGTCCAATCCCTAAAAACGCTACAATAATGCTTATCAAGTAAGCAACGATCGCACAAAATACGAAGATTATGACTCCTAATACAACATTTCCAGAAAAAATTGCGCCGATCGTTCCAAATCCAAGAAATCCTTTAATAGCGCCAAATCCCCACATAAAAAGCGCAATAAATAGTACGATCCCAGCAGCACTGAGAACAGTCCCGCTAGCAGATTCCAAATGAGCGAGGGCAAGTATTGTACTTACGATATATAACACGATTCCTATGCCCGTCAAAATAACCTTTTTCTGTAAATTTTGAAGCTGCAACTCATCCGTCTCTCCAAACAATCTTTCAAACATACCTTTATCCTCCTCGTTTTTTTGTGGCACAGAAATGTGTACTTTTTAACAGGAGGAAAATGAAGCAATTTTCAGGATAAATTTAATATCATTTCCTTAAAAAACTTGATTTTCTATATTTGCCAGAGTATAATAATTCTGATAATACTAAGTTGGCACTTTTACAGAAAAGTACACATTTCTGTAAAAGTGCCTTTTTATAATACTTTAGCTTTTTCATAAACCCCTGCCCGATAGCGGAAAGTAGAAAGAGGCATCCCACACAGTTTTGCAGCGGCCGTTCCGGTAATCTTCCCATTTTTCCATTGCTGATAAAATTGATTGAAGTTTTCTGGTAACGGTTTCGACGGTCTCCCAAACCGAACTCCTCTTGCTTTCGCAGCAGCAATGCCCTCCGCCTGCCTCTGCCGGATGTTGGTACGTTCATTTTCTGCCACAAAGGACAAGACTTGCAATACAATATCGCTCAGAAAAGTACCCATTAAGTCTCGCCCCCGGCGCGTATCCAGCAGCGGCATGTCCAGCACTACAATGTCAATTCCTTTCTCTTTCGTCAGGATCCTCCACTGCTCCAGAATTTCAGAATAATTGCGTCCAAGGCGATCAATGCTCTTTATATAGAGAAGATCATCCTTTTTTAGTTTGTGCACCATTTTTTGGTACTGGGGGCGCTCAAAATCTTTGCCAGACTGTTTGTCCATAAATAAATTTTTTTCCGGGACAGACAACTCCTTTAAGGCCAGGACCTGTCTGTCCTCATTCTGATCTCTGGTGCTGACACGGATATACCCATATAAATTCCCCATACGTTCCTCCTCCATTTTGCAGCAGCCCACCATACAGTCAGAGATATTCTCTCACAAATCTTGAAACTTCCATTTTTTTGTGATACCGTTCCTTTGCGTAATAGATGTGAAGGCGGTCCTTCGCCCGGGTCATTGCCACATAGAACATCCGGCGCTCCTCCTCCAGATCCGCGTCCAGAATAGCCTTGCTGTGAGGAGTCGTCCCCTCATTGGCGTCCGGTATGTAGACCACCGGGAACTCCAGCCCTTTGGCGCTGTGCATGGTCATAACCGCCACGCTCTCCCGGTCGTCCTCCTGGCTATCCAATTCCTGGTTTCTTTTCAGCAGCTGTTCTTTATACTCTTCCATGTGGCGCTCCCAATCTTCCACAGACCGAAAGCCTCCAGCGCTCTCCTGAAGCTGATCTGCAATTTCCAGCAGCTCATCTGCCTTCATCCGCCGCATATCAGCGTACTCCCGAAGGTAGTCATCATATCCCACAGCCTTCCTGATATAATTGACCGCTGCCACAGGTGCCATGGGCTTTATCATCCCCAAATCATACTCTAGCTGTTCCAGACGGTCCAGCATCCACCTCTTATCCTGATAAAAGGATTTGAGCTTCTCCAAGTCTATTCTGGGACTGTCCAGAGCATCCCTGCTGATATATCGTTTGGGCCGGTTCATAATTCGCAGAAAATCCTTTCTCTCCCGGCTTCCTCTGGCGATCCAGATATAAGCGAGAATATCTCTGGCAATCCAGTGCTCGTAAAGATTCGGCAGGGAATCCCGCATCTTAAAAGGCACATTATATTCCATCATTTTTTCTGCCAGAAGACGGGCGCCCATATTGGTGCGGAACAAAACAGCAATATCCCCATACTGAAGTCCTGCCCGGTGGTAATCCCGGATCTCCTCCACGATGTCGGACACTTCCTCTCCTGTTGTTTCAAACACCCGGGTCACTACGGGTTTTCCGTGGCCTCTCCTGGCCTCCAGCTTTTTGGGAAACCGCTTCTGGTTGTGACTGATCAGACGGCCTGCCGCCTCCACAATCTCAATGGAAGATCGATAATTGATCCCCAGCAGAACCCTGGCAGCGGAAGGATAATCCCGCTCAAATCCCAGCATAATCTCCGGCTTAGCCCCCCTAAACCGATAAATAGACTGATCATCATCTCCCACAATAAACAGATTATTTTCCGGGAGAGCCAGCATTTTCACGATCTCATACTGAAGGCGGTTAATATCCTGGAACTCATCAATCAGGATATAGCGGTACTTTTTCTGCCAGGCTGACAGAATATCTTTCCTCTCCTGGAACAATTCATAACACATCGTCATCATGTCATCAAAATCCAGGAGAGCCTGGCGGCGCAAAAAAACTTCATACCCTTGATACAGCTTCTGAAACACTTCTGTCCCGCAGTTTTTAGAATAAAAATGCTCCAGGCTCAGCATATCTCCCTTTACCATGCTGATCTCACTGAGAACCGATGAGATAAACT
The DNA here is from genome assembly GCA_944376125.1 of uncultured Lachnospiraceae bacterium. Lineage (GTDB taxonomy): Bacteria > Bacillota > Clostridia > Lachnospirales > Lachnospiraceae > UMGS1370. Next base: position 31,833 of record CALWBQ010000014.1, read on the forward strand.
CATTTTCATCTTCTGTATCAATATCCAGCCTCTCCATCATTTCCCGTATACATTGAGCGCGCTGATCCTCCCGGACAATATTGGAGGCATCAAAGCGGTATGCCAATTTCAGGATCCGGAAAAATACAGAATGGAAGGTGCCAAAACTGACCCTTCCACTCTCTGCCCCGTTTTCCTCCTGAAGTTTTTCATACCGCTCCTGCATCTGTCTGGCTGCCGCCCTTGTGAAGGTGATAACCAGGATGGAGGATGGATCAACCCCGCAGTAGCCGGTGAGATACCGGATCCGGTTGGTAATCACTGTCGTCTTTCCGGAACCAGGGCCCGCCAGCACCAGCATGGGACCGTCCCTGTGGAGGATTGCCTGCTCCTGGGCTTTATTAAATGCCATCTGACGATTCCGGTCCCGCCAGCAGCTCAATTCCCTTTCTGAGCCGTGCCAGTGACTCTTCCTTCCCCAGCACTTCCATGATTTCTGTAGCCCCTGCCGGCGTCATCTGCTTTCCGGAGAGAGCCGTCCGGATCGGCCACATAACGAAGCCTGTCTTTACACCTTTCTCTGCAACATACTGGGCCAGCTTTTCGTAGAGGGCGTCATTGCTGTAGTCCTCCTGCGCTTCCAGAATCGGAAGTACATCCCGCAGCGTCTCCAGAGAATTTTCCTTCGTTGTCTTCATCTTCTTATGGATATACATAGCAGGATCATACTCTGGAAGTGTCTCAAAGAAATCAATGTGGCCGGCAATATCGGGAAACACTTCTATTCTGGTCTTGACCATGGCTGCGATTTTTTTCAGATCCAGATCTTTTTTGATTACTGCTTTGATATACGGCTCCGCCATCTGGTAGAAGCGGTCAAAATCCATGGCCTTCATATATTCTCCATTCATCCAGCGCAGCTTGGTCATATCAAAGACCGCTGGGGACTTGCTCATCCTGTGGTAGTCAAACTCTTTTACCATCTCCTCCAGCGTAAAGATTTCCCGGTTGTTCTCCGGAGACCAGCCCAGCAGTGCCACGTAATTGACTACCGCCTCCGGCAGGAATCCCTGCTCAATCAGATCCTCATAAGAAGAATGGCCGCTTCGCTTGCTCAGCTTTTTATGCTCTTCATTCGTGATCAGCGGGCAATGGACATAAACTGGGATCTCCCACCCGAACGCATCGTACAGGCGGTTGTATTTGGGCGAAGAGGAAAGATACTCGTTTCCTCTGACCACATGAGTGATCCCCATCAGATGGTCATCCACCACATTGGCAAAATTGTAGGTAGGATATCCGTCAGATTTGATCAGGACCATGTCGTCCAGCTCATCGTTATTGACAGAGATATCCCCATAGATCTCATCGTGGAAAGTGGTAACGCCTTCCCGGGGATTGTTCTGGCGGATCACATAGGGGACGCCTGCCGCCAGCTTCTCCTCAATCTCTTCCTTGGACAGGTGGAGGCAGTGCTTGTCGTAGACCATGATCTCTTCCCCGTTGACTGTCTTCTTCAAAGAATCCAGCCTTTCCTGGGTACAGAAACAGTAGTACGCCTCTCCCTTCTCAATCAGCTTTTTTGCATACTCCAAGTAGATTCCGGCTGCCTGGCGCTCACTCTGGACATAGGGGCCCACGCCTCCGTCTTTGTCCGGACCCTCATCGTGAATCAGCCCAGTCTCCGCCAGGGTGCGGTAGATGATATCTACTGCCCCCTCTACGTAGCGCTCCTGATCAGTGTCCTCTATTCTCAGCAGAAAATCTCCGCCCTCATGCTTGGCAATCAGGTAGGCGTACAGTGCCGTCCTCAAATTGCCCACATGCATCCGTCCTGTCGGGCTTGGAGCGTATCTGGTTCTTACTCTCTTTGTCATAGTCGTTCTCCTCTTAATTTCTTCTTTCATACTATGTCAGCGCGGCCGCCAGTCGGCCGCTGATCCCATTTATTATAGCGCAGGCCTCCGGAAAAGACAATGTCATTTCGATGTGAGGCGGCCGATATTTTTGATCAAAACAGAGACCGTCCCGTCAGCATTGGTCAAAAACTCTACCCTGTCAGGATTCTGGTAGTCTTCCATGGGGATCGTAATCTCAATCCCAGTATCAGTCGTCAGGTGCTGCTTCTGAAATTTTTTAACCGTTTTTTCCGACTTTGGCTCTACCACAGCATCGGCCAGATTGTATTTCTCCAGCTTCTCCGTCAATTCTTCCTGCATCTCGGGGCTGTCAGGAAAAACCTTTTCCTTTACGCTCTCCACTGCAAGACTTCCCGTTTCCTCCAGCTCTTGGTAGATAGCACTTTTGATCTCCATTTTTCTCTCGGCGTCATCATCCCCATAATACTTGCGGTTGACCTGCTCTACAGCCTTCGTCACAATATCCATCCTGGCTTTCTGAGACAAAGGGGCATGACACTCCAAAAACAGCTCCGAAAAATACAGCCGCTTTTCCCCGTTAATTGGGTACTTTTTCTCCGTCAGCAGAATATCTCCGTTTTCCAGGCTGATGACACATGCCTCCGCCAGCCGCTGCCCTTGTCCCGGCCAAAGAGCCCGCTGGAGAATAATAGCGTTTCCATTTTTCCCATTCTCTTCTGTACTGGTCATATGGGTGTAGGAGGTTCGGTAATTGAGTTTCAAAATCCCAAGATAATCTGTGCCGCTGCATCCAAAAACCACCACCGCCAGATCCCCTGCCGGGATCTCTATATTGGCATTCATAATCGCAAACAAACTGTCTGCAATCTCCTGGCTGGTCTGGACAAAATTCTCCGGCGTGCAGCCCTGCACCAACTCCATTACTCTGGATGTATCGGAGAAACGGCACTGCTTCACCTCATCGCTCTCCGTAAACTTTTCTATATGGCTCTTCAGAAAGTCTGACAGGTCGGATCCCATCTCCATCTCGCAGTCAGACAAAACCGGCATCCCCACTGAAGAATCCAAGATATGGACAATGCCGGTTTTCATAATCATATCATCCTTTAACATAGCCGTCCTCCCATTCTCCTGCCAGGAGATGCCCCAGGTTCTCTACCGTCTCTGCCAGGACTTTCGCCCCGGCCATCTCCAGTTCCCGGCGGCTCCCATAGCCAAACAGGACTCCAACGGAATCTATGCCGTTTTCTGCGGCTCCCAGGATATCGTACTCCCGATCCCCCCGCCATAACCGCCTGAGACACATCAGCAATGCCATTCTCTTCCAGAACGTACCGGATCACATCCCCCTTTTGCGCTCTGGCCTCCCCCATATCGGCTCCTCCGATAAAATCAAAATACCGGTCTAGGTCAAAATGCTCCAGGATCTGCCGCGCAAACACCTCAGGCTTAGAAGTCGCCAGCAAAATTTTCTGTCCTCCGCTCTTCAGGGCCTCAAGCATTTCGGGGATACCCGGGTAGACAAAATTCTCGAATATCCCCTGCCTTTTATAATACTCCCGGTACACTTCCACAGCTTCTTCTGCCTTCTTTGCCTCGAATCCATAGTATTTCATAAATCCCTGCTTTAGAGGCGGCCCGATAAAAGGGCAGAGCTTTCTCCTATCCGGCTCCCAAATTCCATAATGCTTCAGCGCATACTGGACCGACCGGGTGATCCCCTCCATAGGATCCGTCAGCGTTCCGTCCAGGTCAAACAGCAGGTAGTTCTTTTTCATAATCGCGTCTCCTCATCTCTCGTATCTCATTCCGTCAGCCGTATCAAGTCTGCCATTGCAGCATCTTTTTTGCCTGCTCTTCGTCAAAAAACACACTGCTTCCAACAGCCGTCTCAGAAAACACGCACAAGCCTTCGCAGGCCCCTATGGTATCGATAGAAAAATGAGTTCCATCTTGCCCGCTGTGCACTTCTGTAACCGTACCAGAATGGATCACCCCATTCTCCACATAATACGCCGTCATTCCATCTTTTATCAACATCATTCTCCTTTTCCAGACTGCCATCTCTCTTTCTCTTGGCCTGCATGGCCCGGAGAGCAATCTCCGGGCCATACCTGCAGCCGCGTCCTGCCGCCTACTGAATTTGTTCTGTCACCTCTGCCATCTTAGAGACATCCCCGATCAGAATGGCTCCTTTTAACTGCTTATTGACATAATAATACTTCTCATACTGCATTTTTGCCTCGTCACAGATCTCTACGGTTCGATAGTGCAGATCAGACTTCTTCCCATTGTCCCCGATCGCATAGAGAGCGGTGTTCATACCGTGGAAGGACAGCCCCGCAGACGGTGCCTGATAGATGGAGAAATCCCCGGCGGCATTTGCCCCGGCCGTCTTCCCCTGCTCAGAGGCTTCCGGCCATATGGCGTAATTCACGCCGCCGCACTGGGCGCAGTCTCCGCAGGCGTAGATTCCCTCGATATTGGTCTCCATCCGCTCATTCACAACGACAGCCCGATCCACCTCAAGGCCCATTTCCTTTGCCAGACCAGTATTGGCCCTGACACCCGCAGAAACGATAACCATATCTGCCTCGACTGCCTGGCCGTCGGCCAGAAGAATTCCTGTCACCTTCCCATTCTCGCCAGTAATCTCCGTAATCTGAGCGCCTGTATAGATAGAAATCCCCTCAGATGCAGCAATCTTCTTTAACATTTCCCCCGCTGCCAGATCGATCTGGCGTCCCATCAGCATAGGAGCAACCTCCAGAACCGTCACCTCGCAGCCCGCCTTCTTAAACTCCCAAGCTGCCTCCAGTCCCAGAACGCCGCCGCCGATCACGGCCACCTTTTTCGTCTCAGGCAGCAGTCTGTTTATCTTCTCAATGTCGGAAATCCGCCGGATGGCAATCACCGCCTCCTGATCCGCCCCCTTGATAGGAGGAATAAAGCACTCGGATCCAAGGGCATATATCAGCTTCGTATATTTCAGCCTGCTGCCGTCTTCCAGACAAACCTCCTTCTTTTCTGTGTCCACAGAGACTGCTCTGTTCCCCAGCATCCTGAAAATCCGTTTCTCCTCATACCAAGATTCTGGATGGACTCCTATCTGGCGGCCGTCCAGACCAGCCATCATAGTTTTAGTCAGCATCGGCCGGTTGTAAGTATCCCAAGGCTCATCGGAGACCATGACCACTGAAGCCGTCTGGTTTCTCTCCCGTATCGCCTCAGCGGCATTAAGCCCTGCCGCGCCATTTCCCAGAATAACAAAAAAGTCTTCGGTATCCCGCCGGAAGGAGACTTCGTCCACTTCCACCTCCACAAAATTCTCCCGGCCCACGCCGCAGACCGGGCAGGTGTCATAAGACGCGTCAAAAATCTCGCCGCAGACCAGACATTTTACCAGCTTTCTGGCACCTTTCTTTTCCTTCTTTCTCTCATTCTCTTTGTTTTGTACCAGGCAGCCAAAATTGTAGCCATATTCGTAAGCGTCAATCAATCCCACCTTTCCGGGTTTGAACTTTACACGGAATCCATCGTCCGGCACCTTCATCTTTAATTGCTTCAGCCGCTCTATAATGTGGGGAACACCCTCGCCGCTCCACCCATAGCTGCCAAATGCCCCGGCCAGTTTTCCGCCGTGAGTTCCGGCAAACATGGAAGTTGTCAGATCCCATATCGGCTTTAATGCCTCCCCGACAATAGTGGGTGTTCCTAACAAGAATCCATCGGCATATCCGATCTCCTCCAGGACCTCTGCCGGATCCGATTCTACCAGATCATACAGTTTAACCGCCACAGGGCCGCTGTCCTTGATTCCTTCCCCGATCTTTTCCGCCAGCTCCCCGGTATATCCGTAAGCGCTGACATACGGAATCACCACCGTCTTTTCTGTATTGGGATTTTCCTGCAGGCACCATTTCTCATAGATATCAAACATCTCCGGAATCTTTGCATCCAGAACCGGCCCATGGCCTGTACAAATCATGTCAATATCCATCTCTCTGACCCGCTCCAGGGCCTTTCTCATATAAGGTTTGAACGGCCCGATAATACAGTCAAAATAATATTTCGTGGCCCTCATGTATCCTTCCTCATCTTCCACCCTGCTTCTCAAGATGCCGTCAAAGGCATAATGGGAGCCAAAGGAATCACAGGTTACCAGGGTTTTATCCTCCTCAATATACGTATACATAGTATCTGGCCAGTGGAGATTTGGAACCACCAGGAACCGAAAGGTCTTGTCCCCGATCTTCATCGTTTCATTGTCTTTTACCGGGATGCTGTAAAAGTCTCTGTTGACGATATTTTTTAAAAAATTGATAGCGCAGCCCGTCGCCACGATCTTCATGGAAGGATTCCACTCCAGCAGCATCTCCACACTGCCAGAATGATCCGGCTCTGTATGGTTGACGATCAGGTAGTCGATTTTATGGGGATCCGCCACAGCCTTCAATTTTTCCAGATATTCCGGAAAAAATTTTGCTTTGGCTGTCTCCAAAAGCACAGTCTTGCCGCCAGTCTTGAGGACATAGGAATTGTAGGTCGTCCCAAATTCAGTGTACATGATAATATCAAACACACGGAGATCGTGATCCAAAATTCCTGTCCAATAGAAATTGTCTTTTAACTGCAATGTGTCCATAAAGCGCCTCCTTCTTCATTTTATGCTTATTTCCTATTATAACGGAAAGCACAGAAAATATCTACATCAGAACTGAGAATCCCATAGCTGAGATTTGCCTCCGCAAGTGCACATTCTGCGCAATACTTTTCATAAGGGTCACCGGCTTCTATAACATAAAAAGGCGCCGGCTCCAAACCAATTGGAACCAGCACCTTCTCATCGGCGTTTTATCCCTTTTTATAGAATATTACCGCCTCATAGGGGCGAAGCACAAGATCGGAAGGATTCGGGCTGTCCTTGTAATTGGAAAGAATCGCTTTGCAGCCCTCCGGAAGCTGATAAGCTGCTCTCGTCTCTTTCCCGAAGAAATTGCAGAATACGTACAGCTCCTCATTTCCCAGTTTTCTCTCATATGCCAGGATCTGAGCGTCTTCCTGCAGAAGAGGAATTACCGTTCCGCTCTGGATAACGGGATACTGTTTTCTCAGCGCTACCAGGCTCTTATAATACTGGAAAATAGAGTCCTCCGCGTTTCGGTCCATAGTGTTGATCTCCTTGTATCTGGAGCAAACCGGAATCCAGGGTGTTCCCTCGGTAAAACCTCCATTCTCAGAATCATTCCACTGCATAGGTGTTCTGGCATTATCCCGGGACTTTGCCTGGAGGATCTTCATCACTTCCTCCTCAGTTTTTCCCTCCTGTTTCAAAATGTTATAATAATTCAGGCTCTCAATATCACGGTACTGACTGATAGACGTAAACCCTGCATTGGTCATGCCAATCTCTTCTCCCTGATAAATATAGGGTGTTCCTCTGAGACCGTGGATCGCTGTTGCCAGGCACTTTGCCGATTCTTTCCGGTACTCCTGGTCGTTGCCGATCCGGGTAACAATCCTGGGCTGATCGTGGTTGCACCAGAAGACTGCGTTCCAGCCGCCTCCCCTCTCCATCTCCTCCTGCCAGGTAAACAGGTAGTTCTTCAGATCATGGAAGCGGAAAGGTTCTACCGCCCACTTATTTCCAGAAGGATAATCCACCTTCAGATGGTGGAAACTGAAAATCATCGAAAGTTCTTTGCTGTCTGGGTTGGAGTAGCGAATACTGTTTTCCAGGGTAGTGGAGGACATCTCTCCTACCGTAACCACATCATCGTAACGGCCAAAGGTGTTCTCATGGAGTTCCCTTAGATACTGGTGAATCTTCGGGCCGTCAGTGTAGAAGCGATGGCCGTCGCCTTCCAGATCGTCCTCATAGACATCTGGTTTGGAGACCAGATTAACCACATCAAACCTCAGTCCCTTAACGCCCTTGTCCAGCCAAAAATTAACAGCCTTATACAGATCCTGACGCATCTCCGGATTTTCCCAATTCAAATCCGCCTGGGTGACATGGAACAAATGCAGATAATACTCATCCGTTTCCGGCAGATAGCTCCAGGCATTGCCTCCAAATTTAGACACCCAGTTGGTAGGCGGCAGCCCGTTCTTTCCCTTTTTGAAAATGTAATAATTCCTGTATTTCGGATCGCCTTTTAATGCCTTCTGAAACCACTCGTGTTTTGTGGAAGTGTGATTTAACACCATGTCCAGCATCAGATACATTCCGCGTTTTCTCGCTTCTTCCACCAGCTCTTCAAAATCGGCCATGGTTCCATAGCGGGGATCAATGCTCTCATAATCTGCTATGTCATACCCGTTGTCATTCTGAGGAGAGTTGAAAAAGGGAGTCAGCCACAGGTAATCTACACCCAGCTCCTTTAAATAATCCAAATGTTCGATCACGCCCCTCAGATCTCCGAATCCGTCCCCATTGGTATCCTGAAAAGACTTGGGATAAATCTGATATACTACTTTCTCGCCTAAATTCACCATATGATTGCCTCGCTTTCTATCGATTGTCTCACAATTTTAGTCTACTTTGCGGCTGTTCAGCTTTGTCTTCGACAAAACAAAGGTAAACAGGAATGTCAGAACAATATCCAGCGCCATCACGCCAATAAAGGGAAGCATGTATTCGCCTCTCATGGACAGGAACGCAGGAAGGCCGCCGACTCCGACGCTGTTGGCAATAATGCCGATGAGTCTGGAAATCATGCTGGAAACACCGCTGGCGAGCATCGCTGCGATAAATGGATACAGATACTTCAGATTGACACCGAACATTGCCGGCTCCGTAACTCCCAAGTAACCGGAAATAAATGCCGGAACTCCTACCTCTTTTGCCTTTGCGCTCTTATGATTCAGCACTACAAATGCTGCTACTGCAGATGCCTGGGCAACATTATTTAATGCAACCACCGGGAAGGTGTAAATTCCGCCCAGTACCTCAACAGACTGGAGATCAATGGGGAGCATGGAATGATGGAGACCCGTAATAACCATCAGCGGGTAGACCAGACCATAAATGCCGCTGACAATCCAACTAAAGGAAGAGTTAAATCCCACCTGAATCACATTTGCCAGGCCATCGCCAATCATCCGGCCGAAAGGCCCGATCACCGTGTGAGCCAGCAGCACAGAGGGAACCAGAGAGAAAAAAGGTACAATGATCATAGAGATCATTTCAGGCACACGCTTCTTCAGGAACTTATAAATCAATGAGAATACGATACCGACCAGAATTGCCGGAATCACCTGGGACTGGTAGCCGACCATGTTGATCTGGAAAGCGCCAAAATCCCACACTTTGATTTCTCCGCCTGTCGCCATAGCAGATACGAAATCGCTGGCTGACATTAGCTGAGGAGAAACCAGGGTCAAGCCCAGGACAATGCCCAGCGTCTGGTCTGCATTCATCTTTTTGCAGACAGACCAGGTGATGGTAACCGGCAGGAAAGTAAAGATTGCCTCACCGATCAGCCACAGAAAATTGTAGACGCCATTCCAGAAGGGATAGACTTCTGTGATCTTCTGAGTACCGCCGTTTAAAAGCGCCATGTCCCCAATCACATTCCGGAAGCCCAGAATCAGACCGCCTACGATAATGGCCGGAATAATCGGAGCAAAAACCTCTGACAGATTGGCCAGAAGCCTCTGAAGCAGATTCATGTTTGTCTTCGCTTCCGACTTAGTCTCCTCCTTGGAAGCTCCCTCCATGCCGGCTGCCTGGCAGAAATCATCGTAAAAAATGGAAACCTTATTGCCGATAATAATCTGAAACTGGCCCCCCTGAGTAAAGCTGCCTTTCACACAGGGCAGCGCCTCAATCTTTTTTACATCGGCTTTAGACTGATCCGCAAGTACAAATCGCATTCTGGTCGCACAGTGAGTAAAAGACACGATGTTCTCTTTGCCGCCAATCAGCTCTAACATCTCTTTTGCGTCATTCTTAAACTCTGACATGTTTCTTTCCCCCTATGATGGTAATAATCCGAATCATGTACGTACACTTCTTGCATATATTTGTATCATATACGTATTTCTTTGTCAATACCAATCATGTGTATATTTTTCACAAAAATATCTATATTTTTTTGTAAATTAACACAGATAGTTTTTTTATTTATTTTATCCCAGATTTTATGCTGTTTATATTTTCAGTTTTTACCCGCAATATACAGGATAATATTGTATAGTTTTTCCTTTTTCAGCTTCTATTCTTATATAGTTATACGTATATGTTTTCTCGGGCCAGACTCCACTGTTTCTGCAGGGTATTTGTCATTCTTTATCCGCAGCTGTCAGGGATCCGCGATAGTTCCTGTACATTCCAGTTTTCTCTGCGGCAAAGCGCCAGGAAATGTGTGCCAAAAACCATCCCAAAACTTATAAAAAGGAGAACGACATAAAAATGAGCCATGAAGCTGCTGCCCCATGGCTCCCCTCTATAATTTTCTTTTAGCCAGATCTACAAATCGGAATTTATCCGGCCTATGCCGCGACTCTGTAAACTGGAACAGTTCGTTGGACGCCAAATACGTATAGCTTTTCACCACCACTACCATATCGTAGGGAGCCATATCTAAAAATTTTCGGTCCTCTTCCGTAGCCATCTGAACTGTGATCTCTTTCGCTGCATAACCAATCTTTAGTTGAAGATCCTTCTCCAGGTACTCATATACAGACTTCCGGCAGACCGACAGCGGCAGATTCGGCACCACACTCCTCTTGAAATAGTCTTTGTCCAGGATGATCCTCTCGCCGTCCACGCTTCGAATCCGTATCAGCTCAAACACTTCTCCATCCATATCCCTGCCAAACAGCTCCCGGATCTGCTTTTCATCTGTTACAATCCCCAGATTTTCCACTTCTGTCTCCGCTCCCATTCCCATCATCTGGTTCAGCTCCTGGAAGCTGGTGATTTCAGAAATCGGAAAATTGTACTGTCCCCGCGGAAGCACCACGGCTGCCTTTCCCCGGGCTTTCTGGATATACCCATTGTACTCCAAAAGATTCAGTGCTTTTCTCACGGTATCTCTGGAAGCCCCATATATCTCCATAATCTTCCCTTCCGCAGGAAGTTTTTCCCCTTCCTTCAGGACATTCTTTTCAATATCCTCCTGAAAACTCCGGAATATCTTCCTATATTTGCTCTCATTTCCCATATCTCTGCCTCTTTTTCAATGTCTTGCTGTCTCCGCAACTTAGAAGTCCGGATATCTTTCACTCTGTACGTCTTTGTTTTACTATATCACACTTCTCAAAAAAAGGCCAGAAAAAGGGGCATATGGCTCTTCCCCATATGCCCCTGTCCGTCTGACAGATTACTCAATGGTGATATACTTCTTCTGCTCTGCTGCGGGTCTTGCTTCCTTCTTTGGGATAAACAGCTTCAGGATTCCGTGCTTAAATTCGCCCTTGATATCCTCTCTCTTTACCTCTTCTCCTACATAGAAGGTTCTCTCACAAGCCCCTGCGTAGCGCTCGCGCCGAATATAGCGGCCTTTTTCTCCGCCTTCCTCGTCCAGGCCTTTCTCCGCGCTGACAGTCAAATAACCGTCCTCCAGTGATACCTGGATCTCCTCTTTCTTAAAGCCCGGCAGATCCATCTCCAACTCAAAGCCGTTATCGAATTCCTTGATATCCGTCTTCATCAAATTTTTTCCTCTCTTGCCGTACAGCTTCTTCTCAGCTTTTCTCTCATCTCTATCATCATAAAATGGAAAATCTCTCATAAACTCATCAAACAGATCATCTGCAAAAATACTCGGCATTAACATAAATCATCTCTCCTTTTTCTGAAGGTTTTCTCCGTTTCCGTCAACTTTTATTGTAAAACCTTCTGTACTGCTTTATTTGTTCTAGGTGTAATATAGCACTTATTGTTAGCACTGTCAATAGGTGAGTGCTAATTCTTTTGTGAAAAAATTGTGAAGTCCCGATTTTCCTTGTTTTTACGGGCTTCACGCCGGTTTTTCTTTTTTGTAATTCCCTTGTTTTTGGGTCTACTACACCACATTTACACCATTTGCGAACTCCTTTATACCACCTGAACAGTGTCCATTTTGGCAATCTCATTTTCAATCCTTGCCCGTTCTGTGATATGGTTGTAGACTTCCATCGTCACGCCGATGTTGGCGTGTCCCATGATATACTGCACTACTTTCATATCAAGTCCTTGTTCCGCCATTCTGGTACATCCGGTATACCGCAGGGTATGAGCAGAAATCGAAGGCATACATTCCGCTTCCCTTTTTTCTTTTTTAGCCTGTTCCGTCTCCTGTTTATTGTAAGCAGCCACGATATTATAAAGGACATTGTTGACGGCGCTCGGCATAAGCGGCCTGCCGGGTGGTAACAAACTGCTTCTCGGCTTCAAATACGTTCAATAGGCAAATCAGCCGTTTCCCGCTCTGGCAGGCGGCAGACGCAACGGCTGACTGGCGCTTGCTGCGCTGGATGAATATTCCGGTCCTAAATGGGCGACAGTCCGGTCAAAGAGTACCGCAATAAAATGATTGATTGGGGCCTGCCATTATCTCAGTATTCTCAACAATGTCAAGCCTGCTTCGCACCACAAAGCGG
>CALWBQ010000015.1 GCA_944376125.1 uncultured Lachnospiraceae bacterium
TTCCCCCATTTCAGAAGAATTTGCGGTAGTAATTACCTCACCGGTGTCAGCGTTTATTAATGTTACAGAAACATTTTCCGGGGTTTCACCGCTAAAAATGCCGTATAGCCCGCCAGACATATAAAATACAAGAACGGAAAATGATTCTGCCATATCAAGCTCAGTATTTTTGGTGGTGACAGTAAATTCTGTAAAATCGTCATTGGCTTTTATCTCAGTGATATTTGGATAATCTTCAGAGCCAACCATTTCCTGCAAGGTCTCGTTTGTGCTTGTGGTTAAATCCTCCAGCATTTTTCGATGCTGATCTTTGGTCATTGTATATGTTGCGCTTCCGTCGTCATTCAATACTACTTTATATCCATACTCTGAGGCGGCCTGATCCAGTTCCTCCTGTGTTGTTTCACCTATAAAATCGGCGGGTACATTTATGGTTACATCAAAAAGCGTTTTGTCCACATCAATTTCACCCAGTGAATCTAATTCTGAAAGATCGCCATCTGTTTCAATTACAGTCGCAGTTTCCTGAGCACTTTCAGCAGAAGTTTCCGGTAAAGATGTTTCAGAGGCAGTGGTCTCTGCAGCAGTGGTTTCTGCAACGGTGGTCTCTGCAGTAGTAGTCTCTGCGGCTTCTTCTGAACTGCAGCCGGATAAAACCAACACAAGGACTGCCGATAAAGTGATAAGCTTCAGTTTCATAGTTCATTTCCTCCCTTTTTCGATGCAATGGCATCAAGTTTTAATTCTATAATCTTCTGCTGATACCCTAAAATCCTTGCCAGTTGCTCTGTTGTGCAGTCGTTATATTCCGCCAGTAATTCATCAGGTAACAGCAGTTCTATAGCAAATTGGTTCGCTTCTTTTTCGAAACGGTTATGGTTCATGAAAGTGTGGGTATCCATAAATATGGCATTTATTTTTTTATGAAGAAATAAGTGGCCCAGCTCATGGGCGCAAACAAAACGTTGTTCATGATCGGATAACGCATTGTCTATATAAATGATATGATTCCTTTGAAAATACTGGTAAAACCCCCGGACCCCTTCCAGATCGGCATAAACTAAGATGACATTCATTCCTTTAATGATTTCAAAAGGATTCCGGCTGCGATATCGCCTTGCGATTTTGTTCGCCAGCTTTTTGATATCATCCATAGGCATTAGTCCTTTTTCTTATACTTCTTTGGTGTGTATTTCTCTTTATTTTTTAATTTGGCCATTTCCATTCCAACCTGCATGGCGGATAAAATGGAGTCGATCGCCTCCGGAGACGCCGGCTCACCGTCGAACATAAGGCCTTCCTGTGTGGTGAGCTGCTCGCGGGTCTGATCAAGAATCTTCTCTATGTCACGGGTGTCTTTAGGTGTGAGGGATACTGTAGGCCTTTCCATTGGGACATCAGCGCCCATCAACCATGCTTCGTTAACGTCTAGGGCTTTAGCGAGCAGATAAATATTATTCTGTTTTGGTATATATCGGCCGGATAAATAGGAACTTAGTGCTCCTTTACTTATTCCGGTTTTTTCAACTAAATCTGTTTGCTTAAGTCCGCGTATTTCCATGCCTTCTTTTAGTCTTTTGGCGGTTGTGTTCAATTATTTCACCTCCCGATGGATTAATACTATCATAAATGTTTAGAAAACGCAACATATATATAAGAAAACAATAAAAAAAGTTTACAAAACTAAAAAAACATATTGACAGGTAATAGCTGCAGTGTTACAATACATATAGTTTAGAAAACTAAACAATAGGAGGTGATAACAGTGGAGTGGAAATATGATAAACTTCGTGGGAAAATTAAAGAAATATGTGGAACTCAAGATGCCTTTGCGGAAAAATTAGGTATTGGCCGGGTTTCATTAAGCCAACGTCTCAATAATCAGCTTGAATTTTCTCAAGATGAAATGTTTAAGGCGTGCGAGATATTGGACATTGATTTGTCTGAGTTATCAACATATTTTTTTACCAAAAATGTTTAGAAAACTAAATATTTATCAGAAAAGAGGTGAGTGGACATATGAAAAGGGCGAATGGGGTCAAAAGCGCCAGAGTAGTTCAAGTGATCGAGACAAAGGCCAGTAGAGGATTGGGGACAGAAAAGGACCCAGTACGTGATGTAACACAATACTGGGATCTTGAAGGCAATTTCCTCGCCGAAATGGATTGTGAACCACAGTATCTTTCAGAACTTTCAATTTGGGAAAATGAAAGACTTTCAAAAATTATTGAGGACTTGAAAGAAGAGCAGACGCCTCAGCGTAATTAAGTTCATATTCAATATAAGCAACAGTGGTTTTTATAAAACGTTTGAGGTCATTAACAGTGTAGTTTTGATGTTTCCTTATGTAATGTGTTTCATCATTACCAATCCAGGCAGATGCCTTTGCAAGGGATTTAATGTGCGGGCTTTCTATGAAGTTGTTAATGCACTGTGATAAAGAAGATATACATATTTCAGATTCTTTATCGGGCATTAGGCTTATTGCATAATCTTTAATTAGAAATTCTAAAGATTTGCGGTAACCCATTCCACAAATGTCTAATAATCCGGCATTCTCAGCCAGCTCAGACTGATGGTATATTTCTACAAATTTGGGAGAAATTTTCTCAATTTGTTCAGAAAAACTATGAGTCGATTGGGAAGAGGGGTATATGCATAGGATATATCCGTTAGAGTATTGGCTATCATATAAATATTCAGGTGCTTCATATTTTACCGAAAAGAAAAGCTCACAGTGTGGGCAGAAATAAGTGGCATATATAATCTGCTCACTCCCAGTAATAGAATTTCGGTTCTTAATATAATAAGCGTTTAATGGGATATTGGAATATGCGACAGAGCAAATTGGACATTGATTCGGAAGCGGTAGGTTGAAAGTTTCATCACATGCATCTGGATCAACGGAATGAGCGATGATTAGTTTCTTCATTTAAATCATTCCTTTCATAGTTTGATAGGGCAATTATACCAGAAAACATATTATAGGTGAAGGAAGAACATGAAAATACGCTAAAAACTTTAAAAATAATTGGTGTTTTCAACGAGCAAACTGGAGGACGAGCCGGAGGAAGGAGGTGAGTGAGATGGACGAGAATTTCAGAAAAGAACTGAATGATCTGTCAAAAAGAGTAGCTTTTATCGAAAGCCAGCTGCCGTTTGACACGGTAAAAGTGGAGTGTGAAAGAACGCCGGAGGGCGAGGTACAGAAACTGATTTTTGACGAAACTTGTGTCGTTGGAGATGGGAACCTTGAGATACACCCAAATGGATACAAGCCGAGATATTCGGAGAATGATCTGAGGGAGTTATTTGGGGATGACAGATTGGATGGCGAATGTTTCAATGCCCCTAAATGGACACCGAAACGCTTTCTGAGGGTGATTAAAAACAGGATTATAGCGGAATCAGACATGAGGTGAGAGAGAGATGCAATGGAGAAAAATTGCTCAAGATATTAAGGATGCAGTTAGAGGAGAAGAACTCAGGCAGGCATTATCCTATGGCTTTTTAGAAATGGATACCACGGTAAAACATCTGCTGGTTCTTCACATAATTCAGGGTATAGCTATTATCCTGCTTGGAATTGCGCTGCTAAAGAAATAATGGACACAATCAACGCGATAAGTGAAATTGCTGTAGGAATCCAAAACTGAATTAATTGAAAGCGGTGAGCGGCTTTCTTCTGCTTAATTTGCAGATCATGTTCAACTAAAGCGGCTCTGCCAATTTCAGTGATAGACATAACTCCATCAGAATCGAGACTGATTAAATTGTGGGCTAATAGTTCTTCAATTCGACCATCGATTGTGGGGTCATCGAACAGAAAATCGGAGGGGGTGGAGTTGGGATGCTCGAGGATTTTCGTTAAAACAGAATATTCACTATCAGTAATGTTATCAAACAATGTTTTCATGTATATGTGCTTCTCCTTTAATTGGTTTGGCGGGGCCTGTAACAGGAGTATAGCACAGAGTGGAAGATTTAACCAGATAAGGAGATAAGTGAGATGGAAGCGATAGTAATAGGAGTATGGTGTGTTACTGGGGTCATTTTACTTTTAAAAATGATGCCTCGAGTAATACGAAGGATTATACTGTGCTATAAAATCAGCCGTATATACGATTGTTGTGTAGAAAAAGAATTAAAGCGTCGTGAGAGCCATGAGAAAGATTTAATCAGACAAGAAGGAGGAGAGTGATGATATGGAGGACAAGCAGAAGATCTGCGCTCTGCTCCTTCCTGCGCTTCAGGCGACAAGGGAACTGCATGATCTGGCAGGGCTGGAGTATGACGCGGAGTGTGAACTGGTGATTGCGACGTTTAACAGTGATTACAAGAGGGTCGCAAACGTGGCAGCCGACTCTGGAGTGGCGATGATCAGAGACATTCTCAGGCAGATTACGTAGGGAGGTGAAAAAGATGCAGAGACTGTATCGAATATCTGAGCTGGAGCCGCTGGGCTTTAGCCGGCATGAGGTGACCTGTGATTGCCGGGTGGAAGGGCAGACCTTTGCGACACGGACATCGGAAAGAGGAACCTGGAAGATTGATCTGGATAAGTACATGGAATTCAGACAAAGGAGAAGCCCGGCGATCCGGGAACAGAAGAGGAGGAAAAGAAGATGAAACGGACTGATGTGATAGGCGGCCTGGTGGCAGGAGCCTTCTTCCTGGCGATGGCCGGCGGAATCGTGTTCCGACTGCTCTTCGTTGGGTGACAAGAGACACTGATTATGGTAGGAGGGATCACAAAGATGAAGATGATTTGCAGAGCGGATCGTGTGGAGGAGCAGATTGATTTTGACTTAAAAGAGGTTAAGTCGATCCGGATATGCCGGGCCGGCGATGTGGCCACTCCGGAAGAACTGCGGAAACTGGAAGTTGGGCTGGATGAGATTGTTTTATACTTAACCTTCGGCCGTAATCACAGATGCCTCATGCGGCCCGGGTGGGAGATCAGATTCGAGGAGGAGAAAGGGAAAAGGCCCGCCGGGCGGCAACCCAGACAGGCCAATAAAAAAATTTAAAATCAATAGGAGTATACCATGAGAGCGATGGAAAAATCAACTACTTATCCGGAGACGGATGTGAAGATTACGGACGCGTTACATACGATGCGCTGCGACCGGTGCGGGAAAGTCTGCTGGTCCTTGCTGGGGAAGGAAGGCGACTGCGTGTATGGCTGCGGCGGCAGGATGCGCGAGGTGCCCCGGGAGGTGAAATGAAGTGATGAAGGGATACCTGGGGATTGGACCCGAGGAGGATAAATTTGTCCCGTCCGATAGAGCGTATGATTATGCCCTGGAAAGATGCCTGGATGGGACACCGGAAGAACAGGCGGAGTTTAAGGAGATGCTGGTTGACTGGTATTTCTCCGGCAACTGGATCAAAATGGAGGGTTTGGAATGAATGATTTAAGAGATTACACAAGTGGAGATTTTACCGCGCCCCAGCAGGTGGGCGCCAGAAGCGCGCAGACGGAGATGATGGTCAGTCGGCAGGCGCAGGAGGTTCAGGCGGCCATGGTGATCGCAAAGCGTTTCCCGCGCAATGAGACGGAGAGCTTTGCCCGCATTATGATGGCCTGCCAGCGGAAAAGGCTGGCGGAACAGGCTATGTATGAATATCCCAGGGGAGGGACGAAGGTCACCGGCCCGTCCATCCGCCTGGCGGAAGCGATCGCACAGAACTGGGGAAATATTGATTTCGGGATCATTGAACTGGAGCAGAAGCATGGGGAGAGCCAGGTGATGGCCTACGCGTGGGACCTGGAGACCAATACAAGGCAGTCGAAGATTTTCACGGTGCCGCATGTCCGCGGGACGAAGAAGGGGAATGTCCCGCTGACAGACCCCAGGGATATTTACGAGCTGGTAGCCAACCAGGGCGCCCGGCGGGTGCGGGCCTGTATCCTGGGCGTGATCCCCGGAGACATCGTTGACGCCGCGGTGGAGCAGTGCGGCCAGACCCTGATGAAGTCCGAGGGAAACAAGCCGGTGATTGATATTGTCAGGGAGATGGCCCTGATCTTCCAGAATGAGTTCAGCGTGCCGTTGGAGGCGATT
Source organism: uncultured Lachnospiraceae bacterium (assembly GCA_944376125.1). Taxonomy (GTDB): domain Bacteria; phylum Bacillota; class Clostridia; order Lachnospirales; family Lachnospiraceae; genus UMGS1370. The sequence goes on from CALWBQ010000015.1 coordinate 6,069, forward strand.
GAGAAGTTTATCGGCTGTAAGGCGGAAGCATTTTCCATGAATGACCTGATCCGCCTCAAGAAAGTGTATCGGTCTTTAAAAGATGGGATGGCCAAACGGGAGGATTACTTTGACATGGCCTCCGCCGAGGAGCCTGACCAGCTGGAAAACCCGTTTGAGGGCCATGGGAAGAAAGCGGCCGAGAAGAAGGAAGGGGAGAAAACGGATGGAGTTAAACCAGAGTAATTATTATTCCCCGGAGGCGGACGCGTGTTATTTCAGCGTTTCCCAATTCAAGGATTTTATGAAGTGTGAGGCGATGGCGCTTGCGAAGATCAGGCGCCAGTATACCCCGCCGGCCACCAGGGCCATGCTGATCGGCTCCTTTGTGGACGCTTATTTTGAGGGGACGCTGGAGGCATTTATGAAGGATAACCCGGCGGTGTTTACCCGGAAGAATGAGCTGCGCAGCGAGTTCCGCAAGGCGAACGAGATCATCGGACGGATCAGGGCGGACGCTCTGTTCATGCAGTTCATGAGCGGGGAAAAGCAGAAGATTCTGACGTTTGAGCTGTTCGGTGTGCCCTGGAAAATGAAAATGGACAGTTTTGTGCCGGATATCTGCATCACTGACCTGAAGGTGACAGCAAACTTCCGCTCCCTTCCCCTGTGGCGTTACGATCTGCAGGGGGCGGTGTACCAGGCGGGAGTGGAAGCGAACGGGCTGGGGCACCTGCCGTTTTATCTCGCTGTGGCCACAAAGGAGAAGGTTCCCAACCTGGATATCTTCCGGGTGCCGGACGCGAACCTGGCAATCGCGCTTGAGGAGATCGGGGAACGGATTTCCCATTACGCGGATGTAAAACGTGGGTTTGCGCAGCCTTCCTACTGCGGTGAGTGCGAATACTGCAGGACGATCAAGCAGGCAAGGATCAGAAATTATAATGAGCTTTTGGAGGGATGAGATGAAATTGATTAAGATGCTGCCGGACCGGGTGCAGATCAAGACAGACGAGCTGGAGTTTGCGGATATCCGGCTGAATGACCTGGTGAAGATATCGGATGATGAGGTGAGCCTGGTCACAATGGTCTGCGGCATGACGGACACAGACCTGACACCTGATCTGGGGGAAGAGGATTATATCACAGCGGCGGAGAGCGTGAAAGTGATTGACTGCCGCATCATCGGGAGCCTGAAAAAGAACCGGTTTTGCAAGGCGATTGACCGGTATCCGACTACCATGGTGCGGATGGAGCGGATCACCGGGGCGGAGTTTTCCCGCATGCTGAAAAGCCAGGGCGGAGCCTGCTTCACGATCGGGAAGTATACGGATTATCATTGCGCCGCATGGATAGACGGCAATAAGTTTTTCCAGCGTCACGCCTGTGTCGTGGGGAATACCGGCGCCGGGAAGTCCGAGACTGTTGCTAGGATCCTTGAGGAGGCGGCGGGGCTGCCGGGGGCAAATCTAGTTGTGTTTGATATTCACGGGGAATACGGCCATCTGTCTTACGCGGATAACCTGAAAATCGGGGAAGAGCTGTCCTTCCCGATCTGGATGTTTGGATTTTCCGGCATGGTTGCCAATATTCTGAAAGTCAGGGAGGAATCCTCCAGCGTGGCCATGGCAGCCCTGAGAAAATGTTATTACGCCTGCGGGGGCGCGAATGAGAACAAGCCGGTCTATTTTGATTACCGGAAAATCCTGACCATGCTACAGGAGCTGAATGTGCAGCAGGTAGGAACCGGGGAAGTTTACAAGACCGGTGACAAGGCGGGGATGGAGAAAACAACGAAAGGGGATTTTAACGGGAGGTTATCCGGCCTGATCAACACGATGGAGGCAAAACTCCATGACCGGCGGTATGGATTTTTATTTACAGATGACGGGCAGGAATGCCTGGCGCGGATGATCAGCCGCGTAATGGGAGGGGAAAAGCCGGTTAAGGTCATTGATCTTTCCTGCGTTCCTCATGATGTGGCGATCCCTGTCATAGGGGTGATCGCAAAACTGGTCTATGAACTCCAGCGGATGCGTGCCGGAGCGAACAAGCCGATCACGCTGGTCTGCGATGAGGCTCATGTGTATATCCCAAACGGGCTGCAGCTGTCAGCGTCGGAGAGGCGGATGGTTGAGACGTTTGAGGACATCGCGAAGGAAGGCAGGAAGTTTGGGATCACGCTGTTTGTGGCCAGCCAGAGGCCTTCCGAGCTGAACAAGACGATCATGGCGCAGTGCGCGAACTTTATTGTCGGGAAGCTGAACAATGAGAGTGACAAGAGCATGGTTAAAGGGATGCTCCCGGACGGGAATGAGGATGTGGTGGATGGCACAACGATGTTTGCCCCCGGGGACGTGCTCCTGATCGGTGACGCTTCCCCAATTCCCCTGAAAGTCCATGTGGAACTGGCGAAAGAAAGGCCCCGGTCCGGGACAATCGCGTTCTGGGATGAGTGGGGGCAGACAGCCAGAGATTCCGACTATGCCCCGCTGGTGGCGGAATATTTAAAGGATTAGATTCCCTCCTGCCAGGCAGGATGAATATATCACGAAATTGAAGCAGCGCCCTGAATCCTTTGGCCTTCAGGACGCGGAAAGGAGCAGCGATGCAGCATATCAATCTTGAGACATTCGCGAAGGGAGCCTTCTCAGCCCAGGTCAACCGGGAGCTGCAGAAGGTGGCGGCAAACATCCAGGACCCGAATACCGACGCGAAGGCAAAGCGGAAAATCAGCGTAGTGATCGAGTTTAAGCCGAATGAGGAACGGGACTTCGGGACAGTCAGTGTCCATGCGAGCGCCTCACTGGCGCCGGCCCTGGGTTCTGTGACGGCGATGTGCTT
>CALWBQ010000016.1 GCA_944376125.1 uncultured Lachnospiraceae bacterium
ACAGCTCAAAGTATATAACCGGAGAGATTATAATCAGTTCCCCATGCGGCCACTGGGATGGAAAACACCCAATGAAGTGCTTCGGGATTATTTACGCTCAGTGTAACAAATGTTTGACAAACCTACACAAAAAAACAAGATTCTTTCAATTTTTATATTGACAATTCTAGCTTTTTCGGGTAGAATTATCTACGTTGTTGAGGAAGCCCAGATAGCTCAGTTGGTAGAGCAGAGGACTGAAAATCCTCGTGTCGCTGGTTCGATTCCGGCTTTGGGCATTTGCCCGGTGAAAATACAGGGTTATATTCATATTTTAATTTGCGCGAGTGGCTCAGGGGTGGAGCACCACCTTGCCAAGGTGGGGGCCGCGGGTTCGAATCCCGTCTCGCGCTCTTTTTATTTTGTGGCCGGAAGCCTTATTTTGCAAGGCTTTCCGGCCTTTTTTCACTTACTTTTGCGGGGCTTGGCCGAGGCAGAGCATCGTACCTATATTACATTTCGGTGGAACGGTGTAAATTTCCACGGTGATGGAAAAAATGGAAATATATATATACCAAAGGAGATTCCTGGCATATTTCCAGGCCCGATGAGTCAAAGTAAACATGTACAGTATCAAAGCGCTGCCCAGCTCAACATTGCCGGGCAGCGTTTTTTATACTAACATCAGATTTCCAGTTTTGCGAGGCCCTTATATCACTGACATGCCGCCGCTGCCACCCTCGCCTTTTCAGCACTGCGGCTCTTTTTCGTCTCCTCCCGGGCAGGATCTGCGGGCCGGCCCCCGTCCCCGCCTTTCTTCTGGCTGTTCATAATCAGCATCTGCAGACGGTTCTCAATGTTGGCGAAGCTCACGTCCGGGTCGTAATCCAAAGGCAGAATCTGGGCATCCGGGTACAATTCCTTCAGCTTTTTGGAGATTCCTCTCCCTACCACATGATTCGGCAGACAGCCGAAGGGCTGAAGAATGACGAAAGCCCGGCACCCTTCCTTTGCATGGTGGAGAATCTCCCCCGGGATCAGGACACCCTCCCCGGCGTCGAAGGTATGGTGGATAATCGGATCGCTCTCCTTTACCATGTCTTCCATCCGGCAGGCCGGCTTGTACAGGGGGTGTGCCTTTGCTATGGCATCCGCCGCGTCGTGGGCCAGATCAAATGCCTTGTCAGCCGTCCTCAGCCAGGCTTTCTCGGTAAACGGCTTCTTTAAATGGTATTCTTTCACCTGGCTGTCCTGATAAAAATACGTCTTCCGTATCACATCGGTCATACGCGCCTCGATGATCTCAAAGCCGTTGGCCTCCAGATACCTCTCAATCTCGTGGTTGGCACCTGGATGGAAATTCAGCAGGTATTCCCCGACGATCAGCACCTGGGGCCGCAGGACAGACCGGTCGTAATCGATCTCCTTCATGGTCGCAATCGCTTTTCTGAATCCTCTCCTGGCTCCGCTGATTCCGTGCTCCTCCAGGCCCTCGATCACACAGTCCATGGCAGCCTCAAACGCTTCGTCTGCGCTCCCCTTCACCTTCTCATAGGGCCGTATTTTTCTGAGCAGCTCCTCCAGAATGTCGATCATCGGCAGGGCAAAAGCGATCCTCATAGCCGATGCCAGATTCATGCGGAATCCAGGATGCATATCATGGGAATCTTTGTCGTCATTGGTCAGAATCGGGACATAAGGATATCCTGCGTCGTCCAGAGCTTTCCTGAGAAGAGCGCTGTAATGAGTCAGACGGCAGTCTCCTACGTATTTTCCCATACCGATGGCAACCTCTTTGTCATCGTACTTTCCGCTTTTCAGCGCTGCCAGAGCTTCCCCAATCACGATCTGGGCTGGGAAACAGATATCATTGTGGACATACTGCTTGCCCAGGCGGATCGCTTCCTCTCTGCCGATGGGAAGCGGCTCTGTCCTGATCCCCTGGCCAGCCAGGGCTGCCGACATGACACGGCTGAATGCGTGGGAGGTGTTGGGAACCAGAACAATTTTCTCTTTCCGGCTCTCTTTTGTAAATTTTACCGGGTAAGGATCCTGAAGCTCTCTCAGATCCGGCTTTGTCTTCCGGCTCCGGTTCATAGAAACCGTCTCAATAAACGAGTTGATGCGGATCCTCAGCGGTCCCTGGATATCGCTCTCATCCAATTTTAAAATCAGCGGCGTCTTCTGGGAGATCTCTTTCATAACGCGGATGATCTCATCGGACAGGTAGGCGTCATGGCCGCAGCCGAAGCTGACAATCTGGACGTATTCCAGATAATCTTTTCTGGCCGCCAAAATAGCCGATGAAAGCATCCTGGCATGGTAATTGTTTACAATGTCCAGGCGGCTCCTGCTTAAATCCACCTGGCTGGCCGCTGGAACCGAGTCTGCCGTAAGCACCGGGATGCCCATCCGGGTAAACAGCTCCGGCAGATCATGGTTGACTAAAGAATCGTTCTGGTAAGGACGGGAAGCCAGAACCACCGCGTAGGTTCCTTTTTCCTGCACCTCCCGGCACACCTGCTCTCCTGCTTTCAGAAGTTCCCTGCGGAAGGTTTCCTGCGCCTGATCCCCAGCTTTTACGGCACGGCGGGTGTGCTCCGCCGGTATGTGAAACGTTTCCTCCATGTAGGCTGTCAGCTGTCTGTCCCTGTCTGCATCCGTATACCAGTGAAACAGCGGGGCATCAAACGGAATCCCCCAGCGCTTTTCCGGGTTGTCAGAATTGCGAATCACGATCGGATATCCCTTGACTATGGCGCACATAGACTGGCTGGTTTTTTCTGTATTTTCCGTTTTGACCGTCGTGATCGAAGGCATAAAGATCCTGTCCACGCCATTGTTAGCCAGCCAGCGTATGTGTCCATGGACCAGTTTCGCCGGGAAGCAGACGGTATCGGAGGTGACGGCAGGCAGGCCATCCTCATAGATCTTTCGCGTGCTGGTCGGAGAAACCTTCACCCGGAAGCCCAGAGATTTCCAGAACACAGTCCAGAAAGGCATGGTCTCCCAGAAAGAGAGGACTTTAGGTATCCCTATGGTTGCATCCTTCTGTGGTTCCAGAGCTGGGAAGGGGTATTCCTTCATCAAAAGTTCCTCCCGAAGGTCAAAAAGATTGGGAACCTTCTCTTTCTCCTCCGCCTTCTCCTTCAGTTTCAGACGCACCTGCTCATCTCTCGGATTCCCCAGAATCTCCCCCCGCTCGCAGCGGTTATTGGTAATCCAGTATTCCCCATTGGAAAAACGGACAATCGTTCGCTTGCAGTGATTTCCGCAGAAGGGGCAGGGAGAATTTGCTTCCCTGGTGTAGGAGAATTCGTCCAGCGCATCCATCCCGATAAAGGTTGGCTCCAGTTTCTCCTTCTCCATCTTTTCTTTGGTCAGCAGAGCCGCGCCGATAGCTCCCATAAGCCCCGGGTAAGGCGCTCTTGTGACCTCCCGCCCTATGTACTGTTCCAGAGCCCTCAAAACAGCGCTGTTCCGGAAGGTGCCGCCCTGCACAACGATCTTATCTCCCAGACTGTCCAGATTGGAAATGCGGATCACTTTGGTAAAAACATTCTCAATGATGGACCGGCACAGGCCGGCCATAATGTCCTCGGGCAGTTTTCCGTTTCTCTGCTCTGTGATAATGCTGCTGTTCATAAAGACCGTGCACCGGCTGCCCAGGACAGCGGGGGATTTGGAGGCAAAGGCCGCCTCCGCGATTTTTTCTGCCGGGATCCCCAGGGAGGAGGCAAAATTCTCTAGGAATGAACCGCACCCCGAGGAGCAGGCTTCGTTTACCAAAATATTGGTGATGACGCCGCCGTCCAGCCAGATCGCCTTCATATCCTGGCCGCCGATATCCAGAATAAACGTTGCTCCCGGCACATATTTTTCTACACCGCGGGCGTGAGCCACCGTCTCTACCGCATGACATTCCGCCTGCAGGGCCTTAGCAAACAAGAGTTCTCCGTACCCTGTCGTGCCGGCTCCCAAGATCTCCAGCTTAGCGCCGGCCCTGCGAAAGCGCTCTCTGACAGCAAGGAGCGCATTCTTTGCCACCATCAGCGGCTCCCCCTCATTAGGAGAGTAAAAAGAGTCCACAATATTTTCCTCTTCATCCATCAGGACAAACTTGGTGGTCGTACTCCCAGAGTCTATTCCCAGATATGCACGGACTGTCTGCCCGGCTCTCAGGCCGGCGTGAACCTCCGGAAGAACGCGGTGCCGCTTCTCAAATTCTTCCTGTTCCTCCTTTGATGCAAAAAAGGGCTGTGCCTGGTGTTCCTCCGCATCCTCTATATTCCCCGCCTTTTCCAGCGCCTCTGCCAGGTCTTCAGGCCGCCAGGTCTTTCTGTTTCCCGCAAACAGGAAATCCAAAGACAGGGCTGCTCCCCAGGCGATGGCAAGCTCCGGATGGTCCGGCACGATCACATCTTTCTCCGAGAGATCCAGCCGTTCTGCAAATACACGGATCAATGTCGGGTTAAATGTGAGCGGGCCGCCCTCAAACGCCACCGGTTTCTGGATATCCAAGCCCTGGGCCAGACCGCCGATAGTCTGTTTTGCGATGGCGTGAAAAGTCGACAGAGCCAGGTCTGACTTGGCAATCCCCTGGTTGATCAGGGGCTGGATATCGGTTTTGGCATAGACACCGCAGCGGCCCGATATGTCAAACACATTTTTCCCCTGAGCAGCAAGATCCTCAAAGCTCTGGGCCGGCACCTTCAAAATAGCAGCGGCCTCATCAATAAAGGCACCTGTGCCCCCTGCACATGTGCCATTCATCCTCATATCTGAAACGCTCAGCTCACCGGTCTTGGCATCCTTGCGGAAAAAAATGATCTTGGCGTCCTGGCCTCCCAATTCGATGGCCGTCCGTACCTGAGGATACTTTTCCCGCAGTACAATAGAGTTGGCAACCACTTCCTGAACGAAAGGCAGACCCAGCCGGTCAGCTATCGTCTTTGCCCCGGATCCGGTCAAAGCCAGACGGATTCTGGCGGCAGGGAACGCTTCGCTCAACTGTTTCAGAATGTGAATTACACTCTGAACCTGGTTTGCGTGATGCCGCCTGTAGTCCGTATAAAGAATCTCTCCGCTCACTTTATCTGCAGCAACTACCTTTGTTGTGGTGGAACCAATATCAATTCCCACCAGCAGCTGCCGTCCGTTCCACTTCTCTTTTGCCATATTGTTTAACTCCTGTCTCTTCTGTAAATGCGCCGTCTGAGCGTCCCGATCAGTCACGATATCTTGTTAATCTAACATTTTCCAGCCCAAATGTAAAATTGAAATCTCCTATCAGCAATTAAGATCTTTAATTAATATGCCTCATCGGATAAAATTCGTCCTTTTCATTTCCTCTTTTTCAGGGAGACCGTAGGTTTCTTTGCCCAGTTGAATACTCTTGATCAGAAATGCCATGTTCCGGGCAAGTGTACGCATGGTCTGAAGTCCTTCTTCGTCCTGTTCTGCCTCTCCCTGGGCTCTGCCGTGGATGCTGTTCCAATACTGGCTGGCCGCCACAGGCATCCCGGAGATAGTAAAAAATTTATTCAGCTCATCAAATGTAGCAGACAGACCGCCTCTTCTCGCTGCCACCACAGCGGCCCCCACTTTCATGGTCTTGTCAAAATGGGTGCTGTAAAACAGCCTGGTCAGAAAAGCCGCCAGTGTAGCATTGGCACCGCCATAGTACACAGGGCTCCCTACTACCAGCCCATCGCACGCCTCAAATTTCTCCGCTGCCTGGTTAACCGCATCGTCAAATACACATTTTCCTGTCTCCATACATTTCCCGCAGCTAATACAGCCCCGAATAGCCTGATTTCCGATGTGCAGGATCTCTGTCTCAATCCCTTCCTCAGCAAAAACCTTCTCCATCTCCCGCAACGCAATGTACGTATTCCCATGTACATGGGGACTTCCATTAATCATCAATACCTTCATAGTCTGCCTCCTAACGTTCGTAAAACCTTTTTTCTGCCATCCTATATTATGTCACAGCTTTGTTTGAATGTCAAAACATCTTTCCTTACGCCTGCCCCATACCGCCCATTTCGCAAAGCAGCTTTCCTGCCCGGCAGTTGTTGACAGTGCCTGCCAAACCGGATATTATGAAATCTTTGTCCACAGAAAGGATACCCCTAAGGTCCGGATTCCAAATTAACCGAAAAGGACTGCCGCATATGCTGAAATCTTCAGCTGCGGCCAGTCCTTTTTCAGTCTGGTTTCACTGCACATCTTCGATGTCTCTGCTCTATTTTCCTATAAACACTACGATACTTCTGGACGGCACCATAAACTGCTTCTGCTTGTCCAAAAGGAGTTCTTCGCCCTCCGGGTAGATTCCATTTCTGATCCCCTCGTCCGTATTGATAGCAACATGCCATTTTTGTCCCCTTGGAAGGTTCGGAAGCGAAAATTCGTGGGGTTCCCAATGCATATTATATGCCACAAAAAATGAATTGTCATTGGTTCCATCTTCATTCACTGCGTAGCTGCCGCAGTACATGATTCCCAGCTGGCGCCGGAAATTCTCAAATTCCGGACACCATGCCTTTACGCCGTGGAAAGAAATGTCCGGATCCCCGCACCCCAGGTAGTCCATCACTTTAGGCTCCTGCTCCATGTGGAAAACCCTGTGTTTTTTACGGAACTGAATCATATACTTTACAAACTGAAACAGCTCCTGATTCGTTTTCAGAAGATTCCAATTGATCCAGGAAATCTCATTGTCCTGGCAGTAGGAATTATTGTTTCCCCCTTTCGTGCGGCCAAATTCATCTCCGGCCATCAGCAGGGGGGTTCCCTGGCTTAGAAAAAGCATCAGCACAGCGTTGCGGAGCTGCTTTCTTCGCATCTCCATGACTTTTTTCTTACGGCTGGGGCCCTCCACTCCACAGTTCCATGAATAATTGTAATCCGGGCCGTCGGAATTGTTCTCCCCGTTGGCCTCATTGTGCTTCTGCTCATAGGAGACCATGTCCATGAGGGTAAAGCCGTTAACATTTGCCATATAATTGATGGTGCCGAATTCCTTCGGGTTATGCTTGCTGTGAAAGACCAGGCTGTTGATCTGATCTTCATCTCCTTTGAGGAGCCGGCGCATATCTGTCTCAAACCTGTCATTGTATTCCGCCAGGCGCTTTTTGCTCCCCGCCGGAAGAGGCACCTGAGACCAGTGGTCTGCCCATATCTTCAAGTTGCTGAGATAGGGATCCCTGGCCAGAAGGTCTTCCGGCGCAAACCCGACAATGTGCACGCCGTCCACGTGGTACTCTCTGGCCCAGAAGCGTATGGTGTCCAGGACGTAGCACGGCTCCTCCAATCCTGTAAAAAACAGATCGATCACCAGCTCGATGCCGGCTTTGTGGAGAGATTTTACCAGATCTTTCATCTCTCTGGCCGGATGCTTCACAGCGCCGGAGCAGTAGGATGCCTTCGGCGCCATCCTCTGACCAGGGACAAAGCCCCAATAGTTCAGCTTCCCAGTGGGCTCATATTTTTCGTAAGGATTTTTTCTCGCCCCCTCCGGCATCATTACCTCCTGGAATTCTGTAAAAGGCATCAGTTCTACTGTCGTGATTCCCAGTTCTTTAAGGTATGGTATCTTCTCCGCAATACCGGACAGGCAGCCCCGATCCTTCACCTTCGAGGAGCTGTGTTTCGTAAAGCCTCTGGGATGGAGACGGTAAACCACGCAGTCTTCATACGGGTATTCCAGAGGTGCGTCTCCTTCCCAGTCATAATCTTCCATCAGAACAGATGCCCGCAGAACTCTGCTGACCTGGTGGGAACTTCCCCAGCTTTCCCGGCCGGAGAACTGGCAGCCGTATGGGTCGGCTTCCAGCCTTCCATTGATCTCAAAGCAGTACTCTACATCAGTAAAATCGCCATTTACCGTCATGTTCCACACATTTCCAAGGCGGTCCTCCTGAGAAAAGTTTAGTTTTGCAAGCGGCTTTTTCTTTCCTTTTGCAAACAAGACCAGCGCGCACGCCTCACTTCCAGAAACAACAGAGAAGTGTGCTCCGCCCTCCACAACCGTCACTCCAAGCGGGTATATCCGGTCTGTTTCTTTTACTGCCCTGTATTTTTCCATCTCTGTCTCATCTCCTATTTCCTGTATCTTCCCTATTGTGACGCGATTTTTTCCGCCAGTTCGTTCAGATACATCCATCGCTCCATCTTTTCCTCCAGAAGCCTCTCCTGCTCTTCTTTCTCCGCCATCAGCTCCTGGAGTCTGGAATAACTGCTGGCTGCTTTCTGGATCTCTCCGTCCAGCTCCCCAATCTTTGCCTCCAGTCCGGCAATTTCATCCTCGATCGTGTCCCACTCTCTCTGCTCTTTGTAAGTAAACCTTAATTTTCTCCCCTGGCTCTTCACCGCCTTTACAGCTTCTCTGGAGGAAGCTGCTTTTTCGGAAGGCTTTTTTCCAGTTTCCCCTGCCTGTCTGGCAGCTTCCATCTCCTGCCTTGCTGCCTGATAGTCGGTGAAGCCGCCCTCATACTGGCGAATTGCCCCGCCGCCCTCAAAGGCAAAGATCCGGCGCACGGTTCTGTCCAAAAAGTACCTGTCATGGGATACCGCCGCCACGATCACCTGAAAGCTGTCCAGGTAATCTTCCAGAATCGTCAGCGTCTGGATATCCAGATCATTGGTGGGCTCGTCCAACAGGATTACATTTGGCGCATCCATCAAGATCTTCAGCAGATAAAGTCTTCGTCTCTCTCCTCCTGACAGGCTTCCGATCAGAGTGTAATGCATGTGGGACGGAAATAAAAACCGCTCCAGCATCTGACTGGCGCTGATACTCCCATCCTTTGTCTTTACGTATTCCGCCACATTTTTGATATAGTCGATCACCCGCAGAGACTGATCCATGTCCTCGTTTTCCTGGGAAAAATATCCCATCCGCACAGTCTGTCCCACCTCTACGGAACCAGAGTCCGGCTGCACCCACCCGGCAATTATTTTCATCAAGGTAGATTTTCCAGCCCCGTTTGGCCCAATAATGCCGATCCGGTCATTTTTAAGAAAGATGTAGGTAAAATCTTTAATCAGGATCTTGTCTCCATATGCCTTAGACACATGATCCACTTCCACCGTGGTTCTCCCCAGCCTGCTGGAGATGGATTCCATTTCTACGTTTTTATCCGTCTCCGGCCCCTTCTGGTCACGCAGCGCCTCATAGCGCTGGATGTGGGCTTTCTGTTTTGTAGATCTGGCTCTGGCTCCCCGCTGCATCCATTCGATTTCCGTTCTCAGGATGGACTGGCGCTTCCGCTCTGAGGCGGCCTCCATATCCAGCCTCTCCGCCTTGCGTTTCAGGAAGCCCTCATAGTTCGTCTCGTAACTATACAGCTTTCCTTTATCCAGCTCTACGATCCGGTTGGCAACGCTATCCAGAAAATACCGGTCGTGAGTAATCATCACCAGGGCACCCTTAAATTTCTTCAGGTACTCTTCCAGCCAGTCTGCCATCTCGCTGTCCAGATGGTTGGTGGGCTCGTCCAGAATCAGAAGTTCCGCTGTTGACAATAAAACGGACGCCAGCGCCGTTCTCTTTTTCTGTCCCCCTGACAGGGTTCCCATCCGCGCATCATAATCTTTCATGCCCAGGCGGTTCAGAATCGTTTTTGCCTGGCTCTCTATGTCCCAGACAGCGCCTTGGGACTCATTCCCCCTCAGGGCGGCTTCCAGCACTGTCTCCTGGGGATCAAATTCCGGATTCTGTGGGAGATAACGGATATTCAGATTGCGCCCTCGCACTACGCTTCCGGAGTCCGGCTCCTCTTCCCCGGCAATGATCTTCAGCAGGGTCGATTTGCCGGTTCCGTTAATGCCGATTACACCAATCTTTTCCCCTTCCTGGATGGAAAATGATGTGTCATCAAAAAGCAGCCGCTCTGTATAAGATTTTGTCAAATGTTCTATCGTCACTAAATTCATGCTATCACCAGCTCCACCGGGCAGTGGTCAGACCCCATAACTTCTGTGTGGATCGCCGCACTTACCAGCCTGTCCTTCAGCGCCTCAGACACGCAGAAATAGTCAATGCGCCACCCGGCATTCTTTGCCCGGGCCGAAAACCGGTAGGACCACCAGGAGTAGATGCCCTCCTGATCCGGATAAAAATACCGGAAGGTGTCAATAAAGCCCGCATCCAGCAGGGCTGTAAATTTTCCTCTCTCCTCGTCGGTAAACCCGGCATTTTTCCGGTTGGTTTTGGGATTTTTCAGGTCAATCTCCTTGTGGGCCACATTCAGGTCGCCGCAGAAGATCACCGGTTTTGTCTTCTCCAGCCCCTTCAGATAGTTCAGAAAAGCGTCCTCCCACTCCATCCGGTAGTCCAGGCGGGCAAGCCCGTCCTGGGAATTCGGGGTGTAGCAGGTTATCACATAATAATCCTCAAACTCCGCCGTGATGACCCGGCCCTCATGGTCGTGCTCCTCAATCCCGATCCCATATGTCACCGACAGAGGCTCCTCCTTGGTAAACATCGCAGTACCGGAATAGCCCTTCTTTTCTGCATAGTTCCAGTACTGAAAGTAGCCCGGAAGATCCAGGCTGATCTGCCCTTCCTGCAGCTTGCTCTCCTGGATGCAGAAGATATCTGCATCCGCCTCTTTAAAATAATCTAAAAAGCCTTTTCCAACACAGGCCCTCAATCCATTCACATTCCAGGATATTAATTTTTTCACGAATTCTCTCCTTACATTGCAGTTATCGGCGCCCAGCGCCTGGTTTTCTGTATTTTAGTATAACATTTTACCCAGAATATGGGAAGAGGGGATTGAGATTTCTCCTCAGCTGCAGAAGGGGCCGCCCCTGCAGATCTACCCTGCAGGCAGCGGCCCCTGTCATTGCTATTCTTAAATTTCCTCTACCACCGGCACGATCTCTTCTTCCCGCTCCTTATAGTGATGAGCAGATTCCAGCATCATGTCCTTCACCTTCATCAGGCGGGTCTGGGAACTTCTCTCATTCTCATCCAGCTTCATGGTGATGTAGCGGATGTTCTGCCGGGTCTCCGGGATAACCACATGCTCCAGCGCGTTGACGCGCCTTCTGGTTTTTTCAATCTCTGCCGCCATAAGCTGGCAGGATTTTTCACACTCCGCCAGGCGAAGCATATCCGGCAGGATATCTGCCAGACTCTTAACCGCATCGTCCAGATCCCCGGACGTGAAGGCCAGTCCGTATGAGTAGATGTCATTGGCATCCGAACTCCTGGTCTTGTAGTGGAACACCGGCACCTCAACGCTCATAATGTTCTTGGTTTCTGTCTCCAGATAGACTTCCTGCTTGGGCGTCATCAGAGCCACCTTCAGAGTCTCATCAGACATGACAGAGCGGGCCAGAACAAAGTTCTGGTTCGCTGCGGCGATGCCGGCCTCCACCTTCTCTCTCAGTTCCTTGTTTTCTCTCACCAGATCCAGAAACTGGCGCATTAATTCATCCCGCTTATCCTTCAGGAGCTTATGCCCCCGCACAGCCATCGCCAGCTTCCCCTTTAAACGGGTCAGCTCCATCCGGGTGGGATTTACGTGTTTTGCACTCATGGCCTGTCAACTCTCTTTCCTAGGCGTCGTAATACTGATCAAGATACTGATCCTTAATTCGTTTCAGCTCGCTGCGGGGAAGGAGCCGTAACAGTTTCCAGCCAATCTCCATGGTCTCTTCAATATCCCGATCTGCATAATACCCCTGGGAGATGTATTCCTTTTCGAACTCATCAGCAAATTTGGCGTACAGCTTATCCATCTCCGTCAGGGCTGCCTCGCCCAGAACTACCATCAGCTCCTTGGCATCCTTGCCCCGGGCATAGGCTGCGAAGAGCTGGTTCATAACGTCAGCATGGTCGGCTCTGGTCTTGCCCTCGCCAATTCCCTTATCCTTCAGACGGGACAGGGACGGCAGAACATCGATCGGCGGAGCAATGCTCTTGCGGTAAAGCTCACGGCTCAGGATGATCTGTCCTTCCGTAATGTACCCGGTCAGGTCAGGGATGGGATGGGTCTTGTCATCCTCCGGCATAGACAGGATAGGAATCAGCGTGATAGAGCCGTTCTTTCCTTTCTGGCGGCCTGCTCTCTCATACAGAGAAGCCAGGTCTGTGTACATATATCCCGGATAGCCCCGGCGGCCTGGAACCTCCTTCCGGGCAGCAGAGATCTCCCGAAGTGCGTCTGCATAGTTGGTAATGTCTGTCAGGATTACCAGGACGTGCATATTTTTCTCAAACGCCAGATATTCAGCTGCGGTCAGTGCCATTCTCGGAGTTGCAATACGCTCTACAGCCGGATCATTAGCCAGATTGATAAACATAACACTGCGGTCAATAGCCCCGGTTTCCTTAAAGCTCTCCATAAAGAAGTTTGCTTCCTCAAAGGTAATTCCCATTGCGGCAAATACAACAGCAAAGGGCTCATCGGTTCCTCGCACCTTCGCCTGCCTTGCAATCTGAGCCGCCAGGTTAGCATGGGGAAGTCCGGATGCTGAGAAAATCGGCAGCTTCTGTCCTCTGACCAGAGTGTTCAGCCCGTCAATCGCTGAGATTCCAGTCTGGATAAATTCCTGCGGGTAGCTTCTTGCTGCAGGATTGATAGGCAGGCCATTGATGTCCCGGCGCTCCTCCGGAAGAATCTCCGGTCCTCCATCGATGGGACGTCCAAGGCCGTCAAACATGCGGCTCAGCATGTCCTCCGACACGCCAAGCTCCATAGTCCGTCCCAGAAAGCGTACCTTGCTGGATTCCAGGTTGATGCCGGTTGCAGACTCAAACAGCTGCACCAGGGCATTGCCCCCGTCAATCTCCAGAACCTTGCACCGGCGCCGCTCCCCGCTGGCCAGCTCAATCTCGCCGAGCTCATCGTAGGTAACTCCGGAAACGCCCCGCACCAGCATCAGGGGGCCTGCTACCTCTTGTATTGTTCTATATTCCTTGGGCATTACAGATCCTCCTTTCTGCTCAGCTCTTCTGCGATTTCCTTCTTCAGAGTGTCTATGATCTCGCTGTAGGCTCCCTCCAGCTTGTCCTCTTCTGTGTATTTAAAGCGCCCGATAGCCTCACGAACCGGAAGAGCAACCAGGCCCTCTATATCCGCGCCCTTATCCAAAGCCTCTACAGACTGGTCGAAATAAGCCAAGATCAGTTTCATCATCATCTGCTGCTTATTCAGGGATGTATAAGTATCCGTCTCATGGAATGCGTTCTGATGGAGGAAGTCCTCGCGGATGGATCTGGCTGCCTCCAGCTTCAGCCGGTCCGGAGCGGAGAGCGCATCCATGCCGACAAGCTGTACGATCTCATTTAATTCCGATTCTTCCTGCAGAAGCCGCATCAGCCTGGCCCTGAGCGCCGTCCACTGGGGATCCACATGCTCATTGAACCAGGGTTCCAGGGTATCCACATACAGGGAATAGCTGGTCAGCCAGTTAATAGCCGGGAAGTGGCGCTTGTAGGCCAGATCCGCATCCAGTCCCCAGAATACTTTTACAATGCGGAGGGTCGCCTGGCTTACCGGCTCAGAGATATCGCCGCCTGGCGGAGATACCGCACCGATTACAGAAAGGGCGCCCTCTCTCCCTTCTGTCCCCAGGGAGATCACGCGGCCGGCCCGCTCATAAAACTGCGCCAGGCGAGAACCCAGGTAAGCTGGGTAGCCTTCCTCACCGGGCATCTCTTCCAGACGGCCGGACATCTCTCGCAGAGCCTCCGCCCACCGGGATGTAGAGTCTGCCATCAGAGCCACAGAATATCCCATGTCACGGAAATATTCTGCGATAGAAATTCCTGTATAGATGGAAGCCTCACGGGCTGCCACAGGCATATCGGAAGTATTGGCAATGAGCACAGTCCTCTCCATCAGGGACTTCCCGGTCTTGGGATCTTTCAGCTCCGGGAACTCATTCAATACGTCCGTCATCTCGTTTCCGCGCTCACCGCATCCGATGTAGACCACGATATCTGCATCAGCCCACTTGGCCAGCTGGTGCTGAACCACTGTCTTTCCGGAACCGAAAGGCCCCGGCACTGCGGCCACGCCGCCCTTGGCAATGGGGAACAGGGTGTCGATAACCCTCTGCCCGGTAACCAGCGGCATTGCAGGTGACAATTTATTTTTGTAGGGACGTCCCCGGCGCACCGGCCACCTCTGCATCAGCGTCAGGGAATGCACCTGCCCATTCTCATCGGTGATCTCTGCGATCTGCTCCTCTACCGTGTACTCCCCGGCAGAAATTTTGGTTAGGGTTCCCTTCAGGTTCGGGGGAACCATGATCTTCTGTACGACAACTTCAGTCTCCTGAACAGTGCCGATAATATCCCCTCCGGTCACCTGTGCCCCCACGGCCGCCTGAGGCGCAAAGGCCCATTTTTTCTCTCTGTCCAGAGAAGGCACCTCCACACCTCTTGTCAGAAGGTTCCCGCCGGTCTTTTCCATGATCTTATCCAGAGGTCTCTGAATCCCATCGTAGATACTGCCGATCAGCCCTGGCCCCAGCTCAACGCTCATCGGAACGCCGGTGGACTCCACCGGTTCCCCAGGCCCCAGCCCGGACGTCTCCTCGTATACCTGGATGGATGCCTGATCCCCGTGGATCTCTATGATCTCGCCTATCAGACGCCGGCTGCTGACGCGAACCACGTCGAACATGTTAGCATCCCGCATCCCCTCTGCAATTACCAGAGGCCCGGCGACTTTTTTAATAACGCCTTTGCTCATCTTCTACCTCCTCGTTGCCTGATTATTAAATATAATATCCGTTCCCACTGCCCGCTCTACGGACTTCTTCACTGCCATGATGCCGCGCCCCGTATTGCCGGACACGCCGGGTATCAGGATGATCGCAGGGAGATCTGATTCCTTATAGCGGTCGATCTCGGCCTCAATCTTCTCTGCCAGGCCCTCTGTCAGGTAAATGACGGCGTAATCGTTTTCTGCCAGTTCCCGCAGTTTCTTTCCTGCATCGGCCGGATCCTCCATGGGAAACAGATCCAGTCCCAGGGCTGCAAATCCATAAATACTGTCCATATCGCCCATAACTGCAATTCTATACATACATTTCCCTTACCCTTTCCCGGATAGACTCCTGGGAAAGCTGATGGCGCTTCCCGGAGAGTATGATCCGAACCGATTTGATTTCATTCTCCCGAGCCAGGATATAGGCCGCAAGGGGCGAGAGTCCAAATGGATTGTATCTCTGAGGCTTCAGCCTGCGGATCATCAGATTGTCGCACCAGCGCTCAAAAGCCGATATTGAGCGGCGCAGTTCCTCCGCCCCATCTGAATATGGCGTCTTCTCCAAATACAGACAGATTCCCTCTGTGCCTTTCTCCGCGGCATCGATCAGCTCCTCTTTGTCCAGGGTCTCGCAGGGCGCCAGGGCGTCCTCCAGAAATTTTCTCCCTTTTCCCGTCCGGACAGAGCGCACTGCCATCTTGATATCCGCCGCCGCAACCGTAAGTTCTCCGTACATCTTTAGGAAGTCATCTCCGGACTCTTTTCCGGCCTTCTCCACCGCTTCCAGCGCTGCCCGGTCCAATATAATATCGCACAGCTGACCATTCCCGGTCTGCATCATTACCCGGTATGCCCGCTCTGCCGGCTCCTGCATCTCTTTGGGGAGCTCCCCGAATTTTCTATTTTTGACCGCTTTTCTGATATTATCCGCCTCGATCGTCCCCTGATCCGAAAAGACTTCCGGTCTGGGTGTCTGGAGATAGGCTTCCTTTATGGCTGCCTTCAGATTGTGGTAATCATTGACATATAAAAATACGTCAAAAGGCGACATATCGCTTACCAGCTCCCGGATCAGGTTCCAGGTCTTTTCTCTTTCAGCCTCCAGCATAGCCTCATCATCCGCCTCTTCCTTCCAGCCTTTTTCCTTCAGAAGGCGGATACAGTCTTCGCTGCTGGCTGCCCCTATCAGCTGCTCCAGAAAATCTCCCGTAAGCAAGGTTAATTCTTTTCCGCGAATCCGGGCGACCGCGTAAGCATATTCCATACCTGCCATTCCATCACCCCTCCTGTCCGTCTGCCGAAAACAGGGCTTTGTGGGCTATATCCTGAAGCCGCTCATAAGCGGAATCGATCAGATCGTCAAAATCTCCGTTCTCCTCAATGCCTCCATATACAAGGACAAATCCTGACCCCATATCCCGGGTCTCCTCTGAAATCTCCAGGGATGCCCCTTTCTCAGCCAGCAGGCCGTTGAGCTTCTTTTCGAAATCTGCGGGAAGGCGCTTTTTGTCCTCCGCTGACAGAACCATTTTCCCCGTTCCTGGGTGGGCGCTTTTTACCGCCAGCTTTATAAGGCAGTCAAAATATCGCTCTTCATCCATGGACTTCAGTTCTCTTCGCGCTCCCTCGATGGCTTCCCGGATCAGCTCCTGCTTCTGCGCCAGGATTCCCTGTCCCTTTTTCAGCTCTGCCGCAGATTTTCCACGGGCCAGAATCTGCTTGACAGACTGCTTTGACCGCCGTTCTATCTCAGCACATTCCTTGTCGGCCTCCGCCAGGGCTGCTTCCCTGATCCTCTGTGCTTCGGCCGCTGCTTCCCCGGCAATGCTCTGCACCTGGGCCCTGGATTCCTCCTGGATCTGGCTGATGATTTTTTCTAGTCCCGCCATCTCTTTCTCCTTTCTGCGTTTTTCTCTTCAGGTCTTTTATACTGGCAATGAAGCGATGCCAAAGATAGAAAGGATGGAGATCAGCAGGGCCAGAATCGCATATGTCTCTACCATAGCCGGGAAGATCATTGCCTTACCAAACTGATCCGGCCTTTTTACTACCAGGCCGATAGCAGCTACGGAAGCTCTCGCCTGGCGGATAGCAGATTTATAGCCTACAATTGCCATAGGAAGGCAGGCCAAAAAATACAGAGTTCCTTTCGCCAGAGAAATGTCAGAGCTGCCGCCCATGATACCGATCTGAGTCAGGGTAATAAAGCCGATCAGCAGGCCGTAAATTCCCTGCGTACCAGGCAAAAGCTGCAGGATCAGAACCTTGCTGAACAGCGACGGATCTTCGGTGACTGCCCCTGCTGCCGCCTCGCCGCTCATACCTACGCCAACTGAAGAACCGATTCCTGCCACCAGTGCAGCCAGAACTGCTCCCAATAATGCCAGAACTACTCCTAAATTTCCCATAAGTTAAATATCCTCCTTGACTTTGTAATATTTTGTGTGTACTGCAAAGGGATGGAATTTCCTTCCGCCTCCCTCATAAAATTTTCCAAAAAACTCTACAAATTCCAGACGGTTGGTGTGGACGTAAGCGCCCAGCGCATTGATTGCCAGATTCAGCGCGTGTCCGATGAGAAATACCAGAATGAATGCGATCGCTCCTGGAATACTGTTTCCCATCATACTGCCCATTTTATTAAATACCGTCGAGATTACGCTGGTGGCAAGCCCCAAGGCCAGAAGCCGGGAGTAGGACAGAATATCGCTCAAATATGAGGTGATTCCGTAAGCTCCATATAAACCCTTCAGAAGCCGCTTGCCCCAGTTTTTGGATTCCCTTCCGCTGGTAAACACGATTCCTACCAGTCCGATCACGGCGATTACGGCCGCCGCTGTTCCGACACCTGCGGGAAGGGTGAATCCCAGTCCCAGCATGGAAGTCACCATCTCTATGGTCAGCATGTAGACAATCGCTCCGCCAACCAGCATATACCAGAATATGACATCGTAAATGCCATCTGCGATCTGACCGTTTTTCAAGCATGAGTACAGCTTAACGCCAAGCCCCAGAAACAGATGGATGATTCCCACTGAGAAGGAGAACACCAGCATCTTCATGGGAATGCTTACTGGCTCAAACCACAGCGGAGCCAGCCGGATATCCGGGCGGTTGAAAAATGTTGTGGCAATTACGTTGACAGAATCCCCAAAGAAGCTGCCGAACATAAACCCCCAAAATGTGGTGGATATCCCGCAATAGAGAAACAGCTTCAGAGCCTTTTTCAGCCCCGGCTCCATGCCCGGGAACTTTTTGATGCAGAACGCACAGGCCGCCACCATAATAATCCCGTAGGCCGCGTCAGAAAGCATCAGGCCGAACAAAATATAATAGGAAAGGGCCACCACCATGGACGGATCATCCTCCCCTTTTGCCGGCAGGCTGTAGCTCTCCACGATTGTCTCTACCGGAGCGGCGAAGGCATTGTTCTCCAACAGCACCGGCGTGTCCTCATCTGCTCCCGGATCTGAAAGCTCCACTGCAAGAGTATAGCTGCTCTCCAGGAGATCCTTCAGCTGCTGAGCCTTGTCGGCTGGGACATAGCCGGTGATGGCAAACGTCTTCGGCGACTGGGCCAATCCCCCCAGTACTTGGTACTTCTCTGCCCGCATGGTATAATAATCCAGAGCAAACTTCAGGTATTCCCGCTCCGATGCCATCGCAGTGATCGCTTCTTCAATCTCTTTAATCCGAGCCTTTACTTTTGCCAGTTCTTCTTCCAGCTCCCGTTTCTGCTCAGCCGGTATCTCTGAAGTAAATGGAGCTTTCACGAACTTCATTTCCTTCAGGGCGGTGTTCACCTGCTCCCGCTGCTGCCGCGTACAAACAATAAAAAGACAGGTCTGCTCCTTTGATCCGCTTACCACGGTGACATCTGCACTGTCAGCCTCAGGTGCGAGGCTGCGGATCTTTTCAGCCGCCTGCTCCGCCGTGAGGCCCTCCGGCACCGTTCCGATAAATGCCGCGGCTTTCTTTGTCCCCTTAAAGTCAAGGGGAAGATCGAATGACTGCCACGGCACCAGCATATCAAGCTGCTGCTCCAGCCTGGGGACTTCTGCCTTCTGTTCCCCGATTTCTTTCACCAGAGCAATCAGCCGCTTCGCCGACTCCATTGCCTTTTCCTGCATCGCCGACTTTTCCTGGTACTCTTCCCAGGTCAGGACCTTCCTCCCCTCCAGCGACGCTGCCAGCCCTTTCCCCTCGGGAGCATAGTCGTGGAGGATCGCCACCGCCTGAGTCAGCTCATCCGCATTCTTTTCAAATTGGAGCCGGGATTTCGTCACATCCATTTTATGGAATGTCTCGTCCTCCTGCAGATCATCGCTGATCTCCAGAACCCCCTGGCGCTGCAGGCACTCCAGGGTTCCCTTGCGGTCCTTCTTCAGGCCGCAGACCAGCATTTTCTTCATAGGCACTACTGCCAATCCAAACCCCTCCTTCCTACAGCAATTCTGCCAGGATCGCCTGGACTGCCTGCTGCTGCCGCGTCTTAGCGGCCTCCCGCAGCCGCTCTCCCTCGGCTTCCATCTCTGCTTTCGCTGCTTCCATCATTTGCTCCACCTGCGCTTTGGCGGCGTCATCCGCCTTCTGCCGCGCCGCATTTGCGGCCTGGATCCTGGCGGCTTTCTCTGCCTGAGCCTGCTCCTTTGCCTGGGCTATCACCTGCTCCGCCTGCCTGGAAGCCTCTTTCTCATCCGCTTCTGCAGCCGTCTCTGCTCTTCGGATCGCTTCGATAATCTCCTGGGCCAAACCTTCTCCTCCTTTCCATGTTGTCTCATAATTTCTGTAATTCTTTCTTCACAGAAAGACAATATACTGTCATTCTACTTCAAAATTTGAATTTCATCAATATCCCAATTCATTTTTTTACTACAAAGCTCTTCGCGGCAATTATACAGATGATGGAAGGGAGCGCCATCGCTATAGTATGTCCTTTTTTTCAATATTAAATATAAAATAATTGCAAATATGCCTTAAATTTGATATATCTAATTTAAGTTTCAAACTTCCAGGAGGCGAAGAACATGAGAGGGAAGATCATCCAGCGGCTGACCCTGCCGAAGGAACTTGAGCAGGACTACTGGCAGCAAACCATTGCTTCCAACGCCCGAATCGTCATGGCTGTCGTATCACTCTGCATTGCTGTTCAGTTTTTTAATCTGTACCGGCTTTTAGTTCTTTCTGAAAGGAAACTGGGCACTTTCAATAACCGAATATATTTTGGATTCTACTGCAGTATTCTGCTGCTGTGTATCCTGTACCTTGCCATGCATCGCGTCTGGGCCGGCAGTTTAAAAAACCTGGCATATCTCCAGCGTGCCGGCTTCTCCGTATGGCTGATCTGGTGTACAGCTCTCAACTATTATGATCTCGCTCTGGCGCGCCATTCCATCTCCACAGTTATTTTTGTCACTGCCCTGTTTGGGACGGCCGTCTGCATCCAGATGGTTCCCTGGTACGCGTGGATCAACTACCTGACTATCGGGTCTCTTTTTATCATCGGTGCCTTCCCCATCCTGGAATTTGGCGAGTGCTGGAATCTTTTTGTAGGCGTGAGCATGGTGCTGGTGATTTCTTATGCCCGCTTTTCCTACGCCATTAAAGACATTCAAAACAGGAATCTGATCGATATGATCCATGAAGAACTGTTAGAAAAGACAGAAACTCTTGATCTGAGTCTCCAAAAATATAATTACATTCTGAGACAGACTAATAATATCATTTTGGATTGGGATTTAGAATCCGATACTGCCTCTTTTTCCGGGAACTGGAAAAGTCTGTTCGGCCTCCCGGCGGAAATCACCAACTTTTCCTGCTGGCTTCCCCCTACTTCCCTAATCTCTGCCGAGAGCCTGGCAGACCTTATGGCCGAACTGAAGAGTGCCGCAGAGTCCGGCAAAGAGCTTGAAACAGAAGTCATGCTTACAGATTCTCAGGGCAAAGACAGGTGGTATTCCTTTCGATTTAAATTCCAGACGGATTCCCATGGGGCAAGGAAGTCGGGCCTTGGCTATCTGGAAGACATCAGCAGACACAAGCAGGAAATCTTCCGGTTAGAATCCACCGCTAAGACGGATCCTCTGACCGGCCTTCTCAACCGCCAAGGATTGTATGAGTATTTTCAGGAACACCTTATGCTCAGAGACGGCTATCATAAATTAGCTATCATTCTTCTGGACATTGATGGTTTTAAAAATGTCAATGATATTCACGGGCACCCCTGCGGCGACCAGGCCCTGATTCACCTGGCTCAGGTACTTCAGAAACAGTTCCGCAGACGGGACGGCATCGGACGGATCGGGGGAGACGAATTTATGGCCATCCTCCCGTTTACAGATGACATTCCCGCCCTCTGCTCCAAGGCGGAAGCGCTGCTGAAGCAGGCGCCTCAGTTTACCTGGCTAGGTTCATCGATCTCCCTGACATTCAGTATCGGCATTGCCCTCTGGGACAACGACTCGTTTGAAACTCTGTACCAGAAAGCCGATATCGCCCTGTATTCCGTCAAACACCAAAATAAAGGCAGCTACCAAATTTATAAGCCCGGCATGTAGCCGGGCTCTTATTATCCCAATGTCTCATCGTAGCCGGCCCGCTGGCCTCCGATATATTTGGGCCGGGTTCTGGCACAGACTACATGGGCTCCGCCGATTTCTTTTATCGCTGTGCGCACCGGCACCGCCACATCCCTCAAGTGCATGCCAATCAGCGTATCTCCAATATCGATCCCCGCGTGGGCTTTTACATGCTCCACCGCCGCCGGGGCGCTAAATCCGTGGTACGCAGCCGTCGCGAACGATCCGCCGGCCTTCAGTTTTGGCACCACATTAACTGGCTCCCAACCATATTTTTCTGCTGCTTCCTCTTCTATGATGATCGCCCTGTTCAGATGTTCGCAGCACTGGGCTGCCAGATAGATTCCTCTTGGCTCCAGCTCCCCCTGAATAGCTTCAAAGACCGCCTTCCCGATCTCCTCGCTGGAATGGGACCCGATCTTAAATGACGCTATCTCACTGGAAGAACACCCGACCGCCAAAACCTGCCCCGGCTTCAGCTTCGCCGTCTCCAGAAGCTCTCTGACTATCTGGCGGGTCTGTTCTTTGATTTCCTCTAACATAAAAATCCCTCTTTTCTGTGGCCTTTTCCTTCATTTTTGCGGTTATTATAGCATACCTCAATAAGTTTGTGAAGAAACATTGCCCCGGCTTTCCATTAATCCAGCGTGACCATTTCCGCTGCCTCCGCGCATCCGTCAGACAGAGCTGCTGTTGAATCCGTCTAACAATATTCTAAATTCAATTTCCCGCCGCCGCAGACCTCCAGCTCCCTGTCCTGCTCATCCAGGTAGATGCGGGTCGTAAATACGGTCTCCCCCTGGTTTACGTAGACCTCCGCAATGGAACTGTCGATCAGGATCAGCATCTGATCCACTGGCTCCGCCGTCCGGCCAACCCGGGTTCTCCTTCCGCCTCCGCACCGGGCCACATTCCCATTTTCGCCGAGAAATGACAGCTCGATCCGGGTCCCCTCACAGGCGATCGCCAGGCAGTTCCCCTCTTTTCCAATGCGGATCTTTCGCCTTCCTCCTGCAATCTCTGTCAGCAGCAGCTTCACCGTCTGCCCGTCCCAGACACAGCAGCCGTCCTTCAGCTCTGCTGGATGCCATTCCAGATCCTCCAGCTCCCGGACCGGCATACGGAAAATTTTTCCATCCCGCCAGGTAAGCTCTCCGGGGAGAGTCAGGCAGTGCTGCCAGCCATTGGCAACGGAGAGATTGCGGTGAGTCTCCTCCGTGTCCGGAACCCCGGCCCACCCGATCAGAATCCGCCGCCCGTCGTCAGCCTGGAATGTCTGAGGCGCGTAAAAGTCAAACCCCATATCCCATTCCCGAAAGGTGTCTTCCGGATTATCGCTCTCATCCATCAGGGAATAGCCGGACTGGTAGATGTTCTGGAAGCGCTCTTTTTCTGCTTCCAACCCCTGAGGGCAGAAGGACAGCACCTTTTTCCCTCCCAGATAAAAGATATCCGGACATTCCCACATATAGCCAAACGGCCGTTCCGGCACGATTCTCTGATGCAGCTTCCAGTTTTTTTTGTCCCCCGATGTGTAGATAAGGACTCCGCCCTTATCCCGGCGGCATCCGCTCTCGTCCCAGGCCCTGGCCCGCGCTCCCAGCACCATGTAGTATCTGCCGTCCTCCTTCCACACTTTCGGGTCCCGCACGTGTTCCGTGATATCCCTGGGGTAGTCCTCCATCCCCAGCAGTTTCACTTTCTCTGACATATGCCATCCATCGTCTGATTCCACCAGGATCTGGGTCGATATTCTGCCCTCGTCGATATAGTCGTAATCCCCTGGCAGTTTCACATTTCCCGTGTAAAATAGGTACATTCTGTCATTCTCAATGAGAGCGGAACCTGAGTAGACGCCGCTTCGGTCTTCCGGAATGTCAGTGGTCAGCGCCGGCTCCTGATACTCCCAGTGAATCAAGTCCCGGCTGGTGCAGTGGCCCCAGTAGCCCCCTCCGCCATGGACATTCAGCGGGGAATACTGAAAGTATGCGTGAAACAGCCCCCGGAATTGGCACAGTCCATTCGGGTCATTGAGCCAGCCGACCGGCGGCATGATATGAAATCTGGTCCGGAAAGGACAGCTTTCCACTGTCCTTCCCATCCTTTCTAATTCTTCTCTAGCTTTCTGAAATCCGTTTTTCATAAGACAATCCCCTTATCTCCGGATCACTGCGATCTTATCACCCACAGCAACCGTTTTTTCTGGTTCTCTTTCTGTACGGCAGCCATCCTTCATCTCCGCAAATATCATGCACACAGTGGTATCATACCCTTCCTGGGCAATTTTCTCAAAATCTGCTTCCATGATGCAGTCTCCCTTTTTCAGCACCTGCCCTGCCTTTACATGGACATTAAAATATTTTCCTCCCAGTTGAACCGTATCGAGCCCTACATGGATCAGGAGAGCGTTTCCGGCCGCTGTCCTCAGAGTGACCGCATGTTTTGTATCTGCCACCATCTCCACAGATACATCTGCCGGCGCACAGATAATGTCCCCTGATGGGATGATAGCCACGCCCTCCCCCAAGATCTTCTGGGAGAATGTAGGATCATTGACCTTTTCGATCCCGATATATTGCCCCTGCACATAGGCGCCGATCTCTTCCTCAATCGCTTCCGTGTCTGCTTTTCCTGATCCCAAAACTGCCTGACTGTCACCTGCAGCGGCCGCTTCAGCTGCTTTCTTTCTGTCAAAGCCCATCCCCAGCACAAAGGTAAAGATAAAGCCGGCCGCCAAGGCGATCACATGGGCGATGATATAATTGAGATACCCATTATTTGCCGGATCCGCCAGGGCAATTCCCGGAACCACTGTGGTGCCGAATCCCAGTGCTGCCAGATTTGTCACATAGACTACAACACCGCCGACAGCACCGCCCAGACAGCCGCCGATGAGAGGATAGCGGTATCTCAGGTTCACACCGAACAGAGCCGGCTCTGTTATGCCAAAGAGCACGGACACAAAACTGGGAATGCAGAGTTCTTTGGCCCTGGCATCTTTTATATTTCTGGCCAGATAGCCTAAAACCGCTCCGCCCTGAGCAATAATTGCCACAGACATCAGAGGATTCAAAAAGTTTCTTCCCGTGTCCACCAGAAGCTGAGACTCAATCGCCCCAAACACATGGTGAAGGCCCGTTATGACGATGAGCTGCTGTACGCCGGAGAATACTGCGTATCCCACAGCACCCAGGTTCTGGGTCATCCACACGAGGGCTGATGTGATGCCGGATGCCAGGGCCCTCCCTACCGGGCCAATGATGATAAACAGCAGAAACGCGCTGGACAGCGTCGTCAAAAGCGGAGACACCAGCAGCCGGATTACCTCCGGAACCTTTTTCTCAAAGAAGATGTCCAGTTTTGCAGTGACAATGCCGATCAGCAGGGCTACGATGATGCCGCCCTGAAATCCTACCAGCTCTACCGGCAGGCCGAAAATATGAAGAACCGTAACCTCCGCAGTTCCCTGGGCCGCAGCGTAAGCATCCGTCAGACTGGTGGACAGCATAATGCAGCCCATAACAATTCCCATGATCGGCCGGCCGCCAAACCTCTTTACCGTGCTGTAGGCAACGCACAGAGGCAGAAATCCGAAAATCGCCCCAGAAGCAATGTTAATCAGTGTAGCGATCCCGTACAGCGTATCATTGTTTGCCACAAATTCCAAATTTCCCAGCACACTGGACAGCCCGGTTAGAAGGGCGGCCGCCAGGATTCCCGGCATAATCTCGATAAACACATCTGACAATGCCTTTACCGCCCTCTGGACAGGGTTCATACGCTTATTGGCCTTGGTCTTCAGATCCCCCAGACTCATACTGTCCATGTGGATGGACTCTGCCAGTACCTGGCAGACATCGTTGACCAGGCCGGCTCCAAAGATAATCTGCAGCTGATCCCCGGCCACAAAGACCCCTTTGACCAGATCCACATTTTCAATTCCTGCCATGTCTGCCCGGTCATTGTCCTCCAAAACCAGGCGCAGCCGTGTTGCGCAGTGAGCCACGCCGAGGATATTGTCTCTCCCCCCGGCAAGCCTGACGATCTCCGCCGCTATCTTTTCATAGTGCTGTCTCTTTTCAGCATCCATTTCTGATACCTCCCGTATTACTGAAATCCTTCTTCCCAACGTGTTTCCCTTTTTCGCCGCGGCATGGACAACTGCTGTTTTATTTGTCCTTGTAATTCTTATTATATTGAAATATAATCAAATTAATATAGACAAATGTTGCTTTACTATACAGTTATGTTGGGAGAATGAACCGAGATGAAAGACTATATCTTTTCCAATGATTTTTCCAGAAATCTGGACGCTATGATTTATACCTGCGGCTTTGAGACCTGCTCCCCTTCCCACAGCTACGGCCCCGCAGTTCGCAGCGGCTATCTCATCCATTATATTCTGGCTGGAAAGGGGATTTACAAGACAGACGGGCGGCTCTATCAGTTGTCTGAGGGGGATGCTTTCCTGATCCGTCCCAACACCCGAATCTACTATGAAGCCGACAAATACCATCCCTGGACCTACACCTGGATCGGTTTTCAGGGAATCAAAATGGAGGGGTATTTCCGCCGGACCTCTCTTCTGGATGAGCCCTGCTTCCACTATGGAAAGGATGATCGGGTGAGGCTCTGCCATGAAAAAATGTTTGAAGCCTACAATCTGCCGGAAAACCGGGATCTAATGATGAACAGCATTCTCTATGAGTACCTCTATCTCCTGGCCAGCAAATTTCCCAGAAAGTCCATTCCGGCCAAGGAGAAAAAGATCTCCTATGTGGAGGAAGCCCTGCGGTACATTGAAAACAATTACGCCCATTCCGTCAATATCCAGGTGATCGCAGACTGCCTGAGTATCGAGCGCACCTATCTCTACAGGCTGTTTAAAGACATCACCGGCACCTCCCCTCAGGAGTACCTGCTGGACTACCGCATTCGCCGGGCCTGTACGCTGCTGAGGGAGACCGCTCTTCCGGTCAGCGATATCGCCCGCTCTGTCGGCTACGATGATGCCATGTATTTCTCCCGGCTGTTCAAGCAGAGAAAGCACCGGACTCCTACAGAGTACCGGAAATCTGCAGACAGGGAGGTGTAAGCATGGAGAATTCTTATATCTTTCAGACAAGGCGGCAGCAGTTTTCCGATCTGTATCTCTGCTTCTGCGGGTATGAAGAGTGCGACCCCGGACACAGCTTTGGCCCGGCCGTTCGCCCCAACTATATCATCCACTGTGTTCTGGGAGGAAGGGGAACCTACCGGACAGAGGACGCTTCCTACGAGCTGGGGGCCGGCCAGTGCTTTCTTATTCAGCCAGGAATGCAGACGTTTTACCAGGCCAGCCAGACGGACCCCTGGACCTATCTGTGGATCGGGTTTGACGGCGGCCGGGCCGCAGATTATCTGGCCGGCATGGGGCTGGGCGAAAAACGGCTCACCTGCAGCACCAGCCGCGGAGAGCAGCTGTATAAAATCGTCCAGGATATGCTGGGACACAATACCTACACCACAGCCAACCAGTTTCTGCTGGAAAGTCTTCTCTATAAGTTTTTCAGCACACTGTCTGAAGATCTGGATGTCATGTCCTCCCCCCGGGAAACCGATGCCAGCCTCTATGTCCGAAAAGCTGCAGAATTTATTCAGACCAACTACTTCAACCCTATCCGCGTCACAGATATTGCCAACTATGTATGCATCAACCGCAGCTATCTGTATACACTGTTCCGCAAAGAGCTGAATATGTCTCCACAGGAGTATTTGGCTAACTGCCGCCTGACCCGTGCGGCGGAGCTGCTGCTGATCACCGGTCTCTCTATCGAGAGTGTTGCATTTTCCTGCGGATACAGCGATCCGCTGGTATTTTCCAAGGCCTTTAAAGCAAAAAACGGGGTGACGCCTACTCGCTTTCGCCGGGAGCACTTGAAATGCCCTGAAACAATTTAACATTTTGACTGTTACTTCTAACATTTGCTCCTGTTCCCGCAGCGCTGTTCCGCTATACTGTAAGTAAGATCACAAATCAAGGCAGATTCACCCGCGAAAAGGAGGCCATATGAGTATTTCATATAACGAAAAAAGCAAAACCTTTCACCTTTTTAACGAAGAAATCAGCTACATCATGGCGGTTCTCCCCAACGGTCAGATGGGGCAGCTATATTTCGGGAAAAAAATTCATCCAAAGGAGGACTATTCCTATCTCCTGGAGCTGCTTCCCCGCTCCATGGCATCCTGTGTCCTGGACGGAGAACCTCCCTTGTCTCTGGAGCACGTAAAACAAGAATACGGTGTATACGGCTCCTCTGACTACCGCTTTCCTGCTGTAGAAATTCTGCAGGAAAACGGCAGCCGCATCTCGGATTTCTGCTATAAAGGGCACCAGATTACTCCCGGAAAGCCGAAGCTGGCTGGCCTTCCTGCCACATACGTGGAGGAGGAGAACGAGGCCCAGACCCTGACGCTGGTATTGGAAGATCCGGTCACAGGTATAGAACTGGAACTTTTGTACACCATATTCTCCCAGGGCGGAATTGTGGCACGGAGTGCCCATTTTTCCAATAGCGGTTCGGCGCCCGTCCACCTCTTAAAAGCTATGAGCCTGTGCATGGATCTGCCGGACTGCGATTACGACTGGATTCAGTTTTCCGGGGCATGGGCCAGGGAGCGCCATCCCAGGGTTCGCCATCTGGAGCAGGGCATCCAATCTATCGGCAGCATGAGAGGCCACTCCTCCCACGAGCACAATCCCTTTCTCATTTTAAAACGTCCGTTCACCGATGAATTTCACGGCGAGGCGCTGGGCTTCAGCCTGATCTACAGCGGGAATTTTCTTGCCCAGGCCGAAGTCGACTCCCATGGCACTGCCCGGGTTCTCCTGGGCATCAACCCAGAATGGTTTGACTGGAAGCTGGAACCGGGTCAGACCTTTCAGACTCCGGAAGCAGTAATGGTTTATACCGACCAGGGCTTAAACCATATGAGCCAGACCTTTCACCGCCTATACCAGAAGCGGCTGGCCAGAGGTTTCTGGCGCGACAGGGAGCGGCCGATCCTGGTCAACAACTGGGAAGCCACTTATTTTGATTTTACAGAGGAAAAAATTCTGGATCTGGCAAAGACAGCCGCCAGGACCGGCATCGAGCTCTTCGTCCTGGATGACGGCTGGTTTGGGAAGCGCCTCAGTGACCGGTCCGGTCTGGGTGACTGGCGGGCAAACCCGGATCGGCTCCCCCAGGGAATTTCCGGGCTTGCCAAAAAAATCGAAGCCCTGGGGATGAAATTCGGACTCTGGTTCGAGCCGGAGATGACCAATCCGGACTCGGATCTCTATCGGAATCACCCTGACTGGATCCTGTCGGTTCCCGGCAGGGCCAAATCTCAGGGGCGCCATCAGTATGTTTTGGATTTCTCCAGAAGCGAAGTGGTAGACGCGATTTTTCAGATGATGAGCGAAATTCTGAAAGACGGACATGTCTCATATGTGAAGTGGGATATGAATCGAAGCATCACGGAATGTTGGTCGGCAGCACTCCCGGCAGACCGCCAGGGGGAAGTTTTCCACCGCTATATCTTAGGCGTGTACAACCTGTATGAACGGCTGACCAGCGCCTTTCCTCACATCCTGTTTGAATCCTGCTCCAGCGGCGGAGCCCGGTTTGATCCAGGGCTTCTCTACTATGCTCCTCAGGCCTGGACCAGCGATGACACAGATGCTGTCGAACGGCTGAAAATCCAGTACGGAACCTCTTACTGCTATCCCGTCAGCAGCATGGGCGCCCATGTCTCCGCCTGTCCCAACCATCAGGTAGGGCGGATCACTCCGCTGAACACCAGAGCCAATGTCGCCTGCTTCGGCACCTTTGGCTATGAACTGGATTTAAACCGTCTCTCTTCTGACGAATTAGAGGAAATAAAAGAGCAGATAACATTTATGAAAACCTGGCGAAACCTGCTGCAGTTCGGGACTTTCTATCGTCTTCAGAGCCCCTTCCTGGGCAATATTGCCTCCTGGATGGCGGTCAGCGATGACCATAGCCAGGCCCTTGTCGGCTGGTACCGCATCCTAAATACAGCTAACCCGCCCTATACGCGGCTGAAACTAGCCGGACTGGATCCAGAACGCCTTTACAGGGTCCGGGAAGGCGGAAAATTCCTGGGCAAATTTTTCGGCGACGAGCTGATGAACGCCGGTCTCCTCACTACCGGCGATGAGGAGGCCGAAAAGGCAAGCTGTGATTTTGAATCCAGAATCTACATTCTGGACTAGCTCTTCAGGCTCCCCCCTGCCCGAACTCTTTTTGCAATCTCTGGGCCGATCAGGGCAGCCAGTACAATCTTTGCTGCATCTCCCGGCAGGTACGGCAGTACCCCAATTGCCAGCCCTGCCGGGAGGCTGATCTTCATCTGGACTGCAAGCCAGACTGTCCCAAAGGCGTAGCAGATAGCTGTTCCAAGGATCATCCCCAAGATCTGGATCCAAACTTTTCCGCGGGAGTGTTCCATCGTCATTCCGGCCGCAATAACCAAAAACAAGAATCCCACCAGATATCCCCCTGTCGGTCCTGCCAGCTTTGCCAGGCCGCCGGAAAAACCGGAAAAGACTGGCAGCCCCGCTGTCCCCAGAAGCAGATAGTTCAGGCAGCTGACCAGAGTTTTTCGTGTTTTCAGGATATAAAGTGACAGGTATAAAATGAAATTGGTCAGGGTCACTGGCACCGGGCTAACGATGATCGGAATAGACAGCGGCGCCAGGATACACATAATTGCTGTCATCAGAGCAACCGCTGTCATATCAATGGCCGCTGTTCGCCTCTGGCCGGTCTGAGGCACAGCAGTCTGTTTTGTTCTGTCTGTCATAATCTTTCCCTCTCTTTTCCGAAACTGCGTTTTTAAGATGGCACCATTATACGATTTCGCGGCCAAATTGTCAACTTTTAATATTTTTATGGTTTACATTTCTGGATTGAAGAAAGATCCCTATCCCAGGAGTCTATTCCCTTGAGATAGGGATCTCTGCATTATATTAGCCTATTTTACTGTAATTCTCCCCTGTCCTTTGGGATCCGCGTACTCTGCGCCTACATTTCCTCCCAGTTTCTCCTCAATATAGGAGGAGAGCGCGTCCACATCTACCATCACATCATCCTGGATGACATTGGTGCCATTAAACATCGTCATTCCGTCGCCTCCGGACTTCAGCATGTAATTGTGAGAGGCCACTGTGTAGGTCTTGTTCAGATCCAGCGGCTCACCGTTTACCATGATGTCCGTCACCCGGTATGGGCCAGACACACCCAGGAAGTTGCCCTTCTCATCCATCTGAACGCTGGAAGGAATGGAACTGTCGATGGTAAAGGTCAGTCCTGATACATGAAGGAATCCGCCGCTCTCCTGGGGGTAGATGGATACGCCCATCTCCAGAGCATCCTTGATCTGCTGGCCTGTGGCCTCCACTGCACAGCACATATTGCCGAACGGGAACACGCTCAGCGTGTCATTGTATGTAATGTCTCCAGGTGCGATATCTGCCCGGATTCCGCCGCCGTTCATCAGACCGATATCCGTCCCCAGCTGATAGCGGAACGCGTCTGCACACAGGTCGCCCAGGTTCGTCTCCGCGTTTCTCACTGCCCGCTGGCCTGTCTCTGGGCTGCTGACCGTCAGCGCCACATCCGTGTGGCCTAAAACTACCTTCAGGCTCTCATTGTACTGAGCCTGGATATTCTTAATAAAGGTATCTGTAGCTGCGTCCACAAACTTACCGTCCTCATTTGGAGCTGAACCTCCCGGGATGGTCAGCACCATGCCAGGGCGAATCACATTGGGGCGGCTGATCTTATCTCTGTTGGCCTCATAGATCACTCTCCAGGAATTGGAGCTGCCTAAGATGTTTTTTGCAATTCTGCTGAGGGAATCCCCTTTCTGAACCACATAGGCGGCCGATCCTGCATCTGGAACCACTGATACCATCTCCGTAGTGATGGTTCCATCCGTTCTGATAGTCAGCTTCCCGATATTGGCCAGCTTGGTGCCGGTCTGGGTGACGGGAATTTCTTTGCCGTCTTTATTGGGATAAGTAGTATTGTAAGTCTCATGGGAATGGCCGTCGATCACCGCGTCAATTCCGGTGGTGTTTTTGATCACCTGCTCGGAACTCCACCGCGGAGTGATCCCCAGATTTCCAAGATGTCCTACCAAGATCACGTAGTCTGCCCCTTCTGCTCTGGCAGAGTCAACCGCTGCCTGGATCTGCGTATAGAAAGCCTCCCCTGTCTCATCCTCACAGAAGCCGTACAGGTATCTGCCGTCAGCGTCCTGGAAATATGCCGGTGTTGATTTGGTAAAGCTCTCAGGGGTGCTGACTCCAACAAATGCCACCTGGGTGTCTCCGTAAGTAAACATTTTGTAGGGTGCCAGAACTGGTGCCCCCGCAGCCAGATCCATGAATGTGCAGGAATAATATCCGCACTCCAGCTCTCCAGCCAATTCCAAAAAGCGGGCCACACCATAGTCAAACTCGTGGTTTCCCGGAACCGCAAAGTCATATCCCACTTCATTCATTATGTCGATAATGTAGCCGCCGTCTGACAAGGTGCCGATAGGTGCTCCCTGGATGGCGTCGCCCGCATCTACCAGCGTCACATAGGGTGTCTGAGCCTCCATCTCTTTTTCATAGAGGGCCAGACCTGCGTAGCCAATATTGTCATCGACACCGCAGTGGACATCATTGGTATACAAAACCACAATGTCCTGGTCTGCTGCCAGAGCCGTAAACCCGATTCCTAATGTTGTCACCAGGACCAGGGCCATTGTCAGAACTGCCGACTTGGCGCGTTGTTTCCACTTCTTCATCTACTCATCCTCCTTTAACTGAAAACTATCAGATTTTACCAATATATTATAACAATTCAGAGAATGCTTGTAAATAAAAAAGAGAAAGCAAAAGTATTTTCACTTTTTTGCTTTCCCTTTCGATTTTCCGACTTATATTTCCCGTCAGCTCTCCATCTGGCGGCCTAAAAACCCAGCCGCCGTGCTGGCCAGCTTTACTTCCATATCTCCAAACCTCGCCCGGGGCTCCCGGCTGAAGACCGCCACTGCCCCAATGGCATCGCCCTCGCAGATAATAGGGGCAATCACCTGAGCGGTAATCCCCTCCACAGCATCTGCGGTGATGGGTGTGAACCCTTTATCATCCTTTCCCGCCACCACAACGGATCTCTCCTGGATCAGAAGTTCCAACTGGTGGCTGATGGGTTTTTGAAGCAGCTCTTTTCTGGCGCCGCCGGCCGCGGCTACCACCTGATCCCGGTCGGTGATGCAGACCATCAGCCCTGTAGACTGGGCCATGGCTTCCGCATACTGGCCCGCAAATGCCGTCAGCTCCACCATAGGCGAATATTTCTTTAATATAATTTCGCCCTCCCGGTCGGTAAAGATCTCCAAAGGCGTTCCTTCCCGAAGGCGCAGGGTCCGGCGGATCTCCTTCGGGATCACCACTCTCCCCAAATCGTCAATTCTCCTCACTATTCCGGTAGCTTTCATAAACATGTCCTCCATTTTACATTCTGACATTTATCCTTTATGTTGTCGGTAAATGTAGTATCTGTAAAATGGGGAAATTTATACTTTCCTTTATAATCCTTCTGAAGTTCGCCGGAAGCATTGTGTATTTTTTCGGAAAAACCATCCGAAAAGTATTCCTTCCTATGCAAAAAAGAGAAACCGCACAAATCGTTAATTTTTTATCGTTAATTTATTGACAATCAGTCTTGGCAGTGCTATGATGGCCTTGTTAAAAAAATAACGAGTCGGAAGCTCAAAAGTTTCTTGACCTCGTATCTCTTTGCAACCTATAATAAATTTATAATAAAATAATAGGAGGATTCAAAGATGGCAAAGACGAAGGCACCAGAAATCATTGACAACGTTGACGCACTGGCCGCGAAGATGAAAGAAATGCGCGAAGCTCAGAAAATTTTTGCTACCTATACTCAGGAACAGGTAGATAAAATCTTTTTCGCCGCGGCAATTGCAGCCAACCAGGCCCGGATTCCGCTGGCAAAGATGGCCGTTGAGGAAACCGGAATGGGCATCGTAGAAGACAAGGTTATCAAAAACCACTATGCTGCTGAGTACATCTACAACGCTTACAAGAACACGAAGACCTGCGGCGTAATCGAAGAAGATCCTGCGTTCGGCATTAAGAAGATTGCTGAGCCTCTCGGTCTGATCGCTGCGGTAATCCCTACCACCAACCCCACATCTACCGCAATCTTTAAGACTCTGATCGCTTTAAAGACCAGAAATGCCATCATCATCAGCCCGCACCCCAGAGCAAAGAAATGTACCATCGCTGCAGCGAAGGTTGTTCTGGACGCTGCTGTCAAGGCTGGTGCTCCGGAAGGCATCATCGGCTGGATCGATGTTCCCAGCCTGGAACTGACCAATGACGTTATGAAAGAAGCTGATACAATCCTTGCTACCGGCGGCCCCGGCATGGTACATGCCGCTTACTCCTCCGGAAAACCGGCATTGGGCGTAGGCGCAGGCAACACCCCAGTTATCATCGATGAGACTGCTGACATCAAGCTGGCTGTCAACTCTATCATCCATTCCAAGACATTTGACAATGGTATGATCTGCGCTTCCGAGCAGTCTGTGACTGTCCTGGCACCTATTTACGATGCAGTTAAGAAGGAATTTGAATACCGCGGATGCTATTTCTTAAAGCCCGATGAGCTTGACAAAGTCAGAAAGACCATCCTGATCAACGGTTCTCTGAATGCAAAGATCGTAGGTCAGTCTGCATATAAGATCGCTTCCCTGGCGGGAGTTACAGTGCCGGAGAGCACCAAGATCCTGATCGGAGAGGTAGAGTCTGTTGATATCTCTGAGGAGTTCGCACATGAGAAACTGTCCCCGGTTCTGGCTATGTACAAGGCTGAAACCTTTGATGAGGCTCTCGCCAAGGCAGAGCGCCTGGTTGCAGACGGCGGCTACGGCCACACTTCTTCTCTGTACATCCATCCGGCTCAGACCGAAAAGATTATGAAGCATGCGGAGGCTATGAAGACCTGCCGTATCGTGATCAATACACCTTCTTCTCACGGCGGCATCGGCGATCTGTACAACTTCAAGATGACTCCGTCCCTGACCTTAGGATGCGGCTCCTGGGGCGGCAATTCCGTCTCCGAGAACGTTGGCGTAAAACATCTTTTAAATATTAAGACGGTTGCCGAAAGGAGAGAGAACATGCTTTGGTTCCGTGCACCTCAGAAAGTTTACTTTAAGAAAGGCTGTATGCCGGTTGCTCTGGATGAGCTGGGCACAGTTATGCACAAGAAAAAATGCTTTATCGTTACCGACAGCTTCTTATATAAGAATGGCTATGTAAAGCCCATTGAAGACAAATTAGATCAGATGGGAATCCAGCACACCTGCTTCTATGAGGTAGCTCCCGATCCCAACCTGTCATCTGCTACCGCCGGCGCAGCTGCTATGCGTGCATTTGAGCCGGACTGCATCATCGCCCTGGGCGGCGGTTCTGCTATGGACGCCGGAAAGATTATGTGGGTAATGTACGAGCATCCGGAAGTAGACTTCTTAGACATGGCAATGCGCTTTATGGATATCCGTAAGAGAGTTTACACCTTCCCGAAGATGGGCGAGAAGGCATACTTTGTAGCAATCCCCACCTCCTCCGGTACCGGTTCCGAGGTAACACCTTTCGCTGTTATCACCGACGACCGCACCGGCACCAAGTACCCGCTGGCTGATTACGAGCTGCTGCCCAACATG
This sequence comes from uncultured Lachnospiraceae bacterium, assembly GCA_944376125.1. Classification (GTDB taxonomy): domain Bacteria; phylum Bacillota; class Clostridia; order Lachnospirales; family Lachnospiraceae; genus UMGS1370. The sequence continues at coordinate 35,090 of CALWBQ010000016.1, forward strand.
GCAATCATCGATGCCGACAACATGATGACCCAGCCCAAGGGCCTGACCAGCGCTTCCGGTATCGATGCCCTGACCCACGCTCTGGAGGCTTACGCTTCCATCATGGCTACCGACTATACTGACGGACTGGCATTAAAGGCTATGAAGAACATCTTCACCTACCTGCCCAGCGCTTATGAGAATGGTGCTAACGATCCGATCGCCCGCGAAAAGATGGCGGATGCATCTTGCATGGCTGGTATGGCATTTGCCAACGCGTTCCTGGGTGTATGCCACTCTATGGCTCACAAACTGGGCGCTTACCATCACCTTCCCCACGGCGTTGCCAACGCTCTTCTGATTACTGAAGTTATGCGGTACAATGCAGTGGAAGTTCCGCCTAAGATGGGTACCTTCCCGCAGTATCAGTATCCCCATACCCTGTCCCGCTATGTAGAGTGCGCTAATTTCTGCGGCGTATTCGGCGAGAACGACGAAGATACGTTAAATAAATTTATTGATAAGATCGAAGAATTAAAGGCAAGAGTCGGCATCAAGAAGACTATCCGCGATTACGGCATCAAGGAAGAAGACTTCCTGGCAACTCTGGACGAAATGGTTGAAAATGCATTCGATGACCAGTGCACCGGCGCTAACCCGAGATACCCGCTGATGAGCGAGATCAAGGAGATGTATTTACGCGCTTACTACGGCGAAGAAAAAGCAGCAAACTAATAATGTATCTTAAAGGAGGGTATAGTTAATGAAGCTGAACGAAAAAGATATTATCTTTACACGGCCCTACAAGACCATCTACGCCACCAAGGATAAGATCATCAAGGTCTTCGACAAGAAACGTTATTCCAAGGCTGACGTATTCAATGAGGCTCTCAATGAAGCTCAGGTAGAAGAGACCGGCCTGTACATCCCGGAAATCCTTGAGGTTTCCGAGACGCCAGGCGGCTGGACTCTGGTTCGCGAAAAAATCGAGGGCGTTACCTTAGAGTCTCTGATGAAAGAGCATCCTGAGAAGCTGGAAGAGTATATGGAGCAGTTCGTGGACCTGCAGCTTGCGATTCACGCTAAGAAGTGCCCGACTCTTAAAAAGTTAAAAGCAAAACTTCAGAACCAGATCAACAGCTTAAAAGATATCGATGCTACCTGCCGCTACGAGCTGAGCACCCGTCTGGATGGCATGCCCAAGCATACCAAACTGTGCCACGGGGATTTCAATCCCAGCAATGTCATCGTAGATAAGCACGGCAAGATGGCAGTCATCGACTGGGCACACGCTGCTCAGGGCAACGCCAGCGCCGATGCTGCTATGACGTATCTGCTCTTTGCTCTGGAAGACCAGAAGCTGGCAGATATGTACATTGATCTGTTCTGCAAGAAGAGCGATACTGCCCGCCAGTATGTAAACCGCTGGCTTCCCATCGTAGCCGCCGCACAGCTCACCAAGAAGAAAGCAAAAGAAAAAGAGTTCCTGATGAGATGGATCGATGTTGTAGAATATCAATAAGCCTTCGTTTTGCCTGAATCTGAATCCTCAGACAGGTTTAGCTCCGGCAGGAAACCATGAGTTTTGGCTCGTGGTTCCTGCCGGAGTTTTTTTATTGTCTTTCTCTATTGCTGCCGCATGGTTGCATGAAAGATACAGAATTTCATTCTTTTTGTATAAAATCTTCCCCTAGTATTAAAAAAATGTTACAATATAAAAATAATCATACTTTCAGACAAACGAATAAGAGGTGGGACAGAAATGAAAAATCATCAGACTCAAGAGGAACGCTATGACATGCTGGTCAACGGGCCCGTTGAATCGGTCATTCCTAAACTGGCAGTTCCAACCATCATCAGCATGATGGTCAGCTCAATCTACAACACAGCCGATACTTTTTTTGTCAGCCAAATCGGCACCAGCGCTTCTGGAGCAGTAGGCGTTATTTTTTCAGCCATGGCGATCATACAGGCCCTCTCTTTTATGATCGGCATGGGCAGCGGCAATTACATGGCCCGGACCTTCGGGGCCGGGAACCAGGAATTAGGTGAAAAAATCGCCTCCACCGGATTTTTCACCGGCCTGATTGTCGGACTTCTGATCGCTGTCATTGGAGTCAGCAATATCGAGGATATCGTAATGCTTCTGGGCTCCACCGAGACCATCAAGCCCTATGCGGTAGACTACGCACGGTATATTTTCCTGGCAACGCCTTTTATGATGTGTTCTTTTATTATGAATAACCTTCTCCGCCTTCAGGGCCTTGCCATGTACGCTATGGTAGGAATCACTTTCGGCGGAATCCTGAATCTCTTTCTGGATCCTCTCTTTATTTTTACATTCCATCTGGGCACTGCCGGAGCTGCCATCGCCACAGGTCTTTCCCAGTTTGTCAGCTTCTGCATCCTGCTGGGACAGTGCAATCTGCGAAAAGACTGCGTGACAATCCGTCTGCGGAATTTTCTTCCTAAGCCCTCTATCTACAAAAACATTATTTTGGGAGGGCTTCCATCCCTGGGGCGCCAGGGAATGGCCTCCCTATCCAGCATTGTCCTCAATGTCACCGCACGGCCCTACGGTGATGCGGCCATCGCTGCAATGGCAATTGTAAGCAAATGCACTGTGCTGCTGAATTCCGTTATGGTAGGATTCGGCCAGGGCTTCCAGCCGGTCTGCGCCTTCTCCTACGGGGCTCACAAATACAGCCGGGTTAAAAAATCTTTCTGGTTCTGTGTGAAGGTCAGCACCATCTTCCTTCTGGTTCTCAGCGCAACTATTTTCCTTTTCTCCAGCCACGTGATTGAGCTGTTCCGCAAGGATGACGCTGCAGTCATCGCCATCGGGACTCTGGCTCTGCGGCTGCAGATCTGCACGGTTCCTTTAAACGGGTTTCTGACTATGTCCAACATGTGCACTCAGTCCATCGGTTATGGAATCCGGGCCACAATCCTGTCCATGGCCCGGCAGGGGATCTTCCTGATTCCCATCCTGATCATAGCATCCCATGTCTGGGGGCTTTTGGGGATCCAGGCTGCACAGCCCATATCTGATGTCTGCGCTCTCCTTCTGAGCATTGTGATTATGTGGGGCGTCTTAAAAGAGCTTGACCGTCGGGATAAGCAGGAACAGCAGACCGCAGTGCAGAGCTGACGCGGCCGGATTCTTTCGTAACAATAAAAAACAGAGGAGATGCAGCCGCCATAAGGCCGGACATCCGCCTCTGTTTTTTATTGTTTTATTCCTAAAAGCTCACTGACTGATCACCCGGTTTACATTCCGCTCCGGTGCGGTCTGCATATATGGATAGATCTGATTGTATCCATCCGCTCCCACCTGCTCTGAACTGTATTTTTGATTCATCTCCTGCCACAGTGGGTTATCCTTGTCTATGGTCACATTGGATTGGTACCGTTCCTCCCCCTCCGGAAACCAGTGGCCGGTCGAGACATCATACAGATTTGCTTTTACCCGGAATTCTGTCCCGTCTTTCCTGCAGAACCGGATGACTCCTGTGGAGCCCTGAAGCACTCTCTTTACCATGCCCTCTCGGATTTCCATGTTGCACACCATCCGCCAGACTGCCTGGATATCCTCCGCAGCTGTGATCTCCATTTTCTCTGTAGAGGATGGATGAGGAATAATGTACCATTCTACCCGCTCTACATCCTCTGCCAGGAAATCCATTCCCAGCATCGTCTCCGCATCCGGAACCCAGGCCCCTGAATGGTCCACATAATATCCATCCGGTGTTGTGCACCCCATATACAGCCAGCCGCTCTCGTCAAAGCAGTAGCATCGGCCGCCTATCCAGAGCCATTCGCCGGCAGCATTGCTCCCATCTTTTTTCACATACTTCCAGGTTCCTCCTGAATGTTCCTCCCAGCTGGGAGATGAGGCAAAGGCCGTCCCAGCCATAAGCAGGGCACCGGCGGTTCCCAATGCCAGGATCACGCTTCTTTTTTTCTTGTCCCTGAATATCTTTCTCTCCATGTTCACCCCTCCTCGCCTTCAGTATACCAAAAGCAGGAGGAAAAAATCCTTACAAAAAAATTAATCCTTTTTCTTGGGAGTCAGTTTCTGGAGTTCTGTCAGGATTTCCTTGGCTTTCTCCATCATAGCTCCGCTGTCCTGATTCTTTTTGTTTGTCTCCTTGTAGAGGAAATACGGGTCATCGCCCATATGGAATTTCAGCTTTCCTTTATAAGCTGAAATCAGCGGCGGGATCCCCTCCCCATTGATATTTGCCTTAGGGTACATGGTGAGGCGAACCTCCTGGCGGTTGATGGAAACTTCAGTCACATAGGCACTGTGGGCGATTCCTTTCAGAGCTGCGATCCTCAGCAGATTCTCCACCGCTCTGGGGATCTCCCCAAATCGGTCCATCAGCTCATCCTGCATATCCATATACTCGTCTTCATTCTCAATCGTGGAGATCCGCTTATAAATATCCAGCTTCTGGTATTCATTCTTGATATAAGAGGGCGGAATATATGCGTTGATATCACATTCCACCACAGTCTCGTAGGCATCCTCCTCTTTTTCCAGTCCCTGGAGGGCCCGGACTGCCTGGTTCAGCAGCTTGCAGTACAAGTCATAGCCGACCGCCTCCATGTGGCCGTGCTGCTCCGCCCCAAGGACGTTTCCAGCTCCCCGGATCTCCAGGTCCCTCATGGCGATCTTGATCCCGGAACCCAGCTCCGTAAATTCCCGGATCGCCTGAAGCCGCTTTTCCGCCTCCTCTTTCAGCATTTTATCCCTCTTATACATAAAAAACGCATAGGCAGTCCGGTTGGATCGGCCGACCCGCCCCCGGAGCTGATAGAGCTGGGAGAGGCCCATATGGTCAGCGTCATGCACAATCATGGTGTTGGCATTGGGGATATCCAGTCCAGTTTCGATAATCGTTGTGGAAACAAGAACATCAATATCCCTGTTGACGAAGTCCAGCATGATTCTCTCCAGCTCGTGCTCCTTCATCTGGCCGTGGGCAAAGACTACCGAGGCCTCCGGAACCAGAGCTGCAATGCGGTTCGCTACCTCCACGATATCGTTGACCCGGTTATACACGTAGTACACTTGGCCGCCCCGCGCCATCTCCCTGTGAATCGCCTCCCGAACCATCTCCTCATTATATTCCATCACATAGGTCTGAATCGGTATCCGGTCCACTGGCGGCTCCTCCAGAACACTCATATCACGGATGCCTGCCAGGCTCATGTGAAGGGTTCTGGGAATGGGGGTGGCCGTCAATGTCAGAACATCGATATTTTTCTTTAACTGCTTAATCTTCTCCTTGTGGGTGACCCCGAACCGCTGCTCCTCATCGATAATCAGGAGACCCAGATCTTTAAATACTACATCGGCGGAGAGAACTCTGTGGGTCCCAATCAGCACATCCACCAGGCCCTTTTTTAGATCTTCCAGCGTCTTTTTCTGCTGGGCAGGGGTCCTGAACCGGGACAGCATATCCACCCGGACCGGGAAATCCTTCATCCTCTGCACAAAGGTATTGTAATGCTGCTGCGCCAAAATGGTTGTCGGCACCAGGTACACCACCTGCTTGCTCTCCTGGACAGCTTTAAACGCCGCCCGCAGCGCGATCTCCGTTTTGCCAAATCCTACATCTCCGCAGATCAGCCGGTCCATGATCTTGCGGCTCTCCATATCCGCCTTTGTCGCCTCAATGGCCTCCATCTGGTCTTCCGTCTCCTCATATGGGAAAAGCTCTTCAAATTCTTTCTGCCAGACTGTATCTGGACCGCACTGAAATCCCGAATCCGACTGGCGGGCCGCATACAGCTGAACCAGATCCTTTGCGATCTGCTGGACTGCCCCTTTTACCCGGGTCTTAGTTTTGGTCCACTCTCCGCCTCCCAGCTTATTCAGCTTCGGTTTTTTGGCTTCCGCCCCGGCATACTTCTGGATTCCTTCCAGCCGGGTGGCCGGGAGATACAAATTTCCGCCGTCCCCATACTCAATCTTGATATAGTCCTTGACCACATGATCCTGTTCGATTTTTTCAATTCCCCGGTAGATTCCCACGCCGTGATCCTCGTGAACCACATAGTCCCCAACGGACAGTTCAGAGAAGCTCTGGATTTTCTTTCCCTGGTAGGATGTTTTCTTCCGTTTGCGCTTCTTTTTCTCAACGCCGAACATATCCCCTTCTGTGATCACCACGAATTTGATCAGAGGGTACTCAAAACCTCTGTGGAGGTTCCCGTAAACTACAAGGATTTCTCCCGGGCCAACCTGGCTCTCACTGCCGTCTCCGTCAGGGCAGTATGCCTTTAGACCGTATTCTCTCAGATCCCCGGCCAGACGGCTGGCCCTGGTTCTGGATGCAGACAGAAGGACAACCCGATAGCCTTCTTTTTTCCAGTAGGTGAGGTCTTTAATCAGCATCTCAAAGCTGTTCTGGTAAGAATTTACATTTTTTACCACAAAGCCAAATTTATCGCGAACCGTCATCCCCGGAAGATTCTGATCCAGCCCAGTCAGATATACGGTTCTTCTGGTCTGTCCCCTGGCCAGAATCTCCCTGGCCGGGTAGAGAAGCTCTGTCTGGCCAGGCAGAAGATACCCCTTTTCCAGACGCTGCACCATACTCTCCCGGAATTCTGTTTCTACGGTCTCCCCTTTTTCTTTTAAGCGCAGGGGTTCATCTAAAAAGATGAGCCCCTTTTCATCCAGAAAATAGTCCAGAAATGAGACGGTCTCAGAATAAAAATATTTTATATAGCCGTCCAGCCCGTGGAGCTTCCAGCCCTCTTTAATTCCGTCCGTCAGTTCTCCGATAATGCTGCGGATCCTGCTGGCCTCCTCGATTTTTTTCTGTCCCCGCAGAGCCTTTTCATAGGAAGCAGCTTCCTTTTCCAGATTCTCGACTCCAGCCGCCAAAGCTCCTGGATCTACCACAACCTCCGCCGCTGGATAAATCGAAATTTCATCCATCTGTTCGATAGAGCGCTGGCTCTCCAGGTCGAAGGTGCGGATAGAATCCACCTCATCATCCCAGAGCTCGATCCGCACCGGTGTCTCCTCCGTAAGAGGAAAGATATCGATAATTCCTCCCCTGATGGAAAACTGCCCCATTCCATCCACCTGGGCCATATTTTCATAACCCAAAGCTGTCAGGGCCCTCCTCCACTGGTAAAGGTCAATTGTCTCCCCGGTCTTAACCGTCAGCACCTGACCCGCCAAGTTTTCTAGCGGTACCAGGTGGTCCATCAGACCGTCAACCGTAGTAATCACGATCCCTTCCGGCTCTTCCAAAAGCCGGCGGAGAACTGCAATTCTTTCCCTTACCATCAGATTCCCGTGAATATCCGCGCTGAAAAACAGCAGATCCTTTGCCGGATACAGCCAGACGTTGGAAGTGAAATTTTTAAAATCGTCATAGATCTCCCTGGCTCTGGTCTCGTCGTAAGTGACCACCAGCTTCCACGGATACTGTGTTCCCAGTTCATACATCAGCTGTACCTTCTGGGAATCCATGCATCCCGTCGCCTGGACAGGCCCTTTTCCCGCTTTCAGAGCTGCCTGCAGGTCTTCGTATTCTTTCAGTTCTGCCAATGGATTATTCATGTTCACTCCTGTGCTTTCTTTGCGTTATATCGGTTCATTGCTGCCTCCATCCCATCCAGGATGACCGCCTGAGCCGCCTGGCCTGCTTCCTTTGCCGCATCCTCCATGATGCGCTCCTCGATCTGGGAAAAATGGCCCAGAACGTAATCCGCCAGATCCATCCGGTCAGGTTTTGCCCCCACACCCACTTTTATGCGGGGAAATTCCTGGGTTCCAAGGCAGGCGATGATGCTCTTAATTCCATTATGCCCTCCTGCGCTCCCTTTTTTCCGAATGCGGAGCTGACCTGGATTCAGGCTAATGTCGTCATATATAACCATGATATGCTCTGGGGCCACCTTGTAGAAATCAGCGGCCGCTCGAATGCTCTCCCCGCTCAGATTCATAAATGTCTGGGGTTTCACTAAAAGGACCTTCTCTCCGCCGATCATCCCTCTCCCGCAGAGGGCCTTATGTTTTCTCTCCTCCACAGAAACGCCAAGCTGGTCTGCCAGCGCATCCAGTGCCATAAATCCTGCGTTGTGTCTGGTATTCTCGTACTGTTTTCCCGGGTTTCCCAGGCCCGCAATGATATACATAATCCTGCCTCCATTCCTCTCTGTTCAGCATTTTTATCCACGCCACAAAAGCGCTAGATTCGCCCGGAGGGGGGAGTCTAACGCTGCTGCTGTCATTCCTATTAGTTTCCGTCAATAGTATACCCTACTTTTTTTATTTTGTATACTGAATTTTTGCAGCAGTTCAGCCAAGCGGAATCCTATCGTCTGGCCGGGCAGATGCAAAGTATTGTATGGCTCATCTGGACTGGTTTATTTTTATGAATCTGGATATTTTAATCAATCCACTTCTATAGTATAGTTAGGAAAGTTCTCAATGGCGGTTCACTCAACCAGTATCTATTCGTCTTGGACCGCAGATAACATGAACATTTAGAAAGGGCGGATATAAACTATGAAAGAACAATCAACCAAAACACTGATTACCGCCGCACTTTTTGCGGCATTGGTCTGCGCAGCGACAATGGCAATCCGAATCCCCACCCCGGGAACTGGGGGCTATGTGCATCCCGGCGATGGAATTGTAATCCTGTGCGGCCTGTTCCTGTCCCCTGGCTGGGCTTTCCTGGCTGCCGGCATTGGCTCCTGCCTTGCTGACCTCCTGGGCGGCTATTTTATCTATGTCCCCATTACCCTGGCAGTAAAGGGGCTCGTGGCATTTCTGACTGCCCGACTCTCCCTGCATCTGTCTGGAATGCTCAAATCTTCCTGGCCTTCCGCAGTGGCCGGCGGCATTCTGGATATTCTGATCGTGGCCCTGGGATATCTGCTGTGTGAAACTCCGATCTATGGCTTCGCTGCGGCGGCCGCCAGCGTCCCCGCCAACATCACCCAGGGTGTCAGCGGCCTGATCATCGCCTGCGTCCTCTATCCTCTGTTGGCAAAGCCTGTACGTCTCTATATCGGCGCCGCCAGGAGACCTCTTCACAAAAAATCATAAGTTTTGCCTTGCCGCATGTTTCCAAGTATGATAAAATATCTATCGTGCTTATATAAGTTCATAATATAGGTTGAACGTGTCTACCAGCTACCGGAATAGTTGACTATAAGCGTCTTTTCCGGTACTGGTTTTTTATTGCCGGAAAATGTACTGCAGATTTTAAGACAGGAGTGATATTATGAATCAGACGAATTTTGATGTGATCATTATCGGTGCCGGTCCTTCCGGGATTTTCTGCGCCTATGAGCTGATGCGGAAGCATCCTGGTATGCAGATCCTGATGATTGAGAAGGGGCGTCCCATTGAAAACCGGGTCTGTCCCAAACGGAAGACGAATGTGTGCGTAGGATGCAAGCCCTGTTCTATCACTACAGGTTTTGCCGGGGCCGGAGCCTTCTCCGACGGAAAGCTGTCCCTGTCCCCCGATGTGGGCGGTACGCTCCCGGATATCCTCGGTTACGATGAAGCCCTGCATCTTATCCAGGAATCTGACAGCATCTATCTGAAATTCGGCGCTGACACCAACGTCTACGGCATCGATAAGCAGAAGGAAATCGAAGACATCCGCCGGAAGGCGATACAGGCAAACCTGAAGCTGATCGAGTGCCCTATCCGCCATCTGGGGACAGAAGAGGGCTACAAAATCTATACCCGGCTTCAGAAACATCTTCTTTCGGAAGGTGTTCACATGGAGTTCCTAACTATGGTACAGGATATTCTGATTGAGAATGGCCGGGCCTACGGAGTGGTGACCGACAAGGGCGAGACGTACTATGGCAAGGAAATTGTAGCCGCTATCGGCCGTGAGGGCTCTGACTGGTTCAGCCACATCTGCAGCAGCCACGGAATTGAGACGCAGGTGGGAACGGTAGATATTGGCGTCCGGGTGGAGGTCCGGGACGAAGTAATGGAATTCTTAAACAAGAATCTGTATGAGGCTAAGCTGGTTTACTATACTCCTACCTTTGACGATAAAGTGCGCACCTTCTGCACCAATCCCTCCGGAGAAGTGGCCACAGAGTACTATGAGAACGGTCTGGCCGTAGTAAACGGCCACGCCTATAAATCGAAAGAATATAAGACGCACAATACCAATTTTGCCATACTGGTATCCAAAAACTTCACAAAACCCTTTAAGACTCCCATTGAGTATGGCAAGCACATCGCCCAGCTCAGCAATATGCTCTGTGACGGCAAGATACTGGTTCAAACTTTCGGAGACTTCCAGAGAGGCCGCCGCACCACGGAGGAGCGCCTCTGCCGCAACAATCTCATACCGACCCTGAAGGATGCCGTTCCCGGCGACTTGTCACTGGTCTTCCCTCACCGGATCATGGTGGACATCAAAGAGATGCTCCTGGCTCTGGATAAGGTCACACCAGGCATCGCCAGTGATGAAACCCTTCTCTACGGCGTGGAAGTAAAATTCTATTCCAATAAAGTAGTCGTAAACCGCGACTTTGAGACCAGCATCAGAGGGCTAAGGGCCATTGGGGACGGTGCCTCTGTCACCAGGGGGCTGCAGCAGGCATCCGCCAACGGCCTCAGCGTGGCCAGAAGCATCTTAAAAACTTTTGCCTCCTAAAAGCTGTGAAATCTTCGTACAAAAAGGCCGGCAGGACACCCCCCTGGGGAATCCAGCCAGCCTTTTATCATTTCTGAACCGCGCTCTCTGCTTTTCTTTATTCTGCTGCGTCAGTTTCTGCCTCTGCTGCAGTCTCCTCTCCGGAAGCCTCTGCGCTTGACTCTTCCTCAGAAGCCTCTGCCTCAGTGGTCTCCTCCTCAGAAGCCTCCGCCTCAGTGGTCTCCTCCTCGGAAGCCTCCGCCTCGGTGGTCTCTTCAGCAGTGGTAGTCTCCTCCGCAGTCGTCTCTTCAGCGGTGGTAGTCTCCTCCACAGTCGTCTCTGCTGCAGTGGTAGTCTCCTCTGCACCGCTTCCTCCGCATCCAGTCAGCACAGAAGCAGCCAGCATTGCGCTGATCACAGCTGCGGTCATAGTCTTGGTCATCTTTCTCATAATAATCTCTCCTCTTTTTTGATTTACAAAGAATATTTTCTTCGCGGAATCTATCATAGAGAATAATTGTGTTCAATCTGTGACCAATTTATTAAATTAACCTTACAGAAAGTCGAGTTTTCGGCTTTATTGTCAAATTATTTCCATTGATAATTTCTCAGGTGCCCTTCCAAGGTCATCTGATCAAAGCCATTCTGCCGGAGTGCCTCATATAAAATGACAGCTACTGAGTTGGAAAGATTCAGAGAGCGGATCTCCCCCCACATCGGAATCCTCACGCAAGTTTCCTGGTGCTCTACCAAAATCTCTTCCGGAATTCCTCTGCTCTCTGGGCCAAACATAATATAGCAGTCCGGTTCATAGGAAATATCCGTGTACACATTAGGCGCCTTGGTTGTCGCCATATATAGCTTTGCTCCTGGATTTTTTTCAAGAAAATCGCTGAAGTCGCTGTAAACCGTCACATCCAGCTTATCCCAGTAATCTAGGCCCGCCCTCTTAAGCTGCTTTTCGTTCAGCTTAAAGCCCAGCGGCTCAATCAGATGGAGACGGGTTCCGGTAGCAACGCAGGTTCTCCCGATATTTCCAGTGTTCGCCGGCATCTCCGGCTCATACAGTACAATGTTCATCGCTGTCCAGCCTCTTAATAAATCGTTCTATTCTGCCCAGAGCCTCTTTTAAACTGTCCAGGGAATACGCGTAGGAGATACGCAGATATCCCTCCCCGCAGTCTCCGAAAGCGGTTCCAGGCACCACGGCTACCTTTTCCTCCTGCAGAAGCCTGGTAGCAAACTCGTCTGAGGTCATTCCAAAGCGCTTGATGCTGGGGAACGTATAAAAAGCCCCATACGGCTCAAAACATTCCAACCCCATCTCCCGAAAGGCGTGCATCAGATAGCGGCGGCGCTGATCGTAGGCTTCCCGCATCTTTTCTACATCTTCATCACTGTTTTTCAGGGCTTCGATGCCTGCATACTGGCTGGTGGTCGGCGCGCACATGATAGCAAACTGGTGGATCTTCAGCATCTGGGTCAGGATCGGCTCCGGAGCGCAGGCATACCCCAGGCGCCAGCCCGTCATGGCAAATGCCTTGGAAAATCCGTTGATCAGTACCGTCCTCTCCCTCATGCCGGGAATCGATGCGATGGTGGTATGGCGGCCTTTGTATGTAAGCTCCCCATAGATCTCATCCGAGATAACGAAAAGATCTTTCTCCATGATAATCTCTGCGATGGCTTCCAGATCCTCTTTCTCCATGATGGCCCCTGTAGGATTATTCGGGAATGGGAGGACCAAAATCTTCGTATTGGGCGTCAGTTTCTCCAGCAGTTTCTCTGGAGTCAGACGGAATTCGTCCTTTGCCTCCAGTTCAATCACCACCGGTACACCGCCGGCAAGGATCGTGCAGGGCACATAGGAGACATAGCTGGGCTGAGGAATCAGCACCTCCTCACCTCTTCCCGGATTGATCATTGCTCTCAGGGCGATATCGATAGCCTCGCTCCCCCCTACCGTCACCATGATCTCATCTGTATAGTCGTACATGACGCCGTATTTGCGCTTCTGGTAATGGCCAATCTCGCGCTTCAGTTCCTTCAGCCCTGCATTTGAGGTATAAAATGTTCTTCCCCTTTCCAGAGAATAAATCCCCTCTTCCCTGATATGCCACGGAGTATCAAAATCCGGCTCGCCTACCCCCAGGGAAATAGCATCCTTCATCTCACTGACAATATCAAAAAATTTTCGGATCCCGGACGGCGGGATTTTTACGATTGTTTCGGATAATGGATTTCTCATAGGCTGATCGGCATCCTTTCATCTTGAGCAGGCTCTGCAATAACCGTCCCGTGATCTTTATATTTTTTCAGGACAAAGTGGGTTGCTGTGCTGAGTACAGAATCCAGAGTGGAGAGTTTTTCAGAGACAAAAAGTGCTACCTGGCGCATGGTTTTCCCTTCGATCATAACCGTAAAATCATAACCGCCGGACATCAAAAATACGGAATCTACTTCGCTGTACTGGTAAATCCGCTCTGCTATCTTGTCAAATCCCATGCCTCTCTGGGGGGTAACCTTGACCTCGATCAGAGCCTGTACCTTTTCCTCGCTGGTATTGTCCCAATTAATCAGCGTGTGATAACCGCAGATGATATGCTCCTTCTCCATCTCGGCGATCTCATTAGCTACTGCCGCTTCGCTCTCACCCAACAGAATCGCCAGATCCTTCAAGTCGATCCGGCTGTTCTTTTCAATCACCGCTAAAATCTTTTCTCTCATCCTATTCTCCTCCTTCTATTTGGAACTCAGGCAGAACCCGGTATATTTCATCCGGCCTCGGCCGTTCCAGGCATCCCGCCTCACCTCTGCACCAAATTTCTTTCGCCGCCCCTGAGCAAACACAGCCAATAACTGTCCCGTCAATTCCCATCTTCTTTAGCTGTCTCACCAGCCTGCCGCCATTTTCCGCCACCAGAAGGGCACAGCCGGACCAGAGCCTGTAGGGGTTCAGCCCATATCGCTCGCACAGCTCTATAGTCTTCTGACGCACCGGAATCGACAGCAGATCAATCGATATCCCCTTTTGGTATGTCCCTGAAAGCGTCCAAAGGGCGGTGAATATACCGCCCTCTCCCGTCATCTCATATTCTGTCGCTCCAAGAGCTTCCCAATCCTCCCGAGACAGCTCTGCCGCTGAGCGGTCCTCTCTCTGGATCGTTTTGATATAATCGCTCGTAAACCAGGCCAAAAGTTCCTGCTCTCTGGCATTGGCAATAGCGGCCGCCCCGGTTTCCCCGATATAACCTGCCACTACCAATTCTTCCCCTGGAGCCATCCAGCCCAGCCTCTCTCTCTCTGTCCTGCGTATCATCCGGCCGCCCCTGGGCCTTCGGCCCCTGCCCCGTCTGTCGGCGCTTCAGGCTGAGCCGGCGCCGGCTGGGCAGCTCCGTCCGGGACATCCAGTCCAATACCTGGCCCGTAAACGCTGGGATCCGTCTCCGCCGGAGCGGTCTCTTCCGGCGCTGGATCTGTCGGTTCCGCCGGGGCTGTCTCTGCCGGCTGGGTTTCCGTGGGAACCATCTCCGGGGGCACCGCCGCAGCGGCGGCCGGCGGTCCTACCCGGTAAACTGCCTTGGAAGCCATATAAGTATCAGAGTTCAAGAGAGTTCTTTCCACTTCCGCTCCGTCCACATATACAACCTTCCACAGTCTGGAAGTCAGCCCGTTATGGGCAGACTGAACTTTTACCCTGGCCCCCGGGGCAAGGGATGGATCTACGATCTCCTGGGGAGCTCCCGCTCCTGTTCTGCTCAGAGTCTCCGACACATACTCCACCTTGCGGTTGTCCGGCCTGGTCTCCTTTCCGTATATAGAAAAGGTCAGGGTTCTCCCTTCCGTATATCCCTCTACGTAGATGGGCGTACTGTAATTATTGGTAATCTTAATATCCTTCACTGTCCCGGCAATTGCTGCATCCATAGATGGCTGGACATACGTGACGATCATGGAATGGTTCTGCCTCTGTGTGATCTCCAGCTCCGCCTGCAGCGCCGCATTGTACAGAGTTGTCGCGATCTGGCAGACACCTCCTCCGATGCTGTCCACCACCTGTCCGTTTTCGTAAGTCGCTGCATTCTTATAGCCATTGGCCGCTGTAAATGGCTGAAGGCATTCATAGCCGGACAGAGTCTCGCCAGGCATCAGCACATGGCCGTTGATCTTTCCCGCACCCACCTGAAGGTTCGTTGCCCGGGCAGATGAACTGCTGCTGAAATCTGTAGAGAATGTCCCCAGAAGATCCTGTATGGTCTCCAGGTCTTCTGTTGTGATCCTCGGCTCACTTTCTGTCAGTGCAGCCTCCACTTCCACCGCTTCCTCCAGGTCAGCCTGAAACGCTTCCTGAAGAGCCGCGTTGGTCGCCTCAACATCGATCATAACCCCCGGCACAGACGGGGTGACCACAAACTCACCGTTCTCCCTGGTAATGGAAGCATCCACCGGTTCCTGCACCAGCCCTGTATATTTGCTCTCAATAAATGCCCTGACCTTTGCTTCGTCCACAGAGGTCTCCACCGGAATCGTCTCCGGCGTTTTCTTCAGGTCTGCTGTCCTCATATACTGCTGAATCAGGTTGCTGTTCTGGTACTCATCCAGTGCAGCATCCACCTCATCCTGATTGCTCCAATAAATTCCCAGCTCCCCTGCGGTCGTGTCTGCCCTGTCTTCCCCCATATCCAGGGTAATCTTTCTGGAAGCAAGACCCGCCACGTAATCATTGACAGCCTGATCTGCTTCTTCTCTCGTCAATCCTCCCAAGCTGCATTCCCCTGCCGAAAGTCCCTCCGGCAGCCTGGGCTCAGCGGCGGCCGGCGCTGACAGCATCATCGCCAGCATCAGCGCTCCGGCTCCGGCGCCCCAAAACTTTTTTCTCATACCCGATTCCTCACTCCCAAAATCATGCCAAGGCGCCAAGAACCAGCGGAACAACCATTGCAAGCACCAGCAAAATTACGATAACCGCAGATATAATCTTTCTCGTCTTATTATTATACATATTAATCACCTCTTATATTTTTCCGTACCGGGACAAAATCTGATCTGTCAGCCGGGACGCTTCATTTCTGGTCAGATACTCAATTTGCACAGACACGTTTATTTTATGATATTTTATTAAATCATGCAAGCGTTCTTTTTGCCTTTTGGTGGCGGGCTGCTGCCTCTTCACCTTGTACACCATAGGACTGGCCTCAAATGCCTGTGGCGACTGCTCCCCGTACAGAGAAATCAGAGTCTGGTACAGTCTGTGGGCCGCTCTTGCATCTGCCTCCGCCCTGTGGGCTTCCGCATTTTCTATGCCAAAATACCGGCAGGCTGAGGCCAGCGCCTTCTTCTCTTCCGCCGGCATAAATTCCCGGCATAAGGTCAGCGTATCAATCCCGTCTTTTTGCCAGTCTTTATCATTGCCCCAGTCGGCTGCCGCCCTCTTCAAAAAACTGTAATCAAACATGATTCGGTGTCCCAGCAGCGGCAGTTCCCCGCAGAAGTCTTTTACACTTCCGATTACTGTCTCAATGCCGGGAGCCTCCTGCAGCATACTGTCGCTGATCCCAGTCAAATTTCGGATTCTCTCGGACAGCTCCATCCGCGGATTAACCAGGGTCGAAAATGTTTCTCGTTCTTTCCCATGCTCGATGCGCACCGCCCCAATCTCAATGATCTTGTCCCATTTCGGATCCAGCCCGGTTGTCTCCAGGTCAATGGCAATATATGAATCAGTCATTTGCGGCAAATCCCTCCAGTTTTACGGTCCGGGCATTATTGGTCAGCGGATCCCGGTTCTGATAATCGAAGAGGACTCCCGTTCCGTCCCTCATTACTTCCAGATGGGCCATCTTGGCAAGCTGCTTAGAATCCCGCCCCCTGTAATCCGGCAGGAAGCGCCGTTCCTTCTCCTCCCGGATAAAGAAATCTCTGACAGAGATTTTATACGGGGCCTGATCACGGGCAAACGACGGACGGCTCTTGGCGTTCTCCCTCAGATACAAATCCATCACCAGCAGATCCCGGTACTCTTCCAGTTTTTCCGGCACCTTTTCTTTTAGGAAGCCGAACAGGTGCTCAAACCGCATCAAGCGGCTCTGGCTAATCTCCTCCATCCCTTTTTTCTGATACCACTGCGCCAGGGCCTGATACAGGTCAAAGGGTCTGGCAAATTCTCTCTCCAGAGCTCTGATGGTACAGAGAAATTGGCCGCTGTTGTAGTAAACCTCCACCATCTCCTCCACCCGTTTTAGCTGTATGACATCCCCGAACGAAAGCCAGCGTGTGGAGAGAACCTCATAGGGCGGTTCACCGGTAAATGCCAGGTCATAGGAAGCCGCCTGCTCCTCCATGCAGGAACCTTTCAGAACCTTTAAAAAACCAAGCTGAAGCTGCTGGGGCCGCATTTGATACACCTGATCAAAAGATTCCCGAAAGCTCTCCAAATCCTCATAGGGAAGTCCTGCGATCAAATCCAGATGCTGATGAATATTTTTCCCCAGATTAATCCGATCTACTACAGTTTTTACTCTTTCCAGATCCATTTTTCTGTGAATCTCTTTTATTGTCTTGGGATTTACCGTCTGAACACCAATCTCCAACTGAACCAGTCCAGGCCTCATCCCGCTGAGCAGCCGGATCTCCTCCTCATCCAGGACATCCGCTGCTATCTCAAAATGGAAATTGGTAACGCCGTTGTCGTGTGCCCGGATATACTCCCAGACAGCCATGGCATGGCTCTTTTTACAGTTGAATGTCCGGTCTACAAATTTTACCTGCGGAACCCGCTTTTCCAGGAAAAAATTCAGTTCCTTTTTTACCAGCTCCAGGCTCCGGAAACGAACCGACTTGTCGATAGAGGAAAGACAGTAGCTGCAGGAAAATGGGCAGCCTCTGCTGCTCTCATAATATATGATCCTGTTCTCAAAATCTTTCAGATTTTTGTAGGCAAATGGGATATCATCCATATTCAGGGGTCTTCTGTCCGGATTCTGCCGGATCATGCCGTCCCTGTCTCTCCATATAAGCCCTGGAATTCCGGCCAAGTCTGTCTCAAATCCCAGGCTTTTCTGGTTCTCTTCCAGGCCCTGGGCTGTCCAGCAGGCTCTCAAAAGCTCTGCAAATGTCTCTTCGCCCTCCCCAGCCATCACTCCGGCCGCCTCCGGAAGCTCCCCGAGGACCGAGCAGGCATCGTAAGAAACTTCCGGGCCGCCCAGCCATATGGCTGCATCTGGAAGTACTTTAGGCAGATCTCTTACCAGAGCCCGTATTTCTGAAATATTCCATATATAACAGGAGAACCCCACAATATCCGGTTTCCTCTCATAGATATCTCGGAGAATCTTCTCACGCTGATGGTTGATCGTATACTCCCCGATCTCAATCTCAATCTGGACACCGCTCTCCGCCAGCTTTTTCTCTGCGTACGCCTTAAGGCTGTAAACGCCCAGATTGGAATGGATGTATTTTGCGTTTACGGCTGCCAATAATACCTTTATCATTATACGTTTATCTCAATCTTTCTCCCGGTAGGCTGGTACTGATAATAACGGACTCCCGCTGCGTTAAGCATTCGCTTGGATGCCCGGACAGCAGGCGTGTCGGCATATTTATCGCAGCCATAGATCAGAGTTTTGATCCCCGCCTGGATGATCGCTTTCGCGCACTCATTGCACGGGAACAAGGTAACATACAATTTGCTGCCCTCCAGGCTGCCGCCCCGGTAATTTAAAATCGCGTTCAGCTCGCTGTGGGTCGAATAGAAATATTTCGCATTATACGGATCGTCCTTCTCGTTCTCTTTCCCCCATGGGAACTCATCGTCCGAACAGCCGATGGGGAACCCGTTGTACCCCATGGACAGAATCTTGTTGTCACTGCTGACGATACAAGCTCCCACCTGCGTGCTGGGATCTTTGGACCTTTTGGCAGCAAGCTCTGCCACTCCCATAAAGTATTCATCCCACGTAATATAATCTGTTCTCTTCCCTGACATGTCTTCTCCTTTCTGCTGTGTCTATAATACATGAATAATATGGTAGCCCGCCGCCTTCGTCATTCGGTTCATAATAGCCTGCCCGATCTGATCGCCCGGAAAGCTCTCCGAATAGATCACCTCTGCTCCCAGATCGTCAAACTCTCTCAGCACCGCATACAGATTGTGGGCCACGGTCTCTTCCTCTGCCCGGATTCCAATGGAGCGCACGATGCCAGCCGGATAGCAGGCGCGGGTCTCATCTGTGCAGATAATTCCCACCTTTTTCCCCTCCCCCATGGCCTGCCTTGCCAGACGGTTGATGGCACGAACCACCTGTTCCATCTCCCCCTCCACCAAGGTCATGTCGGCTTTCGGTGCATAGTGGCGGTACTTCATCCCAGGAGCCTTGGGTTTGATCCCCTCCTTCATAGGGCCGAGGATAGCTGGGTCAATCTCCACCCTTCCCAGTGTCTCCTCCAGCATCTCCATCGTCACAGCCCCCGGGCGCAGAATCGTAGGAATTTCCCCGGTAACATCCACAATGGTTGATTCCAGTCCGATCCCTACTGGCCCTCCATCTATCAGAATCTCAATCCTTCCGGCCATATCCTGCCATACGTGATCTGCTGTAGTAGGGCTGGGTCTGCCTGACAAGTTGGCGCTGGGAGCAGCTACCGGCACGTTTGCCATGGAAATCAGCTTTCTGGCAATAGGGTCGGATGGCATCCTCACTGCCACTGTCTCCAGACCTCCTGTTGTCCCGTACGGGACCAGCCCGCTTTTGCGGAATATCATGGTCAGCGGTCCCGGCCAAAATTCTTTCATCAGCTTTTGGGCCGCCTCCGGTATCTCCTCCACCAAGGGGGCCAGCTCCTCCAGCCCGGATATGTGGGCAATCAGAGGATTATCCGACGGTCTCCCTTTGGCCTCATAGATTTTCTTTGCCGCCTTTTCATCTAAAGCATTTGCCCCCAGCCCGTAAACCGTTTCCGTCGGAAACGCTACCAGGCCGCCATTTCTCAAAACAGCTGCCGCTTCCTCCAGATCTTCCTGCCTGATATGCTCCGGGTCTTCTATCTTTACCCTTTTTGTTTCCACCTTTTCTCACTCCTGTCTCACCATCAAAATGCCAAATCCCTGGCTATATAGCAATGCCGCAGTCCAATGGCATGCGCCATCGGGCCGCGGCTTACCTGTCTGTCCCGCTCTTCTGCAGATTGGCAACAGCTCAGTCTCTGGCCATGTTGACAAACTTTGTATATTCCGGACGCCACAACAATTCAATGGTTCCGATCGGACCATTTCGCTGTTTCGCAATAATAACTTCAGCTACATTGGGCTTGTCCGTATCTTTATTGTAATAGTCATCCCTGTATAAAAACATTACCACGTCAGCATCCTGCTCAATGGCCCCCGACTCTCTCAGGTCCGACAGCATGGGGCGGTGATCCTGCCTCGTCTCACAGGCCCGGCTGAGCTGCGACAGCGCTATCACCGGTGCGTTCAGCTCCCTCGCCAGCGCTTTCAGGGACCGGGATATCTCTGATATCTCCTGCTGACGGTTATCACCGGATTTTCCGCTTCCGCTCATAAGCTGAAGGTAATCAATGATCACCAGGGACAAACCATATTCCAGCTTCATCTTCCTGCATTTGGAACGCAGCTCTGTAATGGAGATGCCCGGGGTATCATCGATAATCAGTTTAGAACCTCCTATGATGCCGATTCCTTCCACCACCGCATCCCAGTCTGCATCTGTCAGGCTCCCGGTTCTCAGCTTTTGAGAGTCGACATTGGATTCCATAGAGAGCATACGGTTCACCAGCTGCTCTTTAGACATCTCCAGGCTGAAGATCATGCAGGGCATGTGGTTGCGAACTGCAACATAATCTACCAGGTTCAAGACAAACGCGGTCTTTCCCATAGATGGACGGGCCGCAATCAAGATAAAGTCCGACGGCTGCATCCCTGAGGTCTTATAATCCAGGTCAATAAAACCCGTCGGGATTCCTGTTACGGATCCCGGATTGCGGGAAGCCACTTCAATCTTCTCCAGAACGTTTAAGGCCACCTGCCGGATCGGCACAAAATCTCCGCCGGTCCTGGACTGGAGGAGATCGAAAATCGACTTTTCCGTCTGGGCCAGTATATCTTCCAGCTTCTCCTTCCCTGCATAGCAGGTATTGGCAATCTGTTCATTTATCTTGATCAGTTTTCTCAGGACTGCTTTCTCATGTACGATGTTGGCATAAGACCGGACATTCGCTGAAGTCGGCACCGTAGTAATAATATCCCGGACGAACTCCAGGCTGCTGACCTCAGGCGGCACATCTTTCTCCTTCAGCCGATCCTGAAGCGTCACCAAATCCACCGGTTTCCCTTCATTGAACAGCTCTACCATAGCCTCAAACATTACCCCATACTGATGCTGATAAAATTCATCCGGCGTGATAATCTCTGAGGCTGCAATGATAGCATCCCGATCCATCAGCATAGAGCCGATGACCGACTGCTCCGCCTCCGCACTGTGAGGAAGCACCCGTTTCATCAGGGTTTCTTCCATTATGCTTCCTGTACCTTTACTGTCAGCTTTCCGGTGACATCCCTATGGAGCTTCACCGGCACTTCATGGTTTCCAAATGTCTTAATCGGCTCTGGAAGAACCAGCTTTTTCTTATCGATTTCCAGTCCGAGCTGATCGGAAATTGCCTTGGCGATCTCTTTTCCGGAGACAGAACCGAAAGCACGGCCTCCCTCCCCCGCCTTCATTTTCAATGTCACAGAGAGACTTTCCAGCTTTGCCGCCAGTTCCTTCGCCTCAGCCAGCTGCTGTGCTGCCACCTTTTCAGCGTTTGCCTTCTGCAGCTTCAGATCATTGAGATTTTTCGGTGTAGCCTCAACTCCCAGTTTTTTCGGCAGAATAAAATTATGGGCATAGCCGTCATTTACTTTTACAATCTCTCCCTTTTTCCCTAATGATTTTACGTCCTCCAGTAATACTACCTGCATGTTATGTTATATCTCCCTTCTCAAGCATCTGCGAAATAACATCTTTGATACGCTCTTTCGCTTCGTCTATCGTCATGCCTGTCATCTGTGCGCCGGCCGCGTTCCGGTGGCCGCCTCCGCCCAGATACTCCATCATCACCTGAACGTTAATGTCATCGATGGACCGGGCACTGACGAAAATCGTCCCATTATATTCTGTCAGCACCACTGAAGCCCTGATCTTATTGATGTTCAGCAGATCATTGGCCGCCTGGGCTCCCACTACCGTAGGGCTGACCAGCCCTTCTGACGGACACACGCTGATTGCGAAAGCATCCCTGTAAACTTCAGCTTTACGGACAGCCTCAGCCTTGGCCTGGTATTCCTCCATGTTGTCCCGGAACAATTTTCTCACGCGGGTGATATCCGCCCCGTTCCGACGCAGGAATGCCGCAGCTTCAAAGGTCCGAACGCCGGTCTGATTGGTAAAATAGTTGGTATCAATCACAATCCCGGCATACATAGCATCGGCTTCCGCCGACTTCATTTTGATCCCATCGGCAATGTACTGCAGAACTTCAGCCACCATCTCGCAGGCCGATGAAGCATACGGCTCAACGTAGGACAGCACGGCATTGTCGATGATCTCGCTGGACTGGCGGTGGTGATCCAGAACCACAATGGTCTTTACCATTCTCAAGAGCTCCGGCGCGTCGGTAATACTGGGCCGGTTGACATCCACCACCACCAAAAGGGTGTTGGCATCCACCAGCTCAGCCGCCTTCTCACTGGTCAGGAACATATCCTCTGGATAATCCGGGTTTCCGATAAAACGGTCCATCATCGGCTTGACGGAGGCTGTATAATCATTTGCCATGATATGAGCTTTTTTATTCAGGGCAGTCGCTATCCTGTAGATTCCGATCGCCGCGCCGAAGGAATCAATGTCCCCCCGCTTGTGCCCCATAATCAGGAGCCTGTCCTTGGTCTCCATCAGCTCTCTCAGCGCATGAGCCTTTACCCTGGCCTTTACTCTGGTGGTCTTCTCCACCTGCTGTGCCTTGCCGCCGAAGTATTGAATCTTCCCGCCGTTTTTGACTACTGCCTGATCGCCTCCGCGCCCCAGAGCCATGTCAATGGCGGTTCTGGCAAACTCGTAGTTCTGATTATAGCTGTCTCCGTTCATTCCCATTCCGATGCTCAGGGTTACTGCCATCTCATTGCCGATATTGACGGTCTTGACATCTTCCAGGATCGAAAAGCGGTTCTCCTGTATCTTCTCTACGTACTGCTGCTTGATGGCAAAGAAATACTTATCTTTCTCAATTTTCTTGACAATACCGTTCATAGAGTAGATATATTTGTTGATCTTACGGTCTACCAGAGCGGTCAGCAGGGAGCGGCGAACTTCTTCCACGCTCTCCAGGGCCTCATCATAATTGTCCAGATAGATAAGACCTGCCACCAGCTTCTGATCGTTGATTTCCTGGCGGCATTTGATCACTTCTGTCTCGTCAGTCAGGTAAACTGCCAGCAGCTTTTCTTTCTCCGCTCCTGCCCCCAACTGATTTCCAACGCTCTTTACATCCTCCAGAGAAACCCACTTTAAATCAACCCGGCAGCGGGATTCTGCCAGAGAAACATGGATCGATACCGTTTCCTCCTGATTCTCCAAATCTTCTTTTTTAATCTCCGGGAACAGGGACTGGAGATGCTTTTTTGAATTCTTTTCAAGTCCAGTCAGCTTAGTGAATGCTTTGTTCATCCACAAAATTCGGCCCGTCTCATCCGCCATAGCGTAGGGCTGCATCATATCAGCCAGCAGCCGCTTCTGAACCCAGGCGTATTCGGAGGCAAACTCCACCATATCTGCCAGCAAGCTGTTTCTCTTCTGAAAATACAGATGAACAGCGATGGCAATATAGACAACGGTAAAAACCGCCATTACCATGCCAGCTCTGACATCCATACCTCCCACTGCCACATTGGCTGCCACCAGCAGCAGCGACAGGATCAGCGGCCATTGCAGATAAAGACGCAGCTGCCCCTTCATCTTAACTTTTTCTTTCATTTCTGTCTCCTGCAAACAATCAAAAATATACGGACATTTTAGCCATTATACCACAGTTTCGGGATTTCGTCTATGCACTCCGAAAACTGAACGCAAAACAGAAGCAGCAGGCCGGTCACGCCATTCATCATTTGACAGTTCCGGCATAACTCATATATAAAAATGCCTCAAACCCTTCTGAAGAGCTTGAGGCATTTTCCCAATCCTTTCTACAAAAACATCTTTTCCTTCCATTTCCCGCTTTTTAAACGCCAGGTAAAGACAGACGCCCGGAAGGTCCAGTCCAGAAACATGGCAAACCAGACGCACACTACCCCAATATCCAGAAAAGCCCGGAAAATATAGCTGAAGCCTACGCGAAAAATCCACATAGACAGCAGAGACACTGTCATGGTAAACCGGACATCGCTGGCTGCCCTGAGAGCATCGGGAATATTGAAGGCCAGCACCCACACCAGAGCGCAGGCCAGAGCCTGCCAGCGCATAAGAGCCACCGCTGTGTCTTCCGTCCCAGCAGATAAGTGGTAAAGCTCCGCAATGGGGCCTGCAAAAATTGCACTTAAAATTGCAGCCAGACATGTAATTGCCAGAGACAGCGCCCCGATCCATTTGATATAATGTTCTGCCTGGGCATATTCCCTGGCACCGGCACACCGCCCTACCACGGTCAGAAGAGACAGCCCAATAGCATATCCAGGCATATGGGTGAACTCTGATACCGTCAGCGCTACCGCGTTAGCCGCAATGGCCGCTGTTCCAAAGGAAGTTACCACTCCTTGAACCAGCAATTTCCCGATATGGAAAATGCTGTCTTCCAGACCTGTTGGCAGCGCGAGCCTGAGAATATTTTTTACCATATCAAATTCCCATCCGGTTCCCACAAAGCTCCTGGCGCTGATCACCCCTCTGGACTTCCACAGCAGGCCAAACAGCGCAAAGCTGCTCACGATGCGGGCGATCATAGTCGCAAGGCCCGCCCCGAATACGCCCCATCCATATCCGAAAATAAAAACGGCGTTCAGGGCGATATTGATCATGCTCATAAGGAACGTTACGACAAAGGGGAGTCTGGCGTTCCCCATGGCTCTGAACGCAGCAGAGCAGCAGTCCAAGAGCATTAAAAACGG
Source organism: uncultured Lachnospiraceae bacterium (assembly GCA_944376125.1). Classification (GTDB taxonomy): domain Bacteria; phylum Bacillota; class Clostridia; order Lachnospirales; family Lachnospiraceae; genus UMGS1370. The sequence goes on from CALWBQ010000016.1 coordinate 59,870, forward strand.
ATAGGAGGTCATTGAAAAATAAAAGTAGGTCATAGCCTCCCTCAGCACGGCTTCCTCCGCCGTCCCGTAAAGCCCATTTAAAATCTGGAAGCGGAACAGGAAGCACAGGACAAAAATTCCGATCGAAAAGACCGCGGAAAATGCCAGAAGATGCTTAGCCGCAAAATTTGCCTGGCCTGGTTCCCCTTTTCCCATATATTGGGTACAGATGATCGTTCCCCCTGTAGCCAGCGCCGAAAACATGCTCTGAAACAGCATATTGATGGAATCAATCAGAGAAATTCCGGACACCGCCGCTTCCCCGGCCGAGGCGACCATCAGCATGTCTGCCATGCCGATGGTCCCCATAATAATCTGTTCCAGCAAAAGCGGCAGAATCAGGCCCGCCAGGTCCTTTTTACGAAACAGCATCGATCCTCCTCCTCTGCGCAGCCGCACCGGCATCTGCCTTCCGCGTTTTCCGCCTTGCAGCGATAAAGAATCCGGCTGCCATAACGGCGCACACAGCCTCTGAGAAAAGCGGGGAAATCCAGATTCCTTTCTCCCCCACCAGGATTACCATTGCCCCCAGGGACAGAGCCAGGAGAACCAGGCCCCTGCCTGCGGAGATCAGGAAGGAAAATACCGGCTTCTCCACTGCTGTAAAGTACCCGGCCGACACCACATTAAATCCCAGGAACAAAAAGGAGAGGGAATAAAGGCGCAGCGCCATCTCTGTGTAGGCAAATGTGCCGTCCGTTCCCGGCTCCATAAACAGACCTACAAAGATTCCTGGGAAGGCTTCCAGCATCAGGCAGTATACCGCTGTAACAACAATGTTCATCACCATTGCGTAGCGCAGCAGCTTTCTGCAGATCTTCGGCTCCTCCGCTCCGTAATGGTAGCTGATAATCGGCTGGACGCCCTGGGCAATACCAGCCATGGTGTTGAGAACCAGGGTATTGATGTAAGAAATAACCGTGTAGCTGACGATCCCATGCTCACCAATCACAGCCAGGATTACCTGGTTAAACATAAAGACCACCAGTCCCCCTGACAGTTCAGTAAAGCCATTTGCCATTCCCAGGGGGATAATGCGTTTATATACCGACAGATTAAGCCGGAAGCGCTGAAAGCGCAGGGTTTTGCGGAACTTCAGAAAATAAATAAAAAATATCGCCGTTGAAGCGGCCTGGGCCAGCCCTGTAGCAAAGGCAGCGCCGAAGACACCCCAGTGAAACCGCATAACAAAGACGTAATCTAAAACCACATTGGTCAGGCCGCAGGCGGTAACGCCGATTGCCGATACCATAGGCGTCCCGTCCGTTTTTACCAGCGCCTCCATGTTATAGGAAAGGATAAAGAAAACAGCAAAGGCGGCGATGGTTCCGACGTACTCTTTCACATATCCCAGGTTTGCCGGGGACGCCCCTAAAAATAAGGCCAGCGGCTCCAAAAAAAACAATGATACCGCTGTAACTGCAAAAGATACCACCGTAAGGACCACCAGATTCATAGTGAACAGGCTGCTTGCCCTTTCTTTCTCTCCTTGGCCTAAAGCAATCGAGATCAAGGTAGATGTTCCGGTTGCCATCAAAAGGCCCACTGTAAAAATCATAATCACATATGGCATGGAAAGATTGACGGATGCCAGAGCATCTTCCCCCACTCCCCATGCCACAAACATTCCATCCACCATTGTGTACAAGGCAAAAATCCACATGGACACGATAGATGGCAGTACAAATTTAAAAAACTTTTTTAGCAGCAAAATAAAACCTCCAGTTATTTCCCTGCAGGGGGAGCCCGCCCCTACAGGATGTCCAAGATTCCCCTTAAATAGCTAAGGCTCTTTCTGGCTGCGGTCTCTGTATCAGGGAAATTGACCGTCTCTAAGGCCAGGGCTCCGTCATAGCCAATATCGCGGAGAGCCTTCAGGATTCCTTTAAAATCAATATGGGCGTGGCCCGGGTACCACCGGTTATTGTCGGCCACATGGACATGGCAGATCTGGCCTTTGGCCTGCCGGATGGCAGCCCCGATGTCGTCTTCTTCTATGTTCAGGTGAACCGTATCGATGTGGAGCTTTATCCGATCTGACCCCACCATGCTCAGCAGCGCTTTTCCTTCTTCGATGTTTGTACCGCAGTCACTTTCAAAACGGTTCATAACCTCAAAGCCCAGATAAACGCCGTACTTTTCCGCCAGTTCTCCGCAGATCTTAAGAGACTCTGTCAGATTCCGGACAAATTGCCCCTTATCTCCCCCGCAGTCTTCCACGCGCCCTGCTATCAGGCCGGCAATCACAATCCCATGGTAGGGGGCCGCAGTTTTCATATGGCCTTCCAGCCTGCGGATAGCCGCCTCCCGCGTCTCCCGGCCGGCTCCTCCCAGGCTGATGCCGTCCTTCTCATAGGCGGAGCCGGTTCCGATCGAAACCAGCTCCACCCCGTTTTCCTCTAACAGCCGGAATATCCGCTCCCGGCCAATACAGTCAGAATCATAAATATGCAGCTCCGCTGCGCGGTAGCCTAAACGGGCCATGGCCGGAATTGTCTCTTCAAAGGGCCCCCTGAAAAGAATGGGGTCGTCCCCTCCGGCCGTCTCCGATGCCGTCGCCGCAATCTTCATCGTCATACAGATTCCTCCTCTCTCACGATCTCATCAATGTGGTTCAAAATAAACGGTTCCCCGTCGCATCCCTCCACTGTCACCCGCTTCAGCACCAGCTTCTGAATGTTTTCTGCAAAGATCCCCATCTTTGCCGTCGGTTCAATATCATCCATCATGGCCGGTTCATCCGGCTGCGGATCCTCCGCATAGGTGACAGCCACATTGTCAAATTCCACGTAATCTACCTTCTGCTCCGGCAGACCGTAAAGAAAGGCTCCGGCCACGTGGCAGTTTTGGGCCGTTATATTCTTAAAAACCATCTGCCTGACGGCAGGCGTTCTCTCATCCACCGGCAGAGGTGATTTGCATTTGACATAATCCGAATGACGGTCCGGGTCGCAGCAGTTGTAGAACGAATTCAGCACAAAAGGCGTGAGCACATGATCCATCTTGATATTTTCAAAGCGGATGTCTTCCACTACCGCATCCTTTCCCCGGCCCCTCCGGGTCTTGATGCGCAGCCCACGGTCAGTGTGGGAGAACAGGCAGTTTTCCACTCTCAAATGGTACACGCCGCCCGCCATCTCACTCCCGATCGTCACAGCCCCATGGCCGTTGTTCATACAGCACTGGCGGATCTCTATATTTTTGGACGGGACCTTGTACTTGTGCCCCATATAGTATTTTCCAGATTTCACCGCGATGCAGTCGTCACCCAGAGAGAAATATACGCCGGCCACTTCCAAGCCGTCGACTGATTCCGGATCCATCCCATCGGTATTAGGCGAATCCCAGGGATTCAGAATCGTCAGCTCCAAAAATCTCAGATGATTGGAAAAGTAGGGGTGAAGGTTCCAGGACGGGCTGTTCTGGATTGTCAGCCCGTGGATGACAACATTTTCACAGTGATTTAAAAATACCATCCTGGGCCGGAACGCCCCGATTTTTGCCCGGTCATCCTTCCACCAGTCCTCCTCCGTAGCCTTTCCATCCAGGGTTCCTTCCCCGGTGATTACCACGTTTGACACATTGATCCCCGTAATCATGCTGGAAAAAATGTCCAGGGGATTGCCCTCCCAGGAGCCCAGATTATACTCCGACTGTTCATCCCAGCTCTGGATCATCCCTGGAAGGATGGCAAACTTATCGCGCTCCGCGTGGCCTTCCAGCACCGCTCCCTTCCCGATATCCAGGACGAGGCTGCTTTTTAAGAATAAGCTGGTCACCCGGTAAGTTCCCTCCGGCACAAACACCCGTCCTTTTTCCGGGCAGGCGCAGATCGCAGCCTGGATCGCCAGGGTATCATCGTGGACGCCGTCGCCTTTTGCTCCGAAGCTCCTGACATTAAGGGTCACAAATTCCTCTTCTGTTTTTACGGCAAACGCTGCCTCCGCACCTTCAGCTTTCAGCAATACCTGATATTCTGTATCCGGCTCCAGCCCGTATACAGTCTGGATAACCTTCTCGCTCTCCCCGTATTTTTGGCCGTTCAGCCAGATTTCATAGGGCTGCTCCGTCTGATAGATTCCAAAACCCTCCCATTCCAGAGTAAAACTCCGGGAGGTCTTAAAAATCACTTTGGCTGTCATGTTCTTTCTCCTTATCCTTTAATTCCTCCTGCAGCAATGCCGTCTACAAACTGATCCTGAGCCAGGAAAAAGATAACCAGAGACGGGATCAGCGTAATGACTGACAGAGCCAGAACTTTGTTCCACTCAAAGCCCGTCTCCGCGTCCGTCAGCAGCCTCAGACCCAGGGATGTGGGATATTTCTTTACGCTGTCAATGTAGATCAGCGGGCCCTGGAAGTCGTTAAATCCCCACATGAACTGGAACAGCGCTACAGACACGATGGTCGGCTTTACCATGGGGACTACGATATAAAGCAGCCGCTGGAACGAATTGCAGCCGTCAATCTCCGCTGCTTCCTCCAGTTCCCGGGAAACGGAACGCATAAACTGTACCAGCATAAAGATAAAGTAGGGCTCTGCCCCGAAAAATGCCGGAACTGTAAGGGGAAGGAATGAATTGGTCCATCCCCAGCTTCTGAACAGCAAAAACTGCGGAATATTCAAAACTACCTGCGGCAGAAACAGCGTCGCTAAAAGGACGGAAAACCAAGCCTTCTTCCCTGGGAAATCAAACCTGGAAAATCCGTAGGCCGTCAGCACGCTGGAGACGACCGCCCCGATAACCTTCGGGATTACAATCTTAAAGCTGTTGATCAGGTACAGGCTGTAGGGGTTCCCCGTCGCTGTCCACGCATCAATGTAAGGCTGGATAGAGGGAGCTTCCGGAAGAAAACTGATCGTCGAATAGATCTCATTATTGCTGGCCTTAAAAGAAGCGCCGATCATCCAAAGCATGGGGTAAAACATTACAAAGCCTACCAGCACCAAAACTGTATACCGGAGGATGGTACTCAGTCTTTCTCTTGTTTTCTTTGTCATTTTTCCATTCCTCCTTATTTCTCGTCATCCGAATAATAGACCCAGTATTTCTCACTAGCGAACGATACAACTGTCAGCACGGTAATGATGATAAAGAGCAGCCATGCCATAGCGCTGGCCAGTCCCATATTATAAGTTCTGAATGCATTCTGGTAAATCAGCAGGGAAATCAGAGTTGTAGCTCCCAGCGGGCCTCCTTGGGTGACAATAAATGCACTGTTGAATTCCTGGAACGCTTCGCAGAGCTGGGTAATCAGATTGTAGAAAATAACCGGAGTAATCAGCGGTACTGTGACAGAGAAAAATTGTCTCCATTTTCCAGCCCCGTCAATAGCCGCCGCTTCATACAGATCCTGGGGCACGCCCTTCAGTGCTGCCAGGAAGATAACCATAGCGGAACCGAACTGCCAGACTCTCAGCAGACAGATAACCAGAAGCGCCCAGCGAGTATCTCCCAGGAAATTGATCTTCTCTCCGCCGAACAGCACAATGAACTGGTTAATCAATCCGTCGCTCTGAAAAATAAACTTCCAGACTACAGCGATCGCTACGGAACCTCCCAGGATAGACGGGATATAGTAAATCGTCCGGAATAATTTTACAAATTTCAGCTTAAAGTTTAGGATATAAGCGATAAACAGTGAAAATATCAGCTTTAGAGGCACCGTGATAAAGGCGTACTGGAATGTCACTTTAAAAGCCGTCGTATATTTCTTTGTCTCAAAAATCTTAATGTAGTTAGCAAGGCCGATAAACTGCGTATCGTTCTTGAACAAACTGTAGTCCATAAAGCTGTAAAACAGCGACATAATAAACGGATAAAACTTAAATACTAAAAACCCGATGACCCAGGGCAGAATATAAAAGAATCCCCTATATTTTTTCAGCAGGTTTTTCCTTTTTTTTGCTTTTTGCATTTTAACCGTTGCCGGTACTGCGTCCATACTCTCACCTCTGTCTTTCTTCCTTCATCAGCAGGGCCGTCACCATCATCAGAACGCCTACCGCTTTTACATCGTCATCCACAACCGGCTCTGACAGGTAATAACCTACGCTGCCGTCGCGCTCGTTCCTCGGCCCAAGGCCGGCTACTGCACAGGTATCTGCAAGGTGGTCAATGCCGTCCTTGTCTGTATAAAATTTCTGCTTTAACACCTGGCTATAAATTTCTTTTCCTTTTTCCATATATTTTTCTTTTAAGAGAGCGCCAGTCTGGCAGCCTTTTATAATCGCGTAAGCGACCATTAACGAACCCGAAGTCTCTAGGTAATTTCCCTCCTGCTGAGGCAGGGCTATAAGCTGGTAAAATAGCTTGCTCTCAGGATCCTGATACTGTAGCACTCCGTGAACCGCTTCCCGGAGCAGTTCACCAAAGCGGGCCTTCACATCGTACAGTTCCTCGGAAGCCAGGTCGTAGCAGTCTGCCAGAGCCATTAAATACCAGCCGATCGAGCGAAGCCAGAAATTGGGCGACAGCCCGGTCTCCGGATCTGCCCACTTCCGGTCCTTATATTCATCGTAAGCGTGATAGTACAGCCCTGTCTTTTCATCATACAAAAGTTTTCTCACCTGGTTAAACTGATTTAAAATATCATAATAGCGTCTCCTGCCGTCCCAGCGGTTCTCGTATTCCATGTAAAAAGGCTGGCCCATGTACAGACCGTCCAGCCACACCTGGAACGGATAAATCAGCTTGTGCCAAAAATTTCCGGTGGTAAGCCTGGGCTGGTATTTCAACTGAGTCATCAGCGTTTCACAGGCTCTCCTATATTTCTCGTCCTTTGTCTTATCGTACAAAAAATAAAAAATCTTTCCGGCGTTGACGAAATCCAGGTTGTATTCTTCTATGTGGTAACTTATAATCGTCCCGTCCTCTTTGATATAAGGGCTGACCATCCGCTCAATGTAATCCAGATAGTCTTTGTCCCCTGTTTCCTCGTACATTTTGGACGCTCCAACAAAAAGGCAGCCGTCCTCATAGTTCCACTCGTGCATAGTCTGGCCATCGATTTCTACCAGATAATCGTCCAGCCCCCGGTAGGTATTCATAAAGTGTTTAAAATAAGCCGTTAATTCCACGCGTATTTCCTCCTGCTTGATAAATATGAAAAAATAAGGGGCGCTTTTTAGCGCCCCCTCCCCCTCACGCCGAAGCGGATGCCTCCGCCGGCGCGCTGTCCGTCCTTAATATGGATTTGCTGCATTTACATCGTTGATAGAATCAATCAGATACTGAGCCATCTCAGCCGGGTCAGCTCCCGCGCTCAGATTGTCAAACACTTCGTAATAAGCTCCGGTGCGCTCCTTCAATGCTGCATTCTCAAAGTTGGGGTCAAATGTATAGTGGCAGAAGTCCTGCACTTTCTGATTGCCTTCCAGAATCAGCCCGCTCAGCATGCCTGCGTCTTCCAGAACCTTCTTCGCTGCGGTGTTGCAGACTACGCCCCTCTCAGTTCCCATCAGCTTTACGCCAGTTTCATTAGAGGTCAGGAACTCTAACAGGAGAGCTGCCTCTTCTTTGTGCTCAGAAGTCTCTGTGATAGCAAATCCCATGGAAACCTTGCTCATACCTGCCGGGTATTCGCCCATATCGGTAGGATATTCGCCAAGAACCAGCTCCTGGCCTTCGTCAAGAGAATCAGCGATTTCCTGAACATTGGAATCATACTCAGTAATTCCAGCATAATGGCCGTCCATCCATTTTTTGTTGGAAAGGAAGCTCTCAGCGCCGTCGCCTACGATCGTCGCAATTTCAGGCCATACATGGTCTTCTTCAAGAGAATTGATAAAGTTCATTCCATCGGTAACTTCTTCCACAGTATAGTTTACCTGCAAATCCTTGATCCACTCTTTGCCGTATTTCTCCTGCAGGTACATTACCATCCACAGCATTCTCTCATAGCCTTCCTCTGCCAGGGGATAATAATCGTCGCCCAGCTTCTCCTGGAATGTCTTTCCTGCTGCTCTCAGCTCCTCAATGGAAGTCGGGATCGCCACACCTGCTTTGTCAAAGGTAGTTTTGTTGTACATCGGCAGCTTCCCGGTGATGGAAACCGGTACGCCCTGCAGTTTTCCAGCTACCGTCATAGCGTTTAAATTATTCTCTGACCAGTTGTCCAAAGAGATAATATCTTTGTACTGGTTCAGGTCTACAAACTTAGAGCCGTCAGAAGAGAACTGATACAGCCAGTCCCAGTTGATCTGCATCAGGTCCGGAGCCGTTCCTCCTGCCAGCTGGGTAGCCACCTTGTCCACCCATCCATCCCAGGAAGAGTACTCACACTCTACGGTGATCCAGGGATACTCCTCTTCAAATGCCTCTACGGCAGCTATCGTCGCATTATGTCTCGTTTCACCGCCCCACCAGCTAAATCTCAAAGTAACCGGTTCCTTATCTGAAGCCGTCCCTGCCCCTCCAGAAGCCGCTTCAGATGAAGCCTCTGCTGCTGTCGTCTCCTCTGCTCCTCCGCCCTGACATCCGGCCAGCGCCAATGCCATTGCCGCAGCTAAGATACCTGCTGTTAACTGTTTTTTCATAGTCTCTGCTCTCCTTCCCCTTATTTACTGCTTTGCCGCTTTCTTGGCTTCCAGTTCCGCTTTTGTAAGTTCAATTTCAAACCACACGTAATTTACATTCTCATCCTCTTTAATTTCAATAGCGTGTTCAATATCCGTAGGAATAAAGGCCCAGTCGCCTTCATGCAGTTCGATTTCCTCACCTGCTGCGCGGTAAATAAATTTTGTACCTGGCATTCCATAATACCACTGATATAAATTATCATGGCTGTGCGGTTCTGCTTTGTTGGGGCCCTTTCCAATAATAGCTCCCATTGTCATCCTGGTAAGAAAATGTGTATCCAGAATCGACAGTGCTTTGATGCCTTCCGGCCGGAATCCCTCAATATATTCGATGCACCCGCTTAGTGGGCAGAATCTGGGCAGCGCAATATGCCAGTGGCCGAACTGCTCATAATCTTCCGGCAGCATTACGCAGGTAAGCTGCAGAAATTCCATATCCGTTACCGCGTGGAGCTCATTCACTTCTTCATCCATTTTTGGAATAAACAAAGACGGCTCATTGATATTAAAAGCCTTCTTAGGCGTTACAATAAAGCCCTCACCCTTTGTAAAATAGTAAATCTGGGTCTGATCCCCAAAGGTCTCCAGCTCTACAATGGTTCCCGCCTTAACCTGACATTTCCAGGTATGTACCCCCTCTACCATTCCTGGAAGCATCTCAGCACGGCAGATTCCATTTCCCAGATTCTCAAACACCATGTCCTCTTTTTTTTGGTACTTAATAATTGACATTTTAACTTCCTCCCTGCTGTTGTCCTATATAATCATTCCACAGAGAGCAGATTCTTTCCACCACAGTCTCCCGATCCAGTTCGCCTGTCAGATAATGGCTCCACAGTTCCGCGATCTTCAACTGCTCTTCTTCCGGCAGATTTCCCAAAGCGCCGCAGACTGTTCTGCCTGCAAAAATTGCTTCCTTCAATTCTGCCGCAATAGGAGACAGGCCCTCAAAGCTCTTTTCCTGCATTCCGGAGACAGTCAAACATCCCATCGTTTCTTCCAGAAATTTTCTGGCTTCCTCAGAAGAAGCCAGCCATACCAGAAATTCCTCCGCTTCCTTCTGATGCGGGCTGCTTTTCGTTACAGATAAAGAAAGGGGCTGTACAGTAAGTTTGTTGCGCTCGGCCTCCTCATACAATGGGATCGGTCCAATAGTGACCTTTTCCTCCATCTTGGCTGCTGACCTGCGCATCACCGGTGTCAGCCACGTCCCCTCATTATTGAGCATTGCATATCTCTCAATAAAGAAATAATCTCTAGCTGTGTCTTTTCCGGTTGTCAAAGAATTGCGGTTGCCGTACTCCAGCGTCAGATCCAGAAAATCTGCTAGGGCATACCATGTCTCAGCGTCATTTCCGGCCGCCGCTGGGAGAAGGAATAAATGGCTGGTCATCGTCAGAAGTGCTTCCTTGTAATGATTCATAATCGGCTTAATCTCAGCTTCGTCCAGCTCCCTGCACAGCGCTTCCAGCTCCCCCTGAGTCAGCGGGATTTTGTTTATGCCCTGCTGTTTTAAGATTCCCATGTTGTAAAGGATTCCTTCTCCCTCGATTATTACCGGTACAGAATAGAGTTTGTCTCCAATCTTTCCCTGAGCCAAATACTGGTCAGGCAGCCTGTTCTTCACCGCGCTTTCATCCAGCTCTACCAGGTGATCCTGCCAAACCTCCATGGAGGTCTGATACCCTGTACTGATAATATCCGGCATATTCTGGGACGCCAAATTTACCTTCAGCAGATCAGAATACATACTCCGGTCTACTAGATTCCAGTCGATTTTCTCAATCTCCGGGTGGCTCTTCAGGTATAACTGCGCCAGTCCTTCCGCATATTCATTCCACTCTGCTTCCGGAAGGCTGACCGTCAGCACAATCCCTTCCGGATTTTCCTCACTCTTTATCTCTTCCTTTCCGCAGCCTGCAGACATCGCCAATATCAGTGCCAGCATCCATATCCCTATCTTTCTTTTCATCGGCAAACCTCCCGGTACTATTGTTTAAAAGCTATCATACCACGCTGCCATTACTGCTGGGATAACCAGATTTGGTGAATCTGTTGTCTCTCTGCTGTTCATGGCCTTATTTTATCCTAACCCTTTTTTCTTTTACACTCACTTTTTTGATGAGTCAGGAGGATTATTTTGACTTTTTCTGTTCTATTGTAGTATACTGTCCGTAGCATTGATGTACAGGAGGGGTTGTATGAATACAAAACCGTTTATCAGTATCCGGATTAAAGTGCTGATCCTGCTGTTTTTCTGCATTATGGTTCCTTTTCTTTTTTACTGGTTCTACTCCTACCATTATATCCGCACCTCTTTAGACGAAGAATTTGTATCCCAAACGACAAACACCATGACTGCTGCCGGGAGCAGCATCTCCGACTATATCCGTCTGGCTGACTATACAGCTAGAGGGCTTTATTTTAATTCGGAGGTTATGGATATTCTATCCTCTGAAGAGCCAGAGTCCTCTGACTACCAAGTTCTCAAGACTGAATCCCGCATCTTTGATTTTATGCAGATGCTTTATTCCAGTGTGCCGGAGGCTTCCCAAATTCATCTGTCTGCTTTTAACTTGAAAAAATCTCTTCTCCTCCAATCGGATATGCAGCGGTATGAAAAAGACCACATTTATTTGAACGCCGAGCGAATCTTTCCCTGTGAACCGTACCATTCTTATATTTCAGCGACCCATATGCAGTCGGATTACAAATTTATCAATCTTTCTGAGCGGGCATTTAACCTGGTCTTCACCATTAATATGCCTATCTATCAGATTCCCTCTGTCACCAACATTCTGGGAGAAATCTCGATTGACATTCCCATCACTGCCCTGGACGAAATCTGCCGTCCTCTGTACCGGGAACAGGAAACCCTCTGTATCGTTGACGAAGATGGAAATTATATTTACAGCAGCCAGGAAAATACTGCGGCAACTAAGGTCAAAGATCCTCTTATCCTTGATATTCTGAGTCTTGATCTGGCGTCCGGAAACGCCCACCTGGTGGAATCCGGGACAGACAATATTGTAATCAGCAGCCGGATCCCTCTGGAGCCATCTGACTGGTATCTCATCAAAATTTCTCCCAAAAGTTTTGTATACGCCAAAGCCAGCCATTTTTTCAACCTGATGTTATACTCCTTTATTGCCGTAACTGCAGCGGAAATCCTGCTGATCTGCATCGCAGTTCTTTACATTACTGTTCCCCTTAAAAAGGCCACCGCATACGCTCAGGCTGTAACTGCCGGGAATTTAAACGCGAAAATGTCAGACTATATTGTATACCAACACAATGATGAGATTGGCAGCCTTCTCATTGCCATCCGCAAAATGATCCATTCCATCCAGAATTTCACCATCCGCCAGTACCAGTTGGAGCTGTCTAATCGAACCAGTGAGCTGAAGGCTCTGCAAGCTCAGATCAACCCTCATTTTATACACAATACTCTGCAGTGCCTGGCCACTAACGCTCTGGAAAGCGGAAATCTCCCTCTTTACCAGTCGATCACGGCTTTGGGCCAGATGATGCACTATTCCATGGATACCCGGCAAAACCTGGTTCCCATTACGGACGCCCTGCGGTACATAGACCTGTACCTGCAGCTTCAGAAGATGCGTTTTCCCAGCACAATGATATCTGAATTCGATATTTCTGAGGATACCAAGCAGCTCTACATTCCAAAAATGACCCTGCAGCCCCTGGTGGAAAACTCAATCCGCCACGGAAATCTTCTGAAAATTGAAAACAGCCGCCTGACTATCCGCACCCGTCTGGAAGGAAACATTCTCCATATTCAGGTGGAGGACACCGGAAGCGGCATGACCTTTGAGCGCCTTTCAGAATTGAACGCTTCTTTGCAGAAGGTAAAAGCCTCTATGCCCTGCTCTAATACCAGAGAGTTCATGGCCGCCGGGATCGGCGAGCCCGCACCGGATCTGGAAAAGCTGCCCCGGCAGCGGGGACTGTCCCAAATCCGCGATGCCCAAAAGCAGCGCTTTGTCTCCAACAGCATCGGAGTCTCCAATGTCTATCAAAGGCTCCTTCTGTATTTTAAAAACCAATGCACCATGGAATATACCAGCAACCAGTCTTGCGGCACTACTGTCCGCATCCAGCTTGATTACCGGATGCTGGATCTGAAAGAACTATCAGAGTAACGGAGGATAACGAATGAAAGCACTGATCGTAGATGATGAAGCCCATGTAATCACAGCCGTCAAACTTCTAGTACCGTGGGCTGACTTTGGCATCACGGAGCTTCTGGAGGCTTCTACCCCACAGGATGCCATACGCCTTTTGGAACAGAAACAGCCGGAAATCCTAATTACAGATATCGTAATGCAGGACCTCAGCGGAATCGATTTGATGGAATATATTACGAATTCCCCAATCCGCACCAAGGTAGTCGTCATCTCCGGCTACGACAATTTTGAATATGTTCGCAGCTCTCTGCGGAACGGAGGCGTGGACTATATCCTCAAACCGCTGGATCAGCACCAGCTTATCGCAGCAGTCCAAAAAGCGGTGGACGCCTGGAATCAAGAGCAGGCTCTTCTGCACACGGTGCAGACCCACAAGGACCAGATTCACTCTATGACCAATCTGTGCCGGGAAAATCTTCTCTCCAAGATGCTTGCAGGCCAAGAATTCCGTCAGTCCTACCGGGAACTGCTGCAGATCTGTCCCGAGCTGGGAGAACAAGCAGCCTTCGGGTTCGCCTACTGCAATCTTTCTCCCTTCCTGTCAGACCATTCATCGGGACAGAAAGACGAATATTCCCAATTCCGTGAGGCTCTGTCGGAATTTTTGTCTCAAAGCGGCTCCGGCTTTCTGGTTCCTTCCAACAATTCACGAGAAATTCTGCTCTTTTTCTCCTCTCTTCCTTCCGGCATCACAAAAAAACTGGAAGAATTGCTCACCTCTCTGGATGGCCGCTTTTCCTTTCCTACCGCAATGGGCTTCTCCTCCTCCAGTTCTTTTCCTAACCAGCTTATAGAGACATTAGAGGAAGCCCGGAATTCCTATGGTTTTCTCAATGCTGTCACTCTCAGGCCGTTCCTGTGCAGCCTTACCAGCCTCCCTCCAACGGTTTCCAGTGTCCCGCTGCCTCCCCGCAGCGAAACGAAGGACCGCGGCCTGCTCTCCTCCCTGCTTACAGGAAATGAAGCTCTGATCAACGAAGCGATTGAAGGATGGCTGGAGAGCCGATTCCCGACTTCTTCCCCCTGTCTTTCCCATGTGCTTTCTGTCATTGAAGAAGAGCACCAGCTTTTTTCTGACTGGGTCAGCCTCTTTAAAAAGAGGCATGAAGGCTTTTCCCATCAGGAGGACTACCGCCTGCTCCGGCTCCCCGACATCAGCGATTCCGGTATGCACTTGTCCATGGCACGGTTCCGGCAGCGGATCTATATGGACGTTTTCTTTTTGTACCAGGAGCTGAAAAATATCCATTCACCGGAATCCGATATGATTTACCAGGTTGCCCATTACCTTGAGCTGAACTATGATCAGCCGTTCAGCCAGTTTTCCTGCGCCCAAATGTTTTTTGTTAATAAGGAATACCTGTGCCGCAAATTCAAGCAGACCTTCCATAAACCCATGATCACCTATCTAAACGAGCTGCGGATCCGGCAGGCCAAACACCTTCTGGAAGATCCGGCCATACTGGTCCGGCAGATTGCCCACGATGTAGGGTTTGAAGATGAAAAATATTTTTCCCGCCAATTTAAAAAAATCACCGGAATGACTCCCGGTGACTATCGGATCCTTCACCTGCAGAAAGGCGGGCTGTAGACATGCCTCATTTTCTGTATTACAAAGGCCCCGGACTCTCATATGAGTCCGGGGCCTCTCTCCTGCCGCAGACCGGAATCGAACCGGTACGGGTATCACTACCCACGGGATTTTAAGTCCCGGGCGTCTGCCTGTTCCGCCACTACGGCCTGTCTCAGCGGTATTTTCATACCAGTGGATGGAGGTGGATTCGAACCACCGAAGCGTGTCGCAACAGATTTACAGTCTGCCCCCTTTGGCCACTCGGGAATCCATCCAAATATCTTTAATAAGCGTGTTTATTCTACCACAGCGCCGCCAGAAAATCAAGCATTTTTTCCTTGCCTTTCTGGCGGCGCAGCAGCGGCAGCCGGACGTTTGCATCTCTGCTTATGTCCACTTTCCTACACCGAAGAAATCTTCTGCCTTTGTAGTATACAGGATACTGCTGACCGGAGGCATTACCGCTGTAATCTTTCCGTTTTTCACCGGAACTCTCAGTTTCCCCACATTGTATCCGTCTTCTGTCGTCATCATAATCCGGCTCAGGCCGGTCTGATCTGTGATTCCCAGCTCCCATACCGGGATCTCAATCTCCCGCTCGGAATGGCTGTTATTTACAACCACTACACACTTATACTCGCCATCCAGCCTTCCGTAGGCGATCACCTGATATCCAGCCAGGAGCGGTTTCAAAGCTCCCCGGTACAGTGCTGGTATCCGGTTGTGAATTCCGGCCATATACCTGTGGAATTCGATCAGCTCCAGATTCTCACGGCCCCACGGGTAGGTTCGCCTGTTATCCGGGTCTGTAAAGCCGCATACGCCTGCCTCATCGCCATAGTAGATCGTAGGCGCACCGGGCCATGTCATCTGCACCATGACTGCTTCCCTCATCACGCCGTAGCTGATCCCCTCCGAGGCGGCCTCCGTCCCCAGGTCTCCCACTCTTCCAACCAGCTTATTAGTCCTGGTTAGGAAACGGGAATGGTCGTGATTTGACAGCTCATTCATGCTCACCAGAACTGAAGGCGTCTGCATTCTGCTCATATGGTAAATCATGGAAGAAAAGAAAGCGTCCCCATCTCCCAAAAGCGTACCGTTGTATTCATCGCTGTGTTTTTCCATCCCTGTCAGGAACCAGGTGAGAGGTTCCATAAAGGCGTCATAATTCATAACGGAGTCCCACTGGTCTCCCTTCAGCCATGCCGCAGGATCCCCATAATGTTCCGCCAGGATCAGAGCATCTGGGTTAGCCTCTTTTACCGCTTGCCGGAAGCGCTGCCAAAACCAGTGATTGTACTCGGCGCTGTGGCCCAGATCAGCCGCCACATCCAGCCGCCATCCATCCACACAGTACGGCTCTGAAACCCACTTTTTGGCAATATCCAGGATGTATCTTTCCAATTTGGCAGAGCCTTCGTAATTCAGCTTAGGCAGGGTATCATGGCCCCACCAGCCGTCATAGCTGGCATTGTACGGCCATTCCTCCGGACCGTCCTTATAAAAGTGAAAAAATGTATGGTAAGGGCTGTCCTCCGATATATAAGCGCCGGGCTCATAGCTGCCCTCCCGCTCATAGATCTGTTCCCGGTCCATCCATTTATTAAATGACCCGCAATGGTTAAAGACACCGTCGATAATGACCCGCATCCCTCTCCTGTGGATCTCCTGCACCAGTTTCAGGAAAAGGGCATCGCTGGCCTCCAGGTTTTCTCTAGAAGCTGTCCTGGTCACATACCGCTGGGCTTCTGTATTGTCCTCCGCGCCGTCCTTGACCAGGCTCCCGTCATTTTCATCTTTCACAATGACACCCAGATGAGGATCAATATGCTCGTAATCCTGTGTATCATACTTATGGTTGGAAGGCGAAACGAAAAGAGGATTAAAATAGATTGCCCGCACCCCAAGGCTCTGGATATAATCCAGTTTGTCCAAAACCCCCTGGAGATCACCTCCATAGAATCTTCTTACGTCCATTGCCTCCGGCGGAGCGTACCAGTCCTTCACCTGGACAACCGGCTTCCCTATATAGACGTACTCGTTTGTCAGTACATCGTTGGACTCATCGCCGTTGCAGAACCGGTCCACCACGATCTGGTACATCACTGCCCCCTTGGCCCATTCCGGTGTATGAAATCCCGGAGTGATGCAAAAGCCAAAGCACTCGTTATTGTCCAGTGTTGCTCCCAGCCGGTTGTAATAGCAGACTTCCCCGCCGGAAACCACCTGGAAAAAATACCGGACGGCATCACGGCCCACTTCAATACTCCCGCTGTAATAGTCAAACAAATCGTCACTTTCGACTTTCGGGATCTCTTTCATGGTATTCTTTCGGTGTATCCCGAGAAAAACATGATCCACATTGTCTTTCAGCGTTCGGAACCGAAGAAGAACACTCTCCCCGGGATCCGGTTCTTCCGGCCTCCGGTAATCCCGCGTCTCGGACGCGAACAAAGCCTCCCGATTCAATGGGATCTCCCGGACTGCTGATTTCCACTGGAGATTTCCCTTTTCATTCCCCATTCTGCTGCAGTCCATGCCATCTATCTTAATACAATCAAAATCCATATTCATATAAAATTCCTCTAATTTCAGAATTTACTGCCTTGCGGTTCTGATATCATACTTATTGTAAATGATTTTTTTCGAATGTACAACTAAAAAAACGCCTCGAAAAATTAGGCGTATTTCACATACTGTGCAGCCCGCCTGACACAGCGTTTACACAAAGTAAAAAGGCCAGCGGGGTAGCTGGCCTTTTTAGGAGAAGGTATTTCGTTTCTTATGGGGTGTAGCAAAAACTATATAATGTATTGGGGGGGGTTACGTCTATTATAATAGCATAGGTTTCAAAAAAAGTGTGCACAAACTTCAATTTTATTTTCAACTTTTTTTGTATACAATTTCTAAATCGTCTCTTCCTTCGTAGCGTTGAACAGCGCCTCAAACTCCTCCTGACCGATCTTTTCCTTCTCAATCAGCAGTTTGCTGCAGGCGTGGAGGAAATTCATGTGCTCCATAATAATCGCCTTTGCATTGTCATAGCACTCGTCAATAATCCTCTTAATCTCACTGTCAATGACTGTAGCCACGGATTCCCCATAGCTCTTGGTATGAGCCAGATCCCGCCCGATGAAAACCTCATCGCCGTCATTTCCGTAATCAATCATCCCTACTTTTTCTGACATGCCATACTGGGTCACCATTGCCCTGGCAATAGATGTCGCCTGCTTAATATCCTGGGAGGCCCCGGCCGTGATATCGTCAAAGATCAGCTCCTCCGCGATACGGCCGCCCAAAGATACCATGATTGTCTGAAGCATCCTCTTTTTGGTAATGTAAAGGTCATCTCTCTCCGGCAGGGGCATAGTGTATCCGCCTGCTCCATTGCCGGTAGGAATAATGGAGACTGTGTGGACCGGCCCCACCTCCTCCAGCAGGTGGAACAGAATGGCGTGGCCAGTCTCATGGTAAGCCGTAATCCTCTTATCTTTGTCAGAAACCACCTTGCTCTTCTTTTCCGCGCCGATACCTACTTTAATAAACGCACGGTCAATATCCGACTGGCGAATAAAGGTTCTCTCATCTCTCGCCGCCAGAATGGCTGCCTCATTCATCAGATTTTCCAGATCCGCACCTGTAAAACCGGCCGTTGTCTGGGCTACCCTGCGGAGATCCACATCATCCCCCAGAGGCTTCTCTTTCGAGTGAACCTTCAGAATTTCCTCCCGGCCTTTTACGTCGGGACGGCCCACCACCACTTTCCGGTCAAACCGTCCAGGACGGAGAATAGCCGGATCTAGGATATCCACCCGGTTGGTAGCGGCCATCACAATAATGCCCTCATTAATGCCAAATCCATCCATCTCTACCAGCATCTGATTCAGAGTCTGCTCCCGCTCATCGTGGCCGCCTCCCATGCCGGTGCCTCTGCGCCGGGCCACCGCATCAATCTCATCGATAAACACGATGCAGGGTGCGTTTTTCTTGGCATTTTCGAATAAGTCGCGAACTCTGGAGGCGCCTACGCCTACAAACATCTCCACAAAATCAGACCCCGATATTGAAAAGAATGGGACGCCTGCCTCCCCTGCCACAGCCTTGGCCAAAAGGGTCTTACCGGTTCCTGGCGGGCCTTCCAGAAGGAGCCCCTTGGGGATCCTGGCTCCCAAATTCGTGTATTTTCTGGGATTCTTCAGGAAGTCCACTACCTCTTCCAATTCTTCTTTCTCTTCGTCCAGACCCGCCACCATCTCGAAATTAACCTTATTGTCTCTGGTCATCCTGGCGCGGCTCTTTCCAAAATTCATCATCTTGGCATTGCTCCCGCCGGAAGCCGCCCGCATGTTCATAAAGTTGAACAGTACCATAATGATCACAGCGGAAAGCACGATAGGCAGAAAAATGGAGAGAACATAGTTTTCCTGAGGCACATCAAACAGCCTGTAGTCAATGCCCCTCTCTTCCAGCTCCTGTTCGATTTCCATGACATCGGAGACATAGACCGAGCTGGTGCCGCCTCCTCCGTAATAAAGCTCTACTTTTCCAGTGGGCGTCGCCTCATTTGGCCGGATCCATACCGCCTCAAAATTTCCGGCATCCAGGGCCTGGTAAAACTCCTGCATGCTGAGAGTGTCATTATTCCGCCCCGCGAAAGTAGTAATGACCAGCACCAAAAGCACAATAATCAGCACCAGACCGAAACCTCTATACTGCTGTTGTTTCAATGACTTGCCTCCTTACTGCTCCTGTTCTACGACACCGATATAAGGCAGATTCCTGTATTTCTGGTCGTAGTCCAGTCCATAGCCAACCACAAACTCGTCTGGGATGGTGAAGCAAGTGTAATCCACATGGACCTGCTTTTTCACCCTGCGCTCCGGCTTATCCAGCAGAGTGCACAGACGGATGCTGTTGGGATTTCTCTTTTCTAAAATTTCGATCAGATATGACAGAGTCCGGCCGGAATCAATGATATCCTCAACGATCAGCACATTTTTCCCTGCCAGCGGCTCATCCAGATCCTTAATAATTTTCACAACGCCGCTGGACTCTGTTCCGCTCCCATAGCTGGAGACTGACATAAAGTCCAGGCTCACCGGGACTGTCAGCCGTTTGGACAGTTCACAGGTAAAAAATACGCCGCCCTTCAAAATACAGATCAGGTGAATTTCCTTTCCTGCATAGTCTTCATTGATGCGGGCTGCCACTTCATTGATCCTTGCGTTCACTTCATCCTCTGACAATAATACTCGAATCTTATCTGCCATGGTACTCTCCTCCGTTTATCTGCGCTTGTAATATGGTTTTCGTCTGCGGGCCTATCTTATAATATTCGCTGATCCGATATCCGATAATCCACAATATATGGCTGCCGTCGGCCAAAAGCAAAACGGAATCTCTCAGCGAAGCAGGAATTTTTTCATCGATCATATAGGCCTTTACACTTTTTTTCCCGCCCCCGGTCAATGTAATAAAGTCTCCAGTCCGGCGGGTGCGTACAGACAACACGTTTTCTATTTTATCATAATCAAACCATTTCGTATACTGGTTTTTCGGAAATTCGCTGTTTTTTTCCCGCGGAAATACGGCAAATTCTACCTTTAAAGCCCCCAATTCGTCATCCGCTTCAGAAGGCAGGCTGTCCCGGCGAGCCAGCCTGAGTGCCCGGTACTCCCGCACAGCGCACACGCCGTCTGCCAGATCAGCCTGCCTTCCCACGCCGCCGTCCAGCAGATCTGCAAGCCGCTCCACATGCCTGGCAGTCAGATCTCTCCTGGTTCCCGTCAGCTCGGACAGCGCATTTTGAAGCACATATGCCCGAAGAATCTCCGGCGCCTCTGCCAGCTCATCCGGAATCACAATGCTTGCCAAACGGCCATCCGCTCCAAATTCCCGGACCGCTCTGCCCTCCTGCCATTTTTCTGCCGCCTTCCGTATAAACTCATCAGCCTGGCGGATTCGCTCCCCGGCCTGCCGGATATGTTCTCCGGCCCTCGGATTGACCGTTTTTTCAATCAGCGGGAGGATTTCATTCCGGATTCGGTTGCGGGTGTACAGATTGGACAGATTGGTGGAATCCTGGCAGCAGTCCAGAGAATTTTCTTCCAGATAAGCCAAAATTTCTTTCCGGTCTGCGCAGAGGAGCGGGCGTATAATCCGGCCGCGCTTTGGCCGGATTCCGCCCAGCCCCAAAAGCCCGGTTCCTCGGAATAGATGGTAAAGGATTGTCTCGGTGTTATCATCTCCGTGATGAGCCACAGCGATTTTCACCCGTGTTCCATTTTCTTCCCGCTCCCATTCCTCGGCCTCTCCTTCCAGCAGCTCATAGCGCACCAAACGCCCTGCTTCCTCCTCTGAGAAGCCTCGGCTTCTGGCGAACCCGCGAACATCCCCGCGGAGAATGTGAACCGGGATCCCCTGGCTCTCACAGATCTTCCTGGTAAATTCTGCATCCCGGTCTGCCTCAGCCCCCCTCAGCCCGTGATGGACGTGAACTGCCCGGAGAGAAAAACTGACCCGGCTTCTCAGCCAAACCAGTATAGACAGAAGGCACACGGAATCCGCCCCTCCGGACACCGCCGCAATCACCCGGTCTCCCGGCTCTATCAGTCTGTTTGCTGCAATAAATGTTTCTACTTTTGTTTTCATTTTTTCAACTCCGTATCATCTTACGGCTCATCGCCGTTTCCAGATCCCCGCCGCCAGCACTGTCATATCATCCCGGATTCCTTCGCCAAAGGAGGCTGCAAATTCCACAACCCGGCTGGCCATCTCCTTGGGCGGCCCGAAAGGCTGCTCCTCCAGGAACTCCCGCAGCACGCTCTCTTTATCTTCTCCCGGCAAAGCATCCAGAACCCCGTCACTGACCATAAGAATCCGGTTGTTGTCCCACAATTTTTTTGACAGCAGTACCGGTTCAATGGGATTCATCACCCCCATAGGCACTTCCGATGCCTCCAGGAGCTCTACTCCGTCTTCCCTTTTGACAAAGGTAGCCGACGCCCCCAGCTTCATAGCTTCCAGCACGCCTGTATTCAGATCGACACAGCACAAATCCAGGGTCGCCGGATGCTGTTCCCCTGTGAGGAGCAGCACCGTATTCACCAGTTTCAGGGCCGCTCTGGCCGAGAAACCGGTTTCTAAAAGCTGTTCTGTCAGCTCGATCACTCTCTGGCTCTCTCTGCTGGCAGTTTCGCCGCTCCCCATGCCGTCAGACAGGCTCATAATCACTTGCCCTTCCGGATTCTGACCAAAGGTATAATTATCACCGGAAACCCTCTGGCCGTCCTTGGCAATCCAGGCTGCCCCATAGAGCATCTGGTAACTCCCCTCCTCAATCAGACGAATAACGGAGGGCTGTTTTCCAATGACGCTCCGGCTGTCTCTGGCAGCCTTCCACTGTCGGCTGCCCAGAGTTTTTCCCAGAATATGGGCTGCCTCACTTGCCGTAATGCACGAATTTTTTGCCATGTGAAGGGTCAGATACGCCTCTTTTCTCTGATTTTCATATTCCAATATCAAAAGGTTGTCCACCGTGATCCGCCTTCTGTGGAAGGCTCGTCTCACTGGCTCTTCCCAGGCTGCCGTCACATCAGAGGCAGACTCCATCTGCTTTGCAAATTCTTCCAAAATAGCAGACAGCTCCCTGAACTGGACGATTACAGCATCTCTGCTTTCCAGAAACCGGTTTTTCCAGGACAGATTCATAGTGGCCCTCCCCAGATTCCGGTTTAGCTGAACCATATATGCCTCCCGCCGGGGGCAGCTTTCCGCAAACATTCTCGGCATATCCTTCTCCTCCACTCTGCCGTTCTGTTCAAATGTCCTGAGAAGGTAATACAGATAGTAGCTGCTCTCTTTCTCAAACTCTGAGGACAGACCGCATTTTCTGCAGCTCCCGCAGACCACAGCGGCAGCCGTCTCCATTGCCATTCTGGCATCTTCCCCGGTCAGACGGCCATCCTCCCCGTCTTCTACAAAAGCTCTGGCCAGCCGGCTCAGAGACGAAGCCATATCGCTGAGCCGGCTGGCCGTGTATACATTTACATCCGCCATGTCCCGGCGGCCTGCTTTCCGTTTCAACAGCACAAAAATCCCTCCTAACCTGCGTAACATTATATACAGGCTGGAGGGAAATATTTGTCATTTAAGGGTGTGAAAACCTTCAAATCTTCCGACAAAACCTGCGCCGAAGGCATTCATCTGATCTTCCCGGGCTTCGGCCGCAGAAAACCGCCGCCGCTCTCAATCAACATTGGCCGGCTTCAGCAGTATTTCATCCGGATCTACCAGGCCCAGTTTCTCTTTTGCGACTTCTTTTATATATTCTTTCGTCTGTACATACTTCCGCTCTTCTTCCAAATCCAGCGCCCGCTGCTCTTCCTCTTCCTTCTGAGCGGTAAGATTTTCCAGGCGAATCTCATATTCCCGATCAATGCTTTTTAAGGAGCTTCCCTTGATCTGTACTACC
Source organism: uncultured Lachnospiraceae bacterium (assembly GCA_944376125.1). Lineage (GTDB taxonomy): Bacteria > Bacillota > Clostridia > Lachnospirales > Lachnospiraceae > UMGS1370. The sequence goes on from CALWBQ010000016.1 coordinate 82,741, forward strand.
ACTGCCAGGCTCAGCACCACCAGCGTGATCCCCATCAGCGCCATCCGGTTGCCCCATTTGTCTTTTTTCTGCGCTCGTGAGCGTCTCGTTGCCCTCACTTTTCTCACCACTTTTTGATTTATGTAGTCTTATTCTAAGCCATGTTACGGTTTTTTTCAATAGCTTTAAATAAATTCTGCTGAAACACTTGTCATAGACCACCATCCCGGCGAAAATCCCGCCGATTACATATGCCCGGATGATCCCATCATTCTGCCGGTACAGCAGAATAAACGCAGTGCTGCCGGAGTAGAGCCAATATAAGAAATCTTCTATACCTGTTAGGAGCGGCCTGTGACGGACAAGAATCCGAAATGTTCTCAGCATATCATAGCAGACCATCAGCCACGCCCCCGCCATCAAGCTGGCAGCCGTCATCTTTAGTTCCCATACCAGCCCGCCAGCCACAGCCCCTACTTAAACAGGCGGGAAATTATGGATTCCCCCGATTTTCTGAGAGATTCATTGGAAGAATATACCAGGCTGTCCACGTTTCCCTCAACGTCCACCTCGCCTTTTTCTATCGTCAGACGGCTGATATGGAGATCCTTTCCCTTGACAGTCAGCAGTCCCTGATCTGTATCCAGCACTACCTGACTCTCATCGAAAGAGATCACATCCACCACTCCCGTTATATTGGCACTTCCCCGGTTATAGAGAACCACTTTGTGCGGTTTTGCACCCAGCTTTTCTTCCACAAAAAAACCTCCCAACATACTTAAACTGCTTGTTTAAGTATATTAGGAGGCAGTCTGCTTTATGCAGGCAATTTCACAGGTAACGGTACAGTTCTTTCGCCTCGTCTTTTTTCACTGTTTCCTGGACATCCAGAACCTCTATCTTGACCGCCTTGCCGCCAAATTGAATCTCTATCGTGTCGCCTTCCTTTACGTTCAGCGAAGCCTTGGCCGTCTTCCCGTTTACCAGAACCCGGCCGGCATCGCATGCCTCATTTGCCACCGTACGGCGCTTAATGAGACGGGACACCTTCAAAAACTTATCCAGTCTCATGGAATTATGCGTTCACCTGATCCTTTAATGCCTTTCCAGCTTTGAACTTCGGAGTCTTGGAAGCTGCGATAGTCATGGTCTCGCCGCTCTTGGGATTGCGTCCCTCTCTTGCTGCTCTCTCTGCTACCTCAAAAGTACCAAAGCCTACCAACTGTACTTTTCCGCCTTTTACTAATTCTTCTGCTACTGCATCTGTGAACGCCTTAATTGCCTTCTCTGCATCTTTTTTGGAGATCTCTGCCTTTTCAGCAACTGCTGCGATTAATTCAGTCTTATTCATTTGGTATTTCCTCCTAATAATAATGTCTGACTGCCGCCAGGCGGCTACTTGGTCATTTTACTATACTAATCATTTATAGCCGTTTCTGCCTTGTTTGTCAAGGTTTTTTGGCTTTTTCCTGAAGTTTTATCTCATTCCATAAAGCCCTGCCTTCTTCCGGCGTAACTGCCCTTTTCTCACCGAATACAAAGGGGTGTCTCCTCACCATTTTTCTGCTGACTCCGTCGATCACATCCTCCATAGCAAAGGCTCCTTCCTCCTCTGCTATCCTAGCCTGAAGCATTACATTCAGCAGGACATCACCCAGCTCTTCGCACAGGTTTTCCATATCCTTTTTATCGATCGCCTCAATCACTTCCCGACATTCACTCTCCAAACAGGGCTTCAGGCTTTCATGGGTCTGTTCCCGATCCCAGGGACAGCCGCCCTCTGAGCGCAGAACCGCGACAATCTCTTTTAAATCTTCAAACGTATACATTTTGCTACTCCTCCGAATCCAGCGGGGCAGGCCCGCAGCCGATATGGAACAAAAAGGTCCACAACCTCAGCGATTGTGAACCCTTTCTTTTTGCTATTAGTCGCAGGTGTACGGCATCAAAGCGATATGACGCGCTCTCTTGATTGCAACGGTCAGTGCTCTCTGATGCTTTGCACAGTTTCCGGTAATTCTTCTGGGAAGGATCTTTCCTCTCTCAGATACGTATCTCTTTAATTTATTTACATCTTTGTAATCGATAGTGCCGTTCTTATCACCACAGAATACACAAACTTTTTTTCTTCTACGCATACCGCCGCTTCTTCTCGGTCTGGCATCTGCCTTGTCACCTTTATTGAATGCCATTGGTGTGTCCCTCCTTATTATTTTCAGTGGAAGATAGCTTTAATTAAATGGCAAGCCTTCGTCCTCCACTCCATCTGGAATGTTCATAAATCCGTCGCCGATCGCGCTGGATGGAGCTGGTCTCTGGGTCTGGGCCGGCTGCTGGTAATTTCCAGCGTTCTGGTATCCGCCCATATCCGCGGCTGCCCCCTTGCTGTCAGCGAACTCCTGATCGTCTACAATGACCTCAGTGGTATAAACTTTCTGACCGTCTCTGTTCACATAGCTTCCAGTCTGGATACGTCCGGAAACCAGCACCCTCATTCCCTGACGGAAATATTTCTCCGCAAACTCTCCTGCCCGGTCAAAGGCCACGCAGGGGATAAAGTCTGCAGTCTGTTCGCCGCCATCCTGATTTCTGCGGCCTCTGCGGTCAACGGCAAGGGTATATCTGGCAATCGCCATCGTACGCTCGCCCTGGGAATATCTTACTTCCGGGTCTCTGGTTAATCTTCCCATAAGGATAACTCTGTTCATACGATCACACTTTCTCTTTATCTGTCCTGATACGGTTTAAGCCTCCTGCTTAACAACCAAGTATCTGATTACTGGTTCCATAATCCGAACGTGAGCTTCTACCTCGTTAGGGCAGTTGGAATCGCCTTCGAACTGGATGAAGTAGTAATAAGCCTCTTTTGCTTTCTGAATCTCATAAGCCAGCCTCTTCTTGCCCCACTCATCTACGTTCGTCACAGTGCCGCCGAAACGGGTGATATAACCTTTCACCTTTTCGATCGCCGCTGCTCTCTCTTCGTCTTCCAGCTTCACATTCAGAACAACTGCTAACTCGTACTTGTTCATCTTGCTTTACCTCCTTGTGGTCTCTGGCCCCTGCATTTCCTGTGCAGGAGCAAGGATTTTTAATATGTCACGGATAAATATTATAACAGGATTTTACAAGATATGCAAGCACTTTTTTGCACAATCCGTTCCGCGCAATCTATCAAATGTTAAATAGTCTGGCTGAACCGCTGCATTTTGACCCCCGCTTTGTCTTATGATAATATAAATGAAAAGGAGGTCTTCCGTCTTATGGTAAAAACAGTTCATTACACTCTTGAGTTCTCCCTGCTGCCCGCCGGCTTTCAGCCGCTTCGGATCATTCACCTTTCTGATCTCCACGGGCAGCTCCAGGATATGCACGGCGGAGCTCTGTCAGAACTCATCCGCACCCTGAAGCCTCATCTAGCCGTAATGACCGGAGACATGGTAAACGCCGGAGCCGACTGGCGAAATGCTGAGGGCAGAAGGGCTTTTCTCGGCCTCTGCCGGGCTCTGGCCGCCCTGTGTCCCGTTTATTATTCCATAGGCAACCATGAACTGGAGATGCCCGAGCAGCGGCTGAAGGTCTGGCTCTCCAAAGTCAGCCGGACTGGCGTATCCATCCTCGACAATGCTGCGGCAGAATTTGTCCACGATGGCGTCGTCTTCCCTGTCTTTGGCCTGAATATCCCTCTGCTGTACTATAAAAATCCTCTCCGCAGACCGTATGATCCCCGCGCCAAGTGGACAGCCGCTGACATGAACCGGGTCTTTGGCTCTCATACCGCCTCAGGTCTGGAAGGCCGCGGGCCTTCTCTCCTTCTGGCTCACAATCCCCTTTATTTCCCGGCTTACCGGGACTGGGGCGCAGACATCACCCTCTCCGGCCACATCCATGGCGGGATTTTCCGGCTCCCCATCCTTGGCGGCGTTCTCTCCCCTGACCTGTCCCTGTTTCCTAAGTACGACGGCGGCTTATTTAAAGAGGCTTCCCAGCGGAGACCCAAGGACACCAAGTATCTGGTAGTAAGCCGCGGCCTATCCGATACCTTTTTAAAAAGAATCGCCAATCCTATGGAGCTCGTATGTCTTACAGTAAAAAGCGGCCCTGGCATTTAATGTCAGGGCTCAGCCGGTCTGTCTGCCTTTTTTCTCAGACCTCTGGTATTTTTTTCTACCATTTTTCTGGGCACCATAACCTGATGCCCGCAGCCCATACATTTTAAGCGGAAATCTGCACCAACTCTCAGGATCTCCCACTCTTTGCTTCCGCAGGGATGGGGCTTTTTGAGGGCAACTATGTCTCCCACCTCATAATTCAACTTTTCCATCTTGCCCGCTTCCTCTCAAAATCATTTTAAGATGCCTTCAATGGCTTCCAGTTCTTCTTCAGAAAATGCAGGTCCCTTTAATGCCTCTATGTTGTTTTCCAACTGTGCCGTGCTGCTGGCTCCGATCAGCACAGAGGTCACTTCACTTCTCCTAAGATCCCAGGCCAGCGCCATCTGCGCCAGGGATTGACCCCGGCTTTCTGCGATTTTATTCAGGGCGCGTATCTGAGGGAGACGCTCCTCGGTCAGGTAACGGCCGGCTACCGTGGTCCCCTTCCTGGCCGCTCTGGATCCCTCTGGTATTCCATTTAAATACCGGTCTGTCAAAGCCCCCTGGGCCAGGGGACTGTATGCAATGCAGCCCACTCCGTTCTTTTCCAGCATCGGCAGCAGATCCTCCTCAATCCCTCTCTCAAACATATTGTAACGCGGCTGGTGGATGAGGCAGGGCGTTCCGCTGTCTCTCAAAATATGGATGGCCTTTTCAGCCTCCTCCGCAGTATAGTTTGAAATTCCGACATAGAGGGCCTTTCCCTGCCGTACAATATCACTGAGAGCCCCCATGGTTTCTTCCAGAGGGGTTTCCGGATCCGGCCGGTGGTGATAAAAAAGGTCTACATATTCCAAGCCCATTCTTTTCAGGCTTTGGTCCAAACTGGCAATTAAGTATTTTCTGGATCCCCAGTTGCCATAAGGCCCCGGCCAGAATTCATAGCCAGCCTTTGTAGAGATAAACAGCTCATCCCTGTAAACCCCCAGATCTGTCTTTAAGATTTTTCCGAAATTTTCCTCCGCCATTCCCCTAGCCGGATATCCATAATTATTTGCCAGATCAAAATGGGTAATTCCCAGATCAAATGCCCGGCACAGCACCTCTCTCTGGTGGTTCAGCGGTTTTTCCAGGCCAAAGTTCTGCCAAAGCCCTAAGGAAACCTTCGGCAAAAGAACGCCGCTTCTCCCGCACCGTTTATATTCCATATTGTCATATCTGCCTGCTGAAGCCTGATACATATCTGCACTCTCCCTCTCTGTTAAACAATGTTTCCTAAAACTTCACCTATTTTTCCGCTGATCACCAAATCTGCCCGGCTGTCCATCGGCGTTACGCTTTTGTTAATCAGCGCCAAACGGCTGCCCTTATAATAGTCAATCAGACCGGCTGCCGGGTATACAGTAAGGGAGGTTCCCCCTACAATCAGTACATCGGCATGGGATATGTAAAAGACAGCTTTTTTCAGAACTTCCATGTCCAGTCCCTCTTCATACAACACCACATCCGGCTTGATAATCCCCCCGCAGCTGCACCGCGGCACCCCCTCCGCTTTCATAACATCCCCCAGCGTGTAGGACTTCCCGCACCGGGTACAGTAATTCCTGTGAACCGAACCGTGGAGCTCCAATACCTCCCGGCTTCCAGCCGCCTGATGAAGCCCGTCAATATTCTGCGTTATTACAGCCTTCAGCTTTCCCTGCTGCTCCAGTTTTGCCAGAGCAAGGTGGGCCGCATTCGGCTTCGCCTCCGGAAACAGCATTTTATTTTTATAAAAGCGGTAAAATTCCTCTGGGTTTTTCAGATAAAAACTGTGGCTGATAATCGTTTCCGGGGGATACTTATACTGCTGATTGTACAGCCCGTCCTGGCTCCTAAAATCCGGGATCCCGCTCTCTGTAGAGACACCTGCGCCCCCAAAAAATACTATATTTTCACTGTCTTCAATCCATTGTTTTAACTGCATCTGTCCGTCCATTCGACACACCTCCACATCTTCAGACGACCTCATCCAGATAAATTCCCTTTAGTCTTTCCACCTGCTCCATCCATTTCGGAACCGCCCTGCCAGGCATCAATTCACTCCACTCCCGGTATCCCAGAAGCCACTGGGCCATCTGGGAAATATCGCATACAAACGGCTCGCCCCCAAAGCCTCCGGCTGCCCGCTCCGCGCTGGCGCCCGTTTTATCCAGCTTCCAGATCCACAGGCCGCTGTTGTCTTTCAGAAAAGGATCTTCGATCCAAAGAACGGCTTCCATTTTCTCTGACGCAGTCCCCTGCCGCAGCCTAGCCAGACTCAGAAAACTCCTCAAGTCAGCAATCCGCGCCATGATAGTCGGCCTTGGAGATTTTTTCTCCCTGGTTTTGCCGTTCAGGTAAAGAAATCTCTGTTCCTTTTCCTCCAGCCCCCAGAAAGCCCTCAATCCGGCCAGCCTTCCATTCTCCGAATAAATTCTCTCCAGCACCCCATCTTCACTGGCCAGCTCATCCATCAGCCCCCTGGCATATGCCTCGTCCCGGACAGCATACACCTGGTACCGTTCAGCCAGCCAATGCTCCATAAACTCCGACAGCTCGGAAAAATTTTTTTCTTCTGAAGCGGGATTCCGGCTGATCTTTAAAGCAGCCTCCCCATCCATCTCCGGAAAAGGCTGATCGTATACAAATCGAAATCCAAAAGGTGTATAGATAGCCTCCGCGGCAGGCATCAAAAAACAAAAAGCCTGTCCCTCCCGTCTGGCATCCAGAAGCGCCTGCCGCAGCAGATCTGTCATATGTCCCTGATGCCGCCTGCCGGCTTCCGTAGCTACACCGACAATATAGTCTAATACCTGTTCTCGATCCCTCAGCCGGATCCGGTATGGATTCCTGTGGAGCATTGCAAATATTTCTCCCTTTTCTTCCTTTACCAAAATCCGGCTTTTTTCTGCCTTTTCTTTAAAATAATAGTCTTTAAAAGCCTCTGAGTCCTCAGGGAACGCGTGGGACCACAGCTTTCTGGCCCTCCCCTGCTCTCCCGGCTCTAAATACCTCATCTGCCTGTCCATCTCTGCTCCACATTATATTTTCTTGCAAATCCTATGGGATTGTAGCTCATCTTTGATTTTCTCAATCCCGGAAGGCCCACATCGTCCTCCCGGTTTACCAAAACAGCATCTGGAAACTCATGGACCAGGAACTGCTGATTGATGAACTGATACAGGCCATTGTAGTTCCAGTTAGCCTTCTCAATATGAATCACCGCCATTTTTTCCAGATGATTGTAACTGCCTACTGTAAAGGCCTCCAGCTTCCCATCAATATACACACCAGCCATTTTCACCGGAATCTGAGAACAGTTTTTAAGGATTTCATGGATTCCCACAATTTCCTGATCTAATTCCTCCAGATCATCTTCCGGTTCCATTTTATTCAGCCGCCAGCGGTCCAGAAACTGCCACACATCTTGCCGGTCCTGACATCCCAGCAGCCTGTATTCAAATCTTCCCTCATAGTTTTTCTTAAAAGAGTTTACAAGATTTTTCTTTTTGTGAAATTTCCTGCCTGCCAGCGTTCGCAGGGCCTCCCCGTCATACAGGTAGTCCTTCAAATCCTCTTCTTCCGTGATCTCATATTCTTCCGGATCCAGCTTCAGGTATTCCAGGGCCTCCTCATCCGCCAGGTAGATTCTCAAGGGCAGCTTCAACTCTTCATTAAAATACTGTTTTATCACCATCAGCAGCTCTCTCATGTCTTCTTGGCGGCAGGTAGGAATCGATGTATAAATTTTCCCGTCCGTCTCCATTCTCCACAGCACGCCTTTTTCCCGGCAGATCGCATACTGTATCTTATAATACTCTCTCCACAAAAAGCTATCTAAAAATACGCTCTCACAAGTCTTGTCCGGCCTCAAGCCAAAAAACGGAAGAATCCTCTGGATATCCTCCGCCAGGACCGGTTTAAAGTTCAGTTCCATTTTCTGTTTCCTCCTGCGGCTGCACTGCCAAGCGGCATGCCGCTTCTGTTTTGGTGTTATTATACCGGTACAATCCATACCGGTCAAGGAGCCTGACAAAAATCAGCAAATGATAGGAGAAAACAGCCTTTATCTATCCACTGCATTATCCACTGCAAAATTTATCCTTACCGCAGAAGCTGCTTTTCTCTGACGCCTGGCCTTTCGGCAATTTCTGGCAGCTTTTCAGTCAAGATGTCTTGCCTTATTTTATCATCAGTATAGCATACAGAAAATATCGTGTAAAATACAAAAAGCCGGAATCTGCACACATTCGGGCGCTGCAGATTCCGGCCGGCACGCAATATTATTTATTTATATTTTGCAACAATAGCCTTCATATCTTCCCACTTCTTTTCCATGTCTGCTACCATGGCAAACTGGGTATGGGTCCGATCCAGGTTGTGATTTTCTCTCGCTGTGTGGAAGTAAACATCCCCCTGAAGGTAATCCGTCAGGAATCTCATTCCGCATTCCAGCGTCATCAGCTTGGCTCCCATAGGAAGCATATCAAGCTCCGCCTCAGTCAGGCTGCCCTCACAGCCCTCCAGATACCCCTTTGTATAGATATCAAACAGCGGGAGAGAAATGGAAACCTTGCTCACATCCGGCTCATCCTCCTCGGCGGTGTTGGCGCCAAAGCGGATGGAATCACCGTAATCGAAAATGGAAAGCCCCGGCATGATAGTATCCAAGTCAATAATACAGATCGCTTCCCCCGTCTGGTCATCGATCATAATATTATTCAGCTTTGTATCATTGTGAGTAACTCTCAGCGGCAGACGGCCATCCTTCAGCATCTCCATTGCTATGCCCATCTCTTTTTGTCTGTCCATAACAAACTTGATCTCATCCTGCACCTGGTCTGCCCGATGACAGATATCCTCAGCTACCGCCTTCTTAAAGGTTTCAAACCTTACCGGCGTATTGTGGAAATCGGGGATTGTCTCTGTCAGTTCCCCAGCCGGGTACTTGGAAAGCAGTCTCTGGAAATGTCCGAAAGCCTTTCCGCTCTGGTAAAAATCTTCTGGCTTCTGCACCAGATCATAGCAGGTAGCTCCTCTGATGAACAGATAGGTTCTCCAGTATTTTCCCTGGCCGTCCTGATAATATTTCTTCCCATCTTTTGCGGGAACCAGTGTCAGAGTCTCTCTGTCCGGATCCCCTCCGTTTTTGATGATCTCTTTTCTCAGAAACTCTGTGACGCCTTCGATATTTTTCATCAGAGCCACCGGATCCTTGAAAATCCCATCGTTAATCTTCTGAAGAATGTACCAGTACTCCTGGCCGCCTTCTTCCCGAATCATTTTATATGTCTCATTAATATGGCCGCTTCCATAGCGTGTGCAGCTTTTCAGCGTTCCCTTTGTCTGAAATCCTTCCGCTGCCTCTGCCCAAGTTTCATTTCCATTGGCTCCCATTGTTTAATCCTCCCATACCTTCTCAGGATATTTTCCTTCGCTCTTTAAATTCTGGATGGCTTTTACCACGGTTTCCTTGTCCTCTTTATAGGTAACGCCATACCAGCGGTCAATACTCTTTAATACCGTAACCTCAGCTTTTCCCTCTTTCAGCAGCTCGTCCACAACAAAGGGAATAAAGTACTCACATTTCAGAGGATTAACCTCTATGTTCTTCTTGAGGAAAGCCGCAAATCTCTCGTCCAGTTCCTTCAGAAAGCTGGCTGTAAAGCCCCACAGATTCATAGATACCAGAGTATCTTCTGGAAGAGGCGTCCAGGTCTTTCCGTCGTCTTCTGTGTACTCTGCTACATTTCCGTGCTTCTCAATCTTTGTGCGCTCTACAATGTCAGTCAGTTTGCCTGCCGCATCTGTACTGCAGACACCTCTTGCCACATGGCCGTTCTCAGTCAGAGTATTGTACAGCTTGTAGCCGACCATCGTATACTGATACTTGTCATCATCTTCCTGCTTGGAAAGCTGGTCATAAATTTCTTTAAATGCAGCTTTTCCGTAATAATCATCTGCATTGATAACCGCAAACGGGCCGTCAATAACATCCTTGCAGCACAGCAGAGCGTGCCCGGTTCCCCAGGGCTTTACCCGGCCTTCCGGCACGGAGAATCCCTCCGGCAGCTTGTCCAGCTCCTGATATACATACTCTACCTGTACATGTTTTGCCATTCTATTGCCAATATGCTCTTTAAATTCTTCCTCAATGGCCTTCTTGATAATAAAGACCACTTTGTCAAATCCTGCCTCCAAAGCGTCGTAAATAGAAAAGTCCATAATGATGTTTCCGTAGGGGTCTACAGGATCAATCTGTTTTAATCCGCCGTAGCGGCTCCCCATTCCTGCAGCCATAATTACCAATACCGGTTTCTTACCCATAAACACTCTCTCCTTTCTAAACTCCCATCTGTTCAAAGACAGCTCTGTGTTAAAAATGAACACCGTTTTTACTTGCCTTCAGTATATACGAAAACAGGTTTTATTTCTTTGCACAAAATTTTCATATATTTATACAATCTTACCAAGTCATCCCTTCCTCATCCCCCGAAGGAAAGGCTTCCTTCCAGATGCGGGGCATGGTATAATAACCGCAGAGAGGTTATTATACCTGCGCATACCGGCTTCTGCGTTCGCCGCAGAAGTCCGGGCGCTAAAATCCGCCGGAGGCTGCCATTGTCCCCCAAAGGGACATGGCATCATAACCGCAGAGAGGAGGATCTGTCCATGGCCTATCAGCATACATACCTGCGCAGCAGCATCAATGTTCGCAGCATCGTTTCTATCCACTATTTTGAGTATATGAGCGACTTTACTTTTCCTGGGGAACAGCACGATTTCTGGGAGTTGGTGTGCGTTGACAAAGGAGAGATTCAGGCAGTGGCAGGCAGCAAGACTGTCACCTTAAAACACGGAAGTATTATATTTCACCAGCCAGGTGAATTTCACAATGTTGTTACCAATGGCAAAATTTCCCCCAGCCTTATTGTAATTGGATTTGATTGCCGTTCCCATGCTATAAAACATTTTGCCGGCCAGGTGTTAACTATCCGCGATGCAGAAGCATCGCTGCTCTCAAAAATTATTATAGAGGCGAGAAATTCCTTTGAGGGCCGCCTAAACAATCCCTACCAGGAAAGTCTCAGCCGGCGCTCTGCCCCCAAGGCATTTGGCAGCGAACAATTAATTAAAAATTACCTGGAAGAGCTTCTGATCTCCCTTTACCGGCGCTGCCTTTCAACATCCTCCCCTCTGGCTGTGCCTGCCGCGCCTGCGAGTCTGTCTTTCCCCTCAGATTCCACGCTCCCAGGAGTAAATGCCCGCAAAGAACTGTGCAGCCGAGTAGAATGCTACATGGAAGCCAGACTTGACCAGCAGCTTACTATCCGGCAGATCTGCCGCGATAATCTGATCAGCCAGTCCCAGCTTTCCCGAATCTTTAAAGAGTTCCATCAATGCGGGCCCATCGACTTTTTTATTAAATTAAAAACAGAGGCCGCCAAACAGCTGATCCGGGACAATCAGATGAACTTCTCCCAGGTTGCAGACCGGTTGGGCTATGCCTCTATTCACTATTTTTCTCGGCAGTTCTCCAAGCAGACCGGAATGACTCCTACAGAATATGCGGAGTCGATCCGCTGCCTTGCGGAAAAAAACGATGCCGGATGGAATTTTCAGGATTCCTGAGGTTATTTGTCAGCTTTTTTTAATAAAATCCGTTCCGCATTTAGGGCAGTGGATACTGACTCTGCCCTTTCCTCTTGGAATGCGGATTTTCTGACCACAGCCAGGGCATTTATAAATGTGGTACTGCCTTGCCTGCTGAAAGCGAAACTTCCATTTATTATAGAAGTCTGCAGCTCTCAGTCTTATTCTCATATAAGCCCGGTTTTCTTTCTCCCTGGCCGAGTAATTTCTTGAGAACATCCGAAAGTAGCACCAGATCAGTCCTATGAGTTCCAGAAAAAACAGCGCGTGTACCCGCAGAAATATATTTAAGACAATCAATACGATCACGGCCCACATAAGGAATCGGTTCAGCGGATCCGCTCCATATCTTCCGATCATAAATTTCTGCAGTTTTTCTCTCAGTTGATTCATTTTCATTCCTCTTTTCTACTGTCTTTCCTCATTTAAGTATTTCATAATGCCCATATGGAGAATCCAGGCCACCCGATCCTGATAGGCTGAATCTGATAACAGCGCCGCCTCAGCCGGATTGCTCAAGAATCCACATTCTGCTATAACCATAGGTGCCTTTACATTCAGCAGAAGGTAATAACTGTTATTTGCTTTCGCGCTGCGGGTACTTTTTTCCAATCCCAGAGCCTCCTGGAATTCTTCCTGAAGGATCTCAGCCAACTGCTTTCCCTTCTCAGATCCAGAGTAGTAAAACATCTGCGGCCCAGACACCTCATCCTGATGATAGCTGTTTTGGTGGATGCTGATTGCCAAGTCTGGCGAAGCACTGTCAATCAGATGGGTTCGATTTTCCATATCGGCTGCCTTTTTATGGCTGTCTGCCTCACTGTACAGACCCAAATCTTCCTCCCTGGTCATTACCACCGTCACATCTGACGCCTCTAAATATTGCTTCAGCCGAAGAGCGATTTTCAGATTAATGTCCTTTTCTGCCTGGCCGTCAACGCCTACTTTCCCAGGATCTCTCCCGCCATGGCCAGCATCCACAGCCACAACCGCTCTTTCTTCCCCCCGCGCCTGATCTGCTGCTGCCTCTGCTGCACGGCTCCCGCCGTGTTCCCCTATATGACTGATATGAAGGGAGATCAGCGCTACTATTACCAGCAGGCCGATTCCCATCAGATTCTGCCAAAGGCCATCTCTCTCCATGATCCATCAGCAGCCTTTTTTATTTCTAATATATTGAAATCCCCTGTCCACTATTCCATACTTCCGTCTGACCGGAGAGTATTGTAGTCCCTGGTAGCCTCATCCAAAATATATTCCAGATATTCTGTCTGAAGACTGGGATAACCATATTCCTGCCACAGGCGGAATGTACTGCTTTCTTTCATCTGATCGGCAATCTCCACGGCCCTCCCCCAGTAATAATAGCAGTTAGCTATAGCATACATACGGGACATCTCCTCCTGCACGCCGTCCGGCATCACGCCGCCCTTATGCCTTTCAAGCAGGTCAAATGCCTGATTATAAAACACCTTCTCCAGAAAAGGAGTCCGGTACTCGGAAAACTTTAAAAGGTTTTCATCCTCTATCCCATTGACTTTAGCCCAGGTGTCAATGTCCAGCACCTGCGTATGATAGCTGAAGCTCTGGTCATCACCGTAAAACAGCACACCGTACTGGCATGGGGGTGTAGCCAGCGAGCTGGTGACAATCTCCCAGATTCCCTTCTCTGCCGCATCGTCTGTGTTGGCAAAATGCTGAACATGGAGGTGGCCGCTTAAAAACAGAGATACCGTCCCCCACCCTTCCAGACGGTCTATCAGTTCCTCATTGTGTTCGATCGTACAATTGCTGGCATAGATCTGGCTTTCCTCCAGCATATTGTGATGGGCAACCGGCAGCACATTCATTCCTTGTTCCGCTGCATCGGCAAGCTGTTCCTCTATCCATTCATACGTGTCCGTATCGATCATGCCCCCTATCTGGGCTGTCCCCTCATACTGACACGTATCCAGCATCATAATGCGGGTATAATCATTCATCTGATACACATAGCTGAGGGAGTTGGGATCCCGGCTGACGGCATCCCGATATCCAAAATCCTGGTATATTTCCAGAAAGTCCTTAGGGCTGGTCGTTTCTGCCGGCAAGCGCTCTCCTCCCGAAAAGCGCGCCGCACTGACATTATTAATATCATGGTTTCCCGGAATCACCAAAACAGGAATTCCTGCGTCTGTGATCGCTCTAAGCCTCCCGGCCAGTTCCTGATGGCTGGCCTTCTCTCCATCTAATGACAGATCCCCGCTCAGAATTACGCCATCCGGCTGTTCATTTAGAACTTCCGAGATAAACGCATCGGTTATCTCCCAGATATAATTGGTAACTTTGCCATCCCCGTGATCCACTGCATAGGTAAATCCACTCTCCTTGTCTGTCAGTTCTTCCGCAAGGAAGTGGATATCTGTGGCCACAATCAGCCGCAGCCCATCCCCATCCTCATTCCACAGATCCGATTCTGGAACAGTTTCTGCTTCTGGAAATGCTTCTATTGTTTCAGACGGCTCTCTCTGAGGCCCAGCTTCCGTGGCTGCTTCTGTCTCCGGCGGTTTTGTAGCCACTGTCTCGTCCAAAAGTGATGTCATACGGGAACAGCCGCCTAATACTGCTGCCGCACCCACTGCTGCCGCTGCCGCTCTGATCCAATTCATTCGCCTTCACCCTGCCCCTCCTGGTTCCAAGTGATCGTGTCCCATATCTGAGCCGGCTCAAACCCCAGCTTCCAACAGGCCACACCTGCCAGATCATATTCTTTAATCAGATCCATTTTCAATCCCAAAGAGCGTTCCTCTTCCATCCAGAGATACTGAGAACCGCCTTCCACAGCACACTCACCAAAGTACTGCCCCAGACTGTCCTGCCAGTACAATTCGACATGATTTTCTTCGATCCAGTTCTGCGCTCTCTCGATCCCCATTGCTTCCGATGTAACTGTTCCATCCTCCATCTCCGTCCATACTCTTGTATAGAAAGGAACTGCATTGATTACCTTTTCCTTCGGAACTTCTTCCAATGTATCTATTATTCCATTCCTTACATAATCCAGAGAGGCAACTGACCCCGGTTCTCCTCCGGCATAGTGCTCATCATATCCCATGACAATCACATAGTCTGCCACAATCCCCTGCTCTGTCCGGTCATAAAACTGATTATAGGGTGCCGGTACATGGTTATCCACAGACAACACAAGGCCATTATTTCTGCAAGCAGTCGACATTTCCCGGACAAACTGAATATAATGCGGTCCTGCGCTTTCCTTCAGACTCTCGAAATCTAAATTGTAACCATCAAAGCCGTATTCTGCAGCGTCATCCATCAGGTTTTGAATCAATTTTTTTCTCACGGAGGTCCTCGACAAAAGGACTTCTGACTGGACATTGTCGCTGAAATTGTCGATTAAGGCCCACACCTGCAGTCCGGCCTCATGGGCTTTGGCAACATATTCCTGATCTGCCAGGCAGGTATAATTTCCTTCATTGTCTGTCAGGGCAAACCAGGTTGGGCTGATCACATTCAGCCCTTTCGTGTTGGCATAATAATTGTCGAAGGTGCTGTTGGCCTCCCTGGATGTCACTTGATGCCATGCCATGCACACTTTCCCATCCAGAGATATGCTGGTATATTCTGGCTGGACAAAATTGCTTTGAGGAATGATCTCCTCCGCATCTGCAAGTTTCCGATTCTCCATGTAGCCAATGTAGCCATCCTGCGTACGCACTTTGGTCCAGGTATCCATCTGCTCCAACACCTTGACTCGGCTTCCCTTTTCCACCCGGGTGAGAATAGGGCTTTTAATCCCTCCGCGCAGACGGACCTCGGTGCTTCTCTTGGCTTCCGCCCACAGCTCCGCTTCCCATGTGTTATTGATATAGACCCTCTTGGTATCTCCGCCGTCAAATGCACCGATTTCAATATCCGTATACCCAGCCACCAGGCTTAGCGAGAGAAATACACCCTCATCTGTCACCCAGATCAGAGGTCTTCCGCTGTCACCGACCGTTGTGCTGTCTGCATAAACAATTTCTGTCGGCAGCGCATAGGAAAGAATTTTTTCTTCATTATCCCAGTAAAATCTTTTATTTAGATTTGCATTTACCCACTCTGCCGGCAAATAAACTTCACCATCAATATAAAGCCCGCGAGTCTCTGACTCCTCTTCATTCAAGATCAGAGCCACGGTATCGCCGTCCACGCCAAACACATCGGCCGCTTCTATCCATTCTTTTGACGGAGTATATCTCTCAATCAGCCGATATCCCAAATAGCCGGCTATTACCAAAATAATCAGACCGATTGCAGTAAACATCGGCAGAAGTCTTTTTATCATTGGCATCCCCTCCATAAAGCCTGTTTTCAGACTGCCGTTATGGTACCATGCTTCCATGAGCAGCGCTCAATTCTGCTTCGCTTCCTCCCACTTGCAAGCGCTGCCCTATACCCAGAGATAGGAGGCAGTCTGCACAGCGTTTACGCAGAAGCCGGTATGCGCAGGTATAATAACCGCTCTGCGGTTATTATACCACACCTCCCTGCGCAAGCCTAATTAAATTTTCATTACTATTCCCGCCCGTCAGGGGGCATGTCCAGGCTGAGACGGCATCCCTAACTTCCCTATCCCACACCGCCTAATTAGCGGCCTTATCATCTAGGTATAAATACACCCGGTCAAAACGGATTTCCCTCAAGCGGCCTTCATCAGCTCCTACATAGTCGCCCATATAGAAGCCCCCATCTTCGCGAACTTCAAAAATTTTATGCCACTCATCTTCTGGACAGGGTTTTCCGTCAATATATATCGGGATTCCCCTGTCATGGTACCGTTTTAGTCCTTCTAAATAGGCTTGCTGCTGTTGCTTTTTCTCTTCTTCTCCCCCCATACTTCCTCCTTGATATAACCTGTTTTCCGCCGCGAAAGCCACTCCCGAACGGTGCACAAGAAGATTCCGTGACATATTTATGCTCCTGCGGTGCGCAAACACAGCCTTGTCATTGCAGCCAGCCGCCTTCCGTCACTCCCACATCCGGCCAAACAGGTTAATAGTTTCTTTTGTAACAGCATAGGCGTCTGGAAGATAAGGCAGCCTCCTTATCGAAACATGGAACCGTCTTCCGGTTTCTTTCCTAGCCTCTTCACTCCCAAAAGCAGTAAAATAGTACCATCCGTCTTCGGCTCTCCGAGGCTTCTTCAAAAAGTGAAACGCAGCTTCGATCTGCCATTCACTGAAAGACAGCACAATCAGTTTTTTTCTGCAGCGAATCAGCTCAGCCTCGTTTCCTTCTTCTATGCGTCCGTAATCAAAAACTACCGCTTCATACGGGCCATTCATACATTGCACCAGGACATCTTTCCCTGCTCTGGGAAAATAGTCTGCACCCAGTATTTGGCAGTACTGGCCTCCCAGGCTGATACCCCCGCAGACATTTCCGAAACGCTGAAAGTCCCCGTGTCCGTTCCATTCCAAAACTGCCGCCGGCATTTTCCGGAATCCAGCCAGATAGTTGGCCAGCAGCAAAGTAAGATGGGTCGTTCCGACTCCAGAACCCGCCCCAATCACGCCTATGGTCTCCTTTTCATAAAAAGAGATTTTATTCTTTGATGAAATATTGCGCGCGGCTCGCCTCCTTCCTTCTCAGTCAGCTTGTCCCACAGTTGTCTAAAAAACTTTTCCGCATCTCTTCCAGGACATCCTGCGTCCTCAAAATATGGTGCCTCCAGAC
This sequence comes from uncultured Lachnospiraceae bacterium, assembly GCA_944376125.1. Classification (GTDB taxonomy): domain Bacteria; phylum Bacillota; class Clostridia; order Lachnospirales; family Lachnospiraceae; genus UMGS1370. Next base: position 100,203 of record CALWBQ010000016.1, read on the forward strand.
AGCAGAGAAAAGGTTCCTCCGAAGTCCTCCCCAGATTTAAGCTGTGATCCGAAAAATTATAGATCAGCGCAGTGTCTCGGGCCATCTCCTGAAACGCACGAACCGTCTTTTTCGTCTCTCTGATGTCGTATGCCTTTCCTCCGCAGACACAAATGAAACGCTGTCTGCAGAGGACATTTTTTGAAAAGGACGGTCTCTCTCTTATACTGCCATAATCCCGTATGATCACCGCATAGCCAGATACCGGTTCAAATTGCACCTGCGGGCCATAGTCCGGACGGACTGCCCACCTTCTGATTCTGCAGATTCCTGCCCGGTCAGGTACACAGTGCGATGCTTCAGCCATTGCAATGCTGTGCCCTGAGTGATCGTGTTCCTCATACAGATTGGGGATTCCCCATCTCCACAGACAAGCTGACAATCCCAGTGCCAGATGAGTAGCGCCCGTATTGGCGCCGCTTCCGGCAAAGGATAAAACCAGAGATGGCAGAGAATCATTTTGGAATATCCATGGTTCTAGTTTTACCAGTCTTTCCAGCCTCTGTTTGACTTCCAAAGCTGATGCCGCACGGTTTCTCCGTTCGCACAGACAATCCCGGATAACGGCGCGCAGACCCCTGCCCAAGGCCAGGTTTCGATCCGCCAAGCCCGCACTCCACGCTGTCTTCTCCGGCAAATGTCCGGTCGCCAGATAGAAAAGGATCACACCAATGGCATAAACGTCAGTCCTCTCGTCCAGCGGCTCTCGCGTATACTGCTCCGGAGCAGCACAGCCAGGCGTCCCGCAGCGGATCTTCGCCTGATTCGCCTGTGACAGATAATCTGCACTCCCAAAGTCTACCAATTTAATAGTTTCTCGGCATAGCAGTAAGTTATTCGGCTGTAAATCCAGATATAAAATGGGTTCAGGTCCTGCAGAATGCAGGTAATGCACCAGGTCACATATCTGTATCCCGTAACGGATCACCATGTTTCCTGTAAGATTGCCCTGGCGTCTTACCAGAGCACTGATAGATTCTCCTTCAAGAAATTCTTCGATTAGATAGCAGTAGGTTTCGTCCTCTTCCAGGTCGTATACCCTTGGAATACCAGGGTGGTGCAGAGCCCTCAGCAGCAATGCTTCCTGCCGGAACGCTTCATAACACGAATCAGCTTTCGCTACCCGCTTGATCGCCCGATATTCGCCCAGGCCAAGATGTCTGGCCAGATAAACAGTTCCAGTCCGTCCCCTGCCAATCGTACGGCACAGCAGGTACTTTCCGAACAGAATGGTGTCTCTCAAGACCGCCTCCCTTTTCCTCTGCCATCTCTGGTATTCCCAATTATAGTACAGAAAAGACGGCTTTTCAACCTATTCTTCCCGCTTTTAGGAAATAGACTTATTTAGACCTCCCCTTTTCTTTTATTGTCCAGGCGGCAACTATTAAATTTTTCATAAATTATTCACATAGCAATTGATCTTTTATGATAGAATATAGTATAGTTATAGTGAGAACGTATATCAACCAATTAGTTCCCTAATGGGACAGACAGAACAGGAAGTGATTTTCCATGAAAATAGAACGTATTAATGAAAACCAAATCCGGTGTACACTTACCAGTTTCGATCTAAGCGTCAGAAATCTGAATCTCGGTGAGCTTGCTTATGGAAGCGAGAAAGCCCGCAACCTGTTTCGGGAAATGATTCAAAAGGCATCTAACGAAGTAGGATTTGAGGCGGAGGATATCCCCCTTATGGTGGAAGCCATCCCGCTTTCCAATGAGAGCGTTATGCTGGTCATCACAAAAATCGAAGATCCGGAAGAGCTGGATACCCGCTTTTCCAAATTTTCTCCTTCCCACGAAGAAGAACCCCTTTTCGACAGTTTCGCCAGTGAATTGCTGGAAGGCGCTGACGGCCTGCTGAATCTTCTGCAGGATCCATCTGAAAACAACGCTGCTCCCCCAGATTCCTCCAAAAAAGAGGAGGAAAGCGCGGCTCAGAATGCTTTCCGCATTTTTGCCTTCCCAAAACTGGATCTGATCAGCGAGGCGGCGCGTGCAGCCGGCGGTCAATTTTCCGGCGAAAGCATTCTCTACAAAAAGCCGGAGGAGGGGCCCTATTTCCTTGTGCTGAAAAAGCCTGCTGATGCCAAAGACTTCAGCCGAGTGTGCAATACGCTGGCGGAATATGGCACGAAAGTGCGCCATGATTACGCCACCGAGTCTTATTATGCAGAGCATTATGATGTAATTATCCGTGAAAATGCCCTACAGATTTTAGCCGGTCTTTGATGAGACCGCTGTTTATAAAGATATCAGGAGAACTGTCTGAGCAAAAGGAAACTGCTGCAGGCAGTTTTCTTTTGCTCAGACATAAAAACATTGACTCCACTTCTGAAGTAAAGTATAATTGTTCTTGGTTAGTTATTGCTAACCCTTGTGCCTTCCTTATTTTCTATGATATGAAAGGCCCGGTCTGGTTTCCAGGCCGTCCAGGACACAACAAAAACAAAAAGGCGGATCTCTAAACATTCTCACGCTATCTTCCTGCACACTGGCATGCCGATTTTTTGTGGAGCTGTCTGTTCCACAGCACGCGGCTCCTATGAAAAAAGCGCTGCCCCGCAAGACAGCGCCCGTTCCAGGAGCTGACCGCTGTCAGCTCCTTCCAGCCAGTATTTCATTAATGCCGGTTACCAGGGCGTCGCAGTCGATCCCGTGAACCATGCAGGCTTCCTCAAGGGATTCCCCCTGAGAAGCAGGGCAGCCCAGGCAGTGCATGCCGGCTCTCATTAAAATAGGCGCGATGCAGTCATCTAACTGAATCAGTTCGCCGATCAGCATATCTTTATTAATCAACATAACTGTTTCCTCCTTTTTGTGTGTTATATACACTATAATACCTTTGCAGTATTTTGGCAAGGTGGAATCTTTGGATGAGACTGTGTTTTTCTTCTTGTACATCTCAATATTTTAATGATTCGCCTTGACCTGTATACAGTATTCATTTTATAATGTCCTGGTAAACCAGCAACAAGTACATTTTTATAAACAGGAGGACTTTATGAGACCAGAATGGAACAATTTTCATACCGGAGTTTGGCAGAAAGAAATCAATGTTCGCGATTTCATTCAGAAAAATTATACGCCATACGACGGCGATGACGAATTTCTTGCAGGTCCTACCCAGAACACAAAGGATTTATGGGACCAGGTTATGGAGCTTTCCAGACAGGAGCGGGAAGCCGGCGGTGTGCTGGATATGGATACCAAAATCATTTCTACGATCACTTCCCATGGCCCTGGTTATTTAGACAAAGATAAGGAAACTATCGTAGGATTCCAGACAGATAAACCTTTTAAGCGCTCTCTGCAGCCTTACGGCGGCATCCGCATGGCGGTAAAGGCATGCCAGGACAACGGCTATGAAGTTGACCCTGAGATTGTCGAGTTTTTCACGAAACACAGAAAGACTCACAATGCCGGCGTATTTGACGCCTACACACCGGAAATGCGCGCCTGCCGTTCCAGCCATATTATCACCGGTCTTCCGGATGCCTACGGCCGCGGCCGCATCATCGGCGACTACCGCCGGGTTGCTCTCTATGGTGTCGATCGCCTGATCGAAGATAAAATCGAGCAAAAAAACACCACCCGCACTATCATGTATTCTGACGTAATCCGGGAGAGAGAGGAGCTTTCTGAGCAGATCCGCGCTCTGGAAGAATTAAAGGAACTGGGAAAGATTTACGGTTTTGATATCTCTCATCCTGCTTCCGATGTAAAAGAAGCAATCCAGTGGACATATTTCGGCTATCTGGCTGCTGTCAAAGAGCAGAACGGAGCTGCCATGTCACTGGGCCGCACCTCCACATTCCTCGACATCTATGCGGAACGTGACCTAAAATCTGGAAAATATACGGAAGAACAGATCCAGGAGTTTGTTGACCATTTCGTTATGAAACTGCGGCTAGTTAAGTTCGCCCGCACGCCTGAGTATAATGAGCTGTTCTCCGGTGACCCCACGTGGGTAACCGAATCCATCGGCGGTGTGGGAATTGACGGCCGCCACATGGTAACTAAAATGTCATTCCGGTACCTGCATACCCTAAAGAATCTAGGCACCGCGCCGGAGCCCAACCTTACTGTGCTCTGGTCAACGAAGCTGCCGATGAACTTTAAGCGTTTCTGCGCTAAAACCTCCATTGAGTCATCTTCCATTCAGTATGAGAATGATGATCTGATGAGAGTGACCCACGGCGACGACTATGCCATCGCCTGCTGCGTTTCTTCCATGAGAATCGGCAAGGAGATGCAGTTCTTCGGCGCCAGAGCCAACCTGGCGAAATGCCTGCTCTACGCCATCAATGGCGGTGTCGACGAGATTACCAAGAAGCAGGTCGGTCCCAAATACCGCCCCATTACCTCCGAATATCTGGATTATGATGAGGTGATGGACAAATATAAAGATATGATGAAATGGCTGGCTCAGGTATATGTGAATGCTCTGAATATCATCCACTACAACCACGACCGCTACTGCTATGAACGCCTCCAAATGGCTCTCCACGACAAAAAGGTGACCCGCTGGTTCGCCACCGGCATTGCAGGCTTGTCCGTCGTTGCCGACTCTCTGTCAGCGATCAAGTATGCAAAAGTTAAAACCATTCGCGATGAAAACGGCATTGTAGTAGATTATGAGGTGGAAGGTGACTTCCCGAAATATGGGAATAATGACGACCGGGTAGACAGCATCGCCAGCGACTTAGTTCACACCTTTATGAACTATGTGAAAGGAAATCATACCTACCGCGGCGGTATCCCTACTACTTCTATCTTGACAATCACTTCCAATGTAGTATATGGTAAACATACAGGTTCTACACCTGACGGCAGAAAAGCCGGCGAGGCTTTTGCACCGGGAGCCAATCCGATGCACCGCAGAGATACCCACGGCGCGGTCGCTTCCCTGGCTTCCGTAGCTAAGCTGCCATTTAAAGATGCCCAGGACGGTATTTCCAATACTTTTTCGATTATCCCAGGCGCATTAGGAAAAGACGATCAGGTGTTTGCCGGCGATCTGGAAGTCGAGCTGGATCTGGACATTGATGACACCAAATAAGATTGACGGGAGGAGTCCAGAATGGATGAAAAGAAAATTGACGATCTGGTAGCCATGATTGATCAGTTTATGTCAAATAACGGCGGCCATATGAATGTCACCGCGGAGGACAACGGCAGTCTCCAGATGGATACCGCTTCTGTCAAAATCAGCACTATGAACTCTCTGGATTGTGCGGCCGGCAACCTGGCCTGCCAGGTTCCTACTTTGTTCGAGGGGATGGACCGGTCGGAGGATGATCCGGAATACACTTCTTCCCGCGAATGGGAAGAAGAATCATAAATGAAACAATAGAGGAGGAAATATTTTATGGTACACGCAAGTGAATCTCAAATCGATAACCTGGTTTCTATGTTAGATGGCTACGCTGCTGAGGGCGGCCACCACTTAAATGTAAATGTCTTCAACCGGGAAACGCTTCTGGACGCACAGGCCCATCCTGAAAAATATCCCCAGCTGACCGTCCGTGTCTCTGGCTATGCCGTTAATTTCAACAAGCTGACCAAGGCTCAGCAGGATGAGGTTATTTCCAGAACCTTCCACGATCACATTTAAGGATTCATTACAAGCGGGGCCGGCATAGCTGCACGGCCCCGCTTTGCTGACTGGCGCACTATTTGATCAGGGACATTTTGTCCTGAAATACAGTTAGGAGGATTTTTTCATGGTCGGCCATATCCATTCTATTGAAAGTTTCGGCACTGTAGACGGCCCAGGAGTTCGTTTTGTCATATTTTTGAAAGGATGTCCCATGCGCTGCCAGTACTGCCACAATCCAGACACCTGGGAAATAGGCGGCGGCACGGAAATGACTGTAGAGCAGATCATGGAAGAATTTCAGCGGTCTAAGGATTTCTACACCCGCGGAGGCATCACCGTTACCGGTGGGGAGCCTCTGGTGCAGATGGAGTTTGTCACAGAGCTTTTTGAGGAGGCTCACCGCCGCCGTATTCATACCTGTCTTGACACCTCCGGCGTTACCTTCCGCCCGGACAGCCCAGCCCTTCTTGCCCGGTTTGACCGTCTTCTGGCGGTGACGGATCTCGTTATGCTGGACATCAAGCACATTGATCCGCAGAAACATCTGGCTATCTGTGGACAGCCACAGGACAATATTCTGGCATTTGCCCGCTATCTGGACAAATGCTCCATCCCGGTCTGGATCCGCCATGTCGTCGTCCCAGGCTTGTCCGACAATGAGGAAGATCTGTACCAGCTCGGCCGCTTCATTGGAACTCTCCGCAATGTAAAAGCTCTGGATGTTCTCCCCTACCACGATATGGGCAAATCCAAATACCATAAATTAGGGATTCCCTACCCCCTTGAAAACGTCTCTCCTCTCTCTAAGGAAAAGGCCGTATGGGCCAGGACTGTCATCATCCGCGGGATGCGGGATGAGCGCAAAAAAGCGGTTTCTAATGCTTCTAATTTAGAACAATAGTGCCAGTATTTTTCACTTGAATATTCATGTAAAATGGTTTAGAATAAAGAAACAAAAGTACTTTTATTTTATTTTAAGGAGGTAATTACCATGGCATATGTAATCGGCGATGCTTGCGTAAGCTGCGGCACCTGTGCTGGCGAATGTCCTGTAGGCGCTATTTCTGAAGGAGATGGAAAGTACGTTATTGATGCTGATTCCTGCATCGATTGCGGTACCTGCGCTAGCGTATGTCCTACCGGCGCTATCGAAGGCTAATAAACGGCTACATAATGCCTCTTCCCTGCTGGAAGGGGCATTTTTTATGTGTATTGCCATAGATTCCATTTAAAACATTTCGGTAAGGAGCAGTTCGCTATGAATAAACCTGTAATCGGCCTCACTCCTTCTCACGATCTGGAGAAGAACCAGTGCTTCCTCAATCCCTTATACGTCCAGGCTCTGCAGCAGGCAGGTGCCGTCTGCTTTATGTTTCCTCTGGGCATTGCCTCGGAAGATCTGCACCAACTGGCAGCTCTTTGTGACGGCATCCTTTTTACCGGAGGCCCGGATATTCACCCCTTTCATTTTGGCGAAGAAACTCTCTCCAAATGCGGCGAGGTCTCCGCACCTCGGGACCAATTAGAGCTGGAGCTTCTCTCCGCAGCTCTCAGCGGCAAAAAGCCTATTTTGGGGATCTGCCGGGGAATCCAACTGATCAACATCGGCCTGGGAGGATCCATCTATCAGGACCTGGAGAGCCAGCTCTCCGGCAGCCGTCAGATTCTCTGCCACCGCCAGCCCTATCCCGCGGCCATTCCTTCCCATTACGTGACTGTAACGCCCGGATCCCTGCTGGAATCCATCACCGGAAGCGATCGCCTGGAGGTCAATTCTCTGCATCATCAGGCTATACATACCTTGGCACCCGGCCTGACGGCCAGCGCCTATTCCTCTGATGGGCTGATCGAGGCGGCAGAAATGCCCGGTTATCCGTTTCTCCTGGGCGTTCAATGGCATCCGGAATTTCTTTTCTCTGTTCAAAAATCTGCCGAAGAGATCTTCAAGGCTTTCGTCAATGCCTGCAGCCATCACAAATAACTTTTTGCCGTCTAAACCCGCTAAAACGGCCTGTCCGATCTCTGCGTTTCCGCTATCAGACAGGCCGTCCCTCTATTTTCCCTTTTTCCAAAATCCTTTTTTTCCAAAAAATGGAACCTTCGCCGCAGCCGCCTCCGCCCGGCCTCTGTTCTCCTTCTGGTATGTCCGGATAACCTCATCCAGACGCTTAAACCGCTCCTCCTCCTTCTCATTGGAAACCTGGAACAAGTATTCCATATCCTTTGATACCTTTTCATTCACCATCTGACTGATATCCTGACTCAATTTTTCATTATTAGCCTCCAGCGCCCGCCCGATAATGTGATTCATAATGTCCTGGAACTGTTCCATCTTTTCCTCCGGAGTCAACTCCACAGCCACCTCTCCTCCCTCGATTTCCGGGTATCGGATCAGGTCTGTCTCTCCGTCCTCCCCCGCTTCTGTTACGACCGCGCTGGATCCCCCATCCTTACTTTTCTCCTGTATTCCCTCTTCTGCCTTTTTATCTGCTCCGGTTCCCTGCTCTTCCGATTTTGTTTCTGCTGCCCCTGTACACTCCTTTAATGCCTTTTCCATATCTTCCTCCAAGACCTCATCCGATATTATCAAATCCTTCCCAGACTCCATTATCCTGTCCAAAGCGCTCTTTATCGCCTTCAGCTGGTACCCCTTTTCTTTTAACGCCTTTACCTGGCGGAACAACCGAATATGCACTTCTGTATAATACCGATGCCCCATCTCATTCCTTGGGATATCCAGCTTCAGCTCCTCTTCCCAATACCGGAGCACATGGGCCTCCACATCCACTTTCTTCGACGCATCGGATATTAAATAATGTATCTCATTCATAACCTTGCTCTCTCCTTTGGTTTTTTCCTTCCCAGCCTGTCCTCAAAACCCCATGCAGGAAAACCAGGATTTCTTAACCTATTTATAATGTATGCCAAGGGGTTCAGAATTATGATTAACACAATCAAAAACCTTCAAGAGACAAAAAACAGGCCGGGAAATGGTGATTTCCCGGCCTGAGAGCTTCCATCCATCTGTCATTATTCTGCTGTATCCGCACTTCTGTAGACAGGATCCGATGAGATGTAAACTCCATCGGAGTACGTATTCTGAGTCTCGATGACGCTTCCCTTCCAGACCCCGTGGGACCCGCGAACCCGGTAATAATACCCTGCCGGCTGATCCTTGACCGTGAAGGACAGGGTCGCCTTCGTCAGCTTGCCGTTTGGCATGTCGGACGGCAGGAAAGTAAAGTCGTAGTCTGCCACCTGGCTCCAGCCTCCATCCACCAGCCTGTCCAGATAGAGGCTGATATCAATCCTATCAACTTGCTCATGGGCCGTGGTGGAAGCCGTGATGCCGATCACCCCGCTGCCCTTGTTGGTGATGCCGGAGCGGGAAGAGGAGATGTACTGCCCCCTGGGCTCAACAACCCAGTCAACCGATGCAGCCTCCGCCGTCTCCGTCCCCGCAGGTCCTGCCGCCGCCGGCACTGCCATGGCCAGCGCCATCGCCAGTGCTAGCCCCATAGCCTTTCTGTACTTCTTTTTCATATTCACCCTCCTTTGATATATTAAAACATCATGTTTGCTATCATATTGACAAACTCCTCTTCCTCCATAATCCCTTCCACGTAGTAGTACTGCTTGTCCTTCTCATACGCAGCACTGTATTCGTCTACTTCCGTCCCCTTCTCTATGATAATATCTGCACCCAGCCATTTGTTATATACGCTTTTATAGGCCACTCTGTCTGATGTGATATTATCTGAATTTACGTCCGTCCCTATGGCCTGGGTAACGTAAATCATCTTTTCATTATAAGAATAATCCATCACTGCATAGCCGTCCTCTATGACGGCCTGCTCAAATTTCATCCCCTCCGGCCGGTATTTTAGCTTCAAAACCGGAATCCCCAATTTCTCTTCTATCTCCTGATATGCTTCTTCCTCATTATTCAACATCACATTCTCGGATTCATTATTCCATGCGATATTGCTCCCCTGTCCGTCTCGAACATCTGCTTTATACTCCAGCGCCCTTCTCCCGCCTACTCCAATTCCTGTAGCCAACAGCAGGCTTCCTGCTATGGCCGCCGCGATCAGTACTCTCCATACCGTTTTGCTGGTCCGATGAGGGCGCGCCATCTCAGGCGGCCGCTCCGGCTCCTCCGTCTCTGCACTGCGAACTTTGTCGTCCGGTTCTGCAAACTTTAATGGATCCGAATCGCTCAATTCTTTTTCCAGCTGGGGCTGAATCCCCCGCTCTTTCATCTTTGCAAGAATTGTTTCAAACTCATCAGGCGGCGCCTGAAGGGAAGACGTCTGTTCTTCCATTTTGGCAGACTGTGCCTCAGCTTCAGCCTTCTCCAGCTCCTCCAGAAGCTGCTCGTCAGAATAGCCATAGGCTTCTTGAAGCAGCAATTCTATTTTTTTATCTTCAGTCTGATAGCTGTCTGCCTCTCGATTTTTTTCCACTCTGCACCTCGTACTAATTGGTTAAAATTTCTTTTTCTTGCCTGTTTTCCCCAAAGTTCCCTGGACCTTTAGGGTTGACTTTTTCTTGATTGCGGTTACTATATAACTATAAAATCTTATCGGAGGTCCCCGTTATGAAGAAAATCGTATTGACCGGAGGCGGAACTGCCGGTCATGTCACCCCGAATCTTGCGCTCATTCCATATCTTAAAGATTTAGGCTACGAAATCCACTATATCGGCTCCTACCAGGGAATCGAAAAAAAACTGATTGAAAATGCCGGAATTCCCTATGACGGCATTTCTTCCGGCAAGCTCCGCCGTTACTTTGATCTGAAGAATTTTTCTGATCCAATCCGTGTAATCAAAGGCTACTGCGAAGCCTTAAAACTTATGAAAAAATATAAACCCGATATTGTTTTTTCTAAAGGTGGGTTTGTTGCTGTCCCTGTTGTACTGGCAGCCAAACATTACAAAATTCCTACCATTATTCACGAATCCGATATGACTCCAGGGCTGGCCAATAAGATCTGTATTCCCGCGGCGGTAAAGGTCTGCTGCAATTTTCCAGAAACCCTTCCCTATCTTCCTGAAGACAAAGCTCTTCTGACCGGTTCCCCGATCCGCGCAGAGCTTCTCCAGGGCGATCGTCTCTCCGGTTTAAAATATACCGGGTTGTCCTCAGATAAACCGATCCTTCTGGTGATAGGAGGAAGCCTGGGGTCAGTCAAGGTGAACACCGCCATTCGCAGTATCCTTCCGCGCCTATTAAAGCAGTTTCAGGTCATACATATCTGCGGCAAAGGCAATCTTGACGAAAGCCTGATTGGAACCAGCGGATATGTACAATACGAATATGTGGATGCTCCTCTCAAGCATCTGTTTGCGGCTGCCGATCTGGTCATTTCCCGGGCCGGTGCCAACTCCATCTGCGAGATTCTGGCTCTTCGAAAGCCTAACCTCCTAATCCCTCTGTCTGCATCTGCGAGCCGGGGTGATCAGATATTAAACGCCAAATCCTTCGCTAAGCAGGGCTTCAGCTCTGTACTGGAAGAAGAAAATCTCACTGACGATACGCTCTTCCAAGCTATATCCGACTTATATGCCAATCGCCAGTCTTATATAGAAGCTATGGAACACAGCAGTCAGGGAAATGCTGTCAAAACTATCATTGACCTGATAGAATCCCTTACTGTCTGAGCCCCGTCTTCACCTAATCATCCTCCCCCAGTTCTTTCCGGAGAAACTTTCTGGCTCTTGATATCCTTGTCCGGCAGGCTTCTATCGATATTCCAAGGATCTCTGCTACCTCTTTCTGCGGCCGTCCTTCAATCAAGTGGAGTACGGCCGCATCCTGCAAATCCTTGCTCATTTTCGAAATTGCCTGCTGTATAGCTTTATGCGTTTCGTCCTCAAATATCTTTTCCAGGTGATCTTCCTTTCCGTACTTTGCCGCTAAGCTGCTGTCTTCAATAAATTCTTCAGAGCTCATGCTGACCATATCCTGATTTTGTTTCTTTCTGTGGTAGTCTTTCGAACGGTTTTTCAGAATCCTGACAAGCATTGCCTTTTTACGAGTCGGCGACCAGGCTAAAGAGTAATGCTCGAAGTATGAAATAAAGGTTTCCTGAACGATATCATCTACATCTTTATCTGGAATTCCATACGACCTTGCCAGGATACGAAGCGGCTCTTGGTATACATCATACAGGGACTGTAACAGCTCGTCTATCTTTTGCTGCATGTCATTCTCCCATATTTTTTTAAAGCAGCGTTCTTATTTTCTCCGCTGTTTCTGCAAGTTCCTTCTCATTTGCAGCATGGGGCTCCCACGCTGCAATAGACGGACCTCCCTGATATCGGGGAATCACATGCACGTGAAAGTGAAATACCGTCTGGCCTGCCTCAGTGCCGTTGTTCTGAACCAAGTTAAATCCAGCACATCCCAGTCCCTTCTCCATCGCCGCGCCTATCTTAGCTGCCAGCGGAAGAACCTTAGCTGCAACAGTACTGTCTAAGTTGCAAACATCTTTGTAATGGTTCTTAGGAAGGATTAAAGCATGGCCTTTTGACGCCGGGTTCATATCCAAAATCACCCGAAAATCATTGTCCTCATATACAGTAGCAGAAGGAATTTCTCCGTTTGCTATTTTGCAAAAAATACATGTTTCGTCTTTCATAATCCCAAATCTCCTCCTTAATCCTTCTTTCTCACTATTTTGGAATTTTCTTCTCTTGTCTCCGATACAGCAGGGCCGCCATCACAAGGCCAATCAAGATTCCCGACAGGTGTGCAGTATTGTTTGTCCCGGTATTGATATAGCCCAGATATAAAGAAAAAATGGCCATCAGGACAATCTGCCGGGTATTCAAATCTTCCAACCGCCCCCGGTTCGCTGCTACTACGTAAATCAGTCCTCCGACCACTCCAAATATGGCGCCAGACGCTCCTGCAGAAACTACATTTGGAGAAGTGTACATGTAAACTATTGCAGAGACTATATTCGCTCCTACCCCACTTATCAGATACAGCAGCAGGTACCGCACCTTTCCCATTGCCCGTTCCAGCTTGTCCCCTAAAACAAAGAGCACCAGCATATTGTTAACCAGATGATGTATTCCAAAATGCATGAAGACGGCTGTCACCAATCTAAAATACTGATTCTCTTCTATTACCAAGGGGATATACAATGCTCCATATTGAATCATCGTCCTGGCATCTTCGCTGGACCCTGCCAACTCCAGAAATATAAAATACAGGATGTTCAAAATAATGATTGCACTGTTCACCCAGGGAATGTTCTGTCTTGAATCGAGTCTGTCCATGGTGCCCGTCTCCTTTGAGTTTACATATATTCTACCATAAAAATTTCATATTTTGAAGTCTTAATAAGGCTTAATTTCTCTAATATCGTCTAAAGGAAACGGAATCCGCAGTCAGCGATGTATATTTCATCTCCCTCTTCTAACCGTACCGTTTCATTATTTTTTAATGCCTTTCCTCTCACCCATGTCCCGTTAGTCGAGTTTAAATCCGTAAGCGTATATCCTTCTTCACTCTTTTCTATTTTCACGTGGATTCTGCTCACGGTATCCCTCATCAGTATATGATCTACGATTCCGCTCTGTTTTCCTATCAAAAACGGAAAATATAAGACGGGAATGTCCTCTGTCTTTTTGTCAATACTTACAAGACTGTGAGATGTCTTTTCCCCGGTTTCCTCTGATGACAAAACTCGGGTCTCAAAACATATCTGGTCTTCTTGCACCACCCCGCTGTCAGCTTCCATCTGCGCTCCCCCTATCACCTCATCTCGTATTTCCAGAAAATCCTCCCACTCATTTCGTTTTTCTGCTGTTCCCGAAAACTCATCCTCCCACTCAGGTCTTCCCTTGGCAGTTTGCTGATCAGCCGCTTTCTTTTTTTCAATCCGCATCCGCGCAAATCTGGCCGCCGCTGCCGCTGTCCAAAATCCATACCAGCAAATCAGTCCATACCAATACTCTCTCAAAAAAGCTGATCCTTTCAGGAGCCATATAACACCGGGAGCCAGAATCATAACCGCTGCGAGTGCTGCCGCCTGGATTATATTCCCCACCCGCTTTTCCCTAAGCAGCCAGGTCTTTCCTGGCACATCTTCCTCTCTGTCCGGGATTTCCCCCTTCTGATAGGCAATCTCCAAATCTTTTTTATTTTCTTCCTGAGCCATCTTTGGAACACCTTCCTTGGGACAGGGAGATGTTTTACTTTCTTCTGCCGGCAGCCATTTGAGCAGACTATCCAATCCATAAAAATCCTTTTGGCTTTCCTGATACAAGCGATATGACAGCAAAGCACTCTCTTTATCCCGATGGTCCGTCTTCTTCATCAGATATTGCAGCAGCCTTTCCATATCTTTAGGAAAATCCCCCTTTCTGTCAGGAACCAAACAGAAAAAAAACTGATATGTTTCCATATCTGTATAGATATACTGAGGATCGAGCAGAATCTGGCTTTCCTGAAGAAGATAGCTTTCTAATCTCTCCAGAAGAGACGCAATAGAAGAAATCAATCTCACGATTTCCTGTCTTTGAATCGTCTTGCCTTCTAACATTCGGCTCAAAGGCTGCCGCGATGTGATTTCATAATAAAATTCAATTCCTATTTCTGTCTGTCGGAAACGAAATTTTAGAAGCCCTTCTATTGAATTTGCCATTAGCATCCTGCATTCATAGGTTTCTTTTTGCATTTTATCTGCCTTAATAATTAGATAGTTATGGCGCATTTGTCTTTCATAGCTAACTTCCATTTCTGTCCCCCAACTGCTTTACAGCTTCTATTCTCCTGAGAAATCTTTCCGGCCGGAATATCTCTGTTTCGATTTGTCCTCTCCACACAGTTCTCTGTACAGTGCTTTCCGCTGTTCCCGAGACTATCTCCCCATCTGTTTCCAAAAAGACATTAACGATTCCGGCGGAAAATGTCCTCTCTGTTTCCCTCTTCTTCTGCTCATCATTTCCCATCTTTTCTACCGTCTGATGGAGAATCATCATTCCAGCCGTCCTATCATGCATCTGATAAATTTGGTGGATCAGCCCAACTGCAAGAAAACAGAAAATTCCCATCACTGCGGCCGCTTCCACTGTATAGCTTCCTTTCCAATCCATAAAACACCCCTTTATATTACTGTCAGCCATACTCCCACAGGGAAAACAAAAGGAAGAAACGGCATTTCTTTTCCCTTCACTTGATTCCATCTTGTACGCCTGATCACCATCAGGCCCGCTCCCCAGAGACTGCACAGGGTTAAACTAATCCAGAGAAGGCACAAATTTCTCCATAAACCAAAGTAGAGCCCTGTAATGATAAATGCCATTCCATCTCCGCTCCCTACTGCTCCTCCGCTTTTCCTGGAAATCAGAAGAAGAAAAACACCAATGCCAACGCCTCCGCATATCTCGCCAAAGGATAAATCGGCGGCAGTCCCATTCATAAATTTTCCAGCCATCTCTGCCCACCATATTTTTTCTTCCGCCCACCGGCAGGCAATCCTCCACAAGACAGCGTCTCCTCCGCCTGCCGCATACAGCCAGCCGGGAATCCTGCGATATCTCCAGTCGTAGACTGCCGCTGTAAACAAAAATAATAGAATTCCCATATACCCTCCTACCAGCAATAAGAACATTTCCCTAATCCTTCTACCTGGGAAATAGGCACCTCTTCCACATATGCAATGATTGCCGAGCAGCTCCAATCCGTGTGGTAGCTCTCTCCGCTGGGCATAATATAAACTGTGTCTCCGCTCCCAGCTCCTTTCCCGCAAATACGGCACGGGCGGTACCTTCCACCGTCTTCATTTCGGCAATCCTCCAGCTTATCATATGAGACCTTCCGCAGCTCGTTGGAAAGATAATGGCAGCTTCTCGTCTTGTGGTATCTGGTGCTGTTTCTTCCTATATATACAATCTCTTCTTTTTCAAATTCGCTCTCCCCCTCTGTGGAAGTTTTATCATCTCCTAAAATCTCCCAGCTCCCGACCCAGGCCCGCCGAACGCTGCGAACTTCCATGGGAACCGAAGCAATCCCCAGCAAGGGAAAGGGCAGTTCCATATCATAATTCAAAATAAAATCGATCATCTCTCCATCTTCCAGCACGGAACTCCTCCAAAATGAGAGATTCTTTATTCCCTTCTGCTCGATTTTATTCTTGATCTGGCTGCTCCCCACCAATCTCATTCCTACAGAACTCCCACTTTCCCCCTCTCCCAGATAGGCGTATTGGCTGTATGTCCGGCACACGGATTCCATGACAGCCTGTATCTGCCGCTGCCTGTCCATCATTTTCATTGGCATCGCCATGCAGACAGCAGCAAAAACAAACAAGGACAATGAAATTGACGCCTCGACAGCCATACTCCCCTGTAAGGTGAGTTTACATTGGGCTGCTGCCCTTTCTATTTGCCTGAAGGAGGATGGCCACACCCTTTTTCCACGGGAACGGATGAATCCTGCCAAAGGGGGCCGTACTTGGAGAGTTGCGCTTTTTCGCCTTATCCTTTTTTTATAAATATTTTGATTTGTTATTCTATATTGGCAAATAGCCGGGAAAAAGGGCATGGCCATCCTCCTTTCAAGTAAATTTTAGTATGCCTTACAGACTTCCGTACCAAATAAATAAGTTCTGCTGTCAATTCCAACAGCATGTTTCAACATTCCAAGCGAGCTAAAAACATGTTTTCCACATACTTCCACCAGAATTTCCACCTGGCACGCGCAGAGATCCATCTGAAATCCAGGTTTCTCTTCCGCCAATTTTGCCTGTATCAAATCCATCATCCTATAGTCAACAGTTTCCACAGGCATTAGAAATAAGAAAATCTTTAAATACCCCTCGTAATCCACCCCTTCACTGCTCTTCCCCTGTGGGACCGTCCCGCTCCGGCCAATATCCAGCAGACCTTCCAGGCTTAGATTCCAGGAATCTCCTCTTTTCCAAATGGGTACGGTGCCTCCAGATAAAAGTGTTTTTACATCTGTCAGCGCCTCCCCCAACGCCCAGATCCCCATAATAAAGAAAGCCGTAATTCCGATAAGCGGAAGAAATCCCGTACCTCCCACAATAGCTGCCGCCAGCCCTTCGGCCTCCTGCCGTTTCTGGCTGTCTGTCAAGATTGCAGCAAAATTCAATCCTTCCCTGACAGCCAGCAGCTGCTTTACACAGTCCGTGAGATTCTTCCCATCAATGCGGTTCCCATGGAGCAAGTATTCCAGTTCATATTTAAAGTTTCCATTCGCCGAACTGCAGAAGTCCTCAAAGAATTGACCGCAGTATTCCATATACAATACCTTGTCTGCCGCCCCGTTCACGCCGAGGGATCTGCTCTCCCGTTTATCTATCGCCTTCCCCCTTCTGTCAGATGGGAGGCCGGCTTGAGGCAGACTAGCCTCCGATATTTCTGCGCCCTCAGGCAGCACCATATTGAGGAGGGCCGCCTCTGCTCCTCTTCGGATCCGGCTTAATATTCCCTGGGTTTCCTCATCCTCCCCTCCTGCAGAGCAGGTTAATTCCAACAGGCGGCAGTCTGAAAAAGCATCCCTCACCGGTGCCCACAGAGCCTCTTCATCCAGTTCATCCCCCTCCTCCTCTGGCTCCCACTGCTGAATCCGCTCTTCTACCTCTGCTGCCTCCTCCATAACCGCCAGCACCAGTTTCTTCTGCTCCGCTGCCAGCGCCGTAAGGCTCTCCACCTCCACTCGTCTTTCCCCGTCCTTTGATGTATAGGTATCATATCTCCGGAATTCATTGTCAATGCATTTCTGTACATTCCCGCTGATATCCCCCTGTTTTGTTTCATAATCCCGCTTTGCCTCCTCCAGACGCCGTCCCAGGTCATCCGCCTTTTCCTTATACTTTTCCACCAGCCCCGGAACCTGGTCCAGGCAGTCTGTTAACTGTTCTGCCGCATTCTGAAATCCATGGCCATCACCGCTATCCAGAGCACTGGCTGCCTCTTGGTAAAAATTTTCCTGCTGTTTCAGACATTCCTGCAGCTTTGCCAAAACCCGTTCCACTTCCCACGCCTCTTTACTCTGATCCTCCATCTGCCTTGACACTTCATTGACAGATTTTGCTTCCCGCAGAGCTTCCTCTGCCTCAAGAACCATGCCTGTATCCAGGCCCTGGGTCCAGATACCGTACTTCATAAAGTCCAATATTTCCTTTTCCAGGTATTGGCCATTCTCGTCTGTCAGATGGACAGCTTTTTTCAGCAAAACAGTCTCCGGTTCCATAGGATACCAATTATCAGGCTCTGCATATTGCTGCAAAAAGCGCATGAACTCATTTTCTATCGCCTCCCCATCGGAATATTCCAGGCCAAAAATCCGGTACTGATCCCACAGCGGCCTGTAATACTGGCTCATAACGGAATCCAGAGAAGAAATCGCTGCTATCTGCAGGTAATATCTGGCCCCGGCCATCCTGGCAGATTCCAAGAGCCCGCATATCAGTGACAGGATACATACCAGAATCAAACTTAAAAATACAGTAATCTGTCCCCCCGCCTTCATCTAGTACACCTCTTTCGATTGGCTGTTGATCTCCTTAAATACATTGTTCAGAAGTGTCGTGATCTGTTTCTTAAAAATAATCACCAGTCCGATCAGAACCACCAAAATCAGTACCACCTCAATAACACCGATCCCATCCTCTTCCTTAAACCAATTTTCCAACTCACGTTTTATGCTCAATTTCTCACCCCCTGCTAAGATTTAAACTAATATAGACTCATAAATGCCGGAACTACCACAATTACCATGACAATGACCAGCAGCATAAACATCGGCAGCAGCAGTTTAGTTCCAGCCTCCTCCCCCTGCTTTCTTGCAAGATTTTTCCTTTCTTCAAAAGCCTCCGACACATCATCCTCCAGCATCTGCCTTAGATTCTTCAGACCGGTCTTCCGATTCTGCTCCAGCAGGCTGCTCAGCTTCAGGTAGGGCCGCAGCCCGCACCGTCTCCCAAATTGGCGAAATGCCTCGCTCTCTGAAATGCCTCTGCCAAAGTCTGCACAAGTTCGCAGAATTTCCTCATAAACCGGTTTCTTTCCCTTCCGGCCATTCCGGATCCGCTGTTCCTGGTAATCCTCGGCCATCCTCTCCCATGCTGTCCGGACCGTCATACCTGCCCCCAGATAGATCTGCAGCTTTGAGACCACCTCTGAATACTCCAGTAAGAGGAGCTCTTTTCTTTTTTTCTCCTGCTCATTCTTTCTCAGGGGAGCCTCCGCCCCGTAAAGGACTGCCGCTGCCAGCCCCATAAGCAGAATCAGCCATGTACTCCCATCTGGTTTCATTCGGTAGGACAGAGAGACACCGTCAAATTCTTTTGGCAGCACCAGGCTCTTCTCCTCTCTACTGTCCTCTTCTTCATCTGCAATCAACTGTGACAGCTCCATCATTCGGCGCTGTTCCGGCGTGTATGCCGGCGGCAGCAGCCGTATAGGAAGCTGAAAGGTACTTTCTCCGACCTCATCTGAAATCACAACTGTCAAAGTGACATTCTCTCCCTCCTCTGCTATATCTTGGCTGTTAACATTCCCAAAACTGTCTATCTTTTCGGGGGCCTCCGATTCCCACTCTATCTGAACCCCTCGTTCCTCCAGCCGGCTGATCAAATTCAGATCTGACCGCACCTCCCTCAGAGAAAGATTGTCCTGCAAAATTAGAGATGGCAGCTGTTCCATAACTCTCCTCCGGTTTTCTCTGGCCTCCGCCTCCTCCGGTCTTCTGCTGTTAACCAACACTTCTATAGGAACTTCTTTTTCTGTAAGTCCCTTTACCAAAACTTCATAGCATACCTCCCCACCGCCTGGATCTCCTCTTTCAATCACCCCATCTTCTACTGTTTGCCCGCCATTCATCCATTGGGCGGCGCCGAACAATGCAACGGAAGCCGCTATGCAGACAATCTGCCCCTTTTTTACACGCATCCTCTTCACTGGAGAGTTCTTTCTCTCCTGCTCTGCAGTCTGCCGCCTCATTCACTTTTTCACCTCCTCTTGCCTCCCCTGAAACCCCGCCCAAATCCTTCCTTTCGATTTTCAGGAAACAGTAATATCCAGAATCCGCTCTGAGATCCAATACGCCGCTGCATACACTGCCAGACATCCAGTCATAACCATCTTTCCCGCGGCAGTAGTATACATCTGGTCAAAAAATCCTGGCGAGGTGACATCTACATACAAAATAATCAGAAAAGGCAGCAGATTCATAATTTTCTGCTCAAATCTCCTGGATGCCGTCATCGTCTGAATTTCTTCGTGAACCTGTATCTTATCCCGGATCGATTCTGCTGTCCGGTTCATAATCGCTACCATATCTCCCCCGCTTCTCTTTGCCACTATAAAGACCTGGGCAAAGCTGGCAATCTCTTCCACTCCGCTCCTGTCTGCAAAATCTCTCAGCACCTCCTCTGCTGTACAGTTCAGCCTAATCTGCTTTGCCATATAAGCGAACTCTCTCACCAGCATCCCCTGGCGGCCGTACATGGCAGCCAGCTCTCTGACACTGGCATCCAACGCATTTTCCATAGAATAACCTGCGCCCATCAGAGCAGCCAGCACCAAAATTCCCTCTTTAAATTCACTTTTCAGCGCTTCCTTTCTCTGCCTGCACAGCTCTTTTTTATGCCAAAAGGGATAGGCCAGCCCAAACGGCGCTAAAACCGCAAATGCCAAAAAGTTCCGATAAAAAGCATAGGCCACCAGAGCACAGGCCCCGATCCCCTCCAAAGTAAAAACTGCCCACTGGCCAGGCCGAAGACTGTACTTGTCATACCTCATAGCCTGCGGCGGCGAGTTTTGAGACATTTTTGAGCTCGCCGACTTTTTTAAGTGTACCTTCCACTGGCCACTGGCTCCGCGTTTCTCCTTCCCGGCCGTCTTCCCTGCGCTTCTCTTCAAACCGGTACAAGGGATAAACTGCAATCTCCCCATTTTCCACTCCTCCTACCTCTTCGATCGCCAGAACTCTCCGGCTCCTGTCCCGGAGTCTGCCCAAATGCACCAGTATGTCGATGGCCGAACTGATCTGGCTGCGCACTGCCATGAGAGGAATATCTGCCGCTGTCAGCACCATTGTCTCCAGACGGCTCAGCATATCGCGCGGGCTGTTTCCGTGTCCTGTCGACATACTCCCATCATGTCCTGTATTCATAACCTGCAGCATATCAAGCGCCTCCCCTCCCCGCACCTCCCCGACAATAATGCGGCTCGGGTTCATCCTCAACGATGCCTTCAGCAGATCCCGGATCGTCACCTCTCCCTCCCCCTCACTGTTGGCATTTCTGGTCTCCAGTCTCACCAGGTTGGGAATCTGCTGTATCTGAAGCTCCGCCGAATCCTCGATAGTGATAATCCTTTCTTCGGAAGGAATCATCCCGGAAAGGGCATTTAAAAATGTGCTTTTTCCAGAATTCGTTCCCCCGCTGATAAAAATATTGTAGCCAGCAGCCACCAGCTTTCCTAAAAAATCCACGGCCTCCTGGGTAATGGATCCTAACTTTACTAACTTGGGAAGGGTAATGGGCTCCGGAAACTTTCGGATCGTGATCACCGGCCCATCCATAGCAACTGGAGGAAGAACAATGTGAACTCTTGACCCGTCCTCCAGCCTGGCATCTACAATGGGGGAAGCGGTATTGACAATCCGATTTACACGGCTGACAATCTGCTGTATCATATCTTCCAACTGCTCCAGGCTCTCAAACCCTCCATCCCACTGCTCCGTTCGCCCCAGACGTTCTACAAAAATTCGTTCGGTTCCATTTACCATAATCTCCGTCACATCTGGGTCATCCACCAGCTCCTGGAGAATGTCCAGGCGGCGAAAAGAATCAAACAGACGGCGGCGCAGTCTTTCTCTTGCCGCCAGAGGCAGATAAGCGAACCGCCCATAAGCAAAAATCTCCTCATCAATTACTTCCAGGAGTGCCTCATCGCTGAGGCTTGGCTGCTCCTGGAGAATCTTCATAATCGTTTTTTTCAGGTCTGCAGCAGCCTCCCCTGCTGCAGCTGGTATATTATTCTGGATTCTGCTCATTGACCGGCCCTCTCAGAAGCCTCCGCACATAGTCCCCCAGCTCTCCCCAGATCAGTTGTTCCAGATAATCCTCCCTGCGGCTGAAATTGCTGTGGTAGGGAAGTTTCAGCTTTTGAATCCGCTTCTTCAGACTCTGACGCCCCGAGTCCTCCAGATACTCTTCAAATATCTCGATTTTTGCCGCAGAGATAACATCCTCTTTGATAGGCATGTACACAGTCTGACACCCGTCTAAAATCTCAGCGGCCAGTCTCCCAAACTGCCCGATATCGGCAATCACCGCATCGTACACTCCTTCTCTGGACAGACAGGACAAAAAACCTGTAACGGTCTCCGCAGTCACATTGGCCAGATCCTCTGGATAACGGGCAGGAGCTATGTAGTCAAGTCCTCCCCATGTATAGACCATGGTTGCCAGTTTAACCCAGTTATAGTTGCCCTGCCGATAATAATAAAGCGCATCCGACAGATTTCCTTTAAAGCTCTCAGGCATCAGCTTTGCCAGAGCAGAGCAGTCCTCCAGATTTAGGTACAGCACCTTATGATCCCGGGACATAATCTGTCCCAGCGCCAGGCAAAATGATGTCTTCAGACAGCGGTTCACCGGAGAATATACACCAATGAGCCTTGCCGGAGTCCCTGTTGCAGAGGTCTCCGCTTCTGGAACCGCTGCATAGCACGCCATTACTTCCCGCAAAATTCCCTCTGCAGACTGATATTTATATATACTGGTCTGACCCTTCTCCACCGGAAGCAGTTCCCCATCTGACAGAGTCAAGATCTGACGGGCAGGACAATCTTTTACCAACTCTCTGGCCCCCACATCTACCAGCAAAATTTCTACCGGATTTTCTTCCATATATCGCTTCAGTCTCTCAATAGACGTAAATGCAATAATGGTAAAGGGAACTGTCTCCTTTTGATTTGCCACTTTCGCAAATCGGTCGGCATAAAAAGGGTCTACATCATACACTGCGATCACTCGCTTCATAATCTATCTTTCCTCCATATCTGTTTTCTCCAGAGAATCACCGCAGTCCTCCCAAACAGGCTGCCGCCAAAAAACCTCCCGCCATGCAGACAGCCAGGGGTACTGTCGCCTGATATCCTTCCTCCTCTATCTTGTAGTAAGGAATTCTCTGTCTTGTTTGAATTGTTTGCCTGATCCAGGCATACAGATGGGCCATTCGCTGCAGTCCCTGCCTCTGAAAACAGAGTTTTCCCAAGGACCACAATGCCCCGATGACAAACCCGGCCGCAATCGTAAAAAGACCAGCCCGGATTCCCAGAAATCCGCATGTCAGAGCCATCAGTTTACAGTCTCCAGCCCCAATCATCCGGAAATAGAATAAAAGAAAACTTCCACTGGCCGTAGCTGCGGCTGCGGCCAAAAAAAACGCAAAGCGCTGCGGCCCGCTAAAGGCAGCCAGAACCAGCCAAAACAGCAGCCAGCTATTGGGAATCTTGTGAATAAAAAAATCCCAGGCCGCAGCTCCTGCCAGCAGCGCTCCTGCTTCTAACAGCCATATGTCAATACTCCTCCCCTCCTTTCACCGTTTCCGTTCAATAAATTTTTCAGCAGTTTTTGAAATCTTCGCCTGATAAAGGCCGATACCGGTATCCCCGGCATAATATATGATAATAAGAATTTGAAGTGTGACTCTATTATGCCTTCTTTAGGCCGATTTGTCAACCCTGTTTTTTATTTTTATTTCTGCACCCAGGGACAGCTCCGCATGTATATAAAATTCTATCTTCTCACCCCGCTGGTTTTTGTACTTTTTGCATATTTTTCATTGACGTTTTGCCGTGATAATGGTAAAATATGCTTGGTTTAATTTTTTAAACCAAGGAGGGGCAGCGCATGGATGAACTGACTAATCTAAAAAAGCAATTCTATGACTGTATGCCTCTTTTTATTGCCCTGGGAGATGAAGTTCGGCTGGGTATCGTAGCTGCTCTTTCAAATTCCTTTTCCGATGGCCGGCAAGGGATGAATGTAAACGAAATTACCCAAAAGACCAGTCTCTCCCGTCCTGCAGTCTCCCATCATCTGAAAATATTGAAGGATGCTGGTTTTATCTCCTCCCGTCAGGAAGGGACTTCTAACGTCTATTTTCTAACCATAGAGGAGCCTACCCGGCAGCTGATGGAGCTGGGACGTCTGCTCCAAAAAAACTTCATGGAATCTGAACCATGAATAATTTTCCATTTCCCAGTTATACTAACATTATCAAAAACTGGGAGATGATGAAATGATCCGACTGCGGAAAAAAGGCGCTTCTTTCTCTATAGAGAATCAGCTTCTCCTTGCAGAGATTGAGCGCAGCAAACGCGCTATTTTATCGGCGCAGAACCAATTTGAGCAGGTGGTGGATCCCACCTTAATTGACTGCTATATCTACGAATTAAACGCAGCACAGCTGCGCTATCAGTTTCTCCTGAGAAGGCTGAAAAGTCAGGAGACAGCATGAGCCATGCTTTTTTCATCCCGCTCATGCATAAATGTTTAGGAGGTTAAGCACCATGAGTACTTGGTATGAAAAAAGCGTATTTTATCACATGTATCCCCTTGGCATGACCGGAGCCCCGAAAGAGAACCTTGGCGACCATGTTGAACATCGGTTTCAAGAATTGGACCAGTGGATCCCCCACATCCGTTCCCTGGGATGCACTGCCGTCTACATTGGGCCTCTTTTTCAGTCCAGCACCCACGGTTATGATACCTGGGATTACAAAAAAGTGGATCGGCGCCTGGGGGATAATGGTGATTTTAAAACTTTTACAGACCTCTGCCACAAATCCGGCATAAAAGTGGTCGTAGACGGCGTCTTCAATCACACCGGGAGAGAATTTTTTGCCTTCCGGGATATTCAGGACAAACGGTGGGATTCCCCCTATAAGGACTGGTACAAGGGCGTTAATTTTGGCTGGAACAGCCCCAAAGGCGACCCCTTCGGGTATGAAGCCTGGCAGGGACACTTCGAACTCCCCTGCCTGAATCTTCAAAATCCGGCAGTCAGACAGTATCTCTTTGATGTCGTCCGATTCTGGATCGATGAATTTGATATTGATGGAATCCGTCTGGACTGCGCCAATGTCCTTGACTTTGGATTCATGGAAGAACTTCGGCGGGAAACTGAACAAATGAAAACGGATTTCTGGCTTATGGGGGAAGTGATTCACGGTGATTACTCTCGCTGGGTCAATCCAAAAATGCTCCATTCTGTCACAAATTATGAACTCCACAAAAGCCTGTATTCTGGATTTAATGACCATAACTTCTTTGAAATTGCCCACAACGTCCGGCGTCTGGAGGCTATCGGCAGGGATCTGTACACCTTTGTGGACAATCACGATGAAGACCGGATCGCCAGCAAATTGAAAAATAAAGACCATTTGTTTCCTATCTATCTCTGTCTCTTCACCCTGCCCGGAATACCTTCTGTCTATTACGGAGGCGAGTGGGCCGTCGAAGGCCAGAGAACAAATTGGAGTGATGAAGCTCTCCGGCCATGTATTTCCATCAGTGAGGCTGCGGCACGCCACTGTCAGCTCACAGACCAGATCGCACTGCTGGGCAAAATTCACACAGAAGAGCCGGCGTTTCACCATGGCCGCTACCAGGAACTGCTCCTCACCAACCGCCAGTATGCCTACGCCCGCCACAGTGACGATGGCTTAGCCGTTATTATAGCTGTAAACAACGATGAACATTCTGCTGATATCACCGTACCGATGCCCGTACAGGCCGATGAATATATTGATCTTTTCACAGGCTTTTCCGCACCGGTACAGGAAAATAAAATCACTCTGTCTTTGAATCCCTGCAGCGGAACTATCCTGAAGCTCTGCAGAAACTAAAGGCAGAAGGGAGGAATCATCATGCCGCGAAAAAAAAGCAAACAGGCCGGAACAGGGTTCATAACTGATATGGACCGCTATCTGTTCGGCCAGGGCACTCACTATGAAATATTTGAAAAGCTGGGCTGCCATCCAAAAACCTTTAAAAAGCAGGAGGGAATGTACTTTGCCGTCTGGGCACCCCATGCCGCCAAAGTCAGCCTTGTAGGTGACTTTAATGGCTGGAATCCCGATGTCAATCCCATGGAGGTTCTGGGAGATTCCGGTATCTGGGAGATCTTTATCCCAAAAATGAAAACTGGTCAGCTTTACAAATTTGCCATCACGACCCAGTCGGGCAAGATTCTTTTTAAAGCCGATCCGTATGCTTTCAGCGCAGAATTCCGTCCCGGGACAGCTTCCGTTACAGCGGATCTCAGCGGCTTTAAATGGACCGACGACAAGTGGATGGCTGCCCGCCCAGAGACGGATCCTGTGAAATCTCCCATGACAATCTATGAGGTGCATCTTGGTTCCTGGAGAAAAAAGGCACGGCCGGAAAAAGACGGTTTTTATACTTATAAAGAGGCTGCTCACGAGCTGGCTGCCTATGTAAAAGAAATGGGCTATACCCATGTTGAGCTGATGGGGATTGCAGAACATCCCTTTGACGGTTCCTGGGGCTACCAGGTTACCGGCTATTTCGCCCCTACATCCCGCTATGGAAGCCCAAAAGAGTTTATGTATTTCGTAAACTATCTACATAAACAGGGGATCGGCGTAATTCTGGACTGGGTTCCCGCTCATTTTCCAAAAGATGCCCACGGTCTGGCCGATTTTGATGGCCAGCCTCTATACGAATATGCAGATCCCCGCATAGGAGAGCACCCTGACTGGGGAACAAAAGTTTTTAACTACGGAAAAAATGAGGTTAAAAATTTTCTGATTGCCAATGCCCTCTATTGGGTAGAAAAGTTCCATGTAGATGGCCTGCGGGTTGATGCCGTCGCTTCCATGCTCTATCTGGATTACGGCCGGCGGGACGGGGAATGGATTCCGAATAAATACGGCGGCAACCAGAACCTAGACGCCATCGAGTTTTTCAAACATTTAAACAGTGTTCTCCTTGGCCGGAATGCAGGAGCTATTATGATTGCGGAAGAGTCCACTGCCTGGCCTAAAGTGACCCGCCGTCCTGAGGACGATGGCCTTGGCTTCTCCTTTAAGTGGAATATGGGCTGGATGCATGACTTCCTGGAATACATGAAGCTGGATCCATATTTCCGCAAGTACAATCACAATAAAATGACCTTCGGCCTCACTTACTTTACTAGTGAAAACTTCATCTTAGTTCTCTCCCATGATGAAGTAGTGCATCTGAAATGCTCCATGATCAATAAAATGCCGGGACTGCACGATGATAAGTTCGCCAATCTAAAGGCTGGATATACCTTTATGCTTGGCCATCCAGGCAAGAAACTCCTCTTTATGGGGCAGGACTTTGCACAGTGGCACGAATGGGATGAAAAGGTATCCCTGGACTGGTATCTTTTGAGGGAAGAAAAAAACGCCGAGCTGCAGAGCTACGTCCGTGATCTGCTGCATCTCTATAAAAAGTATCCGGCGCTTTACCGGCTGGACAATGACTGGAATGGCTTCCAGTGGATCAATGCCAATGACGGGGACCGCAGCATCTTCAGTTTCATCCGGCGTGACGAAACCGGCAAAAAAAATCTGCTGTTTATCATTAGTTTTACTCCCGTAGACCGCCCAGATTACCGCATCGGTGTTCCAAAGCGCGGGAAATTCACCTTGCTTCTGGACAGCGAACATGGCATGTATCCTGCCGCCGGCCGGCCGGCGTACCGTTCCGCCAAAGGGGAATGCGATGGGCAGCCATTTTCCTTTGCTTACCATCTGCCTCCCTACGGAACCGCTGTTTTCCAATTTTGACATATAGGGGCTGTTGCACTAATTTAGTGCGGCAGCCCTTTTTACAGAGAAACTGAGCCAGATCTGAGCAATGTCTGGCTCTGGTGCAAATTTATTTATGCAGCTAATAAATTCTTACAGAAAAATTATATTCTCATTTGCTGATCATGGATGGTCCTTCCGGAAAAGTCACCTGTAAATGTAAGGAAAAAGTAATGTACTTTTCCTCTGTTCCCGTTGTATAATGAGGATAGCTTATCATGGCAAGGAGGGAACGATTATGTCCACTATTTTAGTTTGTGATGATGATAAACAGATTGTTGATGCCATAGATATCTATCTAACTGGAGAGGGTTTTGACGTAGTCAAAGCCTATGATGGAGCTGAGGCTCTCAAACTTCTGGAATCAGCCCCCATAGATCTGATGATCTTAGATGTAATGATGCCCGGCCTCGACGGAATCCGCACAACACTGAAGGTCCGGGAGACCAGCAGTATTCCCATCATTATCTTGTCTGCCAAATCAGAGGATGCTGACAAAATTCTGGGACTGAATATTGGAGCCGATGACTATATTACGAAACCGTTTAATCCTCTGGAGCTGGTAGCCAGGGTCAAATCCCAGCTCAGGCGCTATACACAGCTTGGCAATGTCACTCAGCAGACCTCCGGACAGGTATACCGATGCGGCGGCCTTCAGATCAATGACGACACAAAGGAAGTCACGGTAGACGGTGATCCAATCAAGCTCACGCCGATTGAATACAATATCTTGCTGCTGTTGGTTAAAAATGCGGGAAAAGTTTTTTCTATTGATGAGATCTACCAGCAGATATGGAATGAGGAGGCCATCGGAGCCGACAACACGGTAGCTGTACATATTCGCCATATCCGCGAAAAGATCGAGATCAACCCCCGCGATCCCAGATATCTCAAGGTAGTCTGGGGTGTTGGCTATAAAATTGAAAAGCAGTAAAGGCTGGTAATATCTATGAAACAATTTCTTTCCCACAATAAGCGTGCAGTCTGTATTGCCCTGCACGCATTTTTTCTAATAATTGCTCTGGCAGGAATCTGCCTGCTTTATTTTAATTCTGATTATGGCAAGGGATTCGCCTGGCTTCAAAATCATTCCTACGCAGATACTGCGGCCTTTTCCGATCAGTTCTCCCAGGATGTGGACGCTGTCTTTCAGTATTCCAAATACCGCCAGGCATTCGAGACCGAACATGTCCTGGACATGAGCAAGTCCGTTGTAACCGTCAGCGACGGCAATCCGGACAATGAACAGACGTACTCCCTGGAATATATGGTAGATTACGCGGAGAGCAAAGGCTACGTTCTGGATAAAGATTGGAATATCCAGGAAATCCCAGTCTCCGAAGAAAATTATGAGGATGAGGAGCCCCTTTTAGTGGAGTGGAAATCCTACGATCCCAATCCGCAATACTCTGAGCCTATCGATGCCTACATGACAATGACCGATCTGTCCTATGAAGTCCTGTCCTGTCTGGCTGAGTATTCCTATGTGTATTATAATCTGATGAATTCTCCCAGCAATTTTCATTTTCTTCTCTCTTACTGGGAATCCGATTCAAATGATGCCAAACCCATTATGTACACCAACACAGATATGAGTGCCGATGAGTTCCGGCAGCAGGGACGCTATGCGATGTATTCGCTGTCTTCCCTCCAGGGAGAGTATAATCTGTCAGAAGATCCTCTGTATATTCCCATAGAATTGGACGAGTACAATCCCTTTGAAGATGGAGGCGGCACGCTGATGGCCGCTGTCGATACCGCTTATCCGGAGAACGATGCCTACTATGCCGCTAATTCTCAATTTGTTCAGACAAAGACTTGGTACATTTACGGCCTTTCCCTTCTGGGAATCGGCCTGGCCGGCTGCCTGACTTCTTTAGGCTTCTTGGTTCGGTTTACCCAGTGGATAGACCCCTCCCGCTCAAAGCAGCTTTCCTGCCGTTTTGACTGCCTGCCCGCCGAGGGTTCCCTGCTTATTTCTGTTTTTCTGGCCTTAGCAGGGCTCTACCTCTGCAAGACTTTTGTCGTTCCATTTGCAGATTTGATATTCAACACAAGGGAACTAAAATTCATCGAGCAGATGCTAAATGGAATTATTTTATACAGCATCAGTATCTTTTGTCTTTTCAGCTTTATTCGCCAGTATAAAGGCGGCTTCCTGTGGTCCCACAGTCTGACCCGCTGCGTGGTCAAAGATCTCCGCAAATATTTGATCTCACACAGATTGTCCTCTGTATTGGTGTACCTTTATGCCGGCTTTGTAGCAATCAATCTGATATTTGCTTTCGTTGCAGAATATCTGTTCCGCAGCCTTGACACCCT
The DNA here is from genome assembly GCA_944376125.1 of uncultured Lachnospiraceae bacterium. Classification (GTDB taxonomy): domain Bacteria; phylum Bacillota; class Clostridia; order Lachnospirales; family Lachnospiraceae; genus UMGS1370. The sequence goes on from CALWBQ010000016.1 coordinate 130,032, forward strand.
GTTCTATAAGATCCTTTTTACTTTTATTATCCTAATCTGGTCTGCTATGGATATCTGGATTTTCCGCACGATCCTTCAAAAGGTCATGCAGCAGGATGACATCAACAATGCTATCTTCAAAATCTCTGAGGGCGATACCCGCTACTGTGTCGATCTGAAGCAGTTTACCGGCCAGGAGCGCATCATCGCCGAACACATAAACAGCATCGGAAGCGGCCTTGATACGGCGATTCAAGAACGGGTAAAAAGTGAGAGAATGAGAACCGATCTTATCACCAATGTCTCCCATGACCTAAAAACTCCCCTCACTTCTATCATTAACTATGTAGGGCTGATCAAACGGGAAAATATTCAGAATCCCAGGGTTCAGGAATACCTGGAGATCCTGGAGCAAAAGTCCCTCCGTCTAAAAACGTTAACGGAGGATCTGGTAGAAGCATCCAAGGCCAGTTCAGGAAATGTAAAGCTGGAGATGACAAATATTGATTTTGTGGAGCTTGTTCAGCAGTCCAACGGAGAATTTGAAGAAAAATTTGCTCTCCGCAAACTAGAATTGATCAGCTCCCTGCCCAGCGAGCCAGTCATCATTCGGGCTGACGGAGGCTGCTTATGGAGAGTTCTGGAAAATCTCTACAATAATGCTTATAAATACGCTATGTCCAACAGCAGGATCTATGTAGATATTGTCAAGGATGAACATCAGGTAACGTTTACGATGAAGAATATTTCCGAGCACCCATTAAACATCTCTGGCGAAGAGCTGACAGAACGTTTTGTGCGTGGGGATTCCTCCCGGACTACAGAGGGAAGCGGTCTGGGACTCTCCATTGCCCAGAGCCTTACCCGGCTCCAGAACGGTATTTTCACTCTCTCCATAGACGGAGATCTCTTTAAGGCCAGCATACAGTTTCCTCTTGTAAATGCTGAATCTGACGAGATTCCGTCTGCTGACCTTTAAACACGGCTTTATTTGCCGCAAGACGAAAAGACCGCTGCAGGACAGGCTGCAAAGCCTTTGACCTGCGGCGGTCTTTTTTATTTGATGCTGCCATTCACTTTTTATCCGAAAATTCTCCAGGCACAGATGAAATTATTTGCCCACCAGGAACTAAGGCTTCTGTGGACAACCCGGCCGTTCGAAGAAGATGCGTCAACAACGGTTCCCCCGCCTGCAGCGATTCCTACGTGACCGTTTACAACTACGATATCTCCTGCCTGAATGCTGGAGAAATTCGTGATCTTAGTATACCGTCCCGGGCTTCTCCAGCCTGAAGAGGTCAGATAACTCTGCTTTACTCCCACTTGATTCAGACACCAGTATACAAATCCTGAACAGTCGAAGGAGTTGGGTCCCTTTGCACCCCACACATAGGGAGATCCTACCTTAGACTTGGCTACTGCTACAAGGCTGGAAGCTCCTCCGCTGATATTAACCGTTGCACCTCCGCTTCCAGATGAACTGGAGGATCCTGATGAGCTGCTGCTGGAACCACTGCCTCTGTTCCCACTGCTGGAGCTGCTTCCTGATGAGCTGGAAGAGCTGCTGGTGCTGCCCGCCGGGGCCTTCTTCACATTATCACCTGTCAGCTTTGCCATAGTCTGAACCCCGACAGTTCCGTCCACTGACAGTCCATTCTGTCTCTGAAAATTTTTAACTGCTGCTTCCGTAATTTCTCCGTAATATCCAGTGGCATTAGCAGAACTTAAATATCCGTATTTGCCGAGAAGTTTCTGCACACTCTGGACCGTATCTCCCTGGTCACCCAGACGAAGACCATTGGGAACCGCCTCTGAACTGTTCAGCACCTGCCTGGTAGACGGGCCAAGATAACCATCTACAATTAGGTCATTCCTAGACTGGAACTGTTTAATTGCCGCCACTGTGTCTGCTCCAAAAGAACCATCCGGCGTCGTAGTCAGATATCCCAAGGCTTTCAATCTCTCCTGACTTGCCAGAACCACTTCACTTTGGTCTCCGTAAGAGAGAAGATTGGCCTTTACCTCGTCACTATACAGCAGGTTCATGGTTTGCTGTCCTACTTTTCCGTCCTGCTTCAAACCATTCATCTCCTGCAGCTTGATCACTGCCGCTTCCGTGGAATCTCCAAAATTTCCCGTCACAAGATCAGCGGATGCCAGATATCCCAGCTCATACAAACGATTTTGTATTCTGGAAATATCATCGCCCTGATCTCCCTTCTGAGCAGCATAATATTTTGCATTGGGATCCATAATAGCTGCATAAGTAGAGCTCCCTACAATACCGTCCTGATCCAGACCATTTTGCCTCTGAAAGATCTTAACAGCGCGCTCCGTCTGAGTTCCATAATAATCGGTCGGCTCATCGCTGTCCATAAACCCCAGTTCCATTAAGCGGCTCTGCAGCTCTTTTACTACCGGGTGGGTATCTCCAAGCCTTATGTATTCGGGCATCGGCTCTACTTCCGGCACTGTCATTGCAATATTAGGAAGAAGCTGGCTCTTCGGTCCCAGAGGCGGAATCGTTTCCGGCGCTGTCGTCAGCTCCATAGTTTCCGTCTCACTCTCTGTCACAGTTTCTGTCTGAATACTCTCACTGACAGTCTCTTCCGAACAGGCAGAAGCAAAAATTCCGGCAGAAACAATCAGGGCAGCCAGGGCACCGTATCTGGTCAGGCCCCAGAGGAATCTCTTTCCAGCTCCTTTCCTCAATCGTTTTCTCGTTTTCATCAAACGTTCCCTTCTCTTTTTGTTATATCGACAAACCTGCACGTATTTTGTCGTATCAAATTTTATTCTAACATATTTCAGCCGGAAAGATAACCTCTATTTTTAACAAAATTATGAATTTATCCTTACAATAAATAAAGGACGGACACCAATTCTTTTTTCTGAATCAGTGTCCGTCCTAAAACATATTATCCATTGGACTGTACCTCTGTTTTCTTTTTTTGCGGAACTCTCATCCGCTTTGATAAAATCCCCGATTATCAAATTCTATTTTCATTTTCCTTTTTATCTCTCTATCATTTTTCCAATCATAATCTTTTTATATGAATTCCGTTTTATGTCTACCTTCCAATATTTTATGATACTTTCTCGTCATATCACGAAATGCTGTACTCTGTTCACATAACTTCCTTCCATATAATCGGCTTTATGTTTTCTTAAATAAGTATCAGATAAAAAGGGTTCCTGAGGATTTCCTTACTTGTACTTTGGACCGTACCTCCTGTTCTTAGATTTTTTTCTTCTTTCTTCTTCTCTTTTGATGATTTTATTATACACAACAGCCCCGATTTTGTCAATACTTTTTCTTAATTTTGGTTATTAATTTTGATAAATCTTAAATTGTAAATTATTTTTCTATTTATTTATATTTTTTATTTATTTATATAGTTATTATATTATTCTTTTCAGAATTATCTTTTATTTGAGTTTATGATTCTATTATAATATAATAAATTATAGTTAATTTTCACCGTAAAGGAGGCTGTTCATGGTAACTTCCATTTTAAAATCCACTTCATTCTGGCCGTTTCTCTCCGACAGAGAGAGGAAGGCGATTCTGTCTATGGCCAGCTCCCGCCATTATCAAGCAGGCCAGGTCATCTCTTCTACTGAGACTGACTGCCTGGGAGTTTTATTTGTCCAATCTGGAACTCTGCGGGTATATCTTTATTCAGATGATGGGAGGGAGGCAACCATCGCCAGACTGTCTGCTGGCGAATGCTGCGTCCTGTCTGCCTCCTGTCTCCTCTCGTCTATTGATTTTCAAAGCCAGCTTTCAGCGGAGACAGATTTGGATGCCATTGTGCTCCCCTCCATTCCTTTTTCATCCTTGATGCAAAAAAATGTCTATGTTGAAAATTTTGTCTACCGCACAGCGGCAGAACATTTTTCGGATGTGATCCGGGCCGTCGAAGAGATGCTTTTTTCCTCCTTAGAACAGAGAATCTGCTCCTTCCTGCTGGATGAGACCGCCAGGCTCAGAACAGATACCCTGCAGCTCACCCAGGAACAGCTGGCCCAGAGCATCGGGAGCGCCCGGGAATCTGTGACCCGCTCCCTCAGGCAGCTTTCCAGCTCTGGGCTGATTCGTATCTTCCGCGGCGGTGTTCAGATCCTGGATCGAAAGAAACTCTATCAAAAAATTTCCGGAGACTAACTCTCTCACGCTTTTATCATGGCCTCCAGTTCCGCTCGGGGGCGAACACCGGAAACCTGCTTTACAGGGCGGCCATTCCGAAAGACCATCACAGTTGGGATTGTCATAATATTGTAGCGGGCTGCCAGTTCTTCCTCCTCGTCTACATTGACTTTTCCTATTTTATAGCCGTTTTCCTCCGCAGTCTCTGCCATAGCGTCAATCACTGGCCCGAGCATTCTGCACGGACCACACCAGGATGCCCAGAAATCCACCATCACAGGTACCTTAGACTCCAATACCTCTTCCTGAAAATTATTTTTTGTAAATGCCTTTGCCATATCGATCTCTCCTTTGGATGATTATTTTCTATGGTTTAAGAATAACAGGCAAAGGCATTTCTTTCTGTGACTAAGTTACATTACAGCTTTCCGTTTTCAAAATCATCCCTCATCTGATGGAGGAACTTCAGCCCGCGCACCAGAGAGGCCTTCTGTTCTTCGATGAGCTCATCTACCATTTCGCCGCCATAGGAATAGTATTCCAGAGGTTTTATCTTCTCCATAGGGAATGGGGGTTCTGCTATCCGAAAAGCGCCTTCTCCCAGTTCCTTAACCCCTCCGGTTCCTGCAGGCCGCGTAAAACGCCCTGCATACGGATAGGAAGTCTCCACATTGAGTCTGTCCAGCGTCGTGTGGGTCAAAATGTATTTAGAAAGGCCGACGACATCGCATGCGCCTTCTCCCACTGCCGTCTCGCACATGCAGTATTCCAGTTCATTCTCATCGCCGGTCTTGCAGATCACCTGATCTTTCAGGTGGACTCTGAGCAGTTTATCGGTACACTGTTCCAGTGCGTGCATCGGATCCTCATACACCGGGATGGAATTTCCATAATCAAACAGCACTCCGATCCACTGGGAATCCAGCCTGTTAACCAGATCCATAACCTCGCCCATCGTCTCAGCGGCGTGATTCTCAACCGCGATTTTGATGCGGTGCTTTTCACAGAGTGGGATCATTTTTTTCAAGTCCTCGTAAGCCTGATTCATCCCCTCCTGAGAGAATTCTCCGATCAGATTGGTATAAGAAAACTTATTTCCTACCATAACAAATGTCCTGACAACCTCGGCTCCCAGCAAGTCTGCTACCTCCAGCATATGGGAAAGATGCTCATAGCCGGTTCCCCGGGTATCCAGATCTACGTACAGGCCGCGCTCTTTGATTTTTTCCGCCACTTTCTTAATGTGCTCCGGGTCGTCTTTTCCCAGGGCTCCCAGTCCCTCCTGGAGATTTCTCTTCTCAATTACATTGATCCCCACACCGTCAAAACCGAGATCCGCGGCAAAATCTATAAACTGAAAAATGTCCATGCGCTTATTCTGCATGCTTAAATGGCAGCTTTCTGTATTCAAGCCAAATTTTAACATAACATACCTCCTCGAAGCATAAATCTGAAACTATTCCTCAACACCTTTAAATGCATTAAGAGCAGAATCCGGTCTGTTTCTCGTGAGCAGACTTACAGCAACCAGACAGATGCCGTTGAGAAAACTGCAGATGACAACCGGGTCAATGGGGCTGATTCCCGTCACAGTAAGGAACAGGGAGCTGACCACGCCCACAGAGATTCCCGCCAGGACGCCCTGCTTGGTTACCCCCTTCCAGAACAGGACTGCCACCAGTGGAAAGAAAATACTGGAACCATACAAATTGGTCTGAATGTCAAACATCATCATAACCTGAGGAATAAACATTGCGATCACCCACGATACGCATGCCCAGAAGATCGTCGCAACACGGCACACCTTCAGAACTTCATCTTCCGATACATCCTTCTTCACATGAGCGTAAATGTCGCTGCCAAAAATCTTTCCAGAATTCTGAACCCAAATTGTGGCTGTCGAAAGGACGACCGCGATCAGAGCGATGACGGACATGCCGCGAACTATCGGCGGGAAGATGGCCATAAAAGAATAAGTCAGGATGCCGCTGGGGTTCTCCAATCCCGGGAATACATTTATCAGGATCAATGTGCAGAACATGATGATCCCCGGAATAATAAAATAAGAAACAATTCCGCCGATGGAGCCATTCCGGGCCGTGGCCGCGTCTTTTGCTGCCAGGGTATTGCCCACATAGGCGATATTGGAACCTGCTGTAAAGCAGTACTTGATAATTGACAATAATGTAGCTGAGATAGAGACCCCTGCAAAAAGATTTTTATAATCTGCTGGGAGTATCCTAATATTTTCAAAGGACTGCCCAACGCCGCCTGCGGCCATAAAGGTAAACAGCGGGAAGCAAATGACAAACACTACTGCAAGAATGAAAAAGTTAAAGGTACCGGAATAGGCTGAGGAATACAGTCCCCCTTTGAATACGGCTGCCACCATAATGACAGTGGCAATCGTTACAAAAATTTTGTAATCCAGATTCAGTCCGGACAACGAGAAAACCGTTTCAAACATGTTTCCTAAGCCAATCAACTGGGTAGAAAGCGCCGGCACAGAAAATACCAGGCAGGCCAGAGACGCGATCAGACGGGTTTTCTCCCCACAGCTCTGCCCAAACACATCCACAACACTGGAAGCCCCGGTTGCCCACAGCCTCTTTGCCATGAGAACCAGCATAAACCAACCGATATTCCAGCCGATGATCTGCCAGTATCCGCTCACCCCTTTATTATAGACATCACCGGCAAGTCCGATGGTTCCCCCTGCTCCGATAGCCGCCCCCGCAAGAGAACCAATCATTACAATAATCCCCAATCCCCGGTTGGTGCTGATGTAATCGCTGGCATTTTTGACCTTTTTTGATGCCAGCCATCCGATAAAGGCCAATACGATTACATAAATCAAGATCACCAAATAATCCGCAATAGTTAACATAAATACCTCCTCTCACTGCTGATTATAAAGTTAAACGGTCACTTACCATCGATTTCAATATAACACTTCTCAAAATATTTTGCAATAATTTTTGTAAAAAATATTATTTTATAACAAAAAAATAGCAAAATATTCAGCAGTATTGCTCTCCAAATTTCCTAAACCCCTCCATTCTATTGTAAATTTCGGCTAGTATACAGGGGTATGCTCTAAAAAAATTATTGACACTCTTTTTTAATTTTGCTAAAATTTTTGTATCACTTACCATTATGAGACTGCTGTTACTGACAACGTGAGGGAGGCATAACCTTTGAACGAATCAACTACGCACCCTATATTAAAAGCATTAATACCGATCGCTGAGGGGATATCCAAGACAATAGGGGAAAACTGCGAGGTAGCAATCCACGATTTTTCCCATCCCAGGCACTCTATCCTCTATGTTTCCAACGAAAAGCTGTTGGGGAGAAAAGCCGGCGACTCTATTCCGGAGGGCTTTGGGGCTCTGCTGGAGATGGCCGAGAAAGGCACCGACAGCCTGATCAACTATGGAACCTACGAAAACGGCCACTCCCTGAAATGTACAAAAATCTTTATCCGCGATGAAAACCAGCGCATTATCGGTTGCCTCTGCATCAATATTGCAATCGAAAAGCATCTGGAAAGTCTGCGGCTGCTCGAGGCTATGTGCGAGACTGTCAGCCTAGATTCCTACCGGGATAATTCTCTTGCAAATTCCGCTTCGGAAAACCCAGTGGAGGAAATCGTAAAAAATATCATCGTCAACAGCTACGATGATTTCCAGAAAAACGGCGATATGGACATGAATGCAAAAAAAGAATATGTCCAATTTTTAGAAGGGAAAGGCATTTTCAATGTAAAGGGCAGTGTGGATCTCGTTGCTGATTTGTTGGGCGTCTCCAAATACACCGTTTATCGATATGCAAATAATAAATAATCGGAGGGACGAATGAAACTAGAGACAATCAATTTTAACGATGCACCCGGCCGGGTATACTCTGATATTAGAAAAGTGGACGGCAAGTATCTGTATCTGTCAGGTCTGATTTCCGCAGATCTGGAGACCGGAGAGATCCTGAACGGGGATATTCAATTTCAGACTAAGTGCGTGCTGAATAATTTAAAAACGATATTGGAAAAATACGGTTCCGATATGAACCATGTGATCCGTATTGAAGTTATCCTGCAAAATTTTGCGGAAAAGGACTTAATGAATGAAGAGTATATAAAACATTTTGAGCAGGAACAGCTCCCTGCAAGACTGTGTTTCGGGGATGTCTCCCTGGCCGACAATATGAAAATTGAGATGATGGCAACCGCCATTGTCAAAGACGGAGAACATTAAACTGCGCTCCGCCTGGATGCCGATGTATCCAGGCGGAGCGTTTTTACTTACAGGGAAGGAAATTTCCCTAGGTTAAACAAAAAAAGCGCCGACCCCGCAGCTCTCTGTCTGCAAAATCAGCACTTCTCAGTGCGCCTTCAGGGACTCGAACCCTGGACAAATAGATTAAGAGTCTACTGCTCTACCAACTGAGCTAAAGGCGCATCTCTTTTTTAGGTGCTTGTCTCAAGCACGTGTATTAATATACCTTATTCACCACAAAAAGTCAATACTTTTTTTAGAAAAATTTTAGACTTTATATTTTGTGTCTTTCCGGCTAATATGCCGGCAGCCGCTGAGAGCCGCCGGCACACCACTGATGTGAATCTTCAAACACCCTTCTTCGATTTACAGAGCCTGATCCAGAGCGGCCATAACAGCCTCTTTGCTCTGGACGCCTACCATCTTTCCTACCACCTGGCCATTTTTGATAACCAGCAGGGTGGGAATAGACATAACCCCGTATTTCATAGCGATCTCCTCATTTAAATCCACATTGAGCTTGCCGATTTTCGCCCGTCCCTCATACACGCTTGCCAACTCTTCAATGACAGGCGCCATCATTTTGCAGGGACCGCACCAGTCTGCATAAAAGTCTACCAGCACTGGCTGAGCAGATTTCAATACTTCTGTGTCAAAGTTCTGTGTCGTAAATACAGCTTCCATTTTTCATTCTCCTTCTCAACATTGTTTTTTTCTCTTGTCTTTTCCTCCGTCCAGAATTTTGCATACCTCCAAAAAGCATTTTCGGTAATGCAAAGCCTTTCGGTCCAGTTCAATCTTATCACATGTGGCGCAGCTCAGCCGGCGCACCAATTTCGGCGGCAGCTTCATAATCTTCCCACCTATTTTTTATTAGTGTATGCAGTGCCGGAAATTTTAGCCGCGCTTTGCGATAAGTTTATAGATAGGATTCCCTCTTGACGCAAATTTTTCTTCATATTCCGTCATAACATTTCCCTCTGCCATAGGGCTGCGGTGAAGATCGCGGGTGCTGGCTTCAATCCTCCATCCAGCTTCGGGGATAGATTCTAAGGAATAGTCAAACAGCCCTTCGTTGTCTGTCTTAAATTCCACCTGTCCGTCCCTGGCCAAAATTTTATTATATACTGCCATAAACTCCGGGGATGTCAGCCGGCGCTTTGCATGCCGGTCCTTTGGCCATGGATCAGAAAAATTTAAGTAGATCCGTTCCACTTCCCCCTCTTCAAAAATTTCCGCCAACTGTCTGGCATCTATGCAGAGGAACCAAATATTGGTGATCTCCAGCTCCTCCCTCTTCTGAAGTCCTCTCAGCAGTACGCTGGAATATCTCTCAATACCAACATAATTGATATCCGGGTTCCTTTGGGCCAGCTCCATGAGGAATTTGCCTTTGCCCATCCCCACTTCAATCCGAATCGGGTTCTGGTTGTGAAACACCTCACTCCACCTGCCCCTGCACTTCTCCGGTTCCTGGATGACGTACGGGCTGGCAGCTATCGTCTCTTCAGCTCCTTTTATATGGCGCAGTCTCATTGAAATCCTCCACAGCAATTGTTTTTCCTACTTTTTTAGTATACATAGCGCCGCTGTTTTTGGCAAGCACTTTCTGTCCTTCTGAAAATCTATTAAAAATATTGTTAAAAATGTAATATTTTTAAATTCAGAGAAATTCGTAAGAAAAGTTTAAATATTTTAGGAAAATTTGAGTGCAAATTTTATAGAAATCTTGTATAATAGAGTCAGTTAATGCCGAATTGTCTAAAGGAGGATTCTGATATGGCACAACCGACAAGGACCATAAATATTTGGGAAAAAATACAGCAGGGAGTCAATGAGACAGAACGCCTCATTGGACAGAAAAATTACAACAAAGCCATGATACAGGCCAGGCAGACTCTGGAGATCATGGTCAAATCTCTGGGAGATAAGGCATGCATCGTAGAAGGCGATCTGGCCAGTACCATTGATCAGCTCTACGAAAATCGGTGGATCGACAAAAGCACAAAAGAACATTACCACAAAATCCGTATGATTGGAAATAAGGCTGTACACGAAGGGAACAACAGCGCAGCCGATGCCAATTTAGCATACCATCTTCTCTCCCAGGAAGTTTATGCATTCTCGGATTACCGGCCAGACCGGCGCAGAGCCCAACGGTCATCTCAGTCCTCCGGAGGGGGCCGCAGCACATCCGGGAGAAATTCATCCAGCCAGCCCCGGACAGGCACTGCCAGAAGCACAGCCTCCAGATCCGGCGGCAACCGCAGGAAAAAGAAACAGGCGATTACGCCCCGGGATCTTCTTCCGGTAATCGCTATCATTGCCGGCATTATCCTGCTGGTTGTTCTGATCCGAGTGTTCCGGCCTGGCGCATCCGATACCGAAACTACCGCTCCCACTTCAAACGCCGTTACGGAGATGCCATCCTCTGAGGCGGTTACTGAGCCGGAAACCGCTCCTACAGAACCGGAAACTACTGCAGCAGCGGTGCAGTATGTGACGACCGATACTTTAAATGTTCGCTCTGAGCCGTCTACGGATGCACGTATTCTGGTCCAGCTAGCGCCCGGAACCCCTGTCAACTATGTGGGGGTCCACGATGATTTCTGGAGCATTATTAACTATGACGGTACAGACGCCTATGTGGCGACGCAGTACCTAACTGAAAGTACACCTTAATTTTTCAGCATACTGCTGTTCTGGCGGTGAAGTTTCTCCCAGAGCAGCAGTTTTTTTTGCACAAAAACATTTTCATAATTGGGATTCCTCTGATATTTATTTTTTGTTTCTATAGATTTTTCAAATCAAAAGTAGTATAATGTGTACGTTTTTAAGAACAAGGCTAGGAGGTGCATTTATGGATAAACTAATTGAAAAGATCTCTGGCATCGAAGCCTCCGCTTCTTCCATTATGGACAGCGTAAATGACCGCAAGGCGGCCCTCGCAAAAGAGATGGAAAAGAAGACTGCTGATTTTGATGCTGAGCTGGAAGCCGACACCGCCAGAAAACTGGAAGCCCTCAGAAGCGACCTGGAAGCAAAACTGCAGCAGCGCCTAGATAAGCAGCAGCAGGAAGCTAAGCAGGCTTTGCAGCGGCTCAATTCGTCCTATGAAGCCCATCACAAGGAGTATGCCAATAAAATCTTCCAGGAAATCATAAAGGAGTAATACTATGGGAAATCTGCTTGCCTACAGCGGGCTTACTACCAAAGTAAAAGCTATGCAAAGTCATCTGATTACCCCTGGTCAATTTCAGGAAATGGCGAATCTGGAATCTGTCACAGCCGCCGTGGATTATCTGAAACAGCAGCCTGCCTATGAGGATGTTTTTTCCGGTACAGAGGCTGGAGAGCTCCATCGGGGAGCCATTGAACAGCTTTTAGTTGGATCAGAATACCATGATTTTGCAAAGCTCTACCGTTTTTCAAATCTTTCACAGAGAAAGTTTTTAAATCTGTATTTCAGGCATTACGAGGTAGCCATCATCAAGCGCTGCCTTCGCAGTCTGATCGGGCAGTATCCTCTGGAATTAGATTTATATGCGTTTCAGGACTTTTTTGACCGTCACTCTTCTCTGGATATTGCACGGCTTCTGGAAGCTAAGTCTCTTGCGGAATTTACATCTGCCCTGGAAGACAGCAGCTTCTTCCCTCTTTTATCACATCTGAGCCGTGAAGAAAATCTTTCTCTATTTGATTATGAAAACAGTTTAGATATGTTTTATTTCAGCACCATGTGGAAAGTGGCTTCAAAAAAGCTGAAATCTGATGACAGGAAAACCCTTGTCCAATGTCTGGGAAGCCGCCTGGATATGCTGAATATTCAATGGATATACCGGAGCAAATACTATTACCATATGGCGCCCGGCGATATTTATGCAATGCTGATCCCCATCCAATACCGGCTGAAACCTTCTGACATTCACAAAATGGCAGAGGCAGAATCCATGGATGGTTTCTTCGCTGCGCTGCATGAGACCCGATATGAAAATGAACCGGAAATAGCTCAGGTGAGTCAGCCCCACCCGGAGGCGGTGGCTGACCTGGTTAATCAGCATATCTACCAGTATACTAGCAGAAAGGATCCCTACTCCATAGCGATTCTAAATTCTTACCTATATTTTAAGGAGCAGGAGATCCGCAAAATCATTACTATCATAGAAAGTATCCGTTACAAAGTCGATCCTCAGAGCATTATCGATTCTGTAATGAATCCACTTAAAGGAGGGCTTGCGTCGTGATTGAGAAAATGAAATTTCTGAATATCTCGGGGCCAAAGGATGACATCGACCGGGTGGTAGATCAATACCTCTCAAAGTATGAAATCCATCTGGAAAATGCCTTATCAGAATTAAAAAATGTCCACAATCTTCGGCCTTTTGCGGAAACCAATCCTTACCGTGCAGAATATCAGCGTGCAAAAGAACTGGCGGCCGGGTTTCCAGAATCGGAGAGAGCTGTTTCTTCCTCTCCTATGGACATTCACGAGGCGGTGGAAACGATCCACCGGCTGGATCAGCTTTTAGACGGGCTTGCAGGGAAAGAGGAAGATCTGAAAACTCATCTTCGCGATGCCCAAAGTTTTCTGAATCAGATCCAGCCATTTGTAGGACTGGATTACAATATCCATCAGATTCTTCAGTTTAAATATATAAAATACCGCTTCGGCCGTATAGCGAAAGATTATTACAATAAGTTTTATACCTTTGTATACGATACGATCGATACGATCATGTTTGCATGCCACGAAGATGACGACTATGTCTGGCTCCTTTATTTTGTGCCGGAGCGGCTGGCTGACAAGGTGGATACGATTTATGCTTCCATGCATTTTGAACGGCTTTTTGTCCCTGACAAGTATATGGGCGGAACTCCCCAGGATGTGACTACTGAAGTTAATCACCAGATATCCTGTCTGAACAATCAGATTGAAAATCTGGAAAAAGAGATTGCATCGATTCTCCAAAAAGAAAAAGAGAATCTGCTGTCAGCCTGCAGCCGGCTCACCATCTTCTCCCAGAATTTTGATATCCGGAAAATGGCTGCCTGTACTATGAATCCTGACCACACCTTTTACATTTTATGTGGATGGATGGCTGAAAATGATGCCAATCGTCTTCAGAATGAGCTTTCAAAAGATGACAATGTTTTCTGCATCATAGAAAACGATCACACGAATCTTCTCAATGGGCCGCCTACCAAAATGAAAAATCCATGGATTTTCAGGCCCTTCGAGATGTTTATTAAAATGTATGGCCTGCCGGCCTACAATGAGATTGATCCCACTGTTCTGATCGGAATCACATACTCCTTTTTATTTGGCTTTATGTTCGGAGACGCCGGCCAGGGGCTCTGCCTGTTGATAGGAGGCTTCCTGCTCTACAAGGCAAAGAAAATGGACCTGGCGGCGATCATCTCCTGCTGCGGATTCTTCTCCACCATATTTGGCCTGATGTTTGGCAGCATCTTCGGCTTTGAAGATCTGATCGAGCCCCTCTGGCTCAGACCTGCTGAGGCGATGACAGACCTTCCTTTTATCGGAAGACTGAATACCGTCTTCGTTGTAGCTATTGCTTTAGGCATGGTGATCATACTCCTCACCATGGTATTAAATATTATTAACGCCTACCGGGCCCATCAGCCGGCGGAGGCATGGTTCGACACGAACGGAATTGCCGGTTTCGTATTCTACGGCAGTCTGGCTGCCACCATCGTACTGTTTATGTCTGGCCATACGCTTCCGGCTGCCTCTGTGCTGGTTGTCATGTTCCTGATCCCTCTTCTCATCATTTTCTTCAAGGAGCCTTTGACGGCTGCCGTTGAAAAAAAGGCGGAGAAGATCGAGGGGGGAATCGGAATGTTTATCGTTCAGGGCTTTTTTGAAATGTTTGAAGTCCTGTTAAGCTATTTTTCCAACACTCTGTCCTTCGTCCGTGTGGGAGCTTTTGCTGTCAGCCACGCTGCGATGATGGAGGTAGTCCTGATGCTGGCCGGCGCAGAGGCCGGAAATCCTAATTGGGCCGTTATCGTCTTAGGCAACCTGTTTGTCTGCGGAATGGAGGGACTGATCGTAGGAATTCAAGTTCTTCGTCTTGAATATTACGAACTGTTTAGCCGTTTCTATCACGGCAGCGGCCGGGCATTCAAACCCTATGGAAAAACTTCTCAGCAGTAACCAGTAAGTTCATTACTATCTCAATAAAATAATCAATCAAAAAGGAGAGATCAACATGACTTTAGCAGTAAAAATCACGTTAGCCCTGGCATTAATCTTAGGTATTGCAGTTCCCTTCGGAGCATTCGCAGCAGGCGAGAAGACCCGCGGCCGCTATAAAGTGGCTCTGGGAACCAACGTCTTTCTTTTCTTCGGAACCATGTTGGTTCTTGTGTTCCTGATGTTCTCCGGCACTGCTTTTGCTGACACCGCAGAGGCCGCTGCTTCCGCCGCTTCCTCTTCTACCGGATGGGGATATCTGGCAGCTGCCCTCTCCACTGGCATGTCCTGCATCGGCGGCGGTATCGCTGTTTCTGCTGCCGCATCAGCCGCTCTGGGCGCCATCAGCGAGGATGGCTCTATTCTTGGTAAATCCTTAATCTTCGTTGGTCTTGCCGAAGGTGTTTGCTTATACGGACTGATCATTTCCTTTATGATCCTGGGTCAGCTTTAATTCTATGAAAATGTATCTGATCAGCGATAATATCGACACCTGGACCGGCATGCGGCTGGCAGGTGTGGAAGGCAGCGTCGTCCACCAGAGGGCGGAGCTGAAAGAAGCCCTTGATAAAGTTTTGGCCGACAAGGAGATCGGGATTCTTCTTCTGACCGAAAAATTCGGCAGGGAATTTCCAGAAATCATCGATGAGATCAAACTGGAACGGAAATCTCCTCTCATCGTAGAAATTCCTGACCGACACGGTACCGGCCGCAAGCCCAACTTTATCACCGACTATGTCAATGAAGCTATTGGACTGAAACTATAGAAAGCAGGTGACTTATTTTGACAACCGACGAGAAATTACAGCATTTCATGGACATCTGCATGGAAGATGCCAGAGCCAAAAGTGCCCGCCTGTATGATGAATATGCCTCTGCCCTGGAGCAGACTTTCGAGGAGCATAAAAAGGAAGCTGTCCGGCGTCTGGATATGCAGCTTCAGGGAGAATCCGAAAAAATTGGCCGGGAGATCAACAAAAAACTGGCTTTGGCACAGATTAATATAAAACGGGAGATGAGCAGACGCCAGGAGGAGCTGAAAGATATGCTTTTCGTGGAGGTTCGTAATCTCCTTGCCGATTTTATGGGTACAGCCGAATACGCCCGCCTTTTAGAGCGCCAGATCGACGAAGCCCATGCAGTTGCCGGAGATAAGGATCTGATTATCTATATCGACCCTGCCGATGAGTCTCTGCTCCAGACTCTCTCTCTCCAGAACAGAGAAGCTGTTAAGATCAGCGCCTATTCCTTTTCAGGCGGCATGAGAGCTGTTATTCCCGATTCCCATATCCTGATCGACAATTCCTTTGAGACCAAGCTGGAGGAGGCCCGGCGCAGATTTCAATTTGATTTAGGAGGAAATGGCCATGAATAAAACCGGTATTATTTACGGGATCAACGGCCCTGTTGTCTATCTCCAGGGCGACCCGGGATTCCAGATGAATGAGATGGTCTACGTTGGCCGCCAAAATCTGGTAGGCGAGGTCATCGGCCTTACCTCTGACCGCACTACAGTTCAGGTCTATGAAGAAACCTCAGGGATCAAGCCTGGTGAGACTGTCACTGGAACCGGCTCGCCAGTATCTGTCACTCTGGCTCCGGGAATCCTGAACAACATTTTCGACGGCATCGAGCGCCCGTTGAGCGAAATCGCCAAAACGGAGGGCGCCTACATCAGCAGAGGCGTCAGCGTGGACTCCCTGGATCACAGCAAAAAGTGGCAGACTCACCTTACAGTCAAAAAGGGCGATCAGCTCCTCCCGGGATCTATCATCGCAGAGGTTCCCGAGACTCATGCTATCGTCCATAAAGTCATGCTCCCGCCAAATGTAGATGGCTATGTGCTGGATGCGGTTTCCGACGGCGAATACACCATTGATGATGTTCTGCTGACCCTTCAGCTTCCTGACGGATCTGAAAAAAAGATCACAATGGCTCAGAAGTGGCCCATCCGTGTTCCCAGGCCGACAGCTAAGCGGTTTCCAGCCACTAAACCTCTGATCACCGGCCAGAGAATCCTGGATACACTGTTTCCCATTGCAAAAGGAGGCACTGCCGCTGTCCCCGGCGGATTTGGAACCGGAAAGACCATGACACAGCACCAGATCGCCAAGTGGTCCGATGCTGATATTATCATTTATATCGGATGCGGAGAGCGGGGCAACGAGATGACTCAGGTTCTTGAGGAATTTACTCAGCTTGTAGATCCCAAATCAGGCAATCCCCTGATGGACCGGACAACCCTGATCGCCAATACCTCCAACATGCCGGTGGCTGCCCGTGAGGCAAGCCTGTATTCCGGCCTTACCCTGGCAGAATATTACCGGGACATGGGCTACCATGTAGCTATCATGGCTGACTCTACATCCCGATGGGCCGAGGCTCTGAGGGAGCTCTCTGGACGTTTGGAAGAAATGCCTGCCGAGGAAGGCTTCCCGGCTTATCTGGCTTCCCGCCTTTCCGCCTTTTACGAGCGCGCCGGCATGGTCCGGAATCTCAACGGCACAGAAGGTTCTGTTTCTATCATCGGAGCCGTCTCTCCTCAGGGCGGTGACTTCTCCGAACCTGTCACCCAGAATACTAAGCGTTTTGTTCGCTGCTTCTGGGCCTTGGATAAGTCCCTGGCTTATGCTCGCCATTATCCGGCTATCCAATGGCTGACCAGCTATTCTGAATACCTGTCAGAGCTGGCCCCGTGGTATACCGATAATGTAGATCGCCGTTTTGTGGATTACCGCAATCAGATGGTCTACATCCTGACTCAAGAGAGCAGCCTGATGGAGATTGTAAAGCTGATCGGAGCTGACGTTCTTCCCGACGATCAGAAACTGATCCTGGAGATCGCCAAAGTCATCCGTGTAGGCTTTCTTCAGCAGAATGCTTTCCATCAAGAAGACACCTGCGTTCCTTTGAGCAAGCAGTTTAAGATGATGGAAGTAATTCTCTACCTGTATAAAAAAAGCCGCACTCTGATTTCTATGGGAATGCCCATGTCTGTCCTGAAGCAGGATCCCATATTTGATAAAGTAATTTCCATCAAATATGATGTCCCCAACGACCGGCTGGATATGTTCGACGATTACATGAAGCAAATTGATAAGTTCTATGACGATGTTCTGGAACGGAATGCATAAAAGGAGGGAGCATTTATGGCGATTGAATATTTAGGTCTAAGCGCAATCAATGGCCCTCTGGTCGTTCTGGAGGGCGTTCAGGATGCGGCATACGACGAGATTGTAGAAATGACCGTAAACGGCAAAGAAAAAAAATTGGGCCGCATTATCGAAATCTATAAGGACAAAGCTATCATTCAGGTCTTTGAGGGCACTGAAGGGATGGCTCTTAGAAATACTCACACCCGGCTCACCGGGCATCCCATGGAGATAACCGTCTCTGAGTCTATGCTGGGCCGCACCTTTAACGGCATCGGTCAGCCTATTGACGGTCTTGGGGATATCATCTCCGATATCAAGCTGGACATCAACGGCAAGCCGCTGAACCCAGTGACCCGCGAATACCCCAGAAACTACATCCGAACTGGAATCTCCGCCATCGACGGCCTGACCACCCTGATCAGAGGACAGAAGCTGCCGATCTTTTCCGGAAACGGCCTTCCCCATGACCAGCTGGCTGCTCAGATCGTTCAGCAGGCGTCCCTTGGGGAGGATTCTGATGAGGAATTTGCCATCGTCTTTGCGGCTATGGGTGTAAAATACGATGTGGCTGACTTTTTCCGCCGTACTTTTGAGGAAAGCGGCGTTTCTTCCCATGTGGCAATGTTCATCAATCTGGCCAATGACCCTGTGGTGGAACGTCTGATTACTCCAAAAATCGCTCTGACACTGGCAGAGTATCTGGCATTCGAGAAGAGTATGCATATCCTGGTAATCCTTACAGATATGACCTCCTTTGCTGAGGCCATGCGTGAGGTTTCCTCCTCCAAAGGGGAGATTCCTTCCCGTAAAGGCTTTCCCGGATACCTGTACAGCGAGCTGGCTGCCATCTATGAGCGGGCAGGCATTGTGGAAGGCATCAACGGCTCAGTCACTCAGATCCCGATTCTGACCATGCCCAACGATGACATTACTCATCCTATCCCGGACTTGACCGGCTATATTACAGAAGGCCAGATCGTTCTGGACAGAAGCCTCTACGGACAGTCCATCTATCCCCCGATCAATGTCCTTCCGTCCCTGTCCCGTCTGATGAAGGACGGCATCGGCGAAGGGTACACCAGAGCCGACCATCAGGATGTGGCAAACCAGCTCTTTTCCTGCTACGCCAAAGTCGGGGATGCCCGGGCTCTGGCCTCCGTAATCGGTGAGGATGAACTTTCCCCCATCGATAAAAAATACCTGGAATTCGGCAAGGCTTTTGAGCAGCACTTTATCGGCCAGGATATCCATGAAAACCGTACAATCCTGCAGACACTGGACATTGGCTGGCAGCTTCTTGGTATGCTTCCGAGAACTGAGCTGGACCGCATCGACACTAAGGTCCTTGACCAGTACTACAAACCTGCAGAAGAGGCGGAACAGTAAATAGGGAGGGATTTTTATGGATCCAAATACATTTCCCACAAAGGGCAACCTGATCCTGGCAAAAAACTCTCTGGCCCTGGCAAGACAGGGCTATGGGCTGATGGACAAAAAGCGGAATATTCTGATCCGAGAATTAATGACCCTAATCGATCAGGCAAAAGATATCCAGTCTGAGATCGATGTCACCTTTCGGGAGGCTTACCAGGCTCTCCAGAAAGCAAATATTGATCTTGGAATTAATTATGTCCAGGAGATCAGCCTGCTGATCCCTGTGGAAACCTCAATAAAAATTAAAACCCGAAGTATTATGGGTACAGAAATTCCCCTTGTCCAGCATGATCCTGCGCCTGTGGTTCCTTATTACTCATTCTATAATACCAGCGAATCTCTGGATATTGCAAAACTGAAATTCGAGAAGGTGAAGGAGCTTACCATTAAACTGTCCATGGTGGAGAATTCTGCCTACCGCCTGGCATCGAATATCAAGAAGACCCAAAAGAGGGCCAATGCTTTAAAAAATATTACCATCCCCACCTATGAGGCTCTGACCAAAAATATTTCCGATGCCCTAGAGGAAAAGGACAGGGAGGAATTTACCAGGCTTAAAGTGATTAAGCGGAACAAAGAGAAAACCAACTCATAATCAAAAGCATTCCTTACCGGCCATACTTATGGCCGGCACAGAGGATGCTTTTTTCAGACTCGCTTACAATTTGGGAGGACCTTTATTTATGAAATTTCTGCACAACCTTGCCGGGTTTATCTGTGCCTGCTGTCTTATGGCAATCCTTTTAATCAGCTCTGTAGAGGCGGTGGCCTATTGGATTCCCGGTTATTATGAAAGAGAATATGAAAAGTACCAGGTTCTGGATGACCTTCCTTCCATGACTATGGAAGATCTGCTGACTGTAACAGACGAAATGATGGACTATTTAAGGGGAGATCGGGAAGATCTCCATGTATACACCACCATGGGAGGCGAATACCGGGAATTTTTCAATGAGCGGGAGATCGCACACATGGAAGATGTTCGCGGCCTTTTCCTGGCAGCAATCCAGATTCGCCGGATTGCCATCGCTTTGCTTATCCTCTGCCTCGTATTCCTGGCGGCAACAAAAGCGAAGATATCCCTGATCCTCCCCCGGGCAATCTGTGTAGGCATGGGGGTGATTTTTCTGATCGGAGCCGGGCTTGGGGCACTTATCGCATCCGACTTTAACCGGTATTTCGTTATCTTCCACCACATATTCTTCAATAATGATCTGTGGATCCTGAATCCGGCTACTGACATGCTGATCAATATTGTTCCAGAACCATTTTTCATGGACACGGCATTTTTAATCCTGGCAATATTTGGGGCTTCTACAGTCCTAGTCTTTGGAATCAGCCTTTTCCTCTGGAGAAAAGTGCGCAAAACCGCCTTTACTTGTCGCAAAAAATAGCCTATACTGTAGGAAATGCCAACTGTTACATGGAGATTAAGAATTTATGAATCGATTTTACAAATATTTCCTGGCTTTGGCCGCCTTCCTGACAGTGCTTGCTGGGATCTGTCCCACTGCAGCTCTGGCTGCCTCCTGGCCGGAAGACACCTATATCGAAGCCGGAGGCGGAATCGTGATGGATGCAGACTCTGGCACGATCCTTTACGGGAAAAACATCCATGAGCCCTTTTTCCCTGCAAGCATTACCAAAATCCTGACGGCTCTGATCGTCATTGAAAACTGCGACCTGGATGAGATGGTGACCTTTTCTTACGATGCAGTTCACAATGTTGAGGAAAATTCCAGCAATATGGCTGCCTCAGAGGGTGATGTCCTGTCTGTGGAAGATTGTCTATACGGGCTTCTGCTGGCCTCTGCCAACGAGAGTGCAAACGCCCTGGCCGAACATGTTGCTGGATCCAGGGAGGCATTTGCAGATATGATGAATGAAAAAGCTGCCGAGCTGGGCTGTCAAGACAGCCATTTTGCCAATCCCAGCGGTCTAAATGATCCAAATCATTATACCTCCGCCTATGACATGGCGCTTATCACCCAGGCAGCCCTGCAGAATGAGACCTTTGTAAAAATTGACAGCTCCCTCTATTGGAAGCATGCACCAATCAAACAGTATCCGGATCCGGAAGATCCCCACAATGTGGTCTATGCTCACCACCAGATGCTGAGAAAAAATACCTCTGTATATTATCCCGGCGCATTTGCCGGAAAGACGGGATATACTTCCCTGGCGGGAAATACCCTGGTCACCTGCGCGGAGAGGGACGGTATGACGCTGATCGCTGTTATCCTCAATGGACAGCAGGTTCATTACAGGGATACCAAACGCCTTCTGGATTTCGGGTTCGACAATTTTCAGACGCTGCGGGTGGCCGACTATGACAGCACCTACACATCCATAGAAAATGATATGACTATCGCCGGCCTCACGACCAGTGATATTACCGTTCTCTCTCTGGATAAGGACTGCTCTGTTACTCTGCCCAAAGGAGCTTCCCTCGCTGACGCACAGACAGCCATTACCTACGATCTGGATGCTTCTGCGCCAAAGAACGCTGTCGCCCAGATCCAATACACATACAATGATCATGCCATCGGTTCCGCATATCTGCAGTTAAAAGAAGCAGAGGCCATCCGGTCTTCTCTCCCCTCTGAAGCAGCTCAGACGGAAGAGGCAGCAGAACTTTCGGGAACTCTGATGGAAACGGAAGAGTTTCCTCTTCCATCCCCCGCTGCGCTTCCATCTGAAATCCCAGCAGAAAGCCAGTTATCCGAAGCCTCTGAGACTTCGGAAGAAAACGGCCTTCTTTCTGGAATTCATTTTCCTGCGATCCCGTCAGCTGTCTGGATCGCCCTGGCCGTTGTACTGGTTTTGGCCATTCTGATCTTTATATCTGTTGCGGCAAAGAGATATTATGACAAAAAGGAGGCCCAGGAGCGTCAAAGGAGGAAGGCAAGGCGCAGCCAGCGCCTGAAAGACATTGGATGTACCCAGGAAGATTTTGATCTGATTTTAAAAGAAAAAAGAAATTCTTCCTATACCCCAAAGCGCCGGCCGAAACACAGCCCCCGCCGCAGGCGATAGGCAGAAAGTGAGAATACAGTGTGAACCGTCTAAAAAGCATGTGGAAACGACTTGAAAATACAAAATTCTGGCGCCATCCTGTGGCACGCAATATTACAGTTTGTCTGGGGATTTTAGCTATCGCGACGGGAGCCGCAGCTCCCGTCGCTCAGTTCAGCACCAATGACACAGTCAATGTTGCCATGATCTATATCCTGAGTGTTTTGATGATCGCCAGATACACAGACGGCTACATTCCCGGCATTATCGCCTCCGTAGTCAGCACCTTTTTTGTCAATCTGTTTTTTACCTATCCTTACATGGAGCTGAATTTTACATTGGAGGGGTACCCTGCTACCTTTCTCTGCATGCTGACTATAGCACTGATCACCAGTGCCGCCACATCCAGAATGAAAGAGCAGTCCCGCATTTTAAATGAGAGAGATAAGCTGCTCATGGAAGCTGAGAAAGAAAAAATGCGGGCCAATCTGCTTCGGGCTATCTCCCACGATCTGAGAACCCCTCTCACCAGCATTATAGGAATTAGCTCAGCATACATAGAAAATAATCAATCCCTTTCCGGTGAGGAAAAGGATCGAATGGTTCAAAATATCCAGGAGGATGCCAACTGGCTTTTAAATATGGTCGAGAATCTTCTGTCTGTAACTAGAATACGGGACGGCGACACAAGGGTAAACAAATCCCCTGAACCCCTGGAAGAGGTTGTCTCCGAAGCCGTCCAGCGCTTTCGCAGGCGTCTTCCCGATGCCATCGTAACGGTTCAGATTCCCGATGACTTTATTATGATTCCCATGGATGCCACTTTGATTGAACAGGTTCTGATCAATCTGATGGAAAATGCCTACTATCATGGAAATCCCTCGAAGCCCATCAAACTCAGCTCTTTTATCCTGGATAACCGTGCCTGTTTTCAGATCTCTGATCAAGGCCCCGGGATCCCAGACGAGGCGCTGTCCTCCATTTTCGACGGCTCGCCTTCCTCTTCCCAGAGCAGTGACTCCCACAAAGGAATGGGAATCGGACTTTCCATCTGCAAAACGATCGTATCCGCCCACGGAGGAACCATCAAAGCCGGAAATCTTTCAAGCGGCGCCTGCTTTACCTTTAACCTTCCCTTAGGAGAAAACACAAATGACACCAAAACAAAGTATTTTGATCATTGAAGATGAAAAAAGCATCTGCAGTTTCATAGAAACCACATTAACCGCCAACGGCTACAAAGTCCAGACTGCCTCTACAGGGCAGAAAGGGCTCTCCATTGCCACTTCCCTGTGTCCCGATCTGATTCTTCTTGATCTGGGCCTTCCAGATATGGATGGGCTGGACATCATCCAGAAAATTCGAAGCTGGTCCAGTCTTCCAATCATCGTCATCTCCGCCCGCACCCAGGAGAGAGAAAAGGTCAATGCCCTGGATTCCGGCGCAGATGACTATATAACCAAGCCCTTCGGCACATCAGAGCTCCTGGCCCGGATCCGGACCGCTCTGCGCCATTATCAGCATATTTCTGACTTAAAAGGCTCATCCGCCGTGCCTGTCTATCAGTATGATGGACTCACCATCGATTTTGATAAGCGGCTGGTAACGTTAAACGGCCAGACGATTCATCTGACGCAGATTGAATACAAGCTGGTGACTCTCTTAGCTCAGAACTCCGGAAAAGTTCTCACCTATGACTATATCATCAACCATATCTGGGGACCGTACGCTGACAATAATAATCAGATTCTCAGGGTCAATATGGCCCATATCCGGAGAAAGCTGGAAGCAAATCCCGCTGAACCAAACTATATTTTTACAGAAATCGGAGTGGGGTACAGGATGCAGGAAAGCCAGTCTTAGGCTTCCTGCTTTCTGCTTTTTTGTGCCAGACGCTTTGCTCGGTTTCTCTCCGTTCTCTTCTTCTTTGCTTCGTCTCTTCGGGCGCAGATGTCCTCCGCAGCACTCTCGCTGGCAGGCTTCATCGTTTTTACTACAAATACACGGCCCTCTTCCTGCTTTTTTATCCTGATCTTTCCCCTTACAAAACCGTGTTCCGGGCAGACGGCCAGCCCGTAGTACAGCCTTTGGCTGACCGGGAACCACCGGATTTTCTTCTTCAGCATACGCCTGCACTGGGGACAGACCATATCATTGACAATCTTGTCCTTTAAAGCCTCTTCCCTGCTCCCAAAGACTCTGGATACATACTTGCTGTAGCCAGGGAAGGTCAGATACACCTCCTCCTCTCTGGCGGATGGAAGGCGGTAATAATCCATAGACAAAAAGTCCTTCACCCGATGAAAATCAATGTTTCTCATAATCTTCCCAGTATAATAAGCATCATCAAATGCCTGATGAAACGGTTTTTCCTCCCGGATTCCCATCTCCTCCACTGCCTGGTCGAGGGACAGCACTGCCTTCCCGTCCCCTGACAAAATCCGGTACAATTTCTGCACATCATAGTACAGCAGAGGTTTCGGAAACGGGATAGACATTCCAAAAAATTCCATGTTCCGCTGGAGCTCTGTCAGATCCATAGATCCCCAAGTGCAGAATATAGACTCGCCGCCTTCCCTGCACCAATTCAGAAATGCCTGAGCTGCTTCTGGAAACAGACAGCCTTCTTTCTTCAGAACTGACAGCTCCATGTGAGTCACTTCTGAAATTTTATAGTGGAGCTTCTGATATATCTGCGGCCGGACAAGCTGGTGAAACGTTCCTATCTGATTCAAATCCTGATCCAGCTTGACCGCACCAATCTCAATAATCTCAAAAGGAAATCCCTCCACAGAGGACTCCTTTCCTTCAGGGCTTTGGTTCCATTCCAGGTCAAATACAATGTAGTTCATAATAATGAGTTCCTTTTACTAGTTTGCCAATATCCACATTACAATGGTAATTGACAAACCACATATAAGTCAAGGATTTCCTGTTATTTCTTGCAGGAACTATCTCTATATCTTATGACAAAAAAGGAACTGCACCAAAAGGCGCAGCTCCTTTTTTCAAACAATCCAGAATCTTTTTATTTTTTCATCAGCCCAGCCCCGGTTTTCCATGCCTGTCCGACTTTCTCCCCAATGGCATAATATCCGCTCTGGAACTGGTCAAATGCAAACGCATTCAGCTTCTCGGGGTCAACATTTCCCTTTTCATTGAGCACCTTCTCGTCTGCCAAAACATTGACAATTTCCCCTAAAACTCGGAATCCATAGGCTGTGTGCTGGCACTCTGCCACCTTGCACTCCAGAGTTACCGGGAATTCCTGGATAACCGGCGCGTCAACCCGGGTGCTTTTCACTGCATGAAGCCCGGATCTCTCAAACTTATCTTCCATCTTATTTCCAGTTGCAATTCCAAAAAAGTCTGCCGCTTCTATGTGGTCAATATCGGCAATGCTAAGGGTAAACGCGCCTCTTTTCTTGATATTCTCGCTAGTCTTGTGGTCTTCGTCGATGTTCAGAGCCACCATATTCTGCGCACAGATACCGCCCCAGGCCATATTCATTACGTCCACCTTATCATTATCTCCATAGGTGGAAATCATCAAAACAGGCATCGGGAACAGATAGGGCTTTACGCCAAGATCTTTTAACATTTGACATTACCTCCTCACACATCATAAACATAATCTGGCAGTCAGGTGCTGACTGCTTTTCTTTCATTATACTGAGGCTGGACAAAAATTCAAGTACTGAATTTTAGGTAATATACTTACTTTTAGGTTAGTTTTTTCTCTCCTATCCAAAAAGTCTGGAAAGGAACTGATACAGGGAGCGGTTGGTTTCTCCGTTCACTTTCTCATCCTCCGAAAGCTGCTGCAGAGGCTCCAACAGGCTGCACTCTCCGCAGATATCCACACCAATCACATCCTGATGCCAAAACACTTCCAAGAGAATATTTTCCAATATGTTCACTGACATGTTTCCCTGATTCCAGTTCGTCCTGGCGTAGCGAGGGCTCAGAACATCTTTATCTATAGAGACATAGATCGGCAGGGACAGGTTGATTTTTTTCCTCTCCTCGTCTGCCAGCTTCCTGTCTGACTCCTTCAGCCAGATAATCCTGTCTCTCAGCTTTTGATCAATTCCTTCTATGCTCTTCTCCTCCGGTCCAATCAGGATCATCTGCTCGAGATACCTGCTGCGGCGAAGAAGCTCACCCGCCCAGCTTCCGCAGCTAAGCAGCTGAGGAAACATTGGCTCCTGCATATCTGTATGGTGGTCAAACAAAACCAGAGAAAAAGGAATATGGATCTTTTCCGCAAAAAACAGAGTCACATAATGGTAATTTCCGCTGTCCAGAAAATGAATCCCTCTAGGGCTCCAATCTTTCAGCCTTTTCCTAATCTCATCAGCCGCTTCCCTTGTACAGTACATATCTGTCCCGCTGATATCGCTCAGATTGATTCGTTTTAATCCCTCTGCCTGCCTCTCTATCCCTTCCGGATATACGTGTGAAAAATCCAGCAGCAAATTTTGTTCTCTTCGCAATTCTGTCACTCTCTTCTGCACCCTTCTTATCCAAAATTATACTTGCTGACAATGGGTTCTCTTTTTTGGGTTACATCATTAAAGTATTCATAATAACAGATTCCCCGAAAGCCTCCTGATACATTGCAGACATTGGTGAATCCATTTCCTTTCAGCGCCATAACTGCATGATAGCTAGTTTGCCCAATCTGGCAGTGCACATAAACTGGACGGTCTTTTGGAATTTCATCCAAGCGCTGGCGAAGCTGAGCCATAGGAATATTGACTGCATTTTTCAAATGTCCCTTCTCATACATCGCCTCCGGACGCACATCGATAATATATGCGCCAGATTCCACCAGATCTCTCACCTGGTCAACGTGTACCTGGCGAAACGTGCTCTGAAGAAGATTCTCTGCGACCAGCCCTGCTATATTTCCAGCATCTTTCGGCGTAGAAAAGGGCGGCGCATAGCAAAGCTCCAGATCTCTTAAATCATCCACTGTTCCTCCAAATTTGATGAGGGTTGCCGCGATATCAACCCTCTTAGCTGCGTCCCCCTTAGAAATGGCCTGCGCGCCCAGGACTCTGCCTGTAGGTACCTCATAAATCAGTTTATAATGAAGAGTACGGCTTTCCGGCATCAGGGAAACTTTATCCATCGGCAGCACATACACGAAATCATACGGTATTCCCTCCTGCTCACATTGTGCCGCGGTCAGTCCTGTACTCGCTGCATTGTAGTCAAACACCTTGATGCAGCTAGATCCGATATATCCGGTATTTCTTACAGGGCGTCCGTAAATATGATCTGCCGCCTGCCTTGCCTGTTTCTGGGCAGGCCCTGCAAGCTGGAGCATCATCGGCTTGCGGGTCAGAGCATTATAGACTTCTATGGCATCACCTACAGCGTAAATATCAGGATCGCTGGTGCGGTAATTGGCATCCACTTTGATAGCGCCGCGCTGGTTCCGCTCCAGCCCTGCATCGGCTGCAAGTGAAGTCTCAGGCCGTACACCCACAGACATAACCACAGCATCCCCCTCTACTTTTCGGCCTGATTTCAGAATAAGGTCAGAGTTTTCAAATGATACCACCGAATCGCCCACAATCAGGTTAACACCCTTATCCAACATTTCTTTCTGAAGAATCTGAACCATATCATAATCATAGGTTCTGAGAATCTGTGGCATTGCCTCCACCATCGCCACCTGATAGCCTGCTTCCCGCAGATTCACAGCCACCTCCACGCCGATAAAGCCGCCTCCAATCACAGAGAGCTTTTTTACTCCCTTCTCCTTAATAAAGGAATAGAACCGGCTGATATCTTCTACATTTCTGACAGTAAAAAGATTAGCGCCCTCTATCCCTTTGATAGAAGGAATCACTGGATCCGCTCCCGGGGAAAGAATCAATTTATCATAAGACTCTTCATATTCCCGGTTGTTCAGCAGATCTTTGACGTGGACTTTTTTCGCCTTTCGGTCAATCGAAACCACCTGGCTGGATATCCTTACTTCAATGTTATAAATACCCTTAAATGACTGAGGTGTATTCAGAATCAGTTTCTCCGTCTGGTCAACAGTCTCACTTAGCCGGTAGGGAATACTGCAGTTCGAATAAGATACATAAGATCCTCTTTCAAAAATCAGGATCTCTGCCTTTTCATCCAGCCTCCTCAGCCTTGCCGCCGTACTGGCCCCTCCTGTCACTCCTCCAACGATTACATATTTCATTGCTCTCATCCTCCTACTTACATGCTTTATGAAATTTCCCGAGAGTCTCATGGCCCCATCTATCCAACTTATATTATAGCACTTTTTTGTATTGCGTCTCCTCTATTATTTCTCCAATTTTTATTTCGATATTTATTCTCCTAATTTTCTTTTATGTCCCCGAAATAGAATTAGCCAAACTTAATGCAGATTGTAACATGCTAAATGGAAGATGTCGCCTCAGGCAGTGATAAAAATCGTTGATTCTCTATTGATGAAGCTGCATATACCATAACAAAAAAAGCCGAAAACCTTTTTGCAAGGCTTTCGGCGAATCTTCTGGCGTTCCCGAGGTGATTTGAACACCCGACCTACCGCTTAGGAGGCGGTCGCTCTATCCAGCTGAGCTACGGAAACGCATTTTCACATGGATACTGTACTTAATGATTAAGACAAGACCCACGTTCTATAATACCTTATTTTCAAAAAAAAATCAAGTACAAAAATGCGGCTACTCCTGTCCTTTGAAATCTACTGTTCCCTGCATCCAGATCTGTCCCTTGAATCTCCGCCCTACTTTTGGCTCTCCTGTCAGATCCTTCTCATTGATTCCAACATGGAATGTCAGATCACAGCTTTCCAGCGTCAAGTCGTATACCTTTTCTCCCGTAAAACGGTTTTCTTTATATTCGATATGTTTAATCTCACCGATTACAGAATATTGATCACACTCAATCCCGCAGGGCATAAAGCAGGAGTCGATAATAGAGTACAAATCTTCTTTCTGAACCCTTCTGGTCACTTGAGAGTACAGATCAATGTCTTCTATCGTCAGGGTATCAATGGCATCCGCATCCCCATTTTTGGCTGCCTCCAGCAAGCTGCTTCTGGTCCTGGAAGCCATTTTGGACTGTTCAATCTGAACAGCAGTCTTTTGAATAGGAAGCAGAATCTTTCCCTTTACGCTGAAGCCACACAGGTGCGCCCCTTTTACCTGGCAATTTTCACGCTTCTGCCGGCGCATACGGTATTCTATCGAATTAGAAATATAAAAAATCAGGGATATCCCTACCTTATATTCATCCAGAAGTCCCGCATAAGTCTCCCTCTCCGTATGTCTCTGAATCGAACATTCGGCTGTAGAAGTGATCTCTTCTCCGGTCAGATACGGAAAATAGTACTCTACTTCTAATTCCTGGTTTTCTTTTTCTTCCCCCACAATACAGATTCCAAGCCCAGGTGCTGCTTCGATCCAAACCTGACACAATCTTTCCGAATTAATCTGAAATCTAAGGGTCTCTCCTGACTCTTCAAGCAGCTTTTTCAGCAGTTCTTGAATCTCCTGTTTTGACTGGTACTCTGAAAAGCCAGCTGACCGCAAAAACTTATGCATTCTTGATCACCTCCATTTTGTCCCAATAATATCCATTATAAAAGTGCCGATTTAAGAAAATAAGGCGAAGAATCGACTTCGCCTTATTCTAATTCAGAGCTGGAATTCACTCAACCGCCCTTTATTATATAACATTTCTTTTTATTATACAATACCCTGAGCCATCATTGCATCGACAACTTTTTCGAAGCCTGCGATATTTGCTCCAGCTACGTAGTTGCCAGGAACGCCGTAGCGCTCTGCTGCATCTGCTGCTTTAGCAAAAATATTTACCATAATACCATGGAGTTTCTCATCTACTTCTTCAAAGCTCCAGGACAGGCGCTCGCTGTTCTGTGTCATCTCCAATGCGGAGGTGGCAACGCCGCCGGCGTTTGCTGCCTTGCCCGGCATAAAGAGAATGCCATTCTCCAGATAGAAATCGGTTGCTTCTCTGGTAGAAGGCATGTTTGCGCCCTCTGCTACCAGCATGCAGCCATTTGCCTTCAAGGTCTTTGCATCTTCCAGATTCAGCTCATTCTGTGTCGCGCAGGGGAGAGCAATATCACAGGGGATTGTCCAGATACCCTTGCCTTCGGTGTAGACTGCTGTGGGAACTGCATCTACATACTCTTTAATACGGCCACGGCGCACTTCCTTAATTTTTTTGACTACATCCAGCTTGATGCCATCTTTATCATAAACATATCCGTTGGAGTCGCTGAGAGCTACTACCTTTGCGCCGTACTGCTGTGCTTTTTCTGTTGCATAGATAGCAACGTTTCCAGAACCAGAAATGACAACGGTCTTTCCTGCCAGCTCCTGTCCCTCATGCTTTAACATCTCAACTACCATATATACCAAACCATATCCTGTTGCCTGGGTACGTGCCAGAGATCCGCCGTAGGTCAAACCCTTTCCTGTCAGTACGCCCTCATACTGGCCAGTAATTTTCTTGTACTGACCGTACAGATAACCGATCTCTCTCGCCCCTACACCGATATCACCGGCCGGAACATCCTGGTCAGCTCCAATGTATTTATAGAGCTCTGTCATAAAGCTCTGGCAGAAGGCCATAACCTCTCTGTCAGATTTTCCTTTGGGATCAAAATCAGAACCACCTTTTCCTCCGCCGATGGGAAGGCCTGTCAGGGAGTTCTTAAATACCTGCTCAAACCCCAGGAATTTTAAGATACTCTGGTTTACAGAGGGATGAAGGCGAAGTCCTCCTTTGTAAGGTCCAATGGCACTGTTAAACTGAACACGGAAACCTTTGTTTACCTGTACCTGTCCCTTGTCATCAACCCACGGTACACGGAAGGAAATGATTCTCTCTGGTTCCACCAGACGTTCAAGAATCGCTTCTTTGCGGTACTTTTCTTCGTTTGCCTCGATAACCAGTTTTAAGGAATCCAGAACTTCCTTAACAGCCTGGTGGAATTCCGTCTCACCGGGATTCTTTGCGACTACTTTCTCGTACACTTCATCAACGTATGACATTAGCTTTTCCTCCTTATTTAGACAAAAAAAGCCCCTATCCTGTCCAGGAAGGGGGCCCCATCGCCTTCTTTTACGCTATTGCTTTATAGTATACCAGCACATGGTAAAATTGTCAATCATTTCTTCTCCTAGGCTCTAATTGTCTTTTGGTTCTACATATCCCAAAGCCTGCTCCAGAGCTTCCTTTTCTTCGTTGCCCAGCATAACATCTGTCTGTCCCATATCTACTCTCTTCAGATACAGATAGCAGCCTTCACGGCTGTGCACTGAGTTCAGGACAAAACCGCTGTTGGTATAATCCAGCATAGCCATAGCAAAGCTGAGGTTTCCTCCCATCCCCTTAAATGCATTATAGCGTACCAGGCCAAACTTCTGGTAGGATGCTCTGATATTTCTATTGATTGTGCGGATTGTATCTTTATAGCCCTTATCTTCGCTTTGAAGTTTACGGATATCCTCTGACATTTTTACTATAAAACCCTCCAGGGATTCCGCATCCCTCCCGCGCATAAAATAATCATATCTCCGGTACAATTTATTAATTTTTACAATGCAAATGATTACTATGATCAACAGTATCAGGGTTAATGCAGCCAGCCCGATTATTATGTAGCTGGGATCTATTCCTAATTGACTGAATAAGTTATTCTGCACAGTGCTGTCCTCCATTTATCTGTATTCACTCCCGTCATTAATGCTTACTCGCTATCTCAGTTACTCTGTATGGATTCGATCAGCTCTACGATTCTTTCCAACTCGGATTCAGAGTAGTATTCGATTTCAATTCGCCCTTTATTTTTATCTTTCCTGTGGATTAACACTTTTGTTCCCATAATGCTCTTCATTCGCTCTTCTAAATCACGGAAAACAAAGCTGATATCCTTCTCGTCCTTCTGCATTTTTTCTTTTTTAGGCTTTAAGAGTGTTTTTACCAGCTTTTCAACTTCTCTTACACTCAATTCGTTTTTAATGATTAATTCCGCTGTCGCATACTGCTGTTGACTATCCTCGATGGCAAGAAGAGCTCTGGCATGGCCGCTGGACAGTTTTCCCTGAATCAGCAGTTCCTGAACTCTTGGTTCCAGTTTTAGGAGGCGAAGACTGTTGGTAATGGTCGCCCTGTTTTTAGCCACGCGCTCCGCTATCTCTTCCTGCTTCAGTCCAAACTCATCTATGAGCTGCCGATATGCTGCTGCTTCCTCGATAGGATTCAGATCAGCCCTTTGTACATTTTCAATGAGACTGATCTCCATTTTCTTCTGTTTATCATATTCTCTTATAATAGCAGGAATCTCCTTGAGCCCTGCCATTTTTGCAGCCCTCCATCTTCTCTCACCGGCGATAATCTCATACATATCGCCTTTTTTCTGAACCATAATAGGCTGAAGCACACCGTATTGACGAATAGATGAAGCCAATTCTTCCATCTGTTCTTTATCAAACTCTTTTCTGGGCTGTTCCCTGTTCGGCTCTATTAGAGATACCTTTATGAAAATTTCCTTTGGCACTGTTCCCGCCTTTGTCTCTTCTTTTTTTTCTTTCTCGGATATCAGCTCTTCCTCTTCAAAATTTTCTCCCAGAAGAGCCCCTAATCCTCTCCCCAATCCTTTTTTTGCCGTCTTTGTCATATTAAATATCTTCTCCTCTGCTAATCACTTCCGCTGCTAACAATCTGTAGCTCTCTGCTCCGCTTGATCTGGAATCATAAAGGTTGATCGACATCCCGTGGCTGGGTGCTTCCGCAAGCCTTACATTTCTGGGAATAATTGTCTTATAAATATTCTGGTTCAAAGTATTTTTTACACTCTCAACTACCTGCAGAGAAAGATTGGTTCTGGCATCATACATGGTAAATACAACACCCTCCAGCTCCAATTTACGGTTCAGCTTTCTTTTTACCAGATTCACTGTCTTCAATATCTGACTCAAGCCCTCCAGCGCATAATACTCACACTGGATTGGAACAATCACAGTATCCGCCGCTGTCAAGGCATTGATCGTGAGCAAATTTAAAGATGGAGGGCAATCTATAATAATAAAATCATAGTTTTTCTTTATCTTTTTCAAGTTATTTTTCAGCAAAGATTCTTTATTATCTATTTCCAGCAATTCAATCTCTGCTCCAGCCAAATTGACATCTGAGGGAAGAATATCTAAATTTTTTTGAACTTCTTCTCTGATACACTCTTCTACCGAATTTTCACCGATCAGCATTTGGTATACCGTTTTCTCAATATGGCCTTTTTCCAGGCCAAATCCGCTAGTGGCGTTTCCCTGCGGATCGAAATCAACAACTAATACTTTTTGTCCTGCTTCTGCCAGGCAAGCTGACAGATTAATCGCCGTTGTTGTCTTTCCAACTCCGCCCTTCTGGTTTGCTATTGCAATAATTCTTCCCATAACTTTGGTCTTAGTCCCTTCTTAACTACTCATTTTAGCTGTAAACAAATATTAACATAAAATTTTCGAGCTGTTATCACATTATAGCATATTTTTCCTTTGATTCCTATGGTAATCTTGCATATTATTTAAAAATGGAAATTCGATGTTTCACGTGAAACATTTATTTCAGGAATTTTTGCGATCTCTTACTCCTTGTCTTCCATCATTCCTTGTATTATAATAATTATATCATTCCTTTTCAGGCATACCATAGGAATCCCAACTTTTTATTTTCACAAAACTCTATTTTTAGGAGGAGCTATTATGAAGGCAAAGAATAAATTAATTACCCTTTTGCTGTTGTCTTCCAGTGCTGTCACAGCTACTGCTGTCATAAATAAAGCAATCAAAATTTCTGCTGTATCACACAGACTCCTTGTAAAGCCTGAGGCTCGCTGTTACAAGTGGCGCTTGGGAACTGTCCATTACACTGTATCTGGGAGTGGCAAGCCTCTTCTGTTAATCCATGATTTAACTCCTGAATCCAGCAGCTACGAGTGGTCCTGTATTGTTCACTCTCTAAGTGAGCATTATAAAGTTTATTCCATTGATTTGTTAGGGTGCGGCCGTTCTGAAAAGCCCAATATCACATATACCAATTATCTCTATGTTCAGTTGATTTCAGATTTTATCAGATCAGAGATCGGACATAGGACAGATGTAATTGTCTCTGGTGCATCTGCCTCGATTGCCATTATGGCCTGCAGTCTAAATTCGGAACTTTTCGACCGACTTATGCTAATCAATCCAGAAAGTATACTTTCCAGCAGCCAGATACCGGGGAAAAATGCTAAATTATATAAATTCATTCTGGATTTGCCGATTCTTGGCACTCTCCTCTATCATTTTGCTGTGAGCAGAAAATCTATTGAAGAAAGATTCTCAAAAAATTATTTTTATAATCCTTACTCTGTCAAAGCTAGCTGTGTTGACGCCTATTATGAAGCTGCACATTTAGGAGAATCTCCAAAATCTATTTTTGCCAGCGTTCAGTGCAACTACACTAAATGTAATATTGCCAATGCTTTGAAAAAAATTGACAACAGCATCTACCTATTAGGCGGATCTTTTGAGGATAACATTGAAGATATCTTTGCCGAATATAAACTTCATAATCCTGCTGTCGAATACACGATCATTCCTAATACAAAGCATCTTCCACAGCTCGAATCTCCCCAGGAAGTTTTAAATGTGATTTCTACGTATTTTTAATTTTCATGTTTCACGTGAAACATAAAATCAAGAATAGACAAAAATGAAGTGGGTGCAAACTGCTCCGCAGATTCACACCCACTTCATTTTTGTTTATTTCAAAGGTTCTTTTGAAGGCATACCGGCCTTTCTGGGATATTTTTTTGCAGTCGATGTATTTTTCTTTATAACAACAAAAGAACGCTCTGCCTCAGCCTCCACCAGTGAAAACTTTTCAATACTTTCAATTTTTCCGCCCAGCATTTGAACCGCTTTTCCTGCCGCTTTTGCCTCTTCTTCCACCTCTCCAGATTTATAAGCAAAAAAAACTCCTCCTACCTTTACAAATGGAAGACAATATTCTGACAATGTGGAGAGATTTGCAACCGCTCTCGACACGCAATAATCGTATTTTTCCCGATAATTCAAATCACTGCCAAAATCTTCTGCTCTTCCATGAATAGCCGATATATCCTTCAGGCCTAAGTCGCAAATTACCTGATTTAAAAATTTGACTCTCTTATTTAGGGAATCCAACAATGTAACTTTCAACTTGGGAAAAGCAATTTTTAACGGGATTCCCGGAAATCCAGCTCCAGTTCCCACATCAATCAGTGCAGCTTCTCTATTTAGATTTTTTTCCATATTGATCAGTGCCAGACTATCAAGAAAATGTTTGGCTATCACATCTTTCATCTCCGTAATGGCCGTCAAATTCATCACTTTATTGGTTTCTACCAGCATCTCATAGTAGCGGTAAAATTGTTCCATCTGTACATCTGACAGAGAAATTTTCATTCTGCCGCTTCCTTCTCCCATTAATACTTTAAATTGGTTTTCCATTCTTATTCCTCAAAACGTTTTATTGAAATCCTATTGATTGAAAAGTCTAATCGCGATCGCTTCGGCTCCGCTGCTGCCTCATCTGCTCTAAATGTACCAGAAGGACAGAAATATCAGCCGGCGATACGCCGGATATTCTGGATGCCTGACCTACAGAGACCGGCTGAAGCTGGTTTAATTTTTGTACTGCCTCCCGCCTCAGACTTTTGACTGTTCCATAATCAAAATGCTCCGGCAGCTTTTTTCCTTCCATCTTTTTAAACTGGGCAACCTGCTGCATCTGCCTCCGGATATATCCCTCATATTTTATATTGATATTCACTTGTTCCTGAATATCGAACTGCAGTTCTGGCCTCTTGTCATCTATCTCGGTTAACATAAAGTAGTCGAGTTCTGGACGCCTCACCAACTCAGCCAGAGTCGCTCCTGTTTTCAGAGGTGTACTTCCATGGCTCTCCAGAAATTTCTGTACCTTCCCGTTTGCCCCTATATTCGTCTTATTTAATCTCTGGATTTCTTCCTTAATCTGCTGTTCTTTTTTTACAGTTTTCTGATAGTCCTCCTCACTGACCAGACCGATCTCATATCCTATTTTTCTAAGTCTCAGATCTGCATTATCCTGACGGAGAAGAAGGCGATATTCTGCCCTGGAGGTCATCATCCTGTATGGTTCATGGTTTTCTTTTGTCACCAAATCATCAATCAGCACACCGATATAAGCCTGAGAACGGTCCAAAACAATCTGTTCTCTCCCAAGAACCTTCATGGCCGCATTGATCCCAGCCATAAATCCCTGGACAGCAGCCTCCTCATACCCAGAACTCCCATTAAACTGCCCGCCGCTGAAGCAGCCAGAAATTTTTTTAAATTCCAATGTGGGTTTCAATTCTAAGGAATTGATACAGTCATATTCGATGGCATAAGCATTCCTGACAATCTTCACATGTTCCAGGCCGGGCACAGTCCGGTACATGGCATATTGGACATCCTCAGGAAGGGAACTGGACATTCCTCCCAGATACATCTCATTTGTATACAGCCCCTCTGGCTCCACAAACACCTGATGACGGTTTTTGTCTGGGAATTTTACCACCTTATCCTCGATAGAAGGACAGTATCTTGGGCCGGTCCCCTCGATTGCGCCGGAAAAAAGCGGAGACCGGTCTAAATTTTCACGGATAATCTTGTGGGTCTCCTCATTAGTGTACGTCAGCCAGCAGGATACTTGCTCCTTCTGAACAGTATCCGGATCTGTGGAGAACGAGAACGGAACGATTCTGTCATCGCCTTTTTGCTCCTCCATTTTAGAAAAATCGATGCTCCTCTTATCGACGCGAGCAGGAGTTCCAGTTTTAAAACGGAACATTTCGATTCCGTTGGCTTTCAGGGAATCCGTCAGATGGTTTGCAGCCTGCAGACCATTTGGTCCCGTAGGATTGCTCACATCTCCATAGATACATCTAGCCTTTAAATACGTACCCGTTGCCAAAACCACAGCTTTTGCGCGGTAAACAGCGCCAGAAAATGTCTTTACTCCTTTTATCACGTTTTCTTCTACGATCAGCTCTGACACCTCTGCCTGGCGAATCGTCAGGTGGTCTGTATTTTCCAGAGTCTGCCGCATATGTCTAGTATAATCCTGCTTATCTGCCTGAGCTCTCAGAGAATGGACGGCTGGTCCTTTAGACTCATTCAGCATCTTTGACTGTATGAATGTTTTATCAATATTCTTTCCCATCTCGCCGCCCAGGGCATCCAGCTCCCGCACCAAATGGCCCTTTGAACTCCCCCCAATATTAGGATTGCAAGGCATCAGGGCTATACTGTCCACACTGACTGTAAACATGATCGTCTCCAGACCCAATCTGGCACATGCCAGGGCTGCCTCGCATCCGGCATGTCCGGCTCCCACTACCACAATATCATACGATTCTTCTAAATACGGCATTTCCATTCCTCCAAATACTCAACCTGGCCTTTTTCTATTTGCCCATACAAAATCTGCTGAAAATTTCGTTTACCAGGTCTTCGCCCACCTCTTCGCCTATAATTGTTCCCAACTGCGTATAAGCATCCATCAGGTCGATAGAATAAAAATCCTCAGGCATCCCATTCCGAATACTCTCTCTCACCATATCCAGGCTTGTCTTGGCCTGCTCCAGTGCCTCTTTATGACGAATATTGGTCAGATAAATCTCATCATTAAAAGAAATCTGCCCCTGATAAAACATATTTTTAATCTCGTCTTCAAGAGCTTCTATTCCCAGTTCCTCTTTCGCCGAGACCGGTATCACTTTGTGTCCGGAACGCTCCCTCAGTTCTTCGGCTGAGACAACCATCAAAAGATCCGATTTATTCAGCAGCACCACTGCCTTCTTATCCCGGATGAAATCCATAATCTCAGCATCATTCTCATCCAGAGGGCAGGATCCATCCACAACATAAATAATCAAATCTGCATCCTTTGCCGCATCTCTGGCCCGGGACACGCCAATCTGCTCCACCACATCTTTCGTCTCCCGGATTCCGGCAGTGTCTACCACATTTAAGCTGATCCCATTTAAATAAATGTGCTCCTCCAGAGTATCTCGGGTGGTTCCAGCAATCTCAGTTACAATGGCCCTCTCCTCTCCTACCAGTACATTCATCAGGGACGATTTTCCGGCATTGGGCTTTCCTAAAATAACAGTTCGAATTCCCTCTTTCATAACCTTTCCCTTATCTGCTGTGGACAACAGATGGCCGATTTTTTTTAGCCAGTCTTCTGTCAAAACTGCAAGTTTTTCTCTGTAGCCATCCAGAGAAATATGTTCCGGATCATCAAGAGCCGACTCAATATAGGCCATCTCATAGAGAATCTCAGCCCTCAGTTCCCTCATTTTTTTTGAGATGGATCCCCTGAGCTGGCTTACAGAACTTTTCAGCGCATACTCATTCTTTGCCTGAATCACATCCATAACTGCTTCAGCCTGAGACAAATCGATTCTTCCATTAAGAAATGCCCGTTTTGTAAACTCTCCCGGGTCGGCCGCCCTGGCTCCATTTCTAATGACCAGCTCTAAAATTTTTTTCATCATCAGAACCCCGCCATGGCAGTCTATCTCCACGGTATCCTCCGCTGTGTAGCTGTGAGGGGCCTTCATAATTATCACCAGAACTTCATCCAGTTTCTCATCACCGTCACAGATAAATCCATAGTGGATGGTATTGGCCTTTTCCTCACACAATGGTTTTCCTTTCTTTCTCTTAAAAATCCGATCTGCTATCAAAAATGCCTCTGGTCCGCTGATGCGGATGATTCCAATCCCGGAATCGCTCATCGCCGTTGCAATCGCTGCAATCGTTTCTTTTTTCAAATTATTTTCCTTCTTTCTAATCCAGGAACAAATGACTGTCTGACTGAGCTTGCCTGAGCAGGAAAGCCGATCGCTTACGCGATCACCAAAAACATTCGCAATTCAGGCTTACGCGCTGCTTGCTCATGCTTCTTGTCAGGCAAATGCCGATGTTGTCCCACATGCAAGCATGAGGACAACATCGCCGCTTGCCTGAGCTTTCACAGCAAAATGCTGCCTGACTGCCAGCGGTATTTCTACCAATCTGGCATGCCTGGCAGCATCCCTTCTTTGCCTCTATTTTCTTAACTAGATTACGCTTCCTTCTTATCCTTGACTGCAAAGCGGTCTTTTCTTCCCGTCTCCTTCTTTAGGAAGATCACAACATGGCGGAAGGGTTCCTCCCCCTCACTCCTTGTCGTTACATACTTATCGTTCTGAAGAGCAGCATGGATAATCCGTCTCTCATAAGGATTCATCGGTTCCAGAGAAACGCTCCTCTTTGTCCTCTTTACCTTATAGGCAATATTTTTTGCCAAGGTCTCGAGAGTCTCTTTCCTTCTGGAACGGTAATTTTCCGTATCCAGCTTCACTCTCAGATAGCCGTCGCTCTCTTTATTTAAGACCATGCTGACCAAATACTGGAGAGAATCAAGGGTCTGTCCTCTCTTTCCGATCAGAATCCCCATATCATCGCCTACCAGATTGATAGACATCTCATTCTCTTCCTCATTGTAAGCGATCTCTATGGTGACATTGAGATTCATGGCATCAAATACCTGGCCAAGAAAATCAACAGCTCTGTCCTCCAGAGTCACCTTTTTGCCGGCGCGGATAATCGCTGGTTTTGCACCAATTCCAAGAAAACCGGCACTGCCTTTTTCTACCACTTCGTAGACCAGCTTGTCACTGGTAGTTTCCAACTGAATCAATGCCTTTGTAACTGCTTCGTCCACTGTCTTTGCAGAAATCGTAATCATTTCCATTGCAAAACCCCTCCTCAATTATTTGCGCTTCTCATGCTTCTCATTATACTTCTGTACCATACCCGCTTTCGCTGCGAGGCTGCCCGGCTTTGCATTCTGATTGTAGTATTCAGTGG
Organism: uncultured Lachnospiraceae bacterium; assembly: GCA_944376125.1. GTDB lineage: Bacteria > Bacillota > Clostridia > Lachnospirales > Lachnospiraceae > UMGS1370. Next base: position 170,231 of record CALWBQ010000016.1, read on the forward strand.
ACTCTTTTGCCTGAGCCTGACTCTTTGCAATCTTCTCCATACGGGCTGCTTCCCGTTTTTCGTTTTCTTCCTGCATGTGCTTCCAGTCAAGGCTGGCATTCTGATTCTGCTTCACTGGAGGCAAGCCCTGCTTTGCCCTCTTTTTATTTGCCTTCTCTATGTTCTTCTTAACCATCTCATCGACATCAATCTTCTTTAAATAAGCATTGATGACCATCTGCTGAATAATCATAAACACACTGCTGGAAACCCAGTAGAGACCGACGCCTGATGCAAATGTAAAGCAGAAGAACACAGACATCAGAGGCATATAGATGTTCATAGACTTCATCATAGATGCCCCTGGATTATTTTCATCCGTTGAGACAGATTGATTAGCTGTCATCAGTTTGGTGCTGTACCACTGGGACAGACCGGAGGCGATGGGGATCAGCCACGCCCAGTTAGGCATAAATCCCTGCCAGGGAGCTTCTGTCAGATTCAATCCCAGGAAACTGTTCATGTGCTCGATCTGAGCTGCACATTCATGGATCACCTGCTGTGCCTGCGGAAATAATGCCTCCAGGCTGGTCCACTGACTAGGTGTCAGCTTGTACAGCAGATCAACAATCTTATTATTGTCAGTAATGGCCTGAATCGTAGCCATAGAAATATTATTGTCAGCCGCAAACTGTGTCAATATGTCAGCCGCATTCATTCCTCCGATAGCATTGACAACAGTGTCAAATACTGCCTTTACAGAGGGAACATATGCGGGAATATTCAAAATAACCTGATACAGGGCAAACAGAATCGGCATCTGGATAATCAGCTGAAGACAGCCACCGGTCATAGAAGTGCCGTACTTCTCATACAGCGCCTTCATCTCCTGATTCTGCATCATCATAGACTGCTGATCCGTCTTTCCCTTATACTTTTCCTGAATCATCTTCATCTCAGGCTGCATGACAGCCATCAATTTGGAAGATTTCTGCTGCTTGATCGTCAGAGGGAGCAAAAGCAGCTTAATAACTGCTGTAAACAGAATAATACAGAGACCTATGTTCATAATTCCAAATAAATTGGTAAACCGGAACAAAAGATCCATGATCCAGCCCAAAACATCCGCCACCGGACCAAACGAAAAAAAGTTATTTGCTTTTGTCAATAATAACGTTTCCAATGGATTACCTCCTTGATTTTACGGAACTGGATCATAACCGCCTTTAGCAAAGGGATTGCAGCGAAGAATTCGCCAGCATGCTAACAGTGTACCTTTTAACGCACCATACTTTTGGAGTGCCTCGATGGCGTATTGAGAGCACGTAGGTGTGTAAATACAGTGAGTCCTTACCTTCAGAGGAGACAGGAATATCTGATACCCCCGAATCAACAAAATGAAAATTTTTGCTATCAAAACAAGATCACTTCGATTCTAATTTAATGTTATGCAGTCCGCACAGATGCAGAAACGCACCTTCTAATTGTTTATAGTCTGATTCTTTTGCTGCCACCCGGACAACTGTTATGATGTCTAACCCACTACGAATATTTTTTTTGTTTAAGCGGAATACTTCTCTGATCAATCTGGTCATGCGGTGACGGACCACACTATTCCCAACTTTTTTGCTGACTGAAATTCCGATCCTCGTCTCATTCAGACCATTCTCCGCTACATACATGACCAATCTCTTGTTTGCATAGGACTTTCCGCTGTCATAAACCTTCTGAAAATCCCTGTTTTTTTTAATCGAACTAAACCTTTTCATCCAATTTCTTTCATTTCCTAATCTATGACAAAAAAGGCCACAATTACTTGCGGCCCCTGTCATTTAAGCGGATAACTTAGCTCTTCCTTTTGCTCTTCTGGCAGCTAAGACTTTTCTACCGCCTGCACTGCTCATTCTAGCCCTGAAGCCATGAACCTTTGATCTCTGCCTTTTCTTAGGCTGAAATGTCATTTTCATAACGCGAGACACCTCCTCTTACCAATATCTTCAAATATGAATACCCATATTCCGACTATTTTAGTTAAACATCTTCTTGATTATATCGAAGGAACAAGGCTTCGTCAAGCATATTTTCATAAAAACTTTCCTTCTGACGGCGCTTCATGCGGCAGTTCCCCCAGCCTTAATTGTTAATTTACATAATGTTATCCCCAAAGTGTGGATAAATTGTGGATAAGTATCAGGATAAGTTATTTATTTCCACATGTATGCCTGTTTTTTTTATGAAATTAACAGCTAATTCTGCTTGTTTAAAACTTATACTTGTTCTTTTCAACAGGTTGTGGATAACCTGTTCTATATTTTTCTGTCCACACCCTTTTCACAACTTTTCCCTATATTTATCCAGGAGTTATCCACAGAAATTTTTAAAGTTTTTGTATTTTCATTGAAATATTACTCTATTTAGTATAAAATGTTATTTAGATTGGGCTATTATGCATTATCGATTTTTATAGATTTAGGAGACTGGAAATGATTGAGAAATTACAGCAGAACTGGGATGATATCCTGCTTTATATGAAGGAAGAGCATGAAATTATGGATATATCCTTCAAGACATGGCTTCTTCCGCTGAAGGTTCATTCAGTGGACGGGAACAAAGTAACCATTGTCGTCCCTGACAGCAATATGATCGGCTACATCCGCAAAAAATATGGCCTTCCTCTGGAAGTTTCCATTGCAGAAAAGATGGGATTTGAGTGTCAGCTTGTCTTTATTTCCCAGGATGAAGCTGATTCCATAGCTCCTCCTGCTGAGAATCTTCTTATTAAAAAGAATTTACGGGAAGTCAGCCCAGAAATTATCCAGAATGCCAATTTGAATCCAAAATATACCTTTGACACCTTTGTCGTAGGCGCCAACAACAATCTGGCTCATGCTGCATCCCTGGCAGTGGCCGAGTCTCCGGGAGAAATCTACAACCCTCTATTTATTTATGGAGGAGTGGGGCTTGGAAAAACTCACCTGATGCATTCCATCGCCCATTTTATATTAAAAAATAACCCGAATGCCAAGGTACTGTATGTCACATCAGAAAAATTCACCAATGAGCTGATTGACGCCATCCGGAACAAAAACAATATCACCACCACAGAATTCCGGGAAAAATACCGGAACAATGATGTACTCCTGATCGACGATATTCAGTTCATCATCGGCAAGGAAAGTACGCAGGAGGAATTTTTCCACACCTTTAATGCCCTGTATGAGGCGAAAAAACAGATTATCATCTCCTCAGATAAACCGCCCAAAGAAATCGAAACTCTGGAGGAGCGGCTTCGTTCCCGCTTTGAGTGGGGGCTGACGGTGGATATTCAATCACCAGATTACGAAACCCGAATGGCCATTCTTCGTAAAAAAGAAGAAATGGAAGGCTACAATATAGATAATGAAGTCATCAAATATATTGCTACCAATATCAAATCCAACATCCGGGAGCTGGAGGGAGCCCTCACAAAAATTGTAGCTCTCTCAAAACTGAACAATCTGGAGATCACTACCAGTCTGGCGGAGGAAGCCCTCAAAGACCTGATCTCTCCAAACGCTGCCAGAGAGATTACCCCTGATCTGATTCTTCAGATCGTTTCCGACCATTTGAATATTCAGTCTATCGATATTCTCGGCCAGAAGCGAAACAAGGAAATCGCCACAGCGCGCCAGATTGTCATGTATCTCTGCCGCACTATGACAAGCACTCCTCTTCAGCAGATTGGAAAATTTTTAGGCGGCCGGGATCATACAACTGTCATCCATGGCATTGAAAAAATAACGAAGGATATTCCAAAAGATCCGGCTCTCCAGAATACCATCGATATCCTGAAGAAGAAAATTAATCCACAATAATCTGTGAAACTATTTGTGTAAACTCTGTGGATAGAAAAAGATGGAATCTGAACAATTTTTTTCATGTGGATAACCTCTATTTTTTCCAATTTCAGATTTCCTGTTATACACATACTTATAAACACCCTAAAATCCATTCTCAACCTGGTATTTTAGGCTTTTACACAAATTCACAGCCCCTACGGCGATTACTACGGAAATAAACTATATATATCTTTTATTTATCTCATCTTCTCAAGAAAAGGAGTTATCAACAATTATGAAGCTAACCTTCCAAAAAGACGCCCTATTAAATGGCATCAACATTGTACTGAAAGCCGTTCCTTCTAAAACTACCATGTCTATCCTGGAATGTATTCTGATCGATGCATCAGGAACGGATATCAAATTAACTGGAAACGATATGGAACTTGGAATTGAGACAAAGGTTGACGGTTCTATTTTAGAAAGAGGAAAAATTGCGCTGGACGCCAAACTTTTCTCTGAAATCATACGCAAAATCTCAGGGGAAGATTCCAATATCACTATTGAAAGTGATGAAAAACTGACGACTGTTATTTCCTGCGACAACTCTGTATTTACAATACAGGGAAGAGACGGAGACGAATTTTCTTATGTTCCCTATATAGAAAGAGACCGCTATATCTGCCTTTCCCAGTTTACACTGAAAGAAATCATTCGCCAGACTATTTTTTCCATCTCGCCCAATGACAGCAACAAGATGATGACAGGCGAGCTGTTTGAAGTTACGGAAAATGAATTGAAAGTTGTATCCCTTGACGGGCACAGAATTTCTATCCGAAAGGTTGCACTGAAAGATCATTATGAAAATATCAAGGTTATTGTTCCAGGCAAAACTTTGAGTGAGATCAGCAAGATTTTGAGCGGAGACAATGAAAAAGAAGTTTTGATTTTCTTTAGCCAAAATCACATTATGTTTGAATTCGATAACACCATAGTGGTTTCCAGACTGATTGAGGGAGAGTATTTCCGCATTAGCCAGATGCTTTCCAGCGATTATGAGACAAAGGTAACTGTCAACAAAAAAGAATTTTTGGATTGCATCGAGCGGGCTACTATCCTGATCAGAGAAAATGATAAGAAGCCTCTGATTCTAACTGTGACAGACAATGAAATGTCCTTGAAATTAAACTCCAGTTTCGGTTCTATGAATGCCCAGATTATGATCCACAAAAATGGAAAAGACATTATGATCGGATTTAACCCCAGATTTTTGATTGATGCTCTGAGAGTGATTGATGACGAGGAAATTAATCTCTATATGATGAATCCGAAATCTCCGTGCTTTATCCGGGATGACGAAGAAAACTATATTTATTTAATCCTTCCTGTGAATTTTAATGCAGCATCTGTCTGAGAGGGACGGACAATACTGTTAAAAAAATAACAATATATTTTGAGGGATGGGAGGAATGAAATGTATGGAGACAATTAAAATACGGGATGAATATATCAAATTGGGGCAGGCGCTGAAATTGGCCGGGCTGGTGGAATCAGGCGTGGAGGCAAAGTTTGCAGTTCAGGACGGAAAGGTCCAGGTCAATGGGGCTGTTGAGTATCAGCGCGGAAAAAAACTGATAGATGGAGATGTGGTATCCTACGAGGGACACACGTTTAAAGTTACAGTATGATCATTACATCTATTGATCTTCAGAATTATCGGAATTATCCGGAGCTTCACATGGAGCTGGACAAGGGGACCAATATTCTTTACGGGGATAATGCCCAGGGAAAAACCAATATTTTAGAGGCGATCTACGTGGGCTGCACAACAAAATCCCACAGAGGTGCTAAGGATAAAGAGATTATTCGGTTCCATGAAGAAGAGTCCCATATTAAGCTGGGAATTGAGAGGGATGGTGTGCCCTGTCGAATTGATATGCACTTAAAGAAAAATAAAACAAAGGGAATCGCTGTGAACGGCATCCCGGTGCACAGAGCCAGCGAGCTGTTCGGGGTAGCCAATGTGGTGTTTTTTTCTCCGGAGGATCTGAATATTATTAAGAATGGACCGTCTGAGAGACGCCGGTTTATTGATCTGGAACTGTGTCAGCTGAACAAATTGTATGTCCATTCGCTGATCCAGTACAATAAAACTTTGGTTCAGAGAAACAAACTGCTGAAGGAGCTGGCATTCCACCCTGAATACGAGACAACGCTTGATGTGTGGGATGAGCAGCTTGTGAGATATGGCAGACAGGTCATGGAATACCGGGCAGATTTTGCCGGTCATTTAAATGGGATCATTCGGGACATCCATCTGCGTCTGTCAGGGGAAAAAGAAAACCTGCAGATTTGTTATGATCCCAATATCCTTCCGGAAGAATTTGAGAGGACACTCAGGCGGAACCGGGAGCAGGATATCAGACAGAAAACGACTCTGTGCGGTCCTCACAGAGATGATATCAGTTTTATTGTCAACGGGATCGATATCCGCAGATTTGGATCCCAGGGCCAGCAGCGCACGGCTGCTTTATCTTTGAAATTATCAGAAATAGAATTAGTGAAGATGATCGTAAAGGATTATCCTATTCTCTTATTAGATGACGTATTATCGGAACTGGACAGCAGCAGGCAGAATCAGCTTCTGGCCAGCATCCATCACATACAGACTGTAATTACCTGTACCGGGCTGGATGATTTTGTCAATAACCGTTTTCCTATTGATAAAATTTTTAAGGTGTCGGATGGGATTGTTGTAAATGAAAATTGACCGTTAGGAGGAACAATATGAGCGCTGAATATGGAGCAGATCAAATCCAGATTTTAGAGGGTCTGGAAGCGGTAAGAAAAAGGCCGGGCATGTATATCGGAAGCACTTCGGCCAGAGGACTGCACCATCTTGTATATGAGATAGTTGACAACGCGGTAGATGAGGCGCTGGCGGGCTTCTGTGACGTTATTGAAGTTACGGTAAACGAGGATAATTCCGTTACTGTCATTGATGATGGCCGGGGAATTCCAGTAGATATTCAGAAAAAAGCCGGCGTTCCTGCAGTGGAAGTAGTATTCACAATTCTCCATGCAGGCGGCAAATTTGGAGGCGGGGGCTACAAGGTTTCAGGCGGCCTGCACGGTGTAGGTGCTTCTGTCGTCAATGCCCTTTCCGATTGGCTGGAAGTCGAGATCAAAAAAGAAGGCAAAATTTATAAGCAGAGATATGAGCGGGGAAAGGTAGTCTATCCGCTGAAGGTGATTGGTGAGTGCTCTCCAGATGAGCACGGAACCAAGGTTACATTTATGCCCGATGAAACTATTTTTGAAGAGACGGTATTTGACTACAATACTCTCAGGATCCGTCTGAGAGAGACGGCTTTTTTAACCAAAAATCTTCGGATCATCCTCAGAGATAACCGGGAGGAAAAGCGGGAGGAAACGTTCCATTATGAAGGGGGAATCCGGGAATTTGTCGCTTATCTCAACAAAGGGAAAGTTCCCCTGTATGATCAGGTGATTTACTGCGAAGGCGTCAAGGATGGAGTCTACGTAGAAGTATCGATGCAGCACAATGATGCTTACAATGAAAACATCTACAGCTTTGTCAATAATATCAATACCCCGGAGGGCGGCACTCATCTGACTGGTTTTAAGAATGCCCTGACAAAGACGTTCAACGATTATGCAAGAAAAAATAAGCTGCTGAAAGAAAATGAGGAGGCACTTTCCGGGGAGGATATCCGGGAGGGCCTGACAGCGATTATCAGCGTCAAGATTGAGGAACCTCAGTTTGAGGGACAGACAAAGCAGAAATTAGGCAACAGCGAGGCGAGAGGTGCAGTTGATAATATTGTCAGCGAGCAGCTGACTTATTTTCTGGAGCAGAACCCATCGGTCGCCAAGGCGATGTGCGAAAAATCCATTTTGGCGCAGAGAGCCAGGGCTGCTGCGAGAAAGGCCAGGGAGCTGACCCGGAGAAAGACGGCTCTTGAGGGAATGGCGCTTCCGGGAAAACTTGCGGATTGTTCTGATAAGAATCCTGAAAACTGCGAGATCTATATCGTTGAGGGGGACTCTGCAGGCGGTTCTGCAAAGACTGCCCGATCCAGAGCTACCCAGGCGATCCTGCCGCTGCGGGGCAAAATCTTGAATGTGGAGAAAGCGAGACTGGACAGGATTTATGGAAATGCGGAGATCAAGGCAATGATCACAGCATTTGGAACAGGAATTCACGATGAATTTGATATCTCCAAACTTCGCTATCACAAGATTATTATTATGACAGATGCCGATGTGGACGGAGCACACATCAGCACGCTTCTTCTGACATTTTTATATCGGTTTATGCCGGAGCTGATTAAACAGGGCTACGTATATTTAGCTCAGCCTCCGCTGTACAAGATCGAGAAAAATAAAAAAGTCTGGTATGCTTACAGTGATGCGGAGCTGAACAAAATATTGGAAGAAATAGGGCGTGATACCAACAACAAGATCCAGCGCTATAAAGGGCTTGGAGAGATGGATCCGGAACAGCTCTGGGAGACGACTATGGATCCGGAGAGAAGAATTTTACTTAGGGTTACGATGGATGAAGATACAGCATCAGAAGTGGATCTTACGTTTACTACTCTGATGGGAGACCAGGTAGAGCCGAGAAGGGAATTTATCGAGGCCAACGCCAAATACGGCACACTGGACATCTAAGGAAAGTTGAGGAAAGAGAATGGAGCCGAATATTTTTGATAAAGTTCACGACATAGACCTGAAAAAAACGATGGAGAAATCTTATATCGACTATGCCATGAGCGTAATAGCTTCCCGCGCCCTGCCAGACGTAAGGGACGGGCTGAAACCGGTTCAGAGGCGTATCTTATATGCAATGATCGAGCTGAACAATGGTCCTGACAAACCTCACCGAAAATGCGCCCGTATTGTCGGCGATACTATGGGTAAATACCATCCTCACGGAGACAGCTCCATCTACGGAGCTTTAGTCAATATGGCTCAGGAGTGGTCTACCCGCTATCCTCTGGTAGACGGCCACGGAAACTTTGGTTCTGTGGATGGGGACGGCGCGGCCGCAATGCGTTATACAGAGGCAAGGCTCAGCAAGATTTCCATGGAAATGCTTGCTGACATCAATAAGGATACAGTTGATTTTACTCCAAACTTTGATGAAACGGAGAAAGAACCAGTAGTTCTCCCGTCCCGTTACCCTAATTTGCTGGTAAATGGAACGACAGGAATTGCGGTAGGAATGGCTACTAATATTCCGCCCCACAACCTGAGAGAGGTGATCCGGGCTGTTGTAAAGATCATTGATAACCGTGTCCAGGAGGGAAGAGAGACCACGCTGGAGGAGATCATGGAGATCGTCAAAGGTCCCGACTTCCCAACAGGGGCGACGATTCTGGGACGCAGAGGAATTGAAGAGGCATATCGGACAGGGCGGGCCAAAATCAAGGTACGCGCTGTAACCAATATTGAGACCATGGCGAATGGAAAATCCAGAATCATCGTTACAGAACTTCCTTATCTGGTCAATAAAGCTCGTCTGATTGAAAAAATTGCAGATCTAGTAAAAGAAAAGAAAATCGACGGCATTACGTACATTGGCGATGAATCCAGCCGGGAGGGAATGAGGATCAATATTGAGCTTCGCCGGGATGTCAATGCCAATGTGGTGCTGAATCAGCTTTTAAAGCATACCCAGCTTCAGGATACCTTCGGCGTGATTATGCTGGCTTTGGTAAACCAGGAGCCAAAGGTATTGAATCTCCAGCAGATGCTGGAATATTATCTCAAACACCAGGAAGATGTCGTTACAAGAAGAACGAAATACGATCTCAATAAAGCAGAAGAGCGGGCACATATTCTGGAAGGCTTGCTGATCGCCCTGGATCATATTGATGAAGTGATCCGCATCATTCGCAGCTCGGCAACTGTCCAGATTGCTAAGACTCAGTTGATGGAGCGTTTTGGGCTGAGTGATGCCCAGTCCCAGGCAATCGTGGATATGCGTTTGAGAGCGCTGACCGGTCTGGAACGGGAGAAAATTGAGAATGAGTACCAGGAGCTTCAAAAAAGAATTGCGGAGTTGAGAGAAATTTTGGCAGACGAGAATAAACTTCTGGGAGTCATTAAGGATGAGATCACTGTTATTGCTGAAAAATATGGAGATGAGAGACGCACAGCTATCGGGTATGATGATGATGTCTCCATGGAGGATCTGATTCCTGATGAAGATACTGTCATTGCTATGACGAATCTCGGGTATATTAAGCGTATGGATGCAGATAACTTCAGGCTTCAGAACAGAGGCGGAAAAGGCATAAAGGGAATGCAGACTATTGACGAGGATTATATTGAAGATCTGCTGATGACTACCAATCACCATTACGTCATGTTCTTTACCAATACGGGGCGGGTATACAGGCTGAAAGCCTATGAAATCCCAGAAGCCGGACGGACTTCCAGGGGGACGGCAATTGTCAATCTGATCCAGCTCCAGCCTGGAGAAAAGATTACGGCCGTGGTTCCTATGAAAGAATACGATGAGGACAAGTATCTGTTCATGGCTACAAAAGGCGGAATGGTAAAGAAGACCCCTATGAGGGAATATGAACATGTGCGGAAAAATGGCCTTCAGGCAATCATCTTAAAAGAAGGTGATGAGCTGATAGAAGTGAAGGCAACAGATAATACGGAAGATATCTTTCTGGTTACTAGAAAGGGAATGTGCATCCGGTTCCACGAAACGGATGTGAGGATTACCGGAAGAGTTTCCATGGGTGTCATTGGAATGAAATTTGATCCTGACGATGAGGTTATCGGAATGCAGCTGGAAAGCCAAGGAGAATGTCTGCTGGTTGCTTCTGAATATGGCTATGGAAAACGCACTCATATCAGTGAATTCTCTCCCCAGTACAGAGGCGGTAAGGGCGTTCGCTGCTACAAGATCATTGATAAGACAGGATATCTGGTAGGAGCTAAACTGGTAGATGACAACCGTGAGATTATGCTGATAACCAATGAGGGGATTATTATCAGAATGAGCGTAGGAAATATTTCGATTATCGGACGAAATACATCCGGCGTGAAACTTATGGATATTGATACAGAGTCAGATACCCGAGTAGCAGGCATTGCTAAGGTGAGAGAGACTTCTTCACAAGATGAAGAAGAGGATTTTTCTGACGAAACAGGCGAAGATGGACAATAACGTTCGAAGAGAGCAGGCTGCCGTCATTTTGCGGCAGCCTGTTTTAAGGAGAGAAGGACATGAAACGAATTCTATTAATGATATTGAGAAGCATTCCCTGGATTCCTACCTGGTTTTATCACATTTGTAAATATGGAAGACCCGATGATCCTCATACGGAACAAGAGAAATATGACTATCTCAGAGTTTTTGTGAAAACGATTAATAAAAAGGGCCGTGTTACAGTTAAGGGGTATGGACAGGAAAATCTGCCGGCCAAAGAGGGATTTATTCTATTTCCAAATCATCAGGGCTTATTTGATATGCTGGCCCTGATGGATAGCTGTCCTCACCCTCTTTCGGTAGTAATCAAGAAAGAAGCTGCTAATATTATTCTGATCAAGCAGGTGCTGGCGGTCATTAAGGGACTTTCCATAGACAGAGAAGATGTCAGAGCTTCCCTGAAGGTGATCCAGCAGGTTACTAAGGAGGTAAAAGAAGGCAGAAATTATGTTATTTTTTCAGAAGGAACTAGAAGCAAAGATGGGAATCGGGTGCTGCCTTTTAAAGGAGGAACATTTAAGAGTGCTGTCAATGCAAATTGTCCTATTGTACCGGTAGCCATGATAGACTGCTTTCTTCCCTTTGATGTGGACTCTATCAGAAAAGTGACAGTCGAGGTTCATTACCTGAAACCAATCTATCCAGAAGAGTATAAGGGAATGAAAACAGTGGAGATAGCAAAGATTGTGCAGGATCGGATCCAGGCAGCCATTGACAGAGCCCTGGACGCAAAAAATAAATTATAAAATGCTTGACAATCCCAAGGTTGTCTAGTATAATTACACATGCGTTTGAAACGGATTTGCGTTTTGAAACAAATCATATGGAAAATATGAACTGCGGAGAAATACTCAAGAGGCCGAAGAGGCGCCCCTGCTAAGGGTGTAGGTCGGGCAACCGGCGCGAGGGTTCAAATCCCTCTTTCTCCGTTTCCTTTTTCCAAATGATTATTTTTTTGCCTCGATGCAAAAAAGAAAATAAAAAACGTATTGACAAACAGAAAAAAATGTGCTAAAATTTAAATCCGCTGAGTAAGCGCAAGGAAATTTCTGGAAAAAAGAAATTTCAAAAAAATAAAAAAGTTGTTGACAAACGGCGAGAGATGAGATATAATAAACAAGCTGTCGCCGAGAGGGAACAGCGAAACGGACCTTGAGAATTGAAGATCGAACAATACACAGACCCTGAAATTCCAGAAAGAGAAACAGGCGAGGGAAACGGCCTGGAAGGAAATTCAGAACGGAACCAAGTAAAGAAGGAAAAGATCAAACAGC
>CALWBQ010000017.1 GCA_944376125.1 uncultured Lachnospiraceae bacterium
ACTTTTCACATTTTCACACAATGGCTGGTGGAATTCAGTCTCGCACACAGAATTCCAGTGGCCCGTTTGTCATGCCCGAAAAGCAAAAATTTTTTGAGAAGTTGGGTTCATTATAACAGTTATTGAAAAATTCAGCATTACAAATCTTTTAAAAACGTGGAATTTTTAAACCCCTGTGGAATTTAACTCTGCACTGGAATTTAAAATTTCAAGTTAGAACATCCGTTCTTTTACGGCCATACTTTTCTTTATGCGTTATAAAAACAGGGGACTCTTGCAAAAGAATGTGATGGCTGTGTTTATGATGAAACAGTTCTTCCCAGAACCGCCTGTGCCAATTAGAACGCATCCCGTATGATAATGTCAGAACAGTTTGGGGGAACAAAACAATTCCCATTTTACGGCCTTCTGCCACCGAAACGGAAGGCTCTCTGTAAAGTCTTTTTGAAAAATTTTAAGAAAAGCGGAGCCGTGGACTGGAAATTTCTATACAAATGCTGGGGGCTGCAGGATTATTCCAAAACGGATCCTCAGTGGGCAAAAAATTTTATAGAAGCCCATGGGAAGCAAATGAATCCATTGAGTATCCGAGAGGCAAGCAAATATCTATAGAGATTCCGGCTCCTTCAGCGTGCTCTGTTTCTCCTGAATTTTCATGCTGCTGATTCTCCAGATCAGATAACACCCCAGCAAAGCAGCTGCCCCTCCCATGATGGAACCCAGTATGCCATTTACAAACGAATTGTTCCCGCTGTCGGCAAATGCCAGGATCGCCGCCTGTGTCAGAACCAAGGAAATGAGGGAGGTGCCCAGGTTAATGGTTTTCACTGCATGGAGTACTGGAAGATTCGATTTCCGATATTTCAGGACCCCATGCAGATTGATTCCAATCTCTGTAAACGTGATAGTTGCGATGGTAATCGCGATAATCTCCCCGTAATACATTGTCTTGGGATGCCGGATTGTCCAAAGAGAATAAACCACATACAGAAGGCTGGCAATAACCATGATAATTCCGGAGAGACGATAATAAAAATAGGACCCGCGCTTATTCTTCTTTTGCACCAGGCCTGCCAGGGCACAATACCTCGCCAGCGCCATCCCCAATGTGTAGCATCCGTTCATACAGGCAAACACTGATCCGGACAAGATCCCAGATAGGATCTTTCCCAACCCCAGCAGAATGCTGAAGGTTCCAGCCGTCCCGGCAATGTGCAGGGATCGGCCTCCTGACACGCCACATTCCTGATTTATTGTAACACTTATCTCTTTTAACGCTTCTTTTCCTGACCGCATCCAATGAGCCCTCACCGCAGTTTCTCCCTTATCCCGCTTAATGCATTGATTGTACCGGATTCTCGTTAAGATTTCGTTTGATTTTTGTTACAAAACTATGAAAGGCATAAAGAGCAGGCGCCTGCGCTGGCTCCTGCTCTTCTCTGACTGCATAGAACTCTCTTATAATTTAATGCCTGCTTCCTGCTTTTCCGGGCTCTTCGCATCGAACCTGGTGACAGCCATATGCACCAGATAAGGAACCAGGATAACCGGTATCGCTAAATAGGCAATTCCGCTGTATGCCTTCTGTATCAGGGTCAGGAGGCCAAATTGGGCAATCCCGAAATCAATCAGGCAGCAGACCAGGGCTGCTGCAATCTCTTTTCCCGTTACGCCGCTCTTTTTCTTCCTGCGCTTCTGGCGCTCTTCCTCCGTCTCTGGGCAGAGCCGCTTTACCATGGCCGCCACCATATTGACAGCAGTGGACACAGCGCCAAGAATAATCAGGACAGAGATCAGCGGCGTCATAAAGGATGCTCCCACGCCATTCTGAACCATAAACAGGGTAGGGACACTCTGACCGGCTGCCTCCGGATTGGTGTATACCGTCATCAGGCCCAGCACTACCATAACCATCATCAGGGCGTTTACCACAAAGCCGATTCCCATGCTTTTGACCGCATCCCCCGGCCTTTCAAAAGATCTTGCGTGCTGGACAAATACTGCGATATTGGAGAGTTGGAATGTCCCGTATAGAAACGCAGAATAGAGCGCATCTCCCAGTGGAAGATGCTCCTGGCTCATAGCCGCAGCCGCCTCCGAAATTTTCGGAAATTCTGAGATAATATTAGGGATATACACAATCAGCAGACCGGCAATAATGCAGACAGAGAGCACAGAGGCTACCTTCCGCACCAAATCGGTCCCAAAAATAGCAACAAGAAAGATGAAAATCCCGATCAAAAACGTGCACAGCAGATAGGGCAGCCCGGTCAGAGTGCTCAGCGTTGCCCCTCCCGTTGCAAATGCGACAGCCGGAGCCGCACACATAACACAGATATACAGCACTTCGAACAGATTAGAAAAAATCGGTGCAAATCTGCCGTAAAATGCATTGTTGTAGGATCTGTAATCATAGACCTGGTGTTTTCTGGCGAACCGGAGACTGTATGCAAAAAACACGGCATTATACAGCATTGCCAGCACCGGCATCACCAGGCACCAGATGCCGTATCTCACAAAATAGCTGTAGATCTGTGCGCCGGAAGCAAACCCGCCTCCAAAATGTGTAGTAAACCATACAAACGCCACGCCAAATAAAATAGAGTTTGTTTTATTCTTCTCTGCCTGCATCTTTTCTCACTCTCTCCTTCAGCCTGTTCATCGCGTCCTCCAACATTTCCCTGGTAACTTTGTAGGGATAGTGGGCCACATCCGACATGTTAGGAATCCTCTCCATACACTCCTCCCACTCCTGCTGTGTAATCTCAATTTCTTTCAGAGATGTGGGGAGCTGAATATCCCGGTTCAGCCGGTAGATTTGCTCAAATTCATCGTACTGTCCATCTGCCAGGAGGGCCAGGAGCACGCCGAAACCGACAACCTCCCCGTGGAGATGGCGCTCCTCAATAACCGGATACGAAGTCATCGCATAGAAAACGGCGTGGGCCAGGCCGCTGTTGTAATCCGGAGTATAATCCTTGGTCAGGAAAATGGACGCGATTCCTGTTGTCACAACGATCGCCAGAACCACCTGCTCTACATCGTAGGTACAAAGCCCCTTTCTATGATCTTCCAGTGCCTTCCGGCCATATTCGATCAGCGGATCCCGGCACATACGGCTCACTGCAACTCCCAGTGCGGTGAAATGTTCCAGCCGCTCGTCCCGGGACGAGATCGTGGCCTCATAATATTTAGCGTATGTATCCCCGATACCCGCCCACATATACTGGCTGGGCGCCTTGGCAATGATCTCCGTGTCAATAAACGAGTGCATCACCGGCCGGATAAAGAAATGCGGCTTTAGGAACGTGCCATCCTCATTGTACATGATAGAAACTGAGGTACAGGCAGAACAGTTGGAGGCAATCGTTGGGAATGCAAAAACTGGCTTGTCATCAGTAATACACAGGCACTTTACAGTATCCAGGGCTTTCCCGCCTCCCACACCGAATACCATATCTGCCTCCTGGTATTGGGGCAGAGCCCGCAGTCTCTCTACCGTCCCATAGGTACAGTTTTCCCCGTAGATCTCTGTCCCGATAATTTCCAGATTCGTTTGCTCCACATACCTTTTGATCTTTTCCAAAGCAGCATTCAGAGCTTTTTTTCCACCAATTACGAGAACCTTTTTTCCATAAGATTCACAAACTGGTCCGATCTTATCGTAAATTTTGTCTCCAATCGAATAATTCGGCAAATGGACTTCATAATTTTCCAGTTTCATACAATCCTATCTCCCTTCCTTTTGGGGATCCGAGCGTTTTAAAGTCCTGAAGAGACAAAATAAAAAGCCCTCGTCCCTCACAAATAAACTTGCAGGGACAAGAGCTGTCATTCAAACAAATACTCCTGCGGTGCCACCCGGCTTGATGCAGTAACCTGCATCCTCTCATGCATACAGACATATGCTTTCTTTGTTAACGGAGTCTGCTCTCCGGCTCGCCTACTCAACATTTCAACTCGCCCTCAGAAGCCCATTCACTCCGTGTCCGTCATACCGCAATCCCACCACCTGCGGCTCTCTGGAAAGCATCCATCGAAGCTACTTGCTCTTCCTCAAAGGTTTAAAATAACTCTAGCACTTTCAAATGAGGATGTCAACATTTTTTTGCCCGAAGAGCTCCGCTGTTGACAAAGTCCTTCTCTTTCTGTTAAACTGGCTATTATGGGATTACAGTCTTAATCGATATGGAAAGGAGCAGTCTATACGGAATTTCAATACCAAACAAACCCACCGGATACTATGCTGATTATTGACGATGATGAAATCAACCGAGGCATACTAGACAATCTTTTTTCGCCTTTTTATAAGGTTTTAGAAGCCGAAAACGGCCGCAGCGGTCTGGAAATGCTCCTTCGCTGCCGGTCAGAACTCTGCGCCGTTCTTCTGGATGTTGTGATGCCCGGCATAAGCGGTCTTGATGTCCTCCGCCGTCTCAGTCAGGACGGCATCATTTCCCAAATTCCTGTTTTTCTGATTACTGCAGAAGCCCACGACAATATTATGAAAGAGGCATATGAGCTGGGCGTTATGGATGTCATCAGCAAACCCATTGTCCCATACGTCGTAGAGCGCCGGGTCAACTCTGTAGTAGAGCTCTTTCAAGCCAGAAAACGGCTGGAAAATGTCGCTGAGCAGCAGCAGTCCAAGCTCCTGGAGCAGGCAACTCAGATTGTCTCTCTCAGCATGGGCATTATTGAATCTCTGTCCACAGCCATTGAGTTCCGCAGCGGAGAGTCAGGCGAACACGTTCGCAGGATCCACGATATTACCCGCTACATGCTTCTCCACACAGAATTGGGGGACGGTATGTCTGAGGAAACGATCAATAATATTGCTCTGGCTTCACTCATGCATGATATCGGCAAGATCGCCATTCCCGATGCCATCTTAAATAAGCCCGGACGTCTGACTGCCGAAGAATTCGAGATCATGAAGACTCACACTACCCAGGGCGCCTATCTTCTGGAGAAAATCCCTCAGATGCGGGAGCATAAGGCATATCAATATGCGTATGATATCACCCGTCATCACCATGAACGCTGGGATGGCCGCGGATACCCGGATCACCTGAAGGGGGAGGAAATTCCCGTGTGGACCCAGGTTGTCTCTCTCGCCGATGTCTATGATGCACTGATCAGCAAAAGAGTCTATAAAGACGCTTACTCCTGCCAGGAAGCTGTAACTATGATCCAAAATGGGGAATGCGGTGTCTTTAATCCAAAGCTGCTGGATTGCTTTTTAACTGTTGAAAACGATATCCGGACACTTTACCACAAAGAATAGGAGAAATCAGCACTATGACAGACCTTCAGAAATCGCAGCTGACGGCTGCTGGAATTGATATCAGCGATGCTCTGCCCCGTTTTATGGGAAACGAAGCTCTTCTGGAACGTTTTTTGAAGAAATTCCTTCAGGACGAAAATTACCGCCGCCTGCAGGATGCCGTCAGGGATGGCAATCTGGAGGGCGCCATCACAGCTTCCCACACTTTGAAAGGTCTGTGCGGCAATCTTTCTCTCTCCAGACTGTACAGCCTGTTTGCCCGCCAGGTTGATTTCTTCCGCAGTGATGGCCTGGCTGAGGGCGCCGCCCTGATGGACGAGATCTCCGATGCACATCAGGAGGCAGTCAGGGCAATCTCGGAGGTCTTTTCCCTTTAAAAAAGTCCCTTTTCAAGTTCAGTGTTGCCGGGGCAATTATCGAATAAATATGCAGAACATCCAGGAATAACGAATGGCACTGGCTTTTGGCCGGAGCCATTTTTCTTTTGCTGTTTTAGATAGGTCAAAGCAGCGGGTACAACTTTGGAACCGAAGTGAGTCCCCTGCTTTTAAGGCAAGCAGCAATTTTGAAATTTTCTTTTATCTCAGGGCACATTCTTGGAAGAGGGCACTGACAGCCTCTTCGTAAGGTTTCAGGTGTTCTGCCTTCTTAATTTTCTTTTTATATCGCTCGCCGCCCTCAAAGGCAGTTCCCATATATGTCCAAAGCTCCTTCATTTTAAACAGGGTATTCCGCTCTCCGGACATAATCTCCTGATAGCCAAAGTAAATCTGATCGTGGAATCGGCGCAGGCGGCGCTTTCTCTCGTCCTCTGCCTGCGCCTCTTCCCCTTTAATCTTTTCTAAAAGCATCGGATCCTTCAGAATCCCCCGCCCCATCATAATCGCGCTGATCCTGGGGAACTGTGCTTCTATCTGTCTGCAGTCCTCCCGAGAGAACACATCCCCATTATAGCAGACAGGACATTGGCTATGATCCAGTCCTCTGGCGAAAGCCTTCAGGTTAGGCGCATGTTGATAGTAATCTTCCCGAACTCTCGGATGGATAATCAGTTCCTTCAAGGGAAAGCGGTTATAAATCTCCATGAGCCGTTCAAACTCCCCAGGCTCTCTCATTCCCAGCCTTGTCTTAATGGAAATTTCCACTGTGCTTTTGGCAAAGATCTGATCCAGGAAGCGAGACAGCCCATCGGGATCTGCCAGAAAGCCGGCCCCTCTTCCTTTCGCCGTCACGGTTCCGGAAGGACAGCCAAGATTCAGATTAACCTCCCGGTATCCAAGCTCTCTCAGCTTTTCCGCCGCCCAGATAAAATCCTCCCACTGATTCGTAAGAATTTGGGGAACCAGCGGAATCCCCGGATTGTTTTCTGGAAGAATGTCCTGAAGTTCTCTAGCCTTTAAACTTCTGCTCCGGCCCGGCACCAGAAAGGGCGAGAAATACCGGTCCATAGGCAGAAAATTCTGGTGGTATGCATTCCGGAAAATATATCCGGTGATCCCCTCCATGGGTGCCAGGTAATATTTCATCGTCATTCTTCCCCTTGGGCGCCCTCGGTCTCATTTCGGGGAGGGAACGCCTCTGTCTCTTTCTCAGTCTCGGACTGGGATTCCATCTCTTCTCTGACAGCATCCGCCCCTTTCTCAAAGACTTCCAGAGCTGTCTGAAGCTGGTTGTCTTCCTCCGGCTCTACTTCGATCCGCTCTGCCAGAGCTTCATTGGGTTCCACCGTCACATCCGGATCGATCCCCGTGCCATTAAGACTCCTTCCGCTGGGAGTGTAGTAATTTTGGGTTGTCATTTTGATGGCGGAACCGTCAGACAGCGGAAATATGCTCTGTACGATCCCCTTTCCAAAAGTAGTAGTTCCCACAATGACGGCCTTTCCGTGATCCTGCATTGCCCCGGCGAATATCTCGGAAGCGCTGGCTGAATTTTCATTGACAAGAACTACCATAGGGATATCCAGCTCCTTTCCGTCAGTGGCGCAGTCGCTGCTCCCCTCCTCGTTTTTGTCAGCAGTGTAGACCAGCAAAGTATGCCCCTCATTTTCTTTTGCTCCATATGGATCCTCCCAGGTGGTGATGTCATCCTCCAGCAGATAATCCAGCATCTGGACAGAGGACTGCATGACGCCGCCGCCATTATTGCGCAGATCAATTACCATCTTCTCCATTCCCTGGCTCTCCAGATCCTCCACTGCCTCTTCAAACTGCTTCACTGTAATAACATCAAACTGGCTGACCGCCACATACCCCACAGCGTTCTCCATCATCTCGTATTCCACTGTAGGAACTTCCACTTTTCCGCGTGTAATTGTGAGCTCCACATAATCTTCAATGGAGGGGCGGTATACCTCAATGATTACGTCTGTTCCTTCCTCCCCCCTGATTTTTGTATTGACCAGAACATCAAGGTCTACTCCTGTGACCTCCTCGCCGTTAACTTTGTAGAGGCGGTCTCCAGCCATCATACCGGCTGCCTCGCTGGGCGTACCTTCATAAACCTTGGTAATCGTAGAGACACCGGTATATAGATTCTGGCTGACCAGGGCACCGATCCCATAGTATTCGCCCTCTGTCTCTTCCAGCAGGTCTTCCAGCTCCTCCGGAGAATAGTATGTGCTGTAGATATCTCCCAAACCGGCCATCATTCCCAGATAGATGGTGTTTTCTACTTTCTCTGGATCCTCGTCATAGAGGAAATACTGATCGACCAAACTTTGAATTGCCTGAAGTTTTCCCGCTATCCGGCTGTAGTTTAAGGTTTTCTCAGCATCTCCTTCTTCCCCAGAGCCATCTGCTGCCTGGTTTGCCTGGCTCTGCTCAAGCTGATACCCCGGCCCCTTTGCCTCCTCCCTCCGGCGGATAACTCCACTTGCAAAAATAAAAATTCCTGCTGACAGTCCCACAATCAGCAAGCCAGCAAAAGCTGTTACCAGTGCGCCTGTCAGGGCACCTTTCCAAAATTTATTATCTCTCTCCACGCTTCTTATCTCCTATCTGTGTCGTTCAACTGTCCCCTTATCCTCACATTACGGACTGACGTACAAGGTCGGATCCACATTGCCGCCTCCGCTTCGGATTTCAAAATGCAGATGGGGCCCGGTAGAATATCCTGTGGATCCCACTTTCGCTATTACCTGGCCCTGGGAGACGGTCTCTCCCACCTCTACCAGCCTCTGGGAGCAGTGCATATAGACTGTAGAAACACCCCCTCCATGGCTGATCATAATATAATTTCCAGCCGATGAGCTGTACGTCGATATGGTCACAGTTCCGCCTGCAGCCGCCAGAATATCGCTCCCTGTGGAAGCGCCGATATCGATTCCTTTGTGGTTGGTGGAAGCACCCTCTGTAGGTGAGCTTCTCCCTCCAAAACCTGATGTGATCCGGCTGCTGGAAGGGCATGGCCATATAAAGTTAATATCTCCAAGGCTGGTAGTCTTATACGTGTTTCCGGCAGCTTCTGCCTGCTTTCTAGCCTCTTCCTCCTGCCTGCGGATTTCTTCTTCAATCTCCTTTATCTTTGCTTCCTGAAGAGCGATATCCTTCTCGTATTCGCTGATCTGATTCTCTGCAGATGCGATCTGGGCTTCATATGCCTGAAGTTCCTGCTGCTTATTTGCCAGCAGCGTTTCCACAGAAGCCTGCTTTGCCTCCGTCTCCTCCTGCACGGCCAGAAGCTCGCTGTGCTCCTGCTCCAGAACTGCTTCCTTCTGGGCAACCTCCGCCTTCGTCTGCGCGTACAGCTCCAGCTGATTTCTGTCATACTCTGAAATCTGACTGATATACTCTGCACGGTTCAGCATATCTGCAATGCTCTCTGACTGAAGAAGAATATCAAAATAGCTGGTCTCCCCGCGTTCATACATATATCGGATCCGCAGCTTCATCGCCTCATACTGATCCGCCTCCGCCTGTCTCGCCTCTTCCAGTTCCTGCTGAGCCGCAGTGATCTCAGCCTCTTTTGATTCCCGCTGCTCCTGCAGGCTGGAAAGCTCCGCCCCAAGCTGCTCCAGGCTGAGATCCAATTCTCTCACATAGGCAGCAGTGTCATTCTTCAGCCCCTCCAAATCTGTCAGGGTCTGCTGAACTTTTTCCATCTCATCTTCCATAGATGAAACCTGCTCCCGGGCATCCTCTGCATCCTGGCTGGTGACAGCCAGCGCTGTCCCGGGCGCCGCCAAAGCAGCGGCTAAAACGCAGGCCAGGAATCCCCGGCCTGCTCTTCTGTTATATCTCATAAAATTCCTCTTTTATACCTTCAAATGCTTTCGTATTGTGAAAAAGCTGGCAAAGAATCCAATCCCCACCCCCAGAGCCAGTGCCACGCCGATCATAGACGGAAACAATTCCTCCACAGCAAGAGGGCTGAAAATTCCGCTCATAATCGTGTAATTCTCTTCAATGTATGCTGCTGTCCTCTGATAAAGGACATAAATTCCTGCCAGCGGGAGAACCGCTCCGACCAATCCAATCAGAATTCCTTCCACAATAAACGGTGCCCGAATCATCCAGTTGGTGGCCCCAATCAGTTTCATTATCTGATTTTCCTGCCTCCTGAAGGCCGCCGCCACCGAAATAGTATTGCTGATCAAAAAAACCGCCACAGCCAGGAGAATGCCGATAATCACAGCAGACAGAAGACTGATAATCTTATTTAAGCTCTCCAGCGCCGTCACTGCAGAGCTGGAATAATTTACCTTGCGGATTCCTTCTATGGTATTTAAATATGCGACAAATTCTTTCTGATTCTCAATCTCCTTAAGAAAGATCACATAGGAAGCAGAATCAGCAAGGGGATTATCATCAGCAAATCCCTCCGCCAGCTCTTCCATCCCCTGGAAATAGTCGTTCTTAAAGGTTTCCCACGCTTCTTCGGGGGAGATGTAGGTCATGCTCTCCACCTCAGCCCGGCTTCCGATTTCACGTCCGATCTCCTGAATCTGCTCTTCAGCCATTCCATCGTCAAAAAAAACCGTTATGCCGACGGTCGTCTCTGCCATCTCTGCACTATGCCTGACATTTCCCACAATCGCATAAAACAGACAGAATAAAAAAATACAGGCGGCGATCGTAGCAATGGAAGCCAGGGAAAACAGAAGATTTCTGCCAATATTTTTTACACCCTGCTTCAGACAGTATCCCAATGAACTAATCATACCATTCTACCTCTGCCCCTGTATCGTCTATGATCGTCCCGCGATCCATTGTAATCACCCGTTTCTGCATGGCCTCCACCATCTCCTGACTGTGGGTCACCACGATAACTGTCGTCCCCCTTCTGTTAATCTTTTCCAACAATTTCATAATCTCCACTGCATTGTAACTGTCCAAATTCCCCGTTGGCTCATCCGCCAGCAAAACCTCCGGCCGGTTGATCAGAGCCCTGGCAATGGCAACCCGCTGCTGCTCTCCTCCTGAAAGCTGTCTGGGAAAAGATTTGTACTTTGCAGACAGCCCCACCATTCTCAGCATAGCCGGCACCGATTCTTTGATCCGCCTGTAAGGAACCCCTACCACTCTCTGGGCAAATGCCACATTCTCAAATACGGAGCGGTCCTTCAGAAGACGAAAATCCTGAAAAACCACCCCGAGAGTCCTGCGGTACTTGGGGACATACCTTCTTGGCATCTTTCCCAAATCCATATCATTTACAATGATTCGCCCCGAGGTGGGCTCAAGCTCCTTCAGCAGGAGCTTGATGAGAGTTGATTTGCCGGATCCGCTTCGTCCCACCACAAATACAAACTCCCCGTCATCAATCGTCAAATTAATTCCCCGCAGCGCGCGGGTGCCATTTTCATAGTTCTTATTGACATTTTTCAGTTCAATCATTAATAATCCTGGCTCTCCATGTACTTCATATATTTTACAACCATCAGAGCAATCTTAAAGGTAATCGCATCCTCAAATACCCGAAGATCCAGTCCTGTACTCTTCTGCAGCTTGTCCAGGCGGTAAACCAGGGTATTCCGGTGGATGTAAAGCTGCCTGGAGGTCTCGGACACATTCAGACTGTTCTCAAAAAATTTATTGATTGTTGCCAGTGTTTCCTCATCAAACTCATCCGGTGACTTTCCGTCAAAAATCTCTTTAATAAACATACGGCAGAGAGGAAGGGGAAGCTGATAGATCAGCCGTCCAATTCCCAGATTGCTGTAGGCCACTACGTTCTTATTGCTGTAGAAAATCTTTCCTACATCCAAGGCCATCTTCGCTTCCTTGTATGAGCGGGAAACCTCCTTAATCTCATTGACAACAGTACCGAACGCGATGTGAGCCTTGGTCATCGCTTCCGTATTCAGCATATCTAAAAGGGTATTGGCCGTCTTCTCCAGGTCCTCATAGGTCTCCCCGGGTTTTACCTCTTTCACCAAAATAATATTCTTTTCATCGACAGCGGTAATAAAATCTTTGGTCTTTCCGGCGAACAGACTCCTGACCGTTTCCAGCGCATTGATATCCTTCTCATTCTTTGTCTCAATCAGGAACACTACGCGCTTCACATTCGTCTCAATGTGGAGCTTCTTAGCCCGGTTGTAGATGTCCACCAGCAACAGGTTGTCCAGCAGCAGATTCTTGATAAAGTTGTCCTTATCGAACCTTTCCTTGTAAGCCACCAGAAGATTCTGAATCTGGAACGCTGCCAGCTTTCCGACCATGTATACATCATCGCTGCCGCCCTTGGCAAGAAGGATATACTCCAACTGGTGCTCATCGAACACTTTAAAGAACTGGTACCCCTGTATCACCTGGCTGTCTGCGGGAGAATCCACAAAAGCCAGAATAGAACTCTCATATTCCTCTGCATCAGAAAAAGTGGATGCCAATACCTTCCCCTCTATATCACAAATACATAAATCAATCCTGGTAATTCCTTTTAATCCTTCTAACGTGGTCTGAAGTATCTGATTTGAAATCATGGCACACTCTCCTTTTGGTCAGTTTTACACAACTATACATGATATAAATATATCTTAAAGCAAATACGTAAAAAAAGCAAGCGAGTTATCTCACTCGCTTGCCCAATTTTTCCAATTTATACCGAAATTTAATCAAATTAGTTGAGGATTACTTTCTCAGTTTCCTTATCGAAAACGTGTGCCTTGGACATATCCAGAGCAAGTTTCACAACATCGCCAGGTCTTGCGGTGGTACGCGGATTTACTCTGGCAGTGCAGTTGGTATCTTCGATGTCGAAGTATAAGTAAACCTCTGCACCCAGCATCTCGTATACACGGATGTGAGCCTCGATCACGCTCTTCGGGAAAGCAGCCAGTGCTGCCTCATCATCATGCAGATCCTCGGGACGAATTCCTAAGGTAACAGTCTTTCCAAGATAACCTGCTGCCTCCAGCTTCTTGCCCTTATCATCCGGAAGTGCGATGGTGTTGCCGCCAAAGCTCAGAGTGATCTCAGAGCCATTCTTTCCAACAACAGCGTCAACCAGGTTCATCTGCGGAGCACCGATAAATCCAGCAACGAACTTGTTGCAGGGCTTGTCATACAGATTCTGCGGAGAATCTACCTGCTGAACAACGCCGTCCTTCATAACTACGATTCTGGTACCAAGGGTCATAGCCTCTGTCTGGTCATGGGTAACGTAGATGATGGTAGCGTTCAGTCTCTGATGCAGCTTAGAAATCTCAATTCTCATCTGGCCTCTCAGCTTAGCATCCAAGTTGGACAGCGGCTCGTCCATCAGGAATACCTTCGGGTTACGAACGATAGCACGTCCCATAGCAACACGCTGTCTCTGACCGCCGGAAAGAGCCTTCGGCTTACGGTCTAACAGATGCTCCAGATCCAGGATTCTTGCTGCTTCGTGAACTAACTTGTCAATCTGATCCTTCGGGGTCTTTCTCAGCTTCAGACCAAATGCCATATTGTCGTAAACAGACATGTGCGGATACAGAGCGTAGTTCTGGAATACCATTGCAATATCTCTGTCTTTCGGCTCCACATCATTCATCAGTTTGCCGTCAATATAGAGCTCACCGGAAGAGATATCCTCCAAGCCAGCAATCATACGCAGGGTGGTAGACTTACCGCATCCAGACGGACCTACGAAGATGATAAATTCCTTATCTGCAATCTCCAGGTTAAAATCGTGAACGGCTACGAAACCGTTAGGATACTTTTTTGTAACGTTCTTCAGTGACAAACTAGCCATAGCTAAATCCTCCTAATTCTCAACGTATATTCCAATTAACGTCTCCTCCCCACTTCTTGGGACGTCTCTTGTTACTGGTATAATAATACCTGAAATAAGGAATTTTGGCTATTCTTTAAATAACTAAAAAATCCATTTTCCTTTTGGCTAATTTGCATACTCTCATTAATGCCAGGGGAAAAAGTGTCCAATTCTTCAAAATTATTTTGTGCAAACCCGCTCATCCTTGTCAATATTCGATAAAGCCCTCTCCAAAAACCTCTCTAGCATCACTTACAATCACGAAGGCGTTTTTATCGGTCCTTGCAACCAGCTCCTTAATCCTGACAATCTCACTGGTAGATACTACACAATACAGCATTTTTCTCTTCTCTCCTGAATACATGCCCGTCACATCAAGGCCCGTGACGCCGCGCCCCAGCTCGTCCATAATATTCTTCGCAATCTCATCCGTATAATCTGATATAATGTAAACCGCTTTGGCAAACTTTACCCCCTCTACGATGCCGTCGGAAATCTTTGTCAGGACATAGATCGCGATCATCGCGTACAGGGCACTGTGGAGTCCGAAAATAGAAAGCCCCGCCACTACGATGAGGGAATCCAGAACCAGCATAATCTGTGCGATGGAATGATGAGGGATCAGAGGCTGTATCAGGGCAGCCAGGGTATCCGTTCCCCCGGTAGTTGCCATGGCAAGCAGCACCAAGCCAGTTCCAACTCCACATACCAAGCCGCCGTACAGGGCTGTCAAAAGCAGATCGTCCGTCACAAGAGGCACTTCCGGGATTAGAGCCAGCCAGAAAGAGAGCGCCACTGTTGCAAAGACCGTCCGTTTGATAAATTTCCATCCGCGCACCTTCCATGCGCCCAAAAACAGAGGGATATTAAACAGCGTATTGGTCAGCCACAGCGGAACACCAAATTTTTCTTTTATAATAATCGCCAGTCCTGACGCCCCGCCAATTACCATGTTGGCCGGATCAAATATATTTTTTATAGAAATTCCAATAATCAGCGCCCCCGCTGCCAGCAAAAAGTAATCCATCCACACAGGACGTTTACTGCTTGTAAACATATTCATCATTCTAATCGCCTTTCATTCCCTTATCTTCGTATGAATCACCCCTAACCAAGCAGGAGGAAATTTCTGCAGCCGAGAAATTTCTGATATCATCCCGTCTGCACCTGCCGCATCTGCTAGTATTCCCAGCAGGTGCGTTCAGCAATGTGCACTCGGGACTCCCGCCCGTTAGAGCCTGCCCATGGCTGCAAACTGAAAAGCAGAGGACGCTTCTGCCGTCCTCTGCTTAGTATTTCTATCTTTTTCTTGCTAATACATTCACCCAGTGGACATCCGGATGATTCGACCTGGCATCCACAGTGATCCATTCTTCTTCCACTATGAACTTCCCTGTTTCCTCCAGCAAGTCCTTCATCTCTGCTTCCGTATAATCACTGAAATACCGTTCTCCCCGGAAGCCCTCAAAATTTCCCAGGTGAACCGAGAGATACAGAATTCCATGTTCTTTTAATGCAGCAGCCGTTTTTTTCAGTATTGCAGGCATTTCATCCTTTGGGATATGCACAAAAGCCCCGCAGGCCCAGATACCGTCAAACACATCATCAAACTCCATGTCTTCGTACCGCATCTGCAGCACTTCCAGTCCTGTGTGCACTTCCGCCAGCCTGCACATTTCTGCTGAAGCGTCCAGGGCGGTCACATCATACCCCAGCTCATACATATACAGGCTGTCTCTTCCTGAGCCGCATCCCATATCCAGGATTGTGTCACCCTCTTCCAGCTTTTCCAGAAATTTCCCGATGATATGGCTCATATCCACATCTACGGTTTCTTCAAAAACTTTCACTGCGTATTTATTATAATAGTCTATTGAGTCCACTATGTTCCTCCTAAACCTTCTGGATGGACGTCTCCGTTATCCGGATTTTCCCCTCTTTCAGCAGTCTTCCGACTGCCCTCTTAAACTCATTTTTACTCATGCTGAACTCCCGGCGGATCGTCTCCGGCCTGGCTTTATCGTTAAACGGCAGTACCCCGTCAAACTCTTCAATCACTTTCATCACTTTCTCGGAATCAGCAGCCATCTGTATGTATGCCTTATCCCGCAGACTCAAATCCAGCTTGCCGTCCTCTCGAACTTTCAGGACCCGGGCTTCTACCTCTTCTCCCTCTCTCAAATCCCGGAAAATTTCTTTTTTAGGGATCATTCCATAATATCGGTTGTCAACCGCTACAAAAGCCCCCAGATTCTCATTGATCTCATATATGCGGCCCTTCACTTTATCATCCTTCTGGTAAGGAGACTGGTTGCTCATATAATGGTAAACCCTCATGGTCGCCGCCAATCTGCTGCTCTTATCTACATACAGCGCCACCAGGCACTCTTCTCCTTTTTTTACCGGATGACTCTGCTCTTTAAATGGCAGCAGCAAATCCTTCTCCAGCCCCATATCCAGGAATGCACCGATCTTGGACACATCCTTCACGGTAAGAACTGCCGTCTCCCCCACCTGGAGCCTTGGCGTCTCTGTAGTCGCGATCAGCCGATCCTCAGAATCCTTATAAATAAATACGGTCAGAGAATCCCCAATTTTGGTGCCGGCCGGAACCTGCTTTCTTGGAAGGAGAACGCTGGCCTCATCCTTTGGCTTTTCCGCCAGATATACGCCAAAGGTCTTTTCCCGAACCACTTCCAATTTCTGTGTTTTTCCTAATTCAATCATACATCTTGCCTTTCTGATACTGTCTCTTCTGAATCGGCATAAGCCATCCAGATCACTGCATAGGGCTCCCCCGCTGCGCTGCAGAGGGAAACCACATCCCCATCCTGAGTCCTGCTGACTTGCGGGACGATCAGATCGCCGGCCACAGCCGCTCTCTTATACTCAGCTCTAAGCTCTCTCACCCGGCAGTCAGGCCTGGCTGCCTGTCTTGCCATCTCTACGTATTGTGCATTGTTGACATGGTGGTTTGTATCAATATGATGGTATGTTACCAGTACCGGTTCTTTTCTCTCAGAATATTCTGGGATCCGTATCTTCCGCGGGACTTTGTCCATCACAAGGGGAGCCTCGCAGGGCCCGTACGCACTGACATCTTCCTCCCTGACTCTCACCGGGAGCATAGTATCCGTATCTGATAAAAACCAAATGGAATCTGCCCGAACCAGGTATTCTCCGGCTTCGTCCTGGATAGCAAAATTGCGGTAGCCATAAATTCCTTTAAATGCATATGGCCAGGTACTGATTCGGATCCTCTCCCCAAACCTGGGGCTGCGGTCTGATAAAATCCGCCACGAAGACAGCATCCATGCTCTGTGCCTTTCTTTCAGCCACTGAACCCCCACCCCACAGTCTTCAGAGTGAAAAATACTGCAGTCCTGAAAATAGTTGATAATGCCTGTCATGGTTAAAAAGCCTTCTGCGTCTGTCTCGCTGTAGCGAACTCTGCTTTCTATCTGATACATATACTACCTCTCCACAAAATCAGTATTATTATATCTGATTCTTATTGGATTGTCCAGTAGTTCCCATGAATCCCCGGGCCTATATGCTGCTCTGCATCTTGGAAAAAAGGGCCCTTCGAGCGGAGCTCTCGCATCAAGCGCAGTCACTTTCGCGGCAAATTTCCGCTTCGGGTGAATACGCATCCCGAGGAGGTTTTGTTCTGCAGGGAAATACTGTTTCCTATGAAACAAAAAAGGCCCGGGCTGCGCTCTGCAGATACTCCCGGGTCTTCAACTGGGCTAGAAGGATTCGAACCTTCACAATGACGGAGTCAGAGTCCGTTGCCTTACCATTTGGCGATAGCCCATTATCAAATCTGATGCAGCCATATTTTTCAGCTGCGGTAGTTATTATACTTGGATTCACCAGATTCGTCAAGCACTTTTTTGGTTTTTTGCAGAAATATTCACAGGATCCTAAAAAGCCCAGGGAAGCACCAAGTCAAATCATTTCCTATATCCAGGTGCTTCCCATCAGCGGAAACTTTAATCCTCCGCAGTCTCCAACCCTTCAAACTGCATCTTATAATAGTGGGCATATATCCCATCCTTCTTCATCAGCTCCTGGTGGGTTCCTCTCTCTGCAATGCCTTCATTGTTAATCACAATGATTTCATCCGCATTCCGAATCGTAGACAGCCGGTGAGCAATGGTAATGGTAGTTCTGTCCTGCGACAGTTTTTCCAAGCTCTTTTGAATATGGCGCTCACTCTCGTTGTCCAGGGCGGAAGTGGCTTCATCCAGAATAAGGATCGGCGGATTCTTTAGGAAGACTCTTGCAATAGAGATTCTCTGTTTCTGTCCTCCGGACAGCCGAGTTCCCCGCTCACCTACAAATGTATCATATCCGTCTGGAAGACTCATAATAAAATCATGGATATTGGCCTCTTTTGCAGCCTCAATTATCTCGTCCATAGAAGCGCCTGGCTTTCCATAGCTGATATTGTCCTTTACAGATCCGCAGAAAAGATATACATCCTGCTGAACAATTCCAATTACATTCCGGAGGCTCTTCAGCGTCACACGGCTCACATCCTTGCCGTCAATCGTAATTGTTCCGCCAGTCACATCATAAAACCTTGGCAATAGGGAGCAGATTGTCGTCTTTCCTCCCCCAGAAGGGCCTACCAGCGCCACCGAACGGCCTGCCGGGATATCAAAAGACACATGGCTCAGAACCTCCTCGCCGTCGCTGTAGCGGAAACTCACATCTTCGTAGTGCACATGCCCCTTTACATCTGTCAGTTCCTGTGCATCCGGAGCGTCCACAATCTCCGGCTCTGTTTCCATAACGGCAGTAAAGCGCTTGAACCCGGAGAGCCCTTTCTGCATCATCTCAGCCAGCTCCACCAATATCTGGATAGGGCTGATAAAAATACCAATATACAGGGCGTACATTGCCAGATCGTCTGCCGCCATCTGCCCTTTAGCAATGAGCCAGCCGCCATACACCACTGTTACCAGATACATCATTCCCTGGAAGAACAAATTTCCTCCCATGAAGTTCCCCATACAGCGGTAATTATTATTTTTAGACTGAAGGAAATTTTCATTGCTCTTCCGAAACTTCTTCCGCTCTACATCTTCGTTGGCGAATGACTGGACGACTCGTATCCCAGCCAGAGTGTCCTGCAGGCTGGCATTTACATCGCCAATCTTCCGCCTGTTATCCATAAACGTCTCCTGCATCCGCGCATTCTGCCTGGCAGAGAAAAATATCATAACTATCACCAGGATGAAAAGCGGCACTGCCAGCCTTGCATTGATCCAGAACAGACAAATAAAAGAACCGGCAATCTTAATGACAGAAATAAACAGATTTTCAGGGCCGTGGTGGGCAAACTCAGCAATATCAAAGAGATCTGACACCAGTTTGCTCATCATCTGTCCGGAATTGTTGTTATCATAATAAGAAAATGATAACTTCTCATAATGATCAAACAGCTGCTGCCTCATATCCCGCTCCATATAGGCCCCCATCATATGGCCCTGGTAGCTTACATAATATTTGCACAGTGCCTGAACCGCATACATGGCAAACAATCCCAGAGCGATCGGCAGCAAGGCGCTCAGAACGCGCTCTGCCTCCTCTCTGAACAGGGTTCTGGTCAATGTCCGTAAGATCTGCGGAAAAGCCAGGTCAATCAAGCTGATAATCGCCGCACACACGAGATCCAGATAAAATATCGTTTGATACGGCCGGTAATAGCGAATAAATTTTTTAATCGTGTCCATTTTAACTTCCTCATACTGAAATTATTCTGTTTAGACAGCAAAAAACCCATAAATCTTTATTTAATAAAGGTTTATGGGCTTCTCTCTCGCTGGGCTAGAAGGATTCGAACCTTCACAATGACGGAGTCAGAGTCCGTTGCCTTACCATTTGGCGATAGCCCATTAACACAACGAGTGTATTATACAATAACATCACCCGTTGGTCAAGTACTTTTTTACACTTTAGTCTCTCCGCGCAAGCTCAGCTTTTATCTGCATCAAATGCTTCTCCAAGCTGAAAATACCATCGGCTTCTGGTTCTTTCACTGATGCTCCCGATCCATTGGCGCTGGGCACCTATGCGGAACTGGCCATCTGATGAATTATAAATTGTGTCCACCCTCAACGGATCCCCTGTCACAGTCACACCGGGACCATACAGCCACTGGCCTGCCTGATTTTCCTTATCCAGCCATTCGCTCTCCCATATGGCCTCCTCCATGCCAGGACCGTACTGTTCCTCTGCCGGACGAAGGCTTGATTTGTTGATCGTGCTCATTTTGTCAGTGTTCTCAGCTTCAGATTCCGCCTCCTCAGCCATACAATCCTGACCTTCTTCACTGGTACACTTTGTTTCCGGCTGTTCTTCAGATTCTGCAGTGCTCTCCGGAGGAACCGTTTCTTCAGCGCTGGCCGCGGTTTCCGTCTCATCCGCAGGCTCTGTGCTCTCCTCTGTCTCCTCATCTGCGGAAGCCCCTGCGCTCTCCTGTCCGTCTGTGTCTTGCGGAGCTTTTGTGCACTCCGATGCATCGGCAGCCTCTGAGCTCTCCTCTGTCTCTGTTTCGCTTTCGGTGCTCTCCTCCGCCCCTGTCGGATCCTCTGCACTTTCCTCTGTTTCTGTCTCTTCCAAATCCTCTGCCGCCATCTCTGGCTCAGCCTTTTCTAAAGACTCCTCCGTCTCTCTCTCTTCTGCTTCTTTCTCAGGCTCTAAACCCTCGGCCTGCTCTGTCATTTCCTGGCTTTCTGCTGTCTCTGTCTCCAGGCAGGATTCCCAGCTTTCCTCCAAAGATTCCGCAATGTTCAGAGCTTCTGACGTCTCAGTCCAATCTGCAGACTCTTCCATTTCCAGTTCTTTTAAAAGCCCGGATTCCTCCGCCTCATCTGCCATCGTCTCCGTCTCTATTCCTTCCAAACTCATCTCCAGTTCCGGCTCATTCTCACTTTCTTCTGCCGCAGGAGGCTCGCTCTCCGAAAGGACTGCCCTGTCAATCGCGGTTTCCTGTGTTTCTCTCACGGCTGCCTCTTCCTGGTAAGTCTGAGGCTCCGCTGACTTCGCAGATATTCTGCCGCTGTCACTATCATCTTCGGTCCCAGAAGCACTTCTGATCACACGGACTTTGGTAATGGTTTCCGCCGTTACTGAAGTTACTTGTACCTGACTTCCCAACTGGTAAGAATTCTCCTCGATCTGATTGGAAATCTCACTCATATTCATCTGGGCAAGTTTCGAGACGTCCTCTTCCTGGAGATTCTCATTCTCCGCCGCCAGGCCCTGGATAAAAGCTGCTTTCCCCTGAGAAATTTGATATTCATCAGCCAGCTTCTGGACCTCCTGGCTCACCTGCCTGTCGGCCTCCAGCTGTCCGTACACGACTGCCGGCACTTCATTGACTGCCAAAGAATACTCTACATCAGCCGTCACATTCTGCTTCAGCTCTTCTGTTTTCTTTTCGTTCTGTTTGGATGATACTGTTACCAGAACCGCGCTCTTTTTCTCCTGGTTCTGCTCCAGATAACCATCCTGTGCCATAGCTGTCACTACGGCCTCCACAGCATCAGACAGCTTGCGCCCTGTCACATCGGCCTGGTCTGCCACTGTCTCTCCGTCATCATTCTTTGCAACTGTCTTTATAACAGTATCCCTTCGATTTAAATACAATTCCAGGCTGGGATTGACATCCAGTGCAATAACCGTGACGATCTGCCTGAACTCCCGGTAATACATGCCGCTACCAAGAACCGCGCACAAGCATGCGGCGGCAGCCAGACCCTGCAGCCTGCGCCTTATCCTGATGCCCTTTTTCTCTTTCCGGCTGGCAGCATGTATCTCCCCGCACCCTTTTTCCTGTGGAACCGACAAATCGAAACGGTCCCATATATCCGGAGTCATCTGTGAAACGGCAGACTTCAAGTGCCGCTCGATGTCACTCTGGTTCCAAGTATGCACTTTTTCTGCCATTTTCTCACTCCTCTCTCAAATATTGTCCCAATTTCTTCATTGCCCGATTATATTTTGAAAGCACCGTAGCCAGAGGCATTCCCAGTGCTTCTGCAATCTCCCTGTGTCTCAGCCCTGCAGCCGCATGAAGAAGAACGATCTCCCGCTCCTCCTCCTTCAAAATCTCTAACGCTGCTTTCAAGACAACTTTATCTGCAGCATCTTCAATCTGGGAGCAGAGCTCCCCCTGCTCCTCTCCCGACAAATCATCTAAGCTCAAATCTGACCTGTGCTTCTGTTCCCGAAATTTCATGTAACACAGATTCCGGGCAATAGTAAACATCCAAGCCAACGGCTTCCCCTTCGACTGATAGCTGGAAGCGGATGTCCAAATCTTCATGTAAGTTTCCTGCATGATTTCTTCTGCATCCTGGGAATTTTTTAAGATTGAAAGAATAAAGCTGTATATTGTCCGGTCCGTACTCTGATATAGCTGCAGGAATGCCTCCTGATCCCCCTCTGCAATACGAGACATCAGGAAATCACCGTCAATGCTCCCTGCATCCGGTCCATCTTCAAGGCTCATCATATCCAACAACAGCATGGATTGGATTTCCTTTCCTAATAAGTTAATGCAGAAATCTGCCAGGTTATTGCAGACTTCCCAAAATTATTTTATCTAACTAAGAGTTCATCCCTTATGTCAGTACCTGACCTGCTCCAGGCACAGGCCCTCCGGAGGAGCTGTAAAGCCCGCCGCTTCTCTGGAAAGAGCCTCCAATATCTCCGGTATCGTTTCCGGTTCTCTCATTCCAAGTCCCACTTCAATGAGAGTCCCCGTCATAATCCGAACCATGTACTGAAGGAAGCCGTTTCCTGTATAGCGAATGGTCAGCTCACTTCCCATAACCTGAAATTCGATCTCCGTCAGTGTTCGCACTGTCGTTTTCTTTATCTTCTTATTGCCGCAAAAACTTTTAAAGTCGTGAGTTCCAGTCAGATAACCTGCTGCCTTTTCCATCCGGCTAATATCCAGCGTTTTCCCCAGCCCGTACGTATATCTGCGGGTAAAAACGCTCTTTTTCTCCCCCATCTCGATCCGATAGACATACGTCTTGGAACGGGCATTCAGCCGGCTGTGGAAACGGAGCGGTACTTCCTCAACCTTGAGAATCCTGATGTCCTCGGGGAGATAGGCATTGCAGTATGCCAAAATTTCTTCTGGCCTCACCTTCTCATGGAGGCAAAAATTTGCCACCTGCCCCCTCGCATGTACCCCGGCATCCGTTCTTCCCGATCCGTGAATCTCTATCGGCTCCCCGGCATACCGGCTTAAAACCATTTCCAGTTTCCCCTGTACTGTCTGCTCCGACGTTTTCAGGCGCTGCCAGCCGGCATATCGGCTTCCGTCATACTCTAAAACCATCTTATAGTTTACACTCAATTTCTTTTCCTCATACGGCCAAGGATCCATCCCAGCAAAGCTGCTGCTGCCAGTCCTGCAAGGACCCCTGAAAAATCCAGCCAGACATCCTGGATCATTGCAGAACGCCCATCCGCAAACAATTGTATCGTCTCATCCACAAAAGGAATGGCTATTGCCATCAGTCCACCTGCCAGAACTTTTGTCAGCCTGTCAGCAGCCAGATACTTCAAATTCTGATATAGAAAAAAACCCATTCCGGTATACTCCGCAAAATGGGCCATTTTTCTAATTATGGTTTCCGTCAGCCAACCCCCAGATGCTCCTACGGCATCGAAGCACTCCTGCACCTTCTGCAGTACAAAGCTGCTCTCAGCCGAGGACCGATCAGACGGAGCCATTGAATGACCAAAAATCACTATGATCCACCCAACCAGAATCATCAGCCAGATTTTCTGTCTTTTTTCCATATTATGTCCTTTCACTATTTTTTTTATTATAGTATAAAAGAAACTGTATGGCAAGGAAAAATACCCCGGCAGGAAAGCCTCAAAATTCTCTCCGGCTTCCCTGTCGGGGCATCTCTTCTATCGCAGACCCATGATCAAAATAATCAAAATCACCACCGGTACCACAAAGGTAACGTAGCCTCTCAGAACTCTCGGCATTTTCAGCCCTCGCCCAGTATTAGCCTCGGCCAGGTAATTGTCAAAGCCCCATCCCCACCTTGTCACGCAGAAAAGCAGGAAGATAAGGGAACCGCCAGGCAGAAGGAGATTGCTGACAATAAAGTCCTCCAGATCCATAATCGTACTCCCGGCTCCCCGGGGCTGAAAACCGCTCCATAGGTTATAGCCCAGCACGCAGGGAACTGAAGCAATCAAAATAATAATCCCGTTGATTAAAACCGCTTTCTTGCGGCTCATCCCCCATTTATCCATACAGCAGGCGATAATATTTTCAAACACCGCAATAATCGTAGAAAATGCAGCAAATGTCATAAACAGGAAAAACAGCGCGCCCCACAGACGGCCTCCCGCCATAGAATTAAAAATATTGGGCAGCGTAATAAAAATCAGCTCCGGACCTGATTTCGGATCTACGCCAAACGCAAAGCAGGCAGGGAAGATAATAAGACCGGACGTGATTGCGACAAAGGTATCCAGAGCAGCAATCTGGATCGACTCTCCCAGAAGGCTCCTGTCCCGCTTCATATAGCTTCCGAAAATTTCCATAGCCCCAATTCCCAGGCTCAAGGTAAAGAATGATTGATTCATGGCAGCAATAATCACATTCACCAATCCTACTTCTTCTACTTTTCCCCAGTCAGGAACCAGGTAAAAGCGGAGGCCCTCCATTCCGCCGTCCAGCAGAATGCTATTGACTGCCAAGACAATAATCAGCGCCAGGAGCCCCATCATCATAACCTTTGTGATTTTTTCTACGCCATTCTGAAGCCCCATGGAACAGATAACAAATCCCAGAATCACAATGACAGCCATCCAGAACATCATACCAGCCGGATCCGCCAGCATACTGGAAAATGCTGCTTCTACACCGGCACCGTCCAATCCCTCAAACTTGCCCGCAAGGCACTGGACAAAGTAGCTGAGCATCCAACCGGTCACAGTTGTATAAAACATCATCAGCCCATAATTTCCCAGCATTGCCACATATCCGTGCAGATGCCATTTGCTCCCCGGCTTTTCCAGCTCCTGGTAGCAGCATACAATACTCTTCTTGCTGGCCCGGCCCATGGCAAATTCCATTGTCAGGACAGGGACTCCTACGCCGATCAGGAAGAGCAGATAAAACAGGACAAAGATTCCTCCGCCATTCTGCCCGGTTATGTAAGGAAACTTCCATACATTTCCAACACCGATCGCACACCCCGCTGAAATCAAAATAAATCCAAGGCGGGATTTGAAACTCTCTCTTTCCATACCGTTTTCCTCCGCTTTTTTATCTGCCGCACAGCAGATCATTGTATTCCACCGCGAAGCTGTCCACCAAGGCTATCCGCAATAAAAAAGAAGCCTTAATTTAAGGCTTCGCATAAATGAAAAGAGCGCGAGACGGGAATTTTCCCGTCCTCATACCATTAAAATCCGCATAAAACAAGGAAAGGAGAGGCGCTTTATTCTGTTGTCCTCAATTCTGTCCTCAAACCGCTCACGCTCTTAATGAAGCCCTTTGTTTCTCTAAATTATAATAGTTCTTGCTGTAAAAGGCAAGAAAAAAGCACCTGACCCATACGGGCCCGGTGCCTTCTTTATGCCGCCTCTTTGTCTTTTGTCTCTTCATCAGGCTTTATCCCGAAAGCCTCCACCGTGTCGCCTTCTTCACGGTAGTTGTCTAAGTAATCCCTTTTTGCAAGTCCCTTGAGCCTCTTTAACCTCGTATCTCCCGAATACTTAGGCTCAAGCCCTTTATAATCCGTGCAGGTGTACCTGTAGAACTCCGCAGGCTTTCCGTCCCTGTCTTTCTTTGTTCCCGTCGGTCTGTTCACCCTATAGCAGTAAGATACATCTGTGAGCCTTCCCAATAACTGGCTTATTGGGTCGGTCTCCGAATCCTCCTTCTCCATCATCTTTGAATACACTTCTTCTGGTGTTTTGATCGTGGATATGTAAACCTCGTTCCATAAACCCATCACATTAGCATACCTTGCGTGCATTTCCTTTTTATAGCCCTCCAGCATACCAAGGAGCACCGCATAGGGTATCTGCCCTCTGAACTCGTCCAATACGATTATGGGCTCACCTGCGTACCCATCGAACGGGTTCTGATAGTCGGAGACTATGAAGAAACCGTCCTCGCCGTACTTTTCCAACAGTTCAAGGGTTATGCCTGTCTTTCCGCTTCCACTGTCTCCAACGAGCCAATGGACTTTCACATCTCTCTTGAACGGTGTTTCCTTGTTCCTTTTATCAAAGTACATGTTCTTTATGATAGACACGTACTTAGGGCTGTAAAACCTGTCCTCAAGCCTCATAACGGCCCTCCAAGTAAGGCCCTCGTTGATAGCGTCCCTTATAAGCTGTATGTCGCTTCGGCTTCCTTGTCTGCCCTTTATCTCTCCGACCTGAAACTTTGCAAGTATGACTTCGCCTTTCTCAGCGAACTTACCCATTTTGTTTATGTAGTCCTCGGCTTCCTTCTTCGTGCCCTGTGTCATTTCAATATGGGCCTTCTCTCCGAGGAAGTTTTTGACTGTGCTGAATCTGACTGTTGAGTTGGAAGAAAGTATGCCGTGCAGATGTTCCATACCCTCGGCGCTCCTGCAATAGGTGAAGGACGCCTGTTTCTTATCGCTCACCCATTTATTAACAACCGTCCTGCATATATCCTCGTCGCTCATTGTCTCCATATCCTCTGGCGTAATGCCAGCAACTCCATTGTCCCTTACATTGTTGACCACCACAAACCAAGAATAAGCCTGCGTGTTCTTTGCCTTCTTATCTGCCATATCCGAGGCCCTCCTTGTACCTTGTGATTATGAGCCTCACAGCGTTAAGCGCCGATATGCCGTTTTCTTTTGCTACGTCCTTAATAAACTTCATCTGCTCATCATTGAGCCTTAAAACGATTCGATTTTCTTTATTCATAAATACCTCCGTGTGCGTGCGTGGGGTATTTCATACCCTCACGCAAGGACGCACGACTTATCATTAAAATTTGTCCTTGCGTAATTCAATATGAAAGATTTGGCAAAAAAAAGGCCGATCTGGCACAAAATAATTTGTGAATTTTTTGTGAACAAAAAGGTGCGGCAGTTTTTGAGATGTGCGGCAGTACATACGCCGCAAAATGAGAGGCCTTAAAACCTTATTTTATGCGGATATTTCGAGAAGTGCGGCATGCGGCGGAAGTCGGAGGTAATACTAAGCCTCCGACTTCCTTATCCTTTAGCACCGTAAGAAAAATGGCGCTTGCAATATATGATATATACGTATAAAATGGAATTAAGTAAGGAATTGGAGGCGATATATTATGCAGATAAGGAAGGTAGCAGCAATGTTCCTTGTCGGAACGACACTTGCATTGTCCAGCGGGATAATGACCTATGCTGACGAGACACAGTCCGAGACAGTGGCGTACAATGAGCAATATCCACTGGCCGGAATGTTAGACCAACTGGGACTTAATTTTGCTCATTCAAATGAAATGAATTCAGACGCCCTTTATTGGTCTGATACATATCAAAAATGGGTTAATGGATATGATAATGGGCCTGTTGTTATCTGGAATCAGGCAAAAACAACAAATAATCTGAATTATTATACAACGCCAGGAACATTTGATGAAATGCTGGCCATTGCCAAATTGGCAGGAGTCAGTGTTAATATTCCATATGCCGATGAAGCGAAAGCGGAGGCTCTTGCAAATAATATTAGAGAATTTTTTAATAATTTCCCGAACTGGAAAACAGCTTCTGATTATGAAAAAGCCTGTCATATAGCAAAATGGATTGAACAGGCAGAGTACAGTAATGACGCTGAAAATAGTGCACTTTCATATGGTTGCTTGATAAATAAACAATGTAATTGTACGGGTTATACATCAGCGGCAAACTTATTAGCACATTGCATTGGATTGCAAACAATTACCGGTGCTACAGACGCACAGAACCATATATATCCAGTATTTAATATTAACAGTGTATGGTTCAGTTACGATGCTTCCTATAATGGAAATGAACAGTCATTCAAAATCTATGATGTTTATGCAGAAGCTGATTATGCAATTAATAGACAAGCAGTCGAATTAGGTTTAATTGACTATAATGTAGATAAGCCAGGAAACACCTACAAATATTTTAAAGACAGAGGTTATACTGTACCTACATCTTTAAG
This sequence comes from uncultured Lachnospiraceae bacterium, assembly GCA_944376125.1. Taxonomy (GTDB): domain Bacteria; phylum Bacillota; class Clostridia; order Lachnospirales; family Lachnospiraceae; genus UMGS1370. The sequence continues at coordinate 27,704 of CALWBQ010000017.1, forward strand.
AGATAAATTTGACGCTTCCATAATTGGCAGTGAAACAGATTGGCAAGGTACAAGAGATACATTAAAATTAAGTTGACAAGAAAACAGACCCGTTGGGGTCTGTTTTCTTTTAGCATTAACGGCCTTCCTCATCGTCCGAAATGTCCTTAAAATATTCATCCTCGAACCTTTCTCTCACCCTTTCGAACTCGTCAGCGTCATAAGAGATCTGGCACATTTTTATATAATCATCAAAGGTGAAGCCGTGGGCTTTCTCATAGTCCTCGCGGTATTCGTCAAATACGGGCTTCATCGCCTTTATGATGTCCCTTGCGGTCATAAGGTCGCCAAGGGATATGCTCACAGCGTCCGTGTATGTCTCCCAGTCCTCTTTTGGCATTCTTATATAGTCCTTTCCGGTCTGCCTTATGCGTTCTGTCCTCGGCATAAGGATATAATCTTCACAGCAGAGGTCAAAAAGGATATGCCTCATCTTCTGGACTTCCTCATAGGTGAACTGTTCAAAGTCATTTTTGTTTATAGTTATCATCTCATCATCATTCATTGTTTATGTACCTCCTAATGTCAGCGGCTCCTTTCATGGCTCCGCTCCTTTTGTTGTTTCTCTTTTGGCTCATCTCCCAAAGCAAGCCTTACCGCCCTCGTGATTGATGTAAGAAGTTTAGGGCTCTTCCGTATCATTTCCGCAAGGTCGGATATAAGGCCTCTCTTTATATCGTTAAGGCTCTTTACTTCTTTCTTTAGTTCCTCGGCCTTCAGTTCCGTTATGGTCTTGTTTCCGTTCTTCGTGGCTCCGTTAAGGATACCCACTTCACGCTTGAACGTGGCCTCCATTACCTTTTCCATATCCTGATGAATGGTGCAGAGTTCCCTTTTATTGAGGGCTTCTTTCGCTGATACCTTTAAGATACCCTTTTTCTTATCCATCACCACAGGAATGAAGCAGAAATGCATATGTGGCTGTCCTTTCTCGTCTTTATGTACCCAGGCGGATATGACGTTCTCGGAGCCGTAGCGTCTGCATAATTCCTTATAAGCAACCTTGAAAAATTCCCTTTCACCTCTCTCGGTAAAGGGTTTCTGCGGCAGGGTAATGACCCAGTCGCATAAGGTCTTAACATCTTTACGGTTCTGGCATTTTACCTCGGAGAGTCTCTTTTGATAGTAGTTAAAGGCTCCCTGTTCTCTTTCACATAGATTGTAATTGAGCGAAGACATAGACCTGTCAACGTCCTTATTGCCGATGTTTTCGGCGGTGCGGTCATAATGCTTTAGAAGATGTCCGACTGCTGTTTTCTCGTATTTCTCAACGTGCATACAGATACCTCCCTACAAAGATAATGAAAGAAGCGGAGAGCAAAAAGAGCCATTTTTAAAATGGTGTAGCAAGTTATACCATTTTCAGGAAAATGGTAACTTGCTCTCAAACGCCGAGGGCTTTTAAAAGACAAAGAGACATAAGGGCAGGGACACAAAAAGGAACATCTCCCGACTGCGTCGGGGATATTCCTTTTTAATTGCAGAGACACCTTTAAGGTGATATACTGATAATGCAATTACAATCTTATAGAAACTTTCTTCGTTGCAATTTTTCACATCTATAAATCATATCAGAAGAAAGATATGAGAAATGTAATTGCAGAGGAAGTCCTGCACTTTGAAAACAGAATAGAGAACATACAGAATGAAGCGCTAAATGAATATATGAGAAAAGCAAAGGCTGAACTTATCAAACAGGTTCACCCTTATAAGATAACAGCACCCAAGAAAGAAGGCGGCCGCTGGCAGACTTATGTAAAAGACGAGACAGCCAAGAACGGCCGGAGGCAGATAAGAGAGCAGACAGAGGAAGCCCTGTTCAACAAACTTGCCGATATCTACTTTGTCGGTGAGACTTTCGCGGAACTTTACAGCGAATGGATAGACTACCTCCTCGCTTACGGAAAAACAGGAGGCACGGTGCTAAGACACGAGCAGAGATATAATAAATACCTGCTTGATTCAAAGATACCCAAGATGTCGGTAAAGAAGATAAACCTTCTGGAACTTGAAGCGGAATGCAACCGGATTGTCTCGGCCTTCAATCTGACACATCACGAGTGGACAAACTTAAAAACCATTCTGATAGGGACATTCAAATATGCTGTTAAAAAAGGTGTCATCAAAGAAAACCCAATGGACAAGGTAGAAATCGGCGTGCGCTATCGCCAGGTCAATAAGCCGCTTAGTGAGACCCAAGTCTATAAAAGCGACGAATACAATGACCTTATGCAATACCTTGACGCTAAATATGCCGAGACCGAGGACGACAGTTTTATCGGGATTAAATTTGCAATTTATACAGGCATGAGGGTCGGAGAACTTGCGGCAATCCGCTATGAAAATATAGAGGGCCGGTATATCCACGTAGTCAGTGAAGAAACGGCAAAGAAAAGTAAGGAAGGCGATAAGTGGGTCGAAGAGACCGTGATTGCTCCGCATACAAAGACCTATGAAAACAGACATATCGCTCTGCCGCCGCAGGCTTTAGAGATAATCCAAAAGATGAAGGAAAAGCATAAAAAGGCGAAGGGCTATATTTTCACAAGGGACGGAGAACGGCTACGGACAAGACAGTACGCCTACGTGCTGGAGAAGTACGCCGAGCGGAATGGTAAGCCCACAAAAAGCACCCACAAACTGCGAAAGACCTATGCGAGCCGCCTTAATGCCGCTCAAGTGCCTATCGAACAGATACGCATACAGTTAGGGCATAAACACCTTAGCACGACTCTGAAGTATATATACAATCCGCTGACGGATGATGAGACCTATAAACTCATGAGCAAGGCGTTTTGATACTGTCCTCAAGATGTCCTCAAAAAATGCAGGACGTAAAAAAGCGGAGGGCCGCATAAAACGGTACTCCGCTATTAAAATAAAAGAGCGCGAGACGGGATTCGAACCCGCGGCCCCCACCTTGGCAAGGTGGTGCTCCACCCCTGAGCCACTCGCGCATATGATAACAGTACTCAGATAACTTTATCCTTTATATCATATATGAAATTTAATTGTCAAGGCATTTCTTCCACATACCTTCAAAACCACATATTGGAATCCTACATCCTCTTCTCCGTCTCCGCCTTGGTCAAGCCCTCGACCGATTAGTAACAGTCAGCTCCATGCATTGCTGCACTTCCACCTCTGCCCTATCT
>CALWBQ010000018.1 GCA_944376125.1 uncultured Lachnospiraceae bacterium
GCAAAATAGATGAGTAATCATCTATGGAGCAATGGCTCCTTTTTTATGCCTGAAAACAGAAAACGGACTCCGAAGAGCCCGCAATCCATGGTATAATTAGATATGCCTACTAACCCAAAATACCATAAAAATTATACCGAATTCGGCGAGCCTTATCAACTGGTTTTGCCATGAAATTTAGAAGGTTTGGTTCCTGATGGTGATTCTGACCTATGCTTACTCCCAGAACATTTATACTTGGATTTCGTTATCCCAGTGTAACGGCAAATTCAGGATATGAAAGCGAAGAAGGTTACAGTTATCTGAGGGAGCAGAAACAAAAGCCCTATATCAAGCCACAAACGTATGAAAAATGGAAAAAGAAGAGTTTTAAGAAGGATATCAGTAAACGCGAGAACATGGATTATGATGAAAGGACAGATACCTATACCTGCCATGCCGGTAAGAAACTGCAGCCGATTTTCCTGAAAAAGCAGACAAGTAAAAGCGGCTATGAATCCAAAGTAATTTTCCCTTTAGATTAAGCGAGGGAGTCGCTCTATCATCTAATTTGATAATTTTGCGACACCCTCTTCTTTTGCAAAAAACAAAAAAATGAAAAAAATGTCAAAAAATTGAAAAGCCTTATTAAAAATATCAAAAATATAATAAAAACAATAAGAATTCAAATATACATGACAGAAAAATAAAAGTAAAATAGCACTATCAAATACGTGATAGCCGTTATCAACGGCAGAAAGGGAGGATTTTATGAAAAAGAAAGTAGTCAGTATTCTGGCGGCAGCAGCAATGACCGTATCTGCTTTAGCAGGATGTGCTCCCACACCTGCGGATGCGACAACCGCAGCTCCTGCTTCATCAGCTTCAGAGAATACCGGCGGGGAATCAGAGGCTGCAGATAATGGGGCAGCGGAAGATCTGCCAGTGCTGAAAGTAGCGGTTATGCCCTTCCTCAACAGTATTCCCATTGTTTATATGATGAATGAAGGGCTGGATGTTCAGAACGGATTTAAGATAGAGCCAGTTTACTTTGCGAATGGCGGCACAATGAACGAGGCTTTGGCGGCAGACCAGTGGGAGGTAGGAACGCTAAGTGCAGCGGCTGTTAACTCTCTGGCGATTTACGGCGCTTACTGCATTGCCGATATCGGTCACTCTGAGGGCGGCCTCTATACACTGACACAACCGGACAACCCTATCGCACAGGTTAAGGGTGCAAATCCTTCCTACCCGGATGTATATGGGGATGCAGAAACTCTGAAGGGAGCGATCATAGCCACCAATACAGGGACTATTTCCCACCTGAACGTAATCAAATGGCTGGAGAAATTCGGCCTTACTACAGAGGACGTAGAGATTGTCCATATGGATTTCCCTTCTGCCTACCAGGCGCTGATGACCGGAAACTGCGATGTTGCTGCGTTGAACCCGCCGACTTCATATGCTGCCGAGGGCGAAGGAATGGTAGTAACTTCCTCTCTCAGCAATCTGGAAGTTCCGCAGTTTGATTCCATTATTGTCAGCAATAAGGCGTTCCAGGAGCGCAGAGATGTGCTGGTAAATTACGTCAAAGGATTTTTCCAGGCAACGGATGCTCTCCAGGCAGATCCGGATATGGCTGCACAGCTCCTTTTGGATTGGTATACAGAAAATGGCTCCGAATCTTCTCTGGAAGCATGCCAGACTGAGATTGAGACACGGCCCTTTGTAACTTCTGATGAGGCAAAGACGATTACCATTGGAGACTCTGTTCAGGTAACGGCAGAATTCTGGGTATCTCAGGAACTGCTGGATGAATCTAAATTCCCGGAGGTCGCTGAGCACATTGATGATACCATTGTGAAAGAGGCACTTGGATTCTAGGAGAAGAAAACAATCTCGCAGGGGTGCCGGAAACGGCGCCCCTTTTTCTGCCCATTGATCGGCAGGCCCATATAGAAAGGTGGTCATAGAGAGTGACAGAATTAGAGAAGAAAAAGCAAAAGGACAAAAGAAAGTTTGCGCTGATTTCCGTTTGTTCTTTATGCATATTTTTTACTGTCTGGTACATTGCGACGGCGGTGATGCATTTGATGCCGGATTACTGCCTCCCAAGCCCGGTACAGGTGCTGGAGGCGTTTATCTACAAGCTGGGAAATAAGGCCCCTGACGGCGGAACTTTGTTCCAGCATATTGTGGCCAGTTTGAAAGTGGCGCTGAGCGGCTACGTTCTGGGAGCAGTGATCGGGATTCCGCTGGGAATCTGCATGGCATGGTTCAGAAGGATCGATCTGTTTGTCACCCCTCTGTTCGATCTGGTGCGCCCTGTCCCGACCATTGCGTGGATTCCTCTGATGATTTTATGGTTCGGGATCGGCCTGGGAGCTAAAGCAGCCATTATCTTCGTATCAGCTTTTATTCCCTGTGTGATTAATTCTTATGCGGGAATCAAGCAGACCAAGCCAGTACATCTGTGGGTGGCGCAGACATTCGGTGCTTCCAGGACAAAAATGCTTTTTACTGTGGCTATCCCCACAGCGATGCCTTTGATTTTTACGGGGCTGAGAATTTCCCTCCAGGCGGCCTGGACAACTTTGTGTGCGGCTGAAATGCTGGCTGCCAATAAGGGCCTGGGCTATATGATCCAGCTGAACCGTTCTCTGGCGAGAGCTGACCTGATCATTGTCGGTATGCTGACAATCGGTTTTATCGGGACAATTTTTTCAGCAGGACTGGGGAAATTGGAATCTAAGATGGTGAAGGGAGGAAAGAAAGGATGAAAAAACATTTCGTAGGAGAGAAAGCAGAAAAGACCGTCTATGCTATCCTGGCGATTGCAACATTCTTTCTGGCATGGGCCTTTATCACGACATTTACTGCTGCCGGGGAGACGACTCCAGGGCCTGTTGAAGTTTTGAAACTGCTGGTAGATTCCTTTTTTGAGCCCATCGGACGTTTTACGCTTTATGGTCATCTTTATTACAGTATCCGGCGCGTTTTGGTTGGATATGTGGTGGCGGCTGTTCTGGGAATCATTGTGGGGATTGCCATGGGAACCTCGCGGTATGCGGAAGCCATTATCAAGCCTATTTTTGAGCTGATCCGGCCGATCCCTCCGATCGCGTGGATTCCACTGGTAATTCTGTGGTTTGGCGTCGGAGAGCTTCCGAAATATGCCATCATCTTTATCGGTTCTTTTACAAATGTCACATTAAATGCATACACAGGAGCACAGAGAGTAGACCCGACTCTGATTGGCTGTGCGAAGATGCTGGGAACCAGTGACAGAGATATTTTTCTGAGAGTTGTGCTTCCCTCCAGTCTGCCGCAGATTTTTGCCGGGATGCAGGTTGCGCTGTCTACCGCGTGGATGGCAGTTTTAGCTGCAGAGATGATTGGCGCGCAGGAGGGCTGCGGCTGGATCATTCTCCGCGGAAGTGATACAACGAATATTCCTCTGGTACTGGTGGGCATGGTAGTAATCGGCGTTGTAGGATTGCTGCTGGCAACCATTATGAGAATGGCGGAAAGGAGACTGTGTTCATGGAACAGAATGGACGTATAGATCATTCAATTATTTCCCTGGAGCATGTCAGCAAGCGGTTTGAATCTGCCGGACGTGTGAAAGAAGTAGTAAATGATGTGAGCTTAGAGGTTAAAGAAAATGAATTTGTCGTCCTCTTTGGACCAGGACAGTGCGGGAAAACGACCATGATTAATCTGATTGCCGGTCTGGAACCGGCCAGCGGGGGCACTGTGACGGTGGACGGGAAAAAAGTGGAAGGTCCAGGGGCCGACAGAGGCGTTGTGTATCAGACTACAGCCCTGTTTCCGTTCTGCACAGTCATGGGAAACGTGGAGTTCGGGCCAAAGTCCAGGGGGATTGACAAAAAGACGCGGAGAGAAAGAGCTCAGTATTTTATCAATCTGGTGGGTTTGGAAGGCTTTGAGAAGAGCTATCCCAATCAGCTTTCAGGAGGGATGAGGCAGCGCGTTGGAATTGCGCGTGCATACTGCAATGATCCGAAAGTAATGCTGATGGATGAGCCGTTCGGACATCTGGATGCCCAGACCCGCTATATGATGGAGGAGGAGCTGGAAAAAATCTGGCAGAAAGAAAAGAGAACAGTTGTGTTTGTCACCAATAACATAGAGGAAGCTATTTACCTGGCTGACCGTATTATTTTGCTGACGAATTGCCCGACCTCTATTAAGGAAGAGTACATTGTGGATCTGCCGAGACCCAGAAGCTATGTGGACCCTGAGTTCCTGAAGCTGAGAAAAACGATTCTGGACAATACAGAAGAGACTTTATAGTGGGGAGGAGACGGCCATGAGTGAAGATAAAATAAAGGTTCAGGTGACAAACCTGACGAAAAAATTTGGCGATTTGCTGGTTCTGGATGATATTTCCTTCAATGTAAAGCAGGGCGAATTTCTCTGTATTGTAGGCCCTACAGGCTGCGGAAAGACTACATTTTTAAACAGCCTTACAAAACTGTATGACCTGACAGCCGGGGAGATTCTGATCAATGGAGAGCCGGTGAATTTGAAAAAGCACAATATCGCATATATTCTGCAGGAGTACTCCACATTCCCCTGGCTGAAAGTGGAGGAGAATATCAAATACGGTCTCAGGATAAAAAAGATACCGGAGGACGAGGTGCAGAAACGGGCTGATGAGGTGATCGCTATGGTGGGACTGGAGGAATTCCGCAACTATTATCCGGATCAGCTCTCAGCAAGTATGCTGCAGCGGGTAGTGATTGCCAGAGCTTTCGCTGTGCAGCCGGAGCTGCTCCTCATGGATGAGCCTTATGGGCAGCTTGATATTTCGCTTCGCTTCCGCCTGGAGGATGAACTGCTGAAGCTCTGGGAAAAGACCGAGACAACCGTTATTTTTATCACCCACAATATTGAAGAGGCAGTATATCTGAGTGAGAGAATTCTGGTCTTGACCAATAAGCCGACGAAGATAAAGAAAGAACTGCTGAATCCGCTTCCCAGGCCGCGAGATGTCACTTCGAAAGAGTTTGTAGAGATTCGGAACTATGTGACGGATCTGATCAAGTGGTGGTAGGAGGTTCGATATGGCGCAGAAAAGACCGAATATTATTTTGTTTATGTGTGATCAGCTACGCTACGATGCCCTGGGATGCTATGGGAATAACCAGATTCATACCCCCAATATTGACCGAATCGCGCTGAATGGCAGCATTTTTGACAATCACTTTGTTCAGAATCCGGTGTGCTCTCCATCCAGATGTACAGTGTTGACAGGGCGTTATCCGAAGAACCACGGAACCCGCGACAATGGAATCCCGCTGAGAGATTCGGAGATTACCTTTCCGGAGGTCCTGAGGGAGAACGGCTATCTGACGGCTGCCATCGGAAAGATGCACATTACCACCCAGTTTGTGCCGAAAGAAGATGAACAGGATGACTGGCCGGAGGATCGCTATGGATTTGACATAATCCATACTACCTGCGACTGCAAAACAGGAGAGTATCTGAACTGGCTGAAAGAGGAAAGCCCTGAAAATTACGAGGAAGTAAAAATGCAGGGTGAACGGAAAATGAAAGAGGACAGAGCGTCAGCAGCAGAAAAAGATGTAAGCGGCCCGCCGCAGGTCTATGAGAGTAAAATTTCTCCGGAATATCATCAGTCTCACTGGATTGCCGACAGGATGATTGACATAATAGAAGAATCCGACTCTGAGAAACCGTTTTTTGCTTTCTGTTCATTTGTAGATCCTCACCATCCGTTTGATCCGCCGGAACCATATGCCAGCATGTATGCTCCGGACACATTGGCAGCGCCGGTGTTTCGGGAGGGAGAGCTGGAGGACAAGCCGCCTCATTTTCAGAAGGCGCGGACAGCCCATGGATTTTCCAACGAAAAATACGACTACAGAAATCTTACGCCTCATCAGTGGGGACAGGTAAAAGCAGCGTATTACGGGATGATCAGCCTGATAGATGACAATATTGGGAGAATTCTGGATGCCCTCGCTGCAAAGGGAATTGCAAATGACACGCTCATTATGTTTACCAATGACCACGGGGAACTTCTGGGAGATCATGGACTTTTGTTTAAAGGACCTTTCCACTACGACTGTATTATTAAAGCGCCGATGATTATGAGCTGGCCCGGAGTGATTCCGCAGGGGTCGCGCTACAGCCAGGTGACGGAACATGTGGACATCATGCCTACTCTCCTGGAACTGGCAGGTGTACGCCCGCCATACGGTGTACAGGGGACGTCCATGGTTCCCATTCTGAGGGGGGATAAGGGCGCAGGAAAGCAGTACGCTATGACAGAGTTTAACTGCTATGATTGGGGACTCAGTGTCAAGACAATCACTGGAAAGGATTATAAATTGACATATTATGCAGGGGAAGATTACGGTGAGCTGTATGACCGCAACCAGGATCCTGATGAATTTGTAAATCTGTGGAACAGCGAAAACTATCAGGATGTAAAAGCACATATGATCAAGAAACTGATGGACCGGATCATTGAGACAGAGGACACTCTTCCGCTGCGGATTGGAAAATACTGATGCTCTGACAGAAAAATAGTGGAATGACAGTATGAAAGAAAAGACGGAGTGGCCCGGCTGCTCCGTCTTTTCTTTTACAGGATGATATTCCGGGAAAAAGGTTTCACTGGGGGAAAGAGTGTGGTATAACTAAAAAGGGACAGGGGGAGGTACAGTATGAGGAAAAGGCCGAGAAAAAAGGCCGCCGTCAGCATGAAATGCCAGCTGATTATAGCGTTTTTGGCTTTGGGTATTTTTTTGACGTTAACGGTTTCTTGGATTGGATATCAGACATTTAAGACTACATTGATTTCAGAGATCGGAAATAACCGCCTGGATGTTCTGATGCAGGTCGGGGAACGGGTCCGACAGGTAAAATCAAATGTCTATACCGTCTCCAATTTATATCAGAATGATGATACATTAAGGCAGTACCTGGAAGAACTAAAGAGGCATGATACGGCGGCAAACAGAGAACAGGTGAATGCCTGTATAGAGCGCCTTACCCGTCAGTTTAAAAGCTCTTTTTACACAGAAAATATCGAATTTGATGTTGTTTTGGCTTTTGAAAATGGAGGGGGATACAGCTCTAAAGAAGCTGCAGAGAGCGGTGACTATATGAGCCCGAAAACCAAGATCTGGTACAAAAAGGTCCTCAAGGCCCAGGGGGATATGGTTGACATCGCAAACTATGAAGACAAAGCAGATGGAAAGGAGTATTTTTCAGTTGCCCGCGTGATACAGGGGGAGGATGGACTGCCGTTGGCTTATCTGATGCTTAACGTTGAGGAAAAAAAGATACGTTCTATGTATCAGTCAGTTATCCGGGACAAGCAGAATACTATTTATATCGTAGACAAAGAAGGGACGATCATTTCCTGCAGCAGTGAGAATCTCAACGGTTTTAATTTTTTTAATATGAAGAACCTGGACAAGCTGTTTGGAGACAGAAGCTATACGTTTACCAAGATGCGCAATGAGGATATTCTTTTTACCAGATATAAAGAGGGGGGTTCCGGCTTTACTGTTCTGGAAGAAATACCTCTGAGAATTTTGACAGAGCCGATCCGAAGAGTCCGGTTCAGCATTGCTATGGTGGCGTTTCTGGCAATCGGGGCAGCTTCTTTGTATGTTTGCTTTTTCTCCGGCAGAGTGACAAAACCCATATTAAAATTATGTGATTTTATGCTTTCTGTGGAGGAAGGAAATCTGGATAAAGAGTGTCAGGTGGAAGGCTATGTAGAGATCAATGTTTTGAAAAACCGGCTTAATCTTATGCTTGGAAGGATCCGTGAGCTGCTGGACGGAATCAGGCAGAAGGAACAGCAGAAGAGAAAGATGGAACTGAGTTTTCTTCAGGCCCAGATTAATCCGCATTTTATGTACAATACGCTGTTTTCGATAAAGTGTATGGTGGATATGGAAAAAAATGATGAGGCTTCCAGAATGATCACATCCTTTATTCAGCTTCTGCGCAGTACATTGTCAAACCCCAATGAGTTTGCTACAGTACAGCAGGAAATGTATGTGCTGGAACAGTATGTGGAGATTCAGAAGTTTCGCTATGACGATAAATTTCAGGTAATTTTTCAGTGCGATGAAGAAGTGAGAGAGAAAAAGCTGCCCAAACTTCTGATTCAGCCTTTGCTGGAAAATGCGATTTTCCATGGCGTAGAATTTCGGAAGGAGGACGGCCTGATTATCATCACAGCCTGCCAGAAGAACGGCGATCTGATCATTACAGTAGAAGACAACGGTATCGGGATATCACAGGAGATGCTGGAAAAGATTAATCAGGGTAAAATCACCGGGACAAAGACGCATGTAGGAATTTTAAATGTAAGAGAAAGGATTCAGCTGAATTTCGGGGAAAATTACGGCATGAAAATTGAAAGCGTTTCGTGGCAGGGAACAAAGATTATCCTGACACTCCCCCTTATTGATTGAAAGGTGAGGGAAAGATAAACTGGGAGGAAAACAGATGGTTCGCGTAATGATTGTAGATGACGAAGTGCCAATCCGGCAGTGGCTGGAATTTTGCATAGGAAAGATGGATGGATATCAGGTTTCGGGAACTGCATCTAACGGGGCAGAGGGGTATTCACTGTTCCGCAAAACCCTGCCGGACATTATTATTTCAGATATCCGGATGCCTGTTATGGACGGGCTCGAGATGCTGAAGCTGATCCGGAATATCAATCCTGCAGTAGCTTCAGTGATTCTCACCAGCCATGAAGACTTTGAGTATGCAAGAAAGGCTATGAAATTTGGCGCTTCTGAATATATTTTAAAAACGGAGATTACAGAGGACGGACTGAAAAAGATTTTGGATAAAATCAGGGATGAGATAGGGGCAGACTCTCAGGAGAACCTGGAAAAGACCTTTGAAGAACTTTCATATCGCAACAGATATCTGCGCTCCCTGGTTCTGAGCCGAAGCGCAGGGGCAGTGACTGAGAAGGTGCTGAATGAGTATGGGATTCCGATCAGGCGGGGAGAGTATGCTGCCATTGATATCATGACTGGAGAGGATGACTTTTCCAGATTCAAGATACCGGAAAAAGGCTTTTTTTCTCATGTGATAAAAGTACCGCTGGATATGAATCATATGATGATCGTGGGAAACATTCTTGCCAGCGCAGGTCCCAGCACGGTAAAGAAACAGGATCTTATGGAACAATGCTGCAGGACAATTCTGTCTCAGGGGAAATGCAGGATCGGCTGCAGCGATATCTATTCGGATCTGGCCAGATTGGGACAAGCGATGAGGCAGGCGTATGACCGGGCGCAGCTGGGCTTTTACTATCCTGGGAAGACTCTTTTCAGCACAGAGTCCGTAGAAAAACGGCGCACAGAAAACGGGGAAATTTATAAGATCCGATTCAGCAGGGAACTGGTCAACCAACAGTTCAGCAAAGCCGTTGAGATCAGAGATGCCATGATGAGAGAAGTGAGGGCGGAAAAGACGGCAGATATTGATTATATTAAAAAGCTCTACCTGTTTTTTCTGACTTCCCTTTATCATACGACGAAAGATGATGTAAACCAGGTGGAGGAGGAACTCGGAGAACTTGGGCGTCAGATACACAATGCAGTTTCTCTGGACCAGCTGGATCAGGTTATGGAGAGGGGATTCCAGTCCAGCGGGAAACAGGGAATGGAAAATGCAGAGTATTCGGCTTCTGTTCGCAATGCCATCTATTTCATGGAACAGCACTATCCGGAAAGCCTGACTCTGGCAGATGTCGCAGACCATGTGGGGCTGAGTTCAGAATATCTGAGCCGCCTGTTCAGGGAGGAGACTGGCGTTAAATTTGTGGTCTACCTTAATAATCTCCGCCTGAAGCACGCCCTGCGCCTGCTGGAAACGACAAATTTAAAAGTGTATGAGATTGCAGAGAAAGTAGGATATTCAAACTTGAGTTACTTCTCCACTGTATTTAAAAAGAATTTTGGGCAGAATCCATTTGACTATAAAAACAGTGCGAATTTAAAGCTCTAAGATCTGGCAGGCCCCCATAGCAGCCGCCTCTTCTTTTTCGTGGGTGACCAGGATAACCGTTTTTCCCGCGCTCCGCTTCCTGGTGTCCTGGATGACCAGCTCCTTAGTTGCCTCATCCAGCCCCTTAAAGGGCTCATCGAGAAAGAGAATATCGTAATCGGCCATCAGCGCCCGCAGGATTGCCACCCGGCGGCGCATACCGCCCGAGAGTTCCCTGACAGGCTGACGGCTGTTTCCATCCAGTCCTACGGACTCCAGGGCCAGGGCTGCTGCGGCCTTTGAAACTTTGGAGGAGGTGAGACGGATATTGGCGGAGGGAGACAGATTGGTGCAGAGCCGGTCTTCCTGGAAGACCGCGCTGAGCCGCATGCCCTCCATTCCGGAGATTGTCCCGGCGTCTGCCTGCTCCAGCCCCATAAGGATCCGCAGCAGAGTAGTTTTGCCTCCCCCTGACGGGGCCATGATTGCGGTCACTTTTCCTTTAGGGAAAGCGGCCGTAAATTGTTTTAGTACACAGTTGTCTCCAAAGGATTTTGTAAGATCGGTCAAAATGATATCAGCGGCCATGGAATCACATCCTTTCTAATCGGCGCCAGCCGAGATCCAGAAGAAAAAGAAACAGCTTTTCAAATCCAAGGCTGATCAGTACGATCACCAAAGTCCAGGCAAACAGATCTGGAGTGTTCAGATAGATTTTAGCCTGATACAAGTTTTCGCCGATGGAGCCGTCCGGGATCCCAATCACCTCCGCCGCAATGCCGGACTTCCAGCAAAGTCCCAGGGAGATGGTACAGGCAGACCGGAAAAAGGGCAGAACCTGAAAAGAATAAATATACCGTATTTTTCTCCAGGCAGGGACAGAGAACACTCTGGCCATTTCCAGCAGATCTGGATCAGCGGAGCGGATTCCGTCCAGGACATTGGTATATATAACTGGAAGAACCATCAAAAAAGAGATAAACACAGAAAGATTGCGGGATGGAATCCAGATCAGAACCAAAATGATAAAAGAAGCCACGGGGATCGCCTTGATGGCCAGCATCAGCGGCGTCAGCAGCTCACTGATCCGCCGAAAACGGACAGACAAAGCCGCCAAAACAACGCCGGCGGCGACGGCAGCCAAAAATCCGGCACAGATCCTGACAAAGGAAAACCATATGGACTCCCAGAAGGGAAGCGTTCTCACCAGAGAAAACAGCCTGATGATAACGGATATGGGAGAAACCAGGAGAATTTCTTGATCTAAGGCCATGCTGGCAGCCTGCCAGGCCGCCAGCCACAGAATTACGGCCCAGGGCTGTACCCTGGGCCGGGCCTCTCCTTTACTGGATGTAGTAGAACTCATCGGTAGGAAGAGCGCCGCCGACAGAAGCAGGGTTCTGCTCAAACAGGACATTCAGATAACCGGACAGCTTCGCCTTCATCTCTTCCCCGTCAATATAGGTGATATTGCATTCCGGAATCGCCTTTTCTGCCACATCAGCGGTTACAATATCGTATTTGCCTACCAGCTGAGCGCTTTCTGCCACATTCGTATTTACATAGTCCACAGAAGACTGGTAATTTTCCAGGAAAGCCTGGACAGCCTCGGGATTTTCTTCAATAAATTCTGTGCGGGCTACTACCACACCGGTCAGAAGGGCAGAGGGGGACTCTGCATCGGCCTGGAGCTTGTCCCATTCTTCTGTAAGGTCCAAGGCAGTGCGGATCGTGCTTACCTTTGTCTGAGCGGTGGTTACGAAAGGCTGGGGCAGCATGGCGATGGCGTCCTCTGAAGAAGTCAGGGCAGCCAGACACTCAGAGTGCTCGCTTTTCCACTCGATGGTGACATCGGAAGCGGGATCAATGCCATTTTCACTCAGGATATAATTCAATGCATATTCCGGTGTGGAGCCCTTGCCGCTGGCATAGATGGTTTTGCCCCGCAGGTCTTCTACAGAATGGACAGTGTCTCCATTCTCTACAATATATAATACGCCCAGGGTGTTGATGGCCAGCACCTCCACACCGCCTTCCGTATTGTTGAATAGAACAGAAGCTAGGTTTGCGGGGACGGCAGCGATATCAGCAGACCCCTGAACCAGCTTTGGCGTTACCTCATCGGCAGACGCGGCGATTGTGAACTGAAAATCATAGTCTGGGATATTGCCGGATTCCGCGTCGTCCATAAATTTTACCATTCCCATAGCGGTGGGGCCTTTCAGAGCCATAACCTGAACTGTGCTGCCGCCGGCATCTGGAGCTTCGGTTTCTGCTGTCTGGGAAGAAGCCTCCGGATTTTCCGTCTCAGCAGCCGTCGTCTCGGCCTCCTGGGAAATCTGGCTCTCAGCAGCCGCAGTTTCAGCGGCAGTGGTTTCTGCAGCGGGACTGCCGCATCCTGACAGAAGGGCAGCTGTTAAAGACAGGACTAAAGCCATTGATAATGTTTTTTTCATAATAGTTACCTCCATATTCTATGATGTCTGAAATAGCTTTCGGCCTACCGCCTATTGTACACGGTTAGTCACAGCTAAGTCAATACGTTTTGAACGGCAGCCCCGATAAAATTAAATTCGTTCTGTATGCTATTCCGTATTTGACGGTTCTGCAAAATGGTTTATACAAAAATTTCTTGGAAAGCCTGGTTAGAGGTTGTTTTTTTTGTCAGAGTGTGGTAAGATTGTATACAAGAAAGAAAGTTTGAATACAAACTTTCCGCGAATCGTATTTTTCATTAAAAGGAGGAGCAAAAATGGATATCCGTTATTCCGCAAACCAGAGGGACTTTAAGCGCTACACCACAGAAGAGACCAGAAAAGAGTTTTTGATCGAGAATCTGTATGTTGCCAATGAAGTGGTAGCAGTATATTCCCATGTTGACCGCATGGTGACGATGGGATGCATGCCGACTACTGAGACTGTATCCATCGATAAAGGGATTGACATCTGGAAGAATTTTGGTACTGAGTATTTTCTGGAGAGACGTGAGATTGGTATCTTTAATATCGGCGGCCCTGGCGTGATCAAGGCTGACGGCGTAGAGTACAAGATGGGTTATAAGGACTGCCTGTACATTACAAAGGGAACAAAGGAAGTTCTGTTCTCCAGCGATGATGCGGAGAAGCCAGCTAAATTCTATATGGTAAGTGCCCCGGCTCATAAGGCATGCAAGACCACCTTTATTCCGATTGAGAAGGCTGCAAAGAAGCCGCTGGGAGCTATGGAGACCTCCAACAAGCGTGTGATCAACCAGTTCATCCATCCCGATGTTCTGGAGACCTGCCAGTTATCCATGGGTATGACTGTTCTGGAGCCAGGCAGCGTATGGAATACTATGCCGGCCCATACACATGAGAGAAGAATGGAAGTTTATATGTATTTCGAGATTCCGGAGAACAACGTGGTATTCCACATGATGGGCGAAGGAAACGAGACCAGACATATCGTTATGCAGAATGAGCAGGCTGTTATCAGCCCCTCCTGGAGCATTCACGCCGGTGCAGGAACCAGCAACTATACCTTTATTTGGGCAATGGGAGGAGAAAACCAGGCATTTGATGACATGGACACCATTCCTACCACAGAATTGAGATAATTTTGATCACCAGCAGGCTGCGTCTGGCTGACAGCATTTGTCAGCGGGGCGCAGCTTTTTCGTTTGTCTCTATTTTCGGTGCCCTGTGAAATCTCTGTGAACTTGTAGAAAATCAATAATCAATCTGCTACAATGAATAGTAAGATTCAAGCGGCGGGAGAGTGCGCGGCTTTTGTCAGGCAATCGGAAAGGAAGTGTGTTATGGAAGCATTAAAAATTCTGGTGGTAGATGATGAAGCACGGATGCGGAAACTAGTGCGGGACTTTCTGGCAATAAAGGGTTTTCGGGTCGTAGAGGCGGAAAATGGAGAACAGGCGGTAGATATCTTTTTTTCTCAGAAAGATATCGCTCTTATTATACTGGATGTGATGATGCCGAAGATGGACGGATGGGAAGTGTGCAAAACGATCCGACAATATTCGAAAGTGCCGATTATCATGCTGACAGCCAGAGGAGAAGAGCGGGACGAGCTTCAGGGTTTTGACCTGGGGGTTGATGAATATATTTCAAAACCCTTCAGCCCTAAGATTTTAACAGCCAGAGTAGAGGCGATCCTGAGAAGGACAAACGCTGCGGCAACAGAGGCTGTCTCGGTAGGGGGAATCACAATTGACAAGGCAGCCAGGCAGGTTTGGATCGATGGGAATCCCATTGAGCTGAGTTATAAAGAATTTGAGCTGCTGAATTATTTTATCGACAATCAAGGTATGGCGCTGTCGAGAGAAAATATTTTGAATCACGTGTGGAATTACGACTATTTTGGGGATGCCCGCACGATAGATACCCATGTGAAAAAACTCAGAAGCAAACTGGGGAGCAAGGGCGATTACATCAAGACGGTGTGGGGCATGGGGTATAAATTTGAGGTAAACTGATGAAACACTCAATACGTTTTCGCTTTACAATGGTTTTTGCCGGAATGATGGCCTTGGCAATAGCAGTGATTCTGGCAATCAATAGCTGGTTTCTGGAAGATTTTTATATGGGAGAAAAAGTAAAGTCTCTGGAGGAAGCCTACGTGCGGATCGATCAGATTCTGACAGAGCTGGAGGCAGAGGGAAAGGATATGACGGAGGGGTTTTACACCCAGGATCACCGCACATATTGGATGAGCCGTGAGAACAACGAGGAAGAAGGGAGCCTTCCAAAGGCCCTTCGGCAGATGAGCGAGGAGTCCAATACAGCAATTATCATGGTCAATGCTGTTCAGGGAAAGGCGATTTTATTTTCACCTCAGATGGATTTCATGGAGAGACAGATGCAGCAGTATATACTGGGGCAGGACAATCGGGTCGAGGATGTAGAGCAGGCGGAAAACTATATGATCCAGAGGCGGTATGATCAGAGAAATAAAACATACTATCTGGAGTGCTGGGGATTTTTCTCCGACAATGCCACAGCGTTTCTAATGTCTATGCCAGTGGCGGGAATTCAGGACAGTGTCAGGCTGTCAAACCAGTTCTTGGCATATGTAGGTATCGTTGTACTGATTGTAGGAAGCATTGTTATGATGCTCCTGACAAGGAGGATGACCTCGCCGATCCTTTCCCTGACTAAGATTTCGGAGAGAATGACGCAGCTGGATTTTGAGGCCCGGTACACGGGCCAGGCCCAGGATGAAATCGGCATACTGGGAAACAGCATGAATATTCTTTCTGAAAGGCTGGAGGAAACGATCGGAGAGCTGAAAGCGGCCAACAATGAGCTGCAGAGAGATATCCGCCAGAAGGAAAAGGTGGATGAAATGCGCAAAGAATTTATTGCTAATATCTCCCATGAGTTAAAGACACCTATCGCTCTGATCCAGGGATATGCGGAGGGCCTGACCGAAGGGATGGCAGAGGAAAAAGAAAGCCGTGATTATTACTGCGATGTCATCATGGACGAAGCCAATAAGATGAATAAGATGGTGCAGCAGCTTCTAACACTGACTGCTTTGGAATTTGGAAGTGATGAGTTGACGATGGAACGATTTGATTTGGTTGATCTGATCAAAAGCATCCTAAACTCTTCTAAAATTTTGATTGACCAGAAGCAGGCATCCATCTATTTTAATGAAGAGGGCCCAGTGTATGTCTGGGCTGATGAATTTAAAATAGAAGAGGTGTTTACTAATTATTTAAATAATGCTTTAAATCACTTGGAAGGCAGGCACAGAATTGAGATCAGGATTGCTAGACGGGAAAAGGATGTGAAGGTATCGGTATTCAATACTGGACAGCCGATCCCGGAAGAAGATCTTCCAAAACTGTGGACGAAGTTTTACAAGGTTGATAAGGCCAGAACCAGGGAGTACGGCGGAAGCGGCATTGGGCTGTCTATCGTCAAGGCCATTATGGATTCCCATCAGAAAGAGTACGGCGTTGAAAATAAGGAGGATGGCGTAGAATTTTGGTTCACTTTGGATTCCAGCAATCTTTAGGCAGATGGACACTATATTGACTTAAATTTATATGCAATAGATAAAGTTTGAAAAATTAAAAAAAAGATAAAAAAACCTGTTGACATTTCAGCAGGAGAATGGTATTATAATCCTCGCGCCGCTGATGAGGCGGCCGAGAGCTGAGAAACGGATGAGAAAGAGAAACAAAAGCTCAAAAAAAGATGAAAAAAGTTGTTGACAAACGGCGAGAGATGAGATATAATAAACAAGCTGTCGCCGAGAGGGAACAGCGAAACGGACCTTGAGAATTGAAGATCGAACAATACACAGACCCTGAAATT
>CALWBQ010000019.1 GCA_944376125.1 uncultured Lachnospiraceae bacterium
CCAGCTGGCTACTTCTGATCTCAAGGCCATGGATCGGGGACTCCGGATTTATAATGGAAAGCCTCTCATCAATTCCGTCAACGGAAAAGAGGAGATTATGGACGCTGTGTTTCCTCTGGCAGCTAGGTACGGCGGCGTGGTAGTAGCCCTGTGCCTGGATGAAGGCGGTATTCCTGAGACGGCTGAGGGCAGGCTGGCTATCGCAAGAAAGATCTATCAAAAAGCGGCGTCCTACGGGATCGGGCCGGAAGACATTCTGATTGATGGTTTGTGTCTGACGGTCAGCTCAGACAGCAAAGGAGCCCTGACTACCCTGGAGACACTGCGGGGAGTCCGGGACCAGCTAGGCGGAAAAACGATCCTGGGAGTGTCCAATATTTCCTTTGGGCTTCCCCAAAGGGACAATATCAATTCTGCTTTTTTCACGCTGGCTCTGGAGAACGGTCTCAGTGCTGCCATCATTAACCCCAACTCCGAGGCGATGATGCGGGCCTACTACAGCTTCCGCGCTCTGATGGATCTGGACCCCCAGTGCATGGATTATATCAGAGTCTACGGCGGCCAGCCTGCCAATCCGGCTGGGGCAAAGGAACTGAAGCCGGCGGAAGGCTCCGGGGAGGATGCCTGCCGTGCAGCCCTGTACGAGGCGATCGTCAGGGGATTGAAGGAGAGCGCCGCCCAGAATGCATCTGCCATGCTGGCGGGCTGGGAGTGCCTGAGAGTGATCAATGAAGTGATGATACCGGCCCTGGATTATGTGGGAAAAGGGTTTGAAAAGGGAACCATCTTTCTTCCGCAGCTTCTGATGAGCGCGGAGGCGGCAAAGGCAGCTTTTGAGGTTATCAAGGATAGGATGCAGAAGACTGGTCAGTCCCAGGAAAAGAAAGGAAAGATCATACTGGCTACTGTTAAGGGGGATATCCACGATATCGGCAAGAATATCGTCAAGGTATTGTTAGAAAATTACAGCTACGATGTGATCGACCTGGGGCGGGATGTGCCCCCAGAGACCATTGTTGGTGCGGCCGCAGACGGCCATATTCCGCTGGTGGGGCTGAGCGCTCTGATGACCACCACAGTGCCCAGCATGGAGGAGACAATCCGGCAGCTGAGAAAGGAGACCCCCTGGGTTAAAGTCATGGTCGGCGGCGCCGTCCTGACGAAAGAGTATGCTGAGACGATCGGCGCAGACCGGTACTGCCGGGACGCTATGGCCTCTGTCAATTATGCCGAGGAGGTCTTCGGCGGCGCGGCTTCTGGAGAAACATCTACAGAATGATGGGATTAAAGGAGTTTTAAGCAGTGTTATTTTCCAGCATGGCTTTTTTGATTTTGTTTCTGCCCATAACCCTGGCTGGCTACTGGCTGCTTAGGGGATATTGGAAAAATATCTGGCTTTTGATTGTCAGCATGGTATTTTATGCCTGGGGAGAGCCCAAATTTGTAGTAGTGATGGCGGCTTCCATCGCCATCAACTACCTCTTTGGCCTGGCAATCGATGCGGTGAGAGAGAGACGGGGCCTGGCAAGGCTCTGCCTCTTTTCTATGGCTGCAGTCAATTTAGGGCTTCTGGGGTATTATAAATATCTCAACTTTTTGATTGAAAATCTAAACCGGCTGGCGGGGCGGGAGGTGTTGGCTCAGACGAGCATCGCTCTTCCGATCGGCATTTCTTTTTTTACATTTCAGGCAATGTCCTATGTGATTGATGTGTATCGCCAGAATGGGAAGGTGCAGAAAAATATCCTCAATGTGGGGCTGTACATTGCCTTTTTTCCACAGCTTATAGCGGGGCCGATTGTGAGGTACGAGACGTTTGCATGGCAGATTTATAACCGCCAGGTGACCAGGGAGGGCTTTTCTGCTGGCGTAAAGCGCTTTCTCTACGGGTTTATTAAGAAAGTTCTGGTAGCCAACACCATGGCAGTAATGGCAGATTACATGTTTTCCCTGCCGGCAAGAGGAACCTTGACAACAGGGGCTGCCTGGCTGGGAGCATTGGCCTATACCTTCCAGATCTATTTTGACTTTTCAGCATATTCTGATATGGCCATCGGTCTGGGAAAAATGTTCGGCTTTTATTTTCCAGAAAATTTTAACTATCCATATATGGCTGCTTCTATTACGGATTTCTGGAGGAGATGGCATATCTCTCTCAGCACTTGGTTCCGCGATTATGTCTACATCCCATTGGGCGGTTCCAGGGTGGACAAAAAATGGAAGCTGGTGCGCAATCTGTTTGTGGTTTGGTTTTTGACCGGAGTATGGCATGGGGCCAACTGGACCTTCATCTGCTGGGGGCTGTTTTATTTTGTTCTTCTGACGGCGGAGAAACTTCTTAAGATTCCGGAGCGGATGGAGAAGCGGGGACTGGGCCTTTTCTACCGGGTTCTGACTCTGCTGCTGGTAGTGCTGGGTTGGGTGCTTTTCAGGGCTGAGAGCCTGGGGGAGGCTGTGATCTATATAAAGGCCATGTTCGGCATTGAGCAGTCCCGCCCTCAGGTGTCCTGGACGCTGTACTATGTTTGGGAGTACAAATGGTATTTTCTGGCGGCGTTTTTGGGAAGTACCCCGCTGGTGAAAGCACTGTTAGACTGGGCTGACCGGGATGACAAGGAGGAGGCTGGAGGGGCAGCGGAGCTGGGCCGGGAGGCTGCGAAGCTGGCTCTTCACGGGATTGTTTTTCTGCTGTTTCTTCTGGGAGCATCAGAACTAGTAATCGGTGCCCACAATCCGTTTATCTATTTTAACTTTTAGAGATAAGGTGGTAGTAAAGTGAAGAACATACTTGGGATTGCAAGGATTCTGAACCGCCACGGGCTGACGGCTCTTTTTCTGGTGTTTACTGTCCTGCTTGGACTGCGGAATCTTCCGGCCGCCGGACATGTGGGGAAGGAAGCTCTCTCCCAGGAGCCTTCTGTGCAGGAAGATGGAGAATTGCCCCAGGCCAGAGGATTTTTGGATGCTTGGGACAGGCTGGTGGATGCCCTGGATACCTTTTATCAGAAAGAGCTTCACGGGAGGTACGGATTTATAGAAGGCAACGGGCTGGCTAAGCGGCTGGCCGGTTTTTCTACCTGTAATGAGACAGTTCGCCTGGCAAATGGCTATCTGGAGCGGCTGGACAACAACTTTGATGTGGAAGATACAGCTAAGAGTCTGACGGCACTCAGCAAATACTGCAGAGAGCTGGAAATTCCCTTTCTATGTGTTCTGGCTCCGTCCAAGGTCTGCAAGTACGATCCGGGACTTCCTGCAGGGGTGCCGGATGAGGTCAATCCAGGAGCTGACAGGCTGGCAAAGATGCTGAGAGAACAGGGGATCGATGTGCTGGATCTGCGGGATGTCCTCCACGAGGAGGGGCTGGACCATGACAGCCTGTTTTTCCACACAGATCATCACTGGACCTCGGAGGGGGCCTTCTGGGGATATCAGAAGGTAGCTGAGTACCTGAATGGCCATTATGGATACCACATTGATGAGAGTCTGATGGACCGCAGTAATTTTAAGACGGTAAATTTCCCTGACAAGTTTTTAGGCTCCTACGGAAAACGGACTGGCAAGTATTTTGGGGGTGTCGATGACATCTCAGTGATTATGCCGGATTTCCCCACACAGATGAAGATGGAGGCTCCGTCCAGGGGGATTGTCCGGGAGGGCAGCTTTTCTGAGGCGGTCCTGGACTGGAGCCAGATCGAAG
The DNA here is from genome assembly GCA_944376125.1 of uncultured Lachnospiraceae bacterium. Lineage (GTDB taxonomy): Bacteria > Bacillota > Clostridia > Lachnospirales > Lachnospiraceae > UMGS1370. The sequence continues at coordinate 3,701 of CALWBQ010000019.1, forward strand.
ATTCCTGGTATTACGATGAGGGGCATATTCCTTATGCGGTTTATACGGGGGATGATTATAACCTTCTGTACCATACCAACGAGGAGGCAGGGGAAGATAAGGATCTTCTGTTTCTGAAGGATTCGTTTGTCAGGCCGGTGGCCAGCTTTTTGAACTTAGGTGTTCGCCGGGTGGAGGCCATTGATCTCAGAATTGAGCCCAAAGTTTCAGTGAAAGAGTATCTTGCAGAAAACAGACCAGATACAGTGATTTTTATGTGCAGTATCTGGGCGCTGAAGGACTACAACCTGATCGATTTCGGATTGTAGTCCATTGAAGCGCTTGGAGAAATGTGCTATAGTGGATAGAAATGAAAAGGAAAAGAGGAATTGCTATGATAGATTTAGTTCAGAGACCAAGAAGGCTCAGGACCAGCCCGCTGCTGAGAAAGATGGTGAGGGAGACCAGGATGGATCCCTCTTCTCTGATTTATCCTATGTTTATAAAAGAAGGCGAAAAGATCAAAGAAGAAATCCCAACGATGCCGGGCCAGTACCGGTACAGTGTGGATCAGCTCCCCAGAGCTTTAGAGGAAGTGGCAGATGCCGGCGTGACAAGCGTTATGTTTTTTGGAATACCAGGCAGCAAGGACGCCTGCGGAAGCGGGGCGTATGCGGAGGACGGCATTGTCCAGAAGGCTTTCCGAAAGGCAAAAGAGACGGTCCCGGAGCTGTACTACATCGGGGATGTCTGCATGTGCGAATACACATCCCACGGCCACTGCGGCATTCTGGACGGGGACTATGTGGACAATGATAAAACCCTGGAGTATCTGGCAAAGATTGCCCTTTCACAGGTGCAGGCCGGGGCAGATATGGTGGCTCCCTCCGATATGATGGACGGCCGGGTGGCGGCCATCCGGGAAGTCCTGGATGATAACGGATATGAGAGAGTTCCCATCATGTCCTACGCGGCAAAGTATGCGTCTGGCTTTTACGGTCCTTTCCGCGATGCGGCCGGATCCGCCCCGTCTTTCGGCGACCGGAAAAGCTATCAGATGGATTACCACAATCGGAAAGAGGCGCTGAAAGAGGTCTTCTCAGATGTGGAAGAGGGGGCTGACATCATTATGATCAAGCCAGCCATGTCGTATCTGGATATTATCCGGGAGACGGCGGATGCCATTGACCTTCCTGTGGCTGCCTACAGCGTCAGCGGCGAGTACGCTATGATCAAGGCCGGGGCCAGCCTGGGCTATGTTGACGAGGACAGCATGATCTGCGAAACGGCTGTCAGCATTTACCGGGCAGGCTGCAGCATCCTTTTGACCTATTTTGCAAAAGAGCTGGCGAAATTTATGAAGGAAGGGAGAATCGGCTGATGTCCAGATCAGAAGAACTGTTTGAAAAAGCGAAAAAATTGATGCCAGGAGGCGTCAACAGCCCGGTCAGAGCTTTTCAGGCTGTGGGAGGCCACCCAAGATTTATGGAGAGAGCAGACGGCCCCTATATCTGGGATGTAGATGGAAACCGGTATATTGATTATATTGGTTCCTGGGGGCCTATGATATTGGGACATAACCATCCGGCGATCCGGGAGGCTGTGATTAAAGCAGCGGAGAAGGGGCTCAGTTTCGGTGCTGCCACAGGCATTGAGGCGGAGGTGGCGGAGCTGATCTGCAGCATGGTGCCTTCGATGGAGATGCTTAGGATGGTAAATTCCGGGACGGAGGCAGTCATGTCTGCCGTACGGGTGGCCAGAGGCTACACGGGCCGCAGCAAGATCATTAAGTTCGAGGGGTGCTACCACGGACATTCAGATTCCATGCTGGTAAAGGCTGGGTCTGGTGCTCTGACTTCCGGCGTCCCGGACAGCTTAGGAGTTCCTGCAGGCTGCGCCGCTGACACACTGACGGCCCGGTACAATGATTGTTCCAGCGTGGAGAGGCTCTTTGAAGAATATCCCGGGCAGATCGCTGCAGTGATTCTTGAGCCGGTGGCAGGAAATATGGGAGTTGTTCTTCCGGAGCCAGGATTTCTGGAGGGGCTGAGAGAACTGTGCACCAAAAAGAGGGCTCTTCTGATTTTTGATGAAGTGATTACAGGATTTCGGCTTGGTCCATCCGGTGCCCAGGGGTATTATGGAATCACGCCGGATCTGACTACCTTCGGCAAGATCATAGGCGGCGGGATGCCGGTGGGCTGCTACGGCGGCCGGAGAGAGCTGATGGAAATGGTGGCACCTCTGGGGGGCGTCTACCAGGCCGGCACTCTCAGCGGAAACCCGGTGGCAATGGCTGCCGGACGGGCGGAGCTGACGATCCTGCGGGATCACCCTGAGATTTACAGCCACATCAATGAGATGGGAGATTACTACAGGGACGGTGTAAAAAAATTGTTCCATACCTACGGGAAGCCCTGGTTTGTCACAGGTGTGGGATCTCTGAGCTGTATTTTCTTTACGGACAGTCCAGTAAGGAACTATCAAGATGCCAGAACCAGCGATACCGAAGAATTTGGACGGTATTTTAACCATATGCTGAACCATGGAGTCAATATGGCGCCGTCACAGTTTGAGTCCATCTTTATCTCCAACGCCCACACCAGAGAACTGATTGATGAAACGTTAGGAATTCTGGAAAGCTATTTGAAAGAGACTTCAGCAGTTTGACAGACCCCGGTTTGTGTGATATGATACTTGGTAGATGAAAAAATATTACACAAATAAAGAGGGTGAAGAAATGAATAGTCAGGGCGTAATGGGCCTGATCTGCTCTTCTTACGACCAATTTTTTGATGCGGAAAAGAAAATAGCAGATTACATTTTGGAGAATAAGAAGACGGCTGTAGAGATGACAGTGGCTCAGCTTGCCAGGGCCAGCGGCACCAGCGACGCCACGGTCTCCCGGTTCAGCCGCCGCTGCGGGTTTAAGGGATACCAGCAGCTAAAGATGGCTCTGGCGAAAGAAGTCATGGAGGAGGAGAGGGACAGCTTTCAGGTCTCTAATGAGATCAACCGGGATAATCTGCCCCAGTCTTTTCAAAATATCCTGGCAAACAAGATCGCTGAGATGACCAGTACAGCGGGGATGATGGAGCCGGACAATATCGAGATCATTCTGAAGATTTTGGAGAATGCCAGGCTGATCCAGTTCGCGGCGGTGGGAAATACCATCCCCGTGGCTATGGATGCGGCCTTTAAGTTTAATCAGTTGGGCCTGTGCTCTGCCGCCGGGGCGATCTGGGAAGGCCAGATTGCCCAGACGCTGAATCTCGGACCTCAGGATGTGGTCGTGATCATCTCGAATTCCGGAGTTTCCAGGCGCCTGATTTCCCTGGCAGAGGGAGCCCACGAAAATGGAGCCAGGATTGTTGTGATTACCAATAATCCTGCCTCCCCCCTGGCTCAGATCAGTGATTACAAGATCATTACGGCTACCAGAGAGAAGCTGCTGACAGGAGAGTTCTGGTTTTCGAGAATTCCGGCTATGCTTGTGATTGAGACCCTGTATCTCCTTTTATTCGTCAGCAAAAAGAAGGCGGCCGCCAACATCCGCCGCCATGAAAATTATATTCGGCCGGACAAAACAGTACCCGGTTCGAAACACTCCCTGCCGCCTGCATAGGCTGAAAAGCCTGACAGGAGAGGTCAGGCGTATGTAAAATTCAATATCCGGACACAATAAGGACACCGGGACACGCCAGCAACAGGCCGGAAAGGCTGCTGTTCATTAAGAACACAGGCAGCTTTTGGGGGCTTGTCCTGGCGTGCTTTTTATTTTGTGGGAAATCTGCGCTTCCTGTGAAATCATATGCTCCGCTTCCGGGCGCATTGTTTTGCTGTTTGTTGTGAAAATAATTTTCTTTCAAAATTACTTGACGAAATAAAATATTGGTGCTATGATGTAGCCAAGATAAGAAATAAAATTTCTCAAGAAAGGAAACGGGTGATTGAGATGATTTACACAGTGACCTTTAACCCGGCTCTGGACTACGTGGTAAAGGTGGAACATTTTCAGCCAGGCCAGGTGAACCGAACGGTGGACGAAAAAATATTTTACGGCGGAAAGGGAATCAATGTCTCGGCTGTTCTGGCGAATCTGGGCTTTACCAGCACGGCGCTGGGGTTTGTAGCTGGATTTACCGGACGTGAGATTGAGCGCGGCGTAAGAGAGATGGGCTTCACCTCAGACTTTATCCAGGTAAAGAAAGGCATGTCCCGGATCAATGTGAAATTGAAATCCGATGAGGAAAGCGAGATCAATGGTATGGGGCCAGATATTGCGCCGGAAGATACAGAGGCACTGTTTCGAAAGCTGGATGGGCTGAAAGAAGGAGACGTTTTGGTTCTCTCCGGCAGTATCCCCGCTTCCATCGGCGATGGGATTTATGAGACCATTATGGAACGGCTGGACGGCAGAGGGATTTTGATCATTGTGGATGCGGAAAAGAAGCTGCTGGTAAATGTTTTGAAATACCATCCATTTTTGGTTAAACCGAACCACCATGAGCTGGGAGACATCTTCGGAACTGTTTTAAAAACAGATGAGGAGATCACGGAATATGCGAAGCGTCTGCAGGAGATGGGAGCCAGAAATGTCCTGGTTTCCATGGCAAAGGACGGAGCTTTGCTGGTGGCAGAAGACGGGGAGATTTACCGGCAGGGCGTGGCGAAAGGAACCGTAAAGAATTCGGTTGGAGCCGGGGATTCTATGGTGGCCGGATTTTTGGCCGGCTATCTTGAGAAAAAGGATTACGGCCATGCGCTGAGAATGGGAACAGCAGCCGGAGGCGCCACGGCGTTCTCCGATGGGCTGGGAACTAGAGATGAGATTATAAAGCTGTATGAAACGCTGTAAAGGCAGGGAGGATCATTATGAGAATCACAGAATTACTAAAAAAGGAAAGTATTGAGCTGAATACGGCGGCAAATTCCAAAGAAGATGCCATCGATATTCTGACAGGGCTGATGGATGCAGGGGGACGCCTGTATGACAGAGCGGGCTATAAAGAAGGAATTTTGGCTAGAGAAGCCCAGGGGAGTACAGCGGTAGGAGATGGGATTGCTATCCCTCACGCTAAGGTTGCAGCAGTAAAAGAACCGGGGCTGGCGGCGATTACACTGCCGAAAGGTGTAGATTACGATGCCTTTGATGGATCTCTGGCACATCTGATTTTTATGATAGCGGCTCCTGCTGAGGGAGGCGATGTTCACCTGGAAGCTCTGGCCAGACTGTCTACTTTGCTGATGGTTCCGGGATTTAAGGACAAGCTGTTGGCGGCTTCTTCTAAAGAAGAATTTCTGGGCATCATTGATGAAGCAGAGAAAGAAAAATTTGGGGAGAAAGAGGGAGAAAAAGCTGCTGCCAAAGCGGCAGAGCCAGCGGCTGAAAAGAAATACCGCATTTTGGCAGTTACGGCATGTCCTACTGGGATTGCCCACACGTATATGGCGGCAGAAAACCTGGAAAATACAGCAAAAAAGTTAGGAATTTCCCTAAAGGCTGAGACAGATGGATCCGGCGGCGCCCAAAATGTGCTGACGAAACAGGAGATCGAGGAGGCGGATGCGATCATTGTGGCAGCTGACCGGGAAGTGGAGATGGCCAGATTTGAGGGGAAAAAAGTCCTTCAGGTACCAGTATCTGACGGGATCCATAAGGCGCAGGAGCTGATAGAAAAAGCGGCTGCCGGCCAGGCGCCCATCTACCACCACGCAGGCGGGGCTGAGAGCGGAGGCATCTCCTCTGAAAGCGGTGACAGCCTGGGAAGGCAGATCTACAAGCATCTGATGAACGGTGTTTCCCATATGCTTCCCTTTGTCATCGGCGGAGGCATTCTGATTGCCCTGGCTTTCCTGCTGGACGATTATTCCATTGATCCTTCGAATTTCGGTAAGAACACGCCGCTGGCCGCCTATCTGAAGACGGTGGGAGACCAGGCGTTCGGCCTGATGCTCCCTGTCCTTTCCGGCTACATCGCCATGAGTATTGCCGACCGCCCTGGACTGGCAGTTGGCTTTGTTTCCGGAATTGTGGCGAAGATGGGTATGACTTTTTCCAATCCGGCCGGAGGAGATGTGAATGCCGGATTTTTGGGAGCTCTGTTTGCTGGCTTTGCCGCTGGCTACCTGGTATTAGGATTAAAGAAGCTGTTCTCAAAGCTGCCGAAATCTCTGGAAGGCATTAAACCTGTGCTGCTCTATCCGGTTCTGGGAATCCTCCTTGGAGCTGTCGTCACAACCCTGATCAACCCGTATATGGGAATGATCAACGATGCTTTGACCAATTTCCTGAACGGCATGGGAGGAACCAGCCGCATTGTGCTGGGCATGATCGTCGGCGGCATGATGTCCATTGATATGGGCGGCCCGTTCAACAAAGCAGCTTATGTGTTTGGCACTGCGCAGCTTGCGGAAAATAATTTTGAGGTTATGGCCTCTGTTATGGCGGGAGGCATGGTGCCGCCTATCGCCATCGCTCTCTGCACCACATTCTTTAAAAAGAAATTTACCAGGAAAGAATGTCAGTCCGGCATCGTAAATTACATCATGGGGCTGTCCTTTATTACCGAGGGGGCCATCCCCTTTGCTGCTTCAGACCCGTTGAGAGTGATCCCCTCCTGCGTAGTTGGGGCGGCAGTGGCCGGCGGGCTGTCTATGTTTTTTGGCTGTACGCTTAGAGCACCTCACGGAGGAATCTTTGTTCTTCCTACTATCGGAAATCCGCTGGGCTATCTGGCAGCTATCCTGATCGGTTCTGTAATCGGCTGCCTGATTCTTGGAATGTTGAAAAAGAACTTAAAAGAAGAGGAAAGATAAGGCTTGTGAGCAATCAAGAGCCGTGGTATACTGGAAAAAACCCATCAGGGGTCTGCTGCAGGCGGGATGTCCGTCTGTACAGGCCCCTGACGGCCATGTGGCTGTCGGGAACAGGCAACAGGAGGAAACAAGATGTACCGGTGCTGTATATTTGATTTAGATGGGACCCTGCTTAATACGACCCGCGCTCTTTTGCGCTCCACCAATCTGACTCTGGAGCGTCTGGGACTTTCCAGCCTGACAATGGATCAGATTATGAAAATTGTAGGGGATGGATATAAGACCCAGATGGAGCGGGCATTGAAGCTGGCTGGGGACGAGGCGCTCACCCGTTACCAGGATGCTTTGAGAATTTATATGGAAGTTTTCCCAGAAAATTGTATGTACCAGGTGGCTCCATACGACGGGATCCCGGAGCTTTTGCGATTTTTAAAGGATAACGGAATTAAGAGGGCAGTATTTTCCAACAAACCCCATGAGCAGGCCGTGAAAAATATCGAGGGCATTTTCGGTGCGGAGATGTTCGACGTGATCCAGGGCCAGACGGAAGAGATCCCCAAAAAGCCGGATCCAGAAGGGGTTTTTGTCATCTTGAAAAAATTGGGAGAAAGGCCGGAAGACTGCCTCTATTTTGGCGATACCAACACGGATATGAGAACCGGCGCCAATGCCGGCGTGGATACAGCGGGGGTCCTCTGGGGCTTTAGGGGAAGGGAGGAGCTGGAGGCATTCCACCCCAGATATCTGATTGAGCATCCAGAGGACGCAATTCCCATCATCGTTTGACTTTTTAGACAAGATCGTGTATAATACCAACTGCTTTGCGGGTAGCCGGAATGTTCCGGCTGCCCTGTTGTTTTTTTGAAAGGAATATGAAGATATGTGCATACGTTGGTTTGAAAAACAAAGATTGGGGCGCGGCCTTCTTCTGAGAGCAGGCTTGCCGGTTCTTCTCTCTGTCTGGCTCCTCTCTGGGTGCAGAGCTGCGCCGGTGCAGGATGCGGATGACGGGAGGCTGTATGTGGTGACCACAGTATTTCCCTATTACGATTTTGTCCGTCAGATTGCCGGGGATAAAGTCCGGCTGAAGCTGGTGGTGCCGGCGGGGATGGACAGCCATTCCTTTGAGCCGACCCCCGCAGATGTGATTGCGATCCAGGAGGCGGATATCCTGATCCGCAACGGCGGCTCTATGGAGCACTGGCTGGATGATGTGCTGGGAGCCCTGGACACCTCAGAGATGACCATTGTGACCATGATGGATTATGTGGATATCGTGGAGGAGGAGATCGTAGAGGGAATGGAGGCAGAGAGCCACAGCCACGGAGAGGAGGACCACAGCCGCGATGAGGAGACGGACGGCCACGAACAGGAGATCGAATACGATGAGCACATATGGACTTCCCCAGCAAATGCCGCGGCGCTGACAGGGGTTATCTGTGATACCCTGGCGGAGAAGGATCCAGGCAATGGGGATGCTTACCAGGAACACACAGCCCACTACCAGAGACAGCTAAAGGAGCTGGATCAGGCGTTCTGGGATGTGGTGAACCATGGTAAACGGAAGATCATGGTGGTTGCTGACAAATTCCCATTCCGCTATTTTGCAGATGAGTACGGGCTGGACTACCGGGCAGCCTTTACCGGCTGCAGCTCTGATACAGAGCCCAGCGCTCAGACCATAGCGTACCTGATTGACAAGGTCAGGGAGGAGCAGATTCCGGCGGTCTATTATCTGGAGCTGTCCACGCCCAGAGTAGCGGAGATTATCCAGGAAGAGACAGGGGCGGAGCCGATGCTGTTTCATTCCTGCCACAATGTTACCAGAAAAGAATTTGATGAGGGCGTTACCTACCTGCAGCTGATGAAGAATAATGTGGAAGCTCTGCGGGCAGGATTAAACTGACTGACAGCGCCGAGAGAGGAACAAAAAATTTGGAAGAGAATAGAAATGAGGCTGGCAGCGGAGAGGCAAAAAAGCCGCTGATCGTCTGCCAGAATGTAGATTTTGGCTATGAGAATTATGACGTGGTAGTGGGAGTCTCCATGACAGTGGAGGAGGGGGACTATGTCTGCATCGTCGGAGAGAACGGATCTGGAAAAAGCACGCTGATGAAGGGACTTTTGGGGCTTCTGAAGCCCACAGGGGGCAGTCTGACGGTGGCAGAGGAGCTGAAAAAGACGGGGATCGGCTACTTGCCTCAGCAGACGGCGGCCCAGAGAGATTTTCCGGCCACGGTTCAGGAGGTGGTTCTGTCGGGATGTTTAAGCCGGCGGGGAGCTCTGCCCTTTTATTCCAGAAAAGAGAAGGCCATAGCAAGAGAAAATATGGAGAAGACTGGAATTTACCAGATAAAAGATCACTGCTACCGGGAGCTCTCAGGGGGACAGCAGCAGAGAGTCTTGATTGCCAGGGCCCTGTGTGCCACCAGCAGGCTTCTGATTTTGGACGAGCCAATCACGGGCCTGGATCCATCTGCCATCCAAGATCTGTATGCCATGCTCAAGCAGCTCAACCGTGAGGGTGTGGCGATCCTGATGGTCTCCCACGACATCCGCAACGTGGTGTCTGAGGCCAGCAAGATCCTTCATTTAAAAAGAGAAGTACTGTTTTACGGGACTGTGCAAGAATACAAAAAGAGCGCGGTGGGAAAAGAATTTTTAGGAGGTGACAGCTGATGGGAGTGCTGGCAGAAATGTTTTCTTATCCGTTTTTAGTCCGAGCCTTTGTCGGAGGCGTTCTGGTATCTCTGTGCGCCTCCCTTTTGGGAGTGAGCCTGGTGCTGAAGCGGTATTCCATGATCGGGGATGGCTTGTCCCACGTGTCTTTTGGGGCCCTCTCCATCGCCCTGGCTATGGGCTGGTCCCCCCTGCCGGTGTCCATACCGGTGGTAGTGCTGGCAGCATTTTTTCTCCTCAGAATCACAGAGAATGGAAAAATGAAAAGTGATGCTGCTATCGCTATGATTTCGGCCAGCGCTTTGGCTATCGGCATCATCGTTACCAGCATGACGACAGGGATGACCACAGATGTCAGCAGCTATATGTTCGGCAGCATTCTGGCAATGAGCCGAGAAGATGTGATCCTTTCTGGCGCCCTGTCGGTGATTGTGCTGGGACTGTTTGTCATCTGCTACAATAAGATTTTTGCTGTGACCTTTGACGAAAACTTTGCCAGAGCCACAGGCGTGAGGGTAGGGCTGTACAATATTCTGATTGCCATCCTTACGGCTGTCACCATCGTTTTGGGGATGCGGATGATGGGGGCTATGCTGATCTCAAGCCTGATTATTTTTCCAGCCCTGACCTCCATGAGGATCTTCAAGAGTTTCCGAGGCGTTGTCCTCTCCTCCGGGATTCTTTCCATTGTATGCTTTGCCATTGGGATGATGGGATCCTATTGCTTTTCTACCCCGGCAGGGGCCAGTATTGTGGTAGTCAACCTGGCGGCTTTTCTGCTGTTTTTCGCATGGCAGGCATGTGTTAAGAAGATGTGAAAAGGACAGAATCCCCATTGCCATATTGGAGCAGTGAGGGTATAATGAGTGCGATTGGGCCGCAGGAAAGCGGCCCGGAACAGGAAAGAAAGACTATGAAGAGGAAAACTATCATACGGCATCAGCTGTCGCAGACGCAGTTTATTGCCTACGGATTCCTGGCGATTATTCTTCTGGGAAGCCTGCTGCTAATGCTGCCCTGGTCCAGCAGAGATGGACAGAGCACTAGCTTTTTGGAATGTCTGTTTACAGCCACCAGCGCCACCTGTGTGACCGGCCTGGTAGTGGTGGATACCTGGAGCAACTGGAGCCTGCTGGGACAGATTATCATCATATCTCTGATCCAGATCGGAGGTCTGGGTTTCATCACTGTTGGTATTTTCGCAGCTATTATATTAAGAAGAAAGATAGGGCTGAGGGAAAGAGGGCTGATGCAGGAGAGCGTCAATACTCTGAAGCTGAGCGGTGTGGTCAAGCTGGCAAAGAAAATTATCATCGGGACCGCCATTTTTGAGGGGACGGGAGCAGTTCTGCTGGCCATTCGATTTATTCCCAAATTCGGCCTGGCCAGAGGGATTTTTTATGGGATATTCCACTCCATCTCTGCCTTCTGCAATGCAGGCTTTGATCTGATGGGCTGCGAGACGCCCTACATGTCTCTGACTGGATATTACGATGACTGGCTGGTTAACATCGTTATTATGTCCCTGATCGTCATTGGAGGTCTGGGCTTTATTGTCTGGGACGATATCAGCCGGAATAAGCTGGCAGTGAGAAAGTATATGCTGCACACGAAGATTGTGCTTCTGACTACAGTCTTTCTGATTTTTGGAGGGGCGCTGGCGATCGGCATTGCAGAGAAGGACGGCACGATGGCCTCCATGGATGCCGGCGGTGTGATTTGGTCTTCCCTTTTTGCCTCAGTAACGGCCAGGACAGCGGGATTCAACACCATTGATGTGGCAGCTATGACAGAAGCTGGAAAGCTGCTGACAGTCTTTTTGATGTTTATCGGAGGAAGCCCTGGCTCTACCGCCGGCGGCGTTAAGACGACCACCTTTGCAACACTGGTCCTCTATGTAAAGTCTATGCTGACGGGAGCCAATGGTGTTAATGTCTTTAAACGCAGGCTCAGCGATGATTCTATCAAAAAGGCAAGCTGCATCTGCACTGTCAATTTGTGTCTGACCCTGACAGTTGCGACCCTGATTCTGATTATGCAGGATTTCAGCACAGCAGATGTACTGCTGGAGACCTTCTCCGCTATGGGTACAGTAGGAATGTCTACAGGAATTACCAGAGATTTGTCAGATATTTCCCGTCTGCTGGTGATTCTGCTGATGTACTGCGGGAGAATTGGAAGTATGTCCTTTGCGCTGTCCTTTATCCGCCAGGCAAAGGCAGTAAAAGTGCAGCTTCCGGAAGAAAAGATTACCATCGGTTAATATTAGAAGGAGAAAAATTATGAAATCAATATTAATTATCGGAATGGGACGCTTCGGCCATCACCTTTGCTATAATCTGGCCAAGCTGGGCAATCAGATTATGATCGTGGATGAGGTGGAAGAGAGGCTGGAGCCGATGCTTCCTTATGTGGTGAGTGCAAAGATTGGAGACTGCACCAACGAGGCTGTGCTTCAGAGCCTGGGGATTTCTAATTTTGATATCTGCTTTATCTGTATCGGGACCAATTTCCAGAGCAGCCTGGAAATCACCAGCATGGTGAAGGAGATGGGGGCAAAACGGGTGGTCAGCAAGGCCACCAGGGACATCCATGCAAAATTCCTTCTGAGGAACGGTGCTGACGAGGTGATCTACCCGGACAGAGATATTGCAGAAAAGCTGGCAGTGCGCTACAGCGCTAACCATGTTTTTGATTATATTGAGCTGGCAGAGGGATATTCTATCTATGAGATTCCGCCCCTTCCCCAGTGGGTTGGAAAAAGCCTGAAGGAACTGAGCATCCGAAATAAGTATCGGATCAACATTATTGCCAGCAAGGAGAATGGCCACGCAAAGATTATGCCGGGGGCAGACTATGTTATCCGGGAGCATGACCACCTGATGGTGATGGGCAAAAATGAGGACGTAGATAAGATTGTCAGCAGACTAAGAGAGTAGCCTGCTTAGAAAGACAGAAAAAGATAGAACCATTGCAGTGCCTCCGGCACACCGGCAGATTATGTCCGGCGTGCCGGAGGCTTTTGTGCAGAAAAATGGGATGTTCACAGATTACTGATCCATGGCATGCCCCAGGGAGACCTGCAGCGGGTTAGCGGCTTGTAATTCTGGATTTCCGTGATATAATGAGAGAGATGCAGATTGAAAGAGTTCCGTCAGGATATTCAGATAGGAGGAGAACATGGCAAAGATTGATATTATTTCCGGATTTTTAGGGGCCGGAAAAACAACATTTATTAAAAAACTGTTGGAAGAAGCAATTGCCGGGGAGCAGGTGGTTCTGATTGAGAATGAATTCGGCGAGATCGGAATCGACGGAGGGTTTTTAAAGGATTCCGGCATCGAGATCCGGGAGATGAATTCCGGATGTATCTGCTGCTCTCTGGTGGGAGATTTCGGCGCCTCCCTTGCGGAAGTGCTGAAGACCTACAAGCCGGACCGGGTCATCATTGAGCCGTCAGGCGTCGGAAAATTGTCGGATGTTATGAGAGCTGTCCGGGATGTGTCAAAGGATATGGATGTTGTCTTGAACAGTGCGGTGACCATCGTTGATGCTGCGAAGTGCAAAATGTACATGAAAAACTTTGGGGAATTCTTTAATAACCAGATCGAGAACGCCGGAACCATCGTTTTGAGCCGCACGGATGTGGCAGATAAAAAGAAGGTGGAGGCAGATGTGGAACTGCTCCGCCAGCATAACCCCAAGGCAGCTATTGTGACGACTCCCTGCAGCCAGCTCACCGGAGCACAGCTTCTGGAGATCATCGAGAAGCCGGACACCATGATGGAGGATCTGATGAAGGAGGTGGAGGAGCACCACCATCACGAGCATGACCACTGCCACGAGGACCACGAGCATGACCACTGCCACGAGGACCATGAGCATGACCACTGCCATGAGGACCATGAGCACCATCATCACGATCACCATGACCACGGGGACGGATGCTCCTGCGGCTGCCATGACCACCACCACGATCACCACGCTGACGAGGTATTCTCAAGCTGGGGGATGGAGACGACAGCGGCCTTTACCAGGGAAAAACTGGAGAAGATATTGGAAGAACTGTCAGAATCCACAGCTTACGGGGATGTCCTGAGGGCAAAGGGAATGCTTCCCACAGAGGAGACGGGCCGCTGGCTGTACTTCGATCTTGTTCCGGAAGAGTATGAGATTCGGGAAGGCCAGCCTGACTATACCGGAAAAGTGTGCGTGATCGGCGCACGGCTCAATGAAGAGGCATTAAACAAAGCATTTGGCAGAGGTTGAGACAATGGGAAAAATGATAGAGGATGAGATTATGCCGTTATTCCTGATCAACGGATTCCTGGAGGCAGGCAAGACCCAGTTTCTCCAGTTTACAATGGAACAGGAATATTTTCAGACAGAGGGGCGAACCCTTCTGATCGTCTGCGAAGAGGGCGACACAGAGTATGATGAAAAGATTCTGAAGGCAACCCGGACAGACGTAGTGTATGTGGAGGATCCGTCTCAGCTCACCCCTGAGTTTTTGACGGAGCAGGAACTTCTACACAATCCGGAGCGGGTTCTAATGGAATGGAACGGAATGTGGAACCAGGATGATCTTAGGCTGCCGAAGGATTGGCAGGTATACCAGCAGATTACTATTATAGACGGATCCACGTTTGATCTGTATCTAGCTAATATGAAGCCTCTCCTGGGAGCTATGGTTCGGAACAGCGAGCTGATCATCATCAATCGCTGTGATGGGATTCTGGATGAGAAGCTGACCAGCTACCGGAGAGGGCTGCGGGCTATGTGCAGGAATTGCGAGATTGTCCTGGAAGATGAAAACGGGGAGATTCCCCAGGATACTCTGGAAGAGGATCTGCCCTATGACCTGAACGCCCCGGTTATCCAGATTAAACCGGAGGATTACGGCATCTGGTATATTGACTGTATGGACAATACGGAGCGGTACGAGGGAAAAATGGTCGAATTTACAGCTATGGTGCTGAAATCTGACAAATTTCCCAAAAACTATTTTGTTCCCGGCCGCATGGCGATGACCTGCTGTGAGGCGGATATGACGTTTCTGGGTTTTGTCTGCAAAGCTAGGGAGGCCAGAAATTTGGAGACCCGCCAGTGGGTTCATGTGAAAGCAAAGGTGGCCAAAGAATATTGGCAGGATTACGGCGGCGAAGGGCCGGTGCTCTACGCTGAGTCTGTGGAGCCGGCAAAGGAAATAAAAGAAATCGTACAATTTTAAAGGGCGGCGGCCTGTTTCTGAATACCTGCATGATGCAGGAGTCAGGATCAGGCCGCCTTTTTCATAGAGATCTCTATTAAATTAAGTATGCTTCAGAGGAGCATGTTAACGCTTCAGCGCATGTGTGCGCTGGTGGCATACATTTTACAAGAATTTGACAAAACTATGCTGTTACATTTTACGAAGCTCCAGTATACTTGCTACTGTACTCGATGAGAGACAAAAAAACGAAAAGAAAGAGAAAATTTTTTCAAAAAGAGAGGAAGAGAATTATGAGAAAATTATCTGCATTCGTTGTAGCAGGAACAATGGCAATGAGCCTTGCAGCTTGTGGGAGCAGCACAACAGAGACAACAGCGGCGACCACTGCAGCAGCAACTACTGCCGCTGAGACCACTTCTGAGGAAAGTGCATCAGCCCAGGAGACTACCGCGGCTGAGACGGAGGCACCGGCAGATCTGAGCGGTTCCATCAGCATGGTAGGTTCCACTTCTATGGAGAAATTTGCAAACTCTTTAAGTGAGGCATTTATGGAAAAATATCCGGATGTAACGGTAACGGCTGAGTTCGTAGGATCCGGTGCAGGTGTTGAGGCAGTGAGCAACGGCACTGCAGATATTGGAAATGCATCCAGAAATTTAACAGATGATGAGAAGGCCAATGGTGTTGTAGAGAACATCGTAGCAATCGACGGCATCGCAGTTGTAGTTGATCCGGCCAACACTGTAGAGGATCTGACAAAGGATCAGCTTGCTCAGATTTACAGCGGCCAGATCACCAACTGGAGCGATGTGGGCGGTTCTGATTCTCCGATCGTAGTTGTCGGCCGTGAGTCTGGTTCTGGCACCAGAAGCGCATTTGAAGAGCTGCTGGGACTGGAAGACCAGTGCAAATACAGCAACGAGTTAGACAGCACGGGTGCTGTTATGGCAAAAGTAGCTTCTACCCCAGGCGCTATCGGCTATGTATCTCTGGATGTTCTGGATGACACAGTTAAGGCTGTAAAGCTGGAGGGTGCAGAGCCGACTGAAGAAAATATCAAGGCCGGCACTTACATTCTGAGCCGTCCGTTCGTAATGGCTACTAAAGGTGAGATCAGCGAGCAGAACGAGCTGGTACAGGCATTATTTGATTACATCTACTCTCCGGAAGGAGAAGAACTGGTTAAATCTGTTGGCCTGATCACTGTAGAATAAGTGATTACCGGCAGAACATAAATGTATGCGTCCGGCTATCCCATGGGTCGGGCGCATATTTTGAGAAAGGAGATTTTTCATGCGAGCGGATTCGTTTTCCATACGTTCCCATCACGGCGCGAAATCCACTGTAGAAAAAGCGGCACAGGTGATTTTTACCATCTGCGGCTTTTTTGCCATTTTGGCGGTGGTTTCCATTACGCTGTATATGATTATAAGCGGTGCCCCGGCATTGTTTCAGGTGGGAATTAAGGAGCTGATTTTTGGCACTGTATGGCAGCCGGAGGCGGATGTCCCCAGCTTCGGTATTCTATATATTATCTTGACTTCCATCGTAGGCACAGCGATTGCAGTTTTGCTGGGAATGCCCATCGGTGTGCTGACAGCAGTATTTTTGGCTGAGGTGGCCCCGGAGCGTCTCTCGAAGATCGTCCGTCCGGCGGTGGAGCTGCTGGCTGGAATTCCTTCTGTTATTTACGGGCTGCTGGGCATTATGATTTTAAATCCGCTGATGTACAAGCTGGAGCTGATTGTCTTCAAAGGATCTGAGACCCATCAGTTTACCGGCGGAGCGAATTTGATTTCGGCTGTTCTGGTGCTGGCCCTGATGATCCTTCCCACAGTGATCAATATCAGTGAATCGGCTCTCCGCGCGGTTCCCGGAAATTTGAAGAGTGCTTCCCTGGCTCTTGGAGCTACCAAGATTCAAACAATCTTTCATGTGACGATACCCGCTGCAAAGTCAGGTATCATCACAGCGATTGTTCTTGGGACGGGACGGGCCATCGGGGAGGCCATGGCCATCAGCCTGGTTTCCGGAAACTCTGTCAACCTGCCTCTTCCATTCAATTCAGTTCGCTTCCTGACGACAGCCATTGTGTCTGAGATGGGATATGCGGCAGGACTTCACAGACAGGTGCTGTTTACCATTGGTCTGGTATTGTTTGCATTTATCATGGTCATCAATGTAACCCTGACGAGAATTTTAAAGAAAGGGGATAAGAATAATGAGAGATGAGACTGCAGTATTAGAAGTAAATTTCATTCCGGAAAAGACCAGCATCTGCAGAAAAAATTTCCGGTTGTCTGATGCCATTCTGACAGGATTGATTTATTTATGTGCCGGAATCGCTATGCTGCTTCTGATCGGAATTATGGGCTATGTGTTTGTTCGCGGAATCCCCAATGTAACGTGGCAGTTTCTGTCTACCGTCAGCAGCACAAGAGCAGGCACGTTCGGAATCCTGGGCAATATCGTAAATACCCTTTACATAGTCGTTTTGACCTTGCTGATTGCAACTCCTATCGGTGTTGGCTCTGCAATCTACCTGAATGAATATGCAAAACCGGGCAAACTGGTTAGGGCGATTGAGTTTACAACGGAAACTCTTTCTGGTATCCCTTCCATCATCTTTGGTCTGTTCGGAATGGTGTTTTTTGGCAATACCCTGGGCCTTGGGTATTCTATTCTCACCGGTGCCCTGGCATTGACTCTGATGATCCTCCCTGTCATCACCCGCACGACCCAGGAAGCTCTGAAGACGGTTCCTGACAGCTACAGGACCGGTGCCCTGGGAATCGGCGCCACCAAATGGTACATGATCCGCACGATCCTGCTGCCCAGCGCAATGCCCGGGATTCTGACCGGAATCATTCTGGCTATCGGCCGCATTGTGGGAGAGTCAGCCGCCCTTTTGTTTACCGCAGGAAGCGGGTATTATCTGCCGAGGAACCTGTTTTCAAAAATCTTTGAGTCCGGCGGCACGCTGACCATCCAGCTGTATCTGTTTATGCAGAAAGCAAACTACGATGAGGCTTTTGCCGTGGCAGTGGTTCTGCTGGTCATTGTACTGGGAATCAACGCTCTTGCCAAGTATCTGTCCCACAAGTTTAATGTAGAGATTGAGAGATAAGCGAGGAAGAAAACGTGGAAAATAATGTCAAAATATCAACGAAGAATTTGAACCTTTACTATGGTGAGAACCATGCGTTAAAGGATGTAAGCCTGGATCTGTATGAAAAGAAGATTACAGCTTTTATCGGACCTTCCGGCTGCGGAAAGTCCACTTACCTGAAAACGCTAAACCGGATGAATGACCTGGTGCTCAATGTAAAAATTACCGGGGAGGTGCTGCTGGATGGGGAGAATATCTATGATCCCCAGGTTGACACTACCCTTCTAAGGAAAAAGATCGGCATGGTATTCCAGCAGCCCAACCCATTCCCTATGAGCATTTATGATAACGTGGCATATGGCCCCAGAATTCACGGCATAAAGAGCAAAGAAAAGCTGGATGATATTGTGGAGAAGAGCTTAAAGGGAGCTGCCCTCTGGGATGAGGTATCGGACCGGCTGAAAAAATCTGCCCTGGGCCTTTCCGGCGGCCAGCAGCAGAGACTGTGCATTGCCAGAGCATTGGCGGTAGAGCCGGAAGTACTGCTGATGGATGAGCCCACCTCCGCTCTTGACCCGATTTCTACATTGAAGATTGAGGAGCTTGCCGGAGAACTGAAAAAGAAATATACCATCATCATGGTTACTCATAACATGCAGCAGGCCGTGCGTGTTTCAGATAAAACGGCATTCTTCCTTTTGGGAGAGATGGTAGAGTATGGTGATACGGACGTGATCTTTTCTACTCCCAAGGACCGCCGCACTGAAGACTACATCACAGGGAGGTTTGGTTGATATGCGTACCGAATTTGATAAGCAGTTAAAGACTCTCCATGAAGATTTGCTGGAGATGGGCAGACTGTGTGAGTCTGCCATTACCATGACAGCAGAGATGCTGGATGGGAAGGAAGGGCTGACCGCAAAGATCCAGGCTGCAGAGATGGAGATTGACCACAAGCAGCGCTCTGTAGAAAATCTGTGCCGCCAGATTCTGCTTCGTCAGCAGCCGGTGGCCTGCGATCTCAGAACCATTGCTACGGCTTTGAAGATTGTTCCCGATATGGAGCGGATCGGCGACCAGACGGTGGATATTTCAGAATTGATGCCCTACCTGTCTACCTTCAAATATGAGGGTCGGGTTCACATTCAGGAGATGGCCAGCGCTACAGTGAAGATGGTGTCCGAGAGCGTCCAGTCTTTCGTGGATTCCGACGAGCTGCTGGCCCAGAAGGTGATTGCCAGCGATGATCTGGTGGATGAGATGTTCGAAAAGGTCAAGAAGGAGCTGCTGGATCTGATCGTAACAAAGGCCATTGACGCGGAGGTGGCTCTGGATCTCTTGATGACTGCTAAGTATTTCGAGCGGATCGGCGACCACGCAGTCAATATCGCAGAGAACGTGAGAGATTTGGTCACAGCGTAAAAACAGGGATGCTCTTTTCCAGGGGGATATGTCCAGATGCGGAACTTATCCTTGGGAAAAGAGCATTTTTAGTTTGAATGAAAAAGGAGCGGAGAGGATGACCTGCCCCTCTCTGACCAGCGGCATTACTTCCACTCCACCGGTGTCGGACGGGCCGGATCAAAGACATCCTCCGCCCGAAACAGATCATCCAGCTTTCTGCTGCTGGTATCAGAGCCGGCCACAATATCCATCCACATGCGGTAGCCGTCCAGGTTGCGGCGGCCCTGCCGCATGTGATCGCTTCCAAGCTGTACCCAGTACTGGGCGGAATCTACGTTGCAGAAATAGCGGAACCCTTTGCTGTGAAGGTATTGGAACCGCTCGTTGTCTGCGGTGTAGGGATGCCAGTCCCCCACATCGCCCCCGAATGGAAAGAGGATAATATCTGTAGGACCAATCAGGGATTCAACTTGAGATTCCCATTTGTCCGTATCAGAATAAAAATGGTCTATGGGGATGCTTCCCAGATCCCGGTGCCCCCAGCTGTGGGATGCCAGTTCCCAGCCGTTGTCCCGGAGGCACTGGGCCACCTGGGCGGCCTTTTTGCGATCCTCCTCCAGATTGGGATTGGTGTCCCGGTAGGACTCGTCTGTCCGGTAGCCGAGGATTCCATTGTACCCGGTGAGGGCGATGACCGCTCTGGCTCCCTTGTAAGAGAAATCCGGGTGCTCCTGGATAAATTCTTCCAGAATCGGGATCAGATCGTAGGCCCCTGTGGCCACAGTTCCGTCATCCAGAACCATCTCGCAGGTTGGCTTTCCATCTTCCCCGATTACGATGCGGGAGGCGAAACCGTCGCCCTCCATGTATTCATAATAGCAGACGTCATCCTGGGACATGACCAGGGGCTGCTTGCCCGGGGGCAGGAGGATGCTCCCCTTCTGCATCACAGTGTTTCCGTTCTCATCGGTGGTCTCATAGGCCATATCGTGGAGACGCACCAGGACAAACCCTTTTTCATACAGAGAGTTGAGAATCTTGATAAATTCGTCTTTTGTCGTCATAACAGAATTATATCCTTTAGAGTCGGCATCCCCGTCGAAAGCCTTGGAGGTGTCGATAATCAGGGAGTGAAAGAACACGTGGGTGACTTTATTGATATCTGCCTCCACTAATGTGGCTTTTGCGGCCTCATACCCGGAGATCGCCTGGGTGATCTGAGAATTTGTCTGATACTCCGGCATTGTCTGGAGGAGAGCGACAGCGCCGTCGTAATCGTATCCGGCTGCCAGGCGTTCAGCCTGGGCCAGCAGATCATCCAGGCTGAAATTTTCAGAGGAAATGTACAGCGAGGGGGAGGACGCATCCCCATTTTCTGTCCCGGAGGATGCGTTTTCTGCAAAGGGGAGGCGGATGTTGTGTTCCTGAATCGCTCTCACACAGAAGAAACCTCCAACTCCGATAGTCAGAGTGATAGCGGCAAGGATTACGCCGGATGATAGTTTATGAATCAAATGTCTGCGCCGCCTCTTGTTTCTTCTGCGGCGCAGGATAGTCTCGTAATTGGGATCTTTTATATAACTCATATAAGGCAATGACTCCTAACAATTATTGGCCTCTTAGGGCAAACAGTAGTATAGCACAAATTGATCCTCAGGGGTATAGGTGGTGATAGAAATTTATAAAAATTTGGCGTGTTTGTACAGGACTAAGTACAGCTATTGAATTTCCTGGCAGACCGTGGTATCTTAGAGGCGTAAAGGCGGCGCAGGGAAGCGCTGATGCCGCGAGAGGAAGGAGAAAGATTATGAGTGAGAAGATGGACACAAGCTGTGCATACTGTATGAAGGGGGATCTGGTGGCGAAATTTGCCTACCCGGTATGTGACATGAAGACAGGCTGTCTTTATTTGTTCAGAGAGCAGAGCAAGAGAGGGCGTGTGATCCTTGCACACCACAAACACATCAGCGAGATGATTGAACTGAGCGATGAGGAGAGAAATGACTTTTTTGCCGATATCGCTGCGGTTTCCCGGGCTGTCCACAAGGTTTTCCATCCAGACAAAGTCAACTATGGGGCCTACGGCGATACTGGCTGTCACCTGCATTTCCACCTGGTTCCCAAATATGAAGGCGGCGACGAGTGGGGAGGTGTCTTCCAGATGAATCCGGACAAGGTGTACCTGACGGATGAAGAATATGAAGAGATGGCAGAAGCCCTGCGGGAGGCGCTGAAGGAAAAAAATAGATAGGAATATCTAATTTATATTATACTATAGAGGGGCCGCTGCAAAACAGACAAAAAATCATCTGTTTTGCAGCGGCCCCTTCTGTTTTTAGATATAAAGAGCAGCAGCCTTTTGATGGCCTAATCTTTCCTGAGATCGATGCGGGAGATGCTGTTTCCTTTGCGGAACGGCAGATTCAATTCAGAGATGCGAACCTTCCCGTTGGGATGCTCCAGACGGTTCAAAATAATTTTTGTCAGTCTTGATGCATAGACCTCCTCCTTTTGGAGAATACCCGTCAGAGGAATGTCGCAGATATCGAATTCGTTTTGAGTGGCATATCCGGCGAAAGCCAGCATAGGATTGTGACCTTTCAGGCATAACTGATTCCGCTCAATCAAAAACCAGTTTAATTTTTTGGGGGAGGTGATCAGCAAAGCCGAAATCTGATCTTGGAGCAGAAGTTCGCGAAATTCCTGGCGGCAGGCAGACTCATCCTGGCTATACAGAACATGACAGTGCTCCGGGGAAACACCATTTTCCGCCATAGCTTTCTGAAAACCTGCATACCGAAACTGTGCAGCCGTAGAATTTTCTGCACCGATTGCATAGGCGACCTCCCTGTGCCCCCTGTCGAGTATGTACTGTGTGAGCTGGTAGCAGGAGTCAAAATCATTGGCATATAACTGATCCGCAATAATATTCGGCTGATTACGGTCAAAAATAATCACAGGCGTTGACTTATTGACCTCGGAGAGAAGATCTGGATTCAGGCCTGTGGGGGCAATGACAATGGCATCGACCCGTTTTTGCAGCAGCCGATACAGATATTCTTTCTCTTTTTCGCCGTCTTCATTCGAATTACAGAGCAGAAGGAAAATTTTATGGTCAAAAAGCAGCTCTTCCAGGATTTTAAAAATTTTTGCAAAGAAAGCATTTGTAATGTCGGGGAAAATAATCCCGATAATCCGTTCATTCCGTGATTTGAGAGCTCTGGCGTTATCATTGGGAATATAATTAAAATGTTCGATTGCCGCCTGGATCCGGCCGGAAACTTCCGGATTAAGATTTCTGGTCTTATTAATATAGCGGGAAACGGTGGCGATGGAGACGCCTGCATACTTGGCAATATCTTTGATAGTTGCTTTCTCTTTTTTCATAATATGTCCAAAGCACAACTGCTGTGGAACCCTTTCTTAAATGATAGACTAAATAATTAATTGAATTCATTTTAACATACAAATCTAAGCCTTTCAAGATTAACTAAATTAAAAAAAGAAATTGTGAAAAAGTGACTTTGGATAAAAACTACAAACAAACACTTGCATTTTATATACAAATGTGCTAGTATAACTTTGGAAAACGTTTACCAAGAAAACGATTACCACTAGAAAAAGGAGGAGGAACTCAGGAATGAAGCAGTTTTTACCAAATGCAGAGAGCGCGCTGATATTTAATATTCAGCATTTCTGTCTGCACGATGGACCCGGAATAAGGACGGCGGTGTTTTTCAGCGGCTGCCCGCTGACTTGCCCCTGGTGCTGTAATCCGGAATCAGCGGAGATGACCCAGCTCGTTATGCATGATGAGAGAAAATGCATATTCTGCAAGCAATGTGCCGCTGTCTGCCCGCAAAAAGCAATCGAGGTAGCAGGGGGGAGATGGAAGCTAAACAAGGTAAGCTGCGATGCCTGCGGCGTATGCAAGAGGGCGTGTCCTGAGGAAGCAATCGAGATCAGCGGTAAAGTTTATACATTAGAAGAAGCGGAGGCGGAGGTGATAAAAGACCAGGCTTTTTATGAGAAGTCCGGCGGAGGCGTTACACTGAGCGGGGGCGAGGTGCTGATGCAGGCTGAATTTGCAGAACATTTTGCAGAGAGGCTGAAACAGAAGGGGATTCATATTGCCTGTGAGACAACGGCAGCAATATTCCCGGAACGGTTTACCCGGCTTGTAAACTTTATGGACTGCCTGCTGGTCGACCTAAAACATTACGATAAGGAAAAGTTAAGAAAAATTTGCGGATTGAATTTGGATACAGTTTGCGAGAACATTCAGACAGCCATTTCCCAGAATAAAGAGGTAATCGGCAGAATCCCTGTGATCCCCGGATTCAATGATTCTGAGGGAGACATAGAAAAAATTGGTGAACTGGGGAAAAAACTTGGGATAAGGCAGATTCATCTTCTTCCATTCCATCAGTTGGGGGAAAGAAAATATGAATGCCTTCAGAAAGAATATACAATGAAATCGGTAGCACCGCTTCATCAGGAGGATATGGAAATCTACAAGGATTGTTTGCAGGCTCAAGGGTTTCATGTAGAAATAGGAGGTTGAATTTATGGTTATAAGGGAACTAACAGAGAGAGTGGCGCGGATGAGAAGTAAAATCATAGATATGCCCGCGTCTATTTGTCCGGAACGCGGAAAAATTGCAACTGAGGTTTACCAGAAATACGAGTATCTGCCCATGATCCAGCTGCGCGGGAAGTGCCTGGAGGAAGTGCTGGACCGGATGACGATCTATTTGGATGACGATACTCTTCTGGCCGGCAATCAGGCCAGCGCAGATAAGGCGGCGCCCATTTTTCCAGAATACGGAATTGATTGGGTAGTCAGAGAGCTGGACACATTTTCCAAGAGAGACGGGGATCGATTTGAGATTACCGAGGAGGCGAAAAACGAGATAAGAGAGTTTGCGCCGTATTGGGAAAACAAGACGCTGAAGCAGAAAGCTCTGTCGATGATGCCGGAGGAGGCAAAGCTCTATTATGATCTGGGGGTTATCAAAGCGGAGGGGAGCATTACATCCGGGGACGGACATGTGGCGATGGCATACGACAAGATCCTGAAGAATGGTCTCCTTTACTACAAAAAGTATGCCCAGAACCAGAAGGAAAAACTGGATCTGACAGATTACAGGCAGATCAGGAGCTACCATTTCTATCAGGCGTTTGAAGGTGTCGCAGATGCTGTGATCCGTTTTTCAAACAGGTATGCAGATCTGGCAGAAAAGAAAGCCGGGGAGCCGGGAGTCAGCGAAAAGAGGAAAGCAGAGCTGCAGAAACTCGCACAGGTGTGTCGGAAGGTGCCGGCGCAGCCTGCGGAGAGCTTCTACGAAGCGGTGCAGTTTGTATGGATGCTGCATCTGATTCTGCAGATTGAGTCGAACGGCCATTCCTATTCTTACGGGCGCCTGGATCAATACCTGGAGCCGTACTATGAGGCGTCTGTGGCAGCGGGCGAGATTACCGAGGAGGAAGCCCTGGAATTGCTGGAAAATCTTTGCATAAAAACGCTGACAGTCAACAAGGTGCGGAGCTGGGAGATGACCAAAACAGGGGCAGGAATGCCATTGTACCAGAATATTACCATTGGCGGCCAGACGCCGGAAAGTCCTCATAAGGATGCAGTGAACTCCGTGACACGGCTGATCCTTGAGGCGGTGGGAGCATTAAAACTTCCCCAGCCCAACCTGACCGTGCGCTACTGGTCTGGAGCAAGCGATGAGTTTATGAGGGACTGCATAGATGTGGTAAAGCGGGGCTTCGGAATGCCGGCATTTAACAATGATGAGATTATTATTCCGTCTTTTTTGGAGAAGGGCGTGGAAGAGTACGATGCCTATAACTATGCTGCAGTCGGATGTGTTGAGGTCGCTGTCCCGGGAAAGTGGGGATATCGGTGCACCGGGATGAGCTTTATTAATTTCCCGAGAACACTTCTGGCGGCGCTGAACAATGGTGTGGAGCCCAGCTCAGGAAAGAAAATTTTCGAGGGGACAGGCCATATCAAAGATATGACTTCTTTTGATCAGGTCGTACAGGCATGGAAAGAGGCAATCCGCCATGTGACGAGAGTGTCGGTTATGATTGACAACAGCGCAGATATCTGCCTGGAAGAGGGGTATGCGGATGTGCTCTGCTCTGCGCTCACGGAAAATTGTCTGGAGTCAGGAAAAGCCCTGAAAGAAGGCGGAGCAAAATACGATTTTATCAGCGGGCTCCAGGTGGGAATCGCAAACCTGGCCGATTCTCTGGCGGCAATAAAGAGTGTGGTATTTGAAGAGAAGCTGATCACACCTGCGGAACTGTGGGATGCGCTTGTGGAGAATTTCTCCAGCCCCAAAGGACAGTGGATTCAGAGGCTGCTGGAACAGTGCCCTCACAAGTATGGCAATGATGATGACTATGTGGATCAGCTGATTGCGGAGGCCTACGAGGACTACATTAATGAGATCAAAAAATATCATAATACCCGGTATGGAAGAGGCCCGATAGGCGGGGGATATTATGCCGGCACTTCCTCTATTTCGGCCAACGTTCCGCACGGAATGGCAACTATGGCGACGCCGGACGGCAGGCATGCGGGTGAGCCGCTGGCAGAGGGATGCTCCCCGGCCCACAACCGGGACAGAAAAGGACCGACGGCTGTGTTTAAATCGGTATCTAAGCTCCCCACTGAAGAGATCACAGGCGGTGTTCTCTTGAATCAAAAGGTAAATCCGTCAGTTCTGGAGAATGAAAAAAATGTAGAGAAGCTGATCGCTCTGATCCGCGCATTTTTCGACACACTGAAGGGATTTCACGTGCAGTTTAACGTGGTTTCGAAAGAGACGCTGCTGGACGCACAGATACATCCGGAAAACCATAAGGACCTGATTGTTCGCGTAGCCGGATACAGCGCATTCTTCAATGCACTTTCCAAGATTACACAGGACGATATTATTGCGAGAACAGAACAAACACTTTAAAGAGGCGGGGGATGAAAAATGAAATTATTGATTGATACGGCAGATATAAAAACGATCAGAAAGTTGTATGACTTATACCAATTTGACGGTGTAACGACAAATCCCAAGATTCTGTCAAAGGTCAACGGGGATCCGATCGACATCTTAAAGGAGATCCGTGATTCGATCCCCGAACAGTCGGAACTCCACGTGCAGGTAGTCTCTGATCAGGCTGATTCTATGGTGGAAGAGGCTAACTACATCTTAAAAGAGCTGGGCAGGGAGACTCATATTAAAATCCCGGTCTGCAGGGAGGGATATCAGGCAATCCGCAGGCTGTCATCCGCAGGCGTCCATGTGACGGCCACTGCAATTTTCAGCCAGGGTCAGGCGCTGATGGCGGCCCATGAGGGGGCTGCATCCGTAGCTCCTTACCTCCACAGGATTAATAACAGGGGATATGACGGCATGAAAACAGTTCTGGGAATCCAGGAGCTGCTGGCAGTCCAGAATTATAAGACAGAGCTGCTGGCAGCAGCATTTGAAAACGCAGGTCAGGTGGCCGCGGTATTGAAAGCTGGAGTCGGATCTGTAACGGTAGCGCCGGAAATCTGGATGGAGATGCTGGAAAACAGCCTGACAGAAGACGCGGTGAAAGATTTCTATCAGGATTTTACCACGCATTTTGCAAGCAAAAGCATGATAGGGCAACATCTGTGAAGCCAGATGGAAAAAGTAATGGAGTTGTGATTTGAAAAGAAAGGGGAAACGTTTTATGAGGCACGGTAAAATCTTAGCAGTGGCATTGGCGGCAGCTATTTCTTTGGCAGGCTGTTCTTCCGGAGGGAGCACGGCGGGGGAAGAGGGATTAAAACAGCTGACTGTTTCAGGAATCAGCAGCACCACTCAGTATCTGCCTGTGTATATAGCACAGCAGAAGGGCTGGTTTACAGATGCAGGAGTGGAGGTTGAGGATGTCCTGTTTACCAGCGGCCCGGTTCAGATGGAATCTCTCTCATCGGATTCTTGGGATCTGGGACTTACAGGTGTAGGCGGTGTACTGGCAGGAGCGATTCGCTATGATGCGCTGATTGTAAGTGCCAGTTCGACGGATGACGCAGGACAGTATGTGTTCGTAAGAAAGGACTCGCCCGTGGTTGCCGCAGGGCAGGGGCATAATACGCTGAGCCCGGACATCTACGGGGATGCAGAGTCCTGGAAGGGCGCAAATGTTTTGAGCAGTACAGGAACGACTTTGCAGTACACGGTAATCAAAATGCTCAACGGCTTTGGGCTGACCAAGGACGATGTCAACTTTATTGCTATGGACGGCCCGACTATTTACAGCTCGTTTTTAGCCGGGGAGGGGGATGCAGCCGCATTAGGAAATGCGGAAGGAGCGTTTACTGTGCTGAGAATGGACGAATATGTAGCGGCGGCAAACGGCAGAAACACAGATACCGGTCTAATGACGAATATTATGGTAAACCGCAACAGCTATGCTGATGAAGAAAAGTATGAGGCCATGAAACTATTTATGAAAGTATACTTTGAATCGGCCCAGTGGATCAGCGAGAACCCGGATGAAGCGGCAGAGTACATGCTGACATTCCTGGAAGAGTGCGGAGCTTCTGCTGATCTCCAGACCTGCCAGGACCGTTTGTCTGCTGACCAGTACTATACGGTGGAGGAAGCCTACACAATGGCGACAGAGAATGAGGAGGGACAGGATATTTCTGTGATGGAGGCGGCATTGACAGACGCCCTTCAGTTCTTTGTAGATTCCGGAAATTATCAGGAGAGCGACAAGGAAATCTTTGCAAACCATGTAGATACAAAACTGATTACAGACGTTTATGAACTTATGAAGTGATAAGAGGTGAAGACATGGCAGGGGCAGATTTAAAATTACTTGGAACAGATTATCAAATCTGGAAGAAAAAACAGAGGCGGGAGGCGGGACAGTATTATCTACTGTGCCTGGTGGGAATTTTCTGCTTCTTTGCAATCTGGCAGATTGCTGTGACGGCCGGGCTGGCCAATGAAAGGCTGCTGCCCTCCCCGCTGCAGGTATTTGAGACGATCATAGAAAAATTTTATCAGAAAGAGCCGGATGGCAATACCATGCTGGTAAATATCTGTGCCAGCCTTCAGGTGGCGCTCTCCGGGTTCCTCTTAGCCGTCGTCATCGGGATCCCTCTGGGGCTGGTTATGGGCTGGTTCCGGCTGGCAGAAGCCTTTTTCAGGCCGATTTTTGAACTGGTCCGGCCGGTGCCGCCAATCGCATGGATTCCGCTGGTTGTGGTATGGTTCGGCATCGGGCTGCAGGCAAAGGCTCTCATTATCTTCTTTTCAGCGTTTGTTCCATGCGTCATTAATTCTTACACAGGAATACAGCTGACGAATCGGACATACATCAATGTGGCGAGAACATTTGGCGCTTCAGAAACAGAGATTTTTCGCAAAGTGGGGATTCCTTCTTCCCTGCCGATGGTGTTTGCCGGTGTCCGTGTGGCGCTGGGAAATTCCTGGTCCACGCTGGTAGCTGCAGAGATGCTGGCAGCTACGGCAGGACTGGGGTACATGATCCAGCAGGGGAGAACACTGGCGAGACCGGATCTGGTGATAGCGGGCATGGTAGTCATTGGAGCTATTGGAGCGGTGCTGTCCGGGATTTTATCATACATAGAAAAACGATTGATAAAGGGACAGAAAAATGAGAGCAACTAAGCAAGGAGAGACATCTATGGAAAAAAAGAAAAATTCTGTAATGAATATTGTATGTATCATCCTGCCAGTTATAGCAGTGCTCTGCATAGCTATCGGATGGATTGCGTTTTCGACTGCAAATCCAAGACTGATGCCGGGACCAGTGGAGGTATTTCAGAGATTTATCAGGACGTTTACAAATCCAGTGGCCAGGGTGATTTTGCCCGGCCACATATGGGCCAGCCTGAGGAGGGTGCTGATCGGCCTGATTTTTGCGTGGATTATTGGGATCGGGCTTGGCGTTCTGGTGGGATGGAACAAAAAGGTGAGGGCAGTGCTGGGGAGTGTCCTGGAGCTGCTGCGCCCGATCCCGCCGATCGCGTGGATTCCGCTGGTAATTATGTGGTTTGGAATCGGTGAGTTCTCAAAAGTCTTTATTGTCTTTATCGGAACGATTTTTGGCCTGATTGTCAATACCTCAGCAGGAATCAAGCTGGTGGACAAAATCAATATAGACGTAGGAAAGATTTTTGGAGGAAATCAGCGCCAGATCCTGACGGAAATCGTAGTGCCGACCGCGCTTCCCTCTATCTTCGCAGGGATCCGCACTTCTGTGAGCTCAGGATGGACAACAGTGGTAGCGGCAGAGATGCTGGGAGCGAAGGCTGGACTTGGTTCCCTGGTGACAAAAGGCTGGCAGGGAAACGATATGGCTCTGGTGCTGGTGGCGGTTATCAGCATTGCGGCGATCGGAGCATTATTGTCCGTATTATTATCTAAATTAGAGAAGGTAGTGTGCCCATGGAATCAAATATGAAACCCAAGTTAGAGGTCAAAAATATTACAAAGACATTTTTTTCAGACAAAGGAGCGTTTCAAGCAGTAGAAGATGTCTCCTTTCAGATTCGGGAGGGCGAGTTCCTCGTCCTCCTGGGGCCGGGGAGATGCGGAAAGAGCGTCCTGTTAAATATTATCTCAGGGCTTCTGGAACAGACTTCGGGCGCGGTATATTTTAACGGTCAGGAAATTCACGGAGTCAACCCGGAAATCAGCATGGTATTTCAGAAGACAGCAGTTATGCCTTTTAAGACAGTTCAGCAGAACGTGGAGCTGGGGTTAAAGTTTGCCGGGATGGACAAAAAGAAGAGGGCGGAAATTTCGGAACATTATATTAATCTGGTGGGGCTGAAGGGGTTTGAAAAATCCTATCCGCCTCAGCTGTCAGGAGGAATGAAGCAGCGGGTAGGAATCGCAAGGGCATATGCGACAAACCCGGAAGTTTTGATTATGGACGAACCATTTGGACAGCTGGATGCTCAGACACGGTACTCGATGCAGAATGAGATCCTCCGGATCAGCGCAGAAGAAAAAAAGACGGTTCTGTTTGTCACCAATAATATTGAGGAGGCGTGCAGCCTGGGTGACCGCATCGTGCTTTTAAGCGCTTGCCCGGCCAGGGTAAAGGAAATTTATGATCTGAACTATCTTCCAAAACCGCGAGATATTGTAAGCAAAGAATTCCTGGATATCCGGCAGAAAATATCGGATAATACAGATCTGGCATTATAATACAGAAGAGGGTATAGCTATGGAAAGAGATAACAGAGAAGTAAAAGTAAGGACAGAAAATCTGACAAAACAGTTCGGAGATCTTCTGGTACTGGATAATATCAGTTTTGATGTGAAGAAGAATGAGTTCCTGTGCGTGGTCGGCCCTACAGGGTGCGGGAAGACGACATTTTTAAACTGCCTGACCAAAATTTATACTCCCAGCAAAGGGGAGATCTATATTGATGGAGAGCCTGCTGATCCCAAACGCCATAACATATCTTTTGTATTCCAGGAGCCATCAGCCTTTCCGTGGCTGACTGTCAGGGAAAATCTGGAGTTTGGCCTGGGAGTGAAGAAGGTGGATAAGAAGGAGATAAAAAGCAGAGTCGATAAAATACTGGATCTGATGGGATTGAAGGATGTTGAAAATGCTTATCCAAGAGAACTGTCGGTCAGCGTGGAGCAGAGGATTATCATTGGGCGCTCTTTTGTTATGCAGCCAGATCTGCTTCTTATGGATGAGCCGTATGGGCAGATGGATATCAAGATGAGATTTTACCTGGAGGATGAGGTCATCCGGCTGTGGAAGGAGCTGGGGAGCACAGTAATCTTTATCACCCACAATATCGAGGAGGCTGTTTACCTGGCAGAGCGCGTCCTGATTTTGACCAACAAGCCGACGACGGTAAAAGAGTCATTAAAAATTGACCTTCCCCACCCGCGAAATATAGCGGATCCCAAATTCATTCAGTACCGAAACTATATCACAGAGGCTATCAAATGGTGGTAATATCTGTGGAAAACTGTAAAAAAAGTTTGACAGTCTTTTAAAAATTGTGTTATATTGGTCATATCAGATACAAATAGTCTGAACATCGGACAATTCAATAGGAGATCGGCAGATGGATGCAGGAGAGACCGCATGTGGACGCGGCGCCGAAGGGGAAGGAGCAGAAAACTCTCAGGCAGAGGGACTGCATCTGGACGAAACTCTGGAAAGCGAAAGCACCGACGAAGCAATTCCCGCCCGGCGGGGAGAATCTTTCAGGTTAAAGACAGAGCGCATAGAAGAGAAATCTTTTGTGCGCTTTTTTTGCGCTATAAGCCCGGCAGCCGCCTGCCGGGCCCGCACAAGCATCCATCTGCCAGTCTGCAGTGGAGGAAAAGAGTTCAGGCAGAAAGGAAGGAAAAATATGGAGAAGAAAACTCCTCTCTATGAGGCCCATGTCAGATACGGGGGAAGAATGGTACCATTTGCCGGCTACCTGCTCCCGGTTCAATATGAGACCGGCGTGATCGCGGAGCATATGGCAGTGCGAACGGCCTGCGGGCTGTTTGATGTGTCCCATATGGGGGAAATCCTCTGTACAGGGGCAGA
Source organism: uncultured Lachnospiraceae bacterium (assembly GCA_944376125.1). Classification (GTDB taxonomy): domain Bacteria; phylum Bacillota; class Clostridia; order Lachnospirales; family Lachnospiraceae; genus UMGS1370. The sequence continues at coordinate 35,500 of CALWBQ010000019.1, forward strand.
TGCGGTGGAAAATCTGAATCTGCTGCTGACCAACGATTTTACCCAGATGTATGACGGTCAGGCCCGCTACAGCCCCATGTGCAATGAGCAGGGCGGAGTTGTGGACGACCTGATTGTGTATAAGCTGGGGGAGAACCGGTATTTCATCGTGGTGAACGCCTGCAATAAAGATAGGGATTTCGCCTGGATGAAGGAGCACGGAAAGGGAGACGTGAAGTTTGAGAACATTTCGGACCAGGTCAGTCAGCTGGCTCTCCAAGGGCCGCTGGCGAAAAAAATTCTGCTGAAGATCACAGAGGAAGAGCAGCTCCCCAGGGCGTATTACAGCGCAAAGGCGGGCTGCTCGGCAGGAGGTATTCCCTGCATGATTTCCCGGACAGGTTATACCGGTGAGGCCGGCTATGAGCTTTACACAGAGGCGGGATATGGGGAGAAGCTGTGGGAGGCTCTGATGGAGGCCGGCAGGAAAGAGGGGCTGATCCCCTGCGGTCTGGGGGCCAGGGACACTCTGCGCCTGGAGGCGGCTATGCCGCTGTACGGCCATGAGATGGACGATACCGTAACGCCTCTGGAGGCAGGGCTTTCCCATTTCGTCAAAATGGAGAAAGGGGATTTCATCGGGAAAGCGGCTCTGGAAAAAGCCGGGGAGCCGAAACGGATCCGCGTGGGCCTGAAGGTGACGGGCCGGGGGATTATCCGGGAGGAATGTCCGGTGTATGCGGGGGACACACAGGTGGGGATTACCACATCGGGAACCTTTGCGCCGTATCTGAAATATCCCATCGCCATGGCGCTGACAGACAGGAACTATGGAAAAGCGGGGCAGGATTTAACGGCACAGGTGCGGGGCAGGATGATCGAAGCCCAGGTGGTGCCCCTTCCCTTTTATAAAAGAGCAAAATAAAAACAGATAAGGAGGTAGCAGCTATGAAGTATCCGCAGGAGCTTTTCTATTCAAAATCCCATGAGTGGGTAAAACTGAAGGGAGACTGTGCTTGGATCGGAATCACCGATTTCGCCCAGGACGCCCTGGGGGATCTGGTCTATGTGAATCTCCCGGAGGTGGGAGACGAGGTGACAGCCGGGGAGACTTTTGCCGATGTAGAGTCGGTGAAGGCGGTGTCGGACATCTATTCCCCAGTGACAGGCACGGTGGCGGAGGTCAATGAGGCTCTTCTGGATGCGCCGGAAGCGATCAACCAGTCCCCCTATGAGGCATGGCTGATAAAGGTGGAGGGCATCACGGACAGGGAGGAGCTTTTGTCAGCCGACGCATACCAGGAGATGGCGGAGGCAGAGCAAAAATAACAACAGGAGGTGCGGCATGGGGGCTTACATTCCCAATACAGAGAAGGAACGCTGGGATATGCTGAAGGCTGCCGGGTTTTCCGATTTTTCTGAGCTCTACGCTGATGTGCCGGAGGGGATCCGGCTGAAGGGCAGTCTGGCACTGCCTCCCGGACAGGCGGAGCTTCCGGTCAGGAGAAGCATGGAGAAGCTGGCGGGGGAAAATCAGGTCTTTGCCCATATTTTCCGGGGCGCAGGTTCCTACCGCCACTACATACCGGCTATCGTGGATGAGATTGCCACGAGAGAAAAGTTTGTGACGGCCTATACGCCTTATCAGGCAGAGATCAGCCAGGGAATTCTTCAGTCTATTTTTGAGTACCAGACGATGATCTGCCAGCTGACCGGCATGGAGGTGTCCAACGCCTCTGTCTACGACGGGGCCACTGCGGCGGCGGAGGCCGCCGCCATGTGCATCGGGAAGAAACGGCATACCGTCCTGGTCAGCGGGGCAGCAGATCCCGGTGTGCGCAGAGTGATAAAAACCTATTGCTTTGGCAATGGAAGCCGGTATCTGGAAATCCCGGAGAAGGACGGGGTTACGGACAGAGGGAAACTCTCAGAGCTCCTTTCCGATGAGACAGCCTGCGTCTATGTGCAGCAGCCCTCTTATTACGGGTGCCTGGAGGACATGGACAGCCTGTGTGAGATGGCCCACGGGGCGGGAGCAAAACTGATTGCCGGCTGCAATCCCATCTCTCTGGCCGTTTTAAAGACGCCGGGAGAGTACGGGGCCGATATTGCCGTGGGGGAGGGGCAGCCCCTTGGAATCCCCATGGCATTCGGCGGGCCGTATCTGGGCTTTATGGCGGCCACAAAAGAAATGTTCCGGAAACTGCCGGGCCGTATCGTGGGCCAGACGGTGGACCGGGACGGAAAAAGAGGCTTTGTGCTGACCCTGCAGGCCAGAGAGCAGCATATCCGCCGGGAAAAGGCCGGGAGTAATATCTGTTCCAATGAGGCGCTGTGCGCCATGCGGGCCGCTGTTTATCTGGCGGCCATGGGGGCTCGGGGGCTTGAGGAGGCGGCAAAACAGTGCGCTGCCAAGGCCCACTATCTGCAGAAGGCACTGAAGGGGGCAGGATTGTTCAGGGAACATTCCGGAGAATTTTTCCACGAGTTTGTGACTGCCTCCGACACGCCGGCAGAGGCGATTCTGAAGGCGCTGGAGAGAAAAGGGATTTTAGGCGGTCTTCCCCTGGACGGGAAAAGGATCCTCTGGTGCGCGACGGAGATGAATACCATAGAGGAAATCGATGAGACAGCGGCGATTGCAAAGGAGGTGACGGGAGTATGAAACTGATATTTGAGCGGGGCGCTGAGGGGCGAGGCTGTTCTATTTTGCCTCCCTGTGATGTGCCGGAGGTGGAATTTTCCCGAAAAAGAGAGACGAAACTTTGCCTTCCTTCCCTGTCGGAGACGGAGATCAACCGGCACTACTCGGAGCTGGAAAAACAGGTGTACGGCGTCAACAGCGGCTTTTATCCCCTGGGATCCTGCACCATGAAATACAATCCCAAGGTCAATGAGGCTGCGGCTGCCCTGCCGGGCTTTTCCGGCCTCCATCCGCTTCAGCCGGAGCACACAGTCCAGGGAGCCCTGGAGCTGCTGAACAGGTCGGAGAAGGCTCTGTGCGAGATTACCGGGATGGACCGGATGACGTTCCAGCCAGCGGCGGGAGCCCACGGGGAATTTACCGGGCTTCTCCTGATCAAAGCGTATCATCAGAAGCGCGGCGAGGGGGAGAAGAGAACCAAAATCCTGGTGCCGGACTCGGCCCACGGTACAAACCCTGCCAGCGCGGCCATGGCCGGGTTTAAGGTGGTCAATATTCCCTCCGGCCCGGACGGCTGCGTGGACCTGGAGAAGCTGCAGGAGGCAGCCGGGGAAGACACGGCGGGCTTGATGCTCACCAATCCCAACACAGTAGGGCTTTTTGACAAAAATATTTTGGAGATTACCGGGATCGTCCACGGTGCAGGCGGCCTCTGCTACTATGACGGGGCAAATCTGAATGCGGTGATGGGGATCGTTCGGCCTGGAGACATGGGCTTTGACGTGATACACCTTAATCTCCACAAGACCTTCTCCACACCCCATGGCGGCGGCGGGCCGGGGAGCGGGCCTGTGGGGTGCAAGGAATTTCTGGCCGCCTTCCTGCCAGGAAAGGCGGCAGAGAGAAGGGAAGACGGGACGTATGAATTTGAAACCCCAGCTGAGAGCATCGGGGCGGTTCGCAGCTTCTGGGGAAATTTCCTGGTGGTGGCAAAGGCATACGCCTATATCCTGAGCCTGGGGGCAGAGGGAATCCCGGAGGCGGCGGAGAGCGCAGTGCTTAATGCCAATTACCTGAAGAAAAAGCTGGAGGATATCTATCCAATGGCTTACCCCGGCACCTGTATGCACGAGTTTGTCATGGACCTGTCCAAGATAAAAGAGAAGACCGGCGTCACCGCTCTGGATATTGCCAAAGGGCTCCTGGACGGCGGCATCCATCCGCCTACCATGTATTTCCCGCTGATTGTCCATGAGGCACTGATGTTTGAGCCCACGGAGACAGAGAGCAGGGAGACCCTGGATGAGGCGGCAGAGCTTCTGCGGAAGCTGTACCGGACGGCCTGCGAGAACCCAAAGGAGCTCCATGAGGCGCCGATTCATACCCCAGTGAGACGCCTGGACGAAGTGCAGGCGGCCAGAAAGCCTGTCCTGAGGTATTCCTATGATTTGTAAACTGGGAATCATCCGGGCGGAAGGGGTGGATCCCTATGCCAATCTGGCGCTGGAGGAATATCTGACCTTTCATGTGGAAGAGGGGCAGGTGATTCTTTATCTGTGGCAGAACCGGAATACAGTTGTGATCGGCAGAAATCAGAACGCCTGGACAGAGTGCCGGGTAGAGGAGATGAAAAGAGACGGCGTGCTCCTGGCTCGCCGTCCCTCCGGGGGAGGAGCGGTCTACCATGACGCGGGAAACCTGAACTTCTCTTTTATTGCCAGGAAGGCGGATTACTCTGTAGACCGCCAGCTCTCAGTGCTGTTGGCGGCGGCGGAAAGCCTTGGGGTCCAGGCGGAGAAAACCGGGCGAAACGATGTGACAGTGGGCGGGTATAAAATCTCCGGAAACGCTTTTTATCAGTCAGGAGATTACTGCTGCCACCACGGCACTCTGCTGCTTTCCGTCAAAAAAGACAAAATGGCTGGATACCTGAATGTGCCGGCAGAGAAGCTGAGATCAAAAGGCGTGGCTTCTGTGAAAAGCCGGGTAGAAAATCTGTCCCGCTGGATTCCCGGCATCACGCCGGAAAAAGCCGCCGCCGCTATGGAGAGGGCTTTTGAAGAGACTTACGGGCAGAAGGCAGAGAGGGTAGAACTCTCCGGCCAGGCCCGGCATGAGGTGATGGCCGGAAGGGAGCGTTTTGCTTCTGAGTCCTGGAACTATGGAAAAGAGACTGAAGCTACATTCCAGACAAAGGGGCGCTTCCCCTGGGGCGGCATTGAGATCGGCTTCCAGGCGGAGGCCGGGATCGTCCGGGAATGTAGGATCTTCTCTGACGCCATGGATGAGAGCTGGATCGGCCGGCTCAGAGAGGTTTTTACCGGTGTCCCTCTCCGGGAGGCGGAACTTCTGGAAGCCCTGGCCGGGAGCGGCGGCCCTCCGGAGGCCGTCCGGGATGTGGAAAACCTGCTCCGGCAGAGTATGTGAAGGAGAATGAGCATGAAAAATGAGAACTATGGCCTTGTGGTCATCGGCGCGGGGCCTGGAGGATATACAGCGGCCCTGGAGGCCGCAAAGGGGGGAATCAGAACAGCGGTTGTGGAGAGAAACCTGACAGGAGGCACCTGTCTGAACAGAGGCTGCATTCCCACTAAAGTTATGCTTTACGGCTCTGAGCTTTTCCAGCATCTCCAGAAGGCCGGGGACTACGGGGCGGAGGCCGAAGCGGTGAAGATGGATTTGGAGCGCCTGGCGGCCAAAAGGAGAGAGGTTCAGGACACCCTGCGCCAGGGGATCGAGAGCCTCTTTAAGAAAGAGAAGGTGGAGCTTGTCCGGGGGGAGGCAGAGATCTTGGACAGAGTGACAGTAAAGGCAGGGGAAAGAATCTTAAAGACAGAGAGGATCCTCATCGCCACAGGTTCAGAGCCTTCCGCAATCCCGGTTCCGGGGGCAGACCTTCCAGGGGTGGTCACCAGCGATGGGATCCTGGATATGTCTCTGAACGGGATTCAAAAGGTGCTGATTACAGGCGGAGGCGTCATCGGGACCGAGTTTGCCTGTGCCCTGAACAACCTTGGGATCCAGGTGGTGATTGTGGAGGCTCGGGACAGGATGCTTGCCGGCATGGATAAGGAGATTTCCCAGAGCATTCGTCAGCTTTTTAAAAAGCGGGGAATCGAAGTGCATCTCTCTGCTGCGGTCAGGGAATTCCGGCGGGAAGATCATGGCGGCGTTGCCTGCTTGTTTGAGGAGAAAGGTCAGGAGGAGACGGTCAGCGCTGATCTGGTTCTGATAGCGGCGGGCCGCCGTCCCTGCACGAGGGGGATTGATACAGAGCGTCTGGGGATCCGGACAGAGAAAGGCAGGATCCTGGTGGATGAGAATGGGGAGACAAGCGTTCCCGGCATCTATGCTCTGGGAGATGTGACAGGGGGCGTCCAGCTGGCCCACAGGGCCTCCGCTCAGGCAAAGAAAATGGCAGCACACTTCTGCAAAAAAACTTCACCTGTGGTTCTGGAATCAGTTCCCTCCTGTGTCTACACAGATCCGGAAATTGCCAGCGTGGGACTCACAGAAGCCCAGGCCAAAGAAAAGGGAATCCAGGCTGTTTCTGCAAAATATCCCATGCTGGCCAATGGTAAGACGGTGGCGGAAAACGGGGAGAGGGGCTTCATCCGCATTGTGGCGGAAAAGGGCACGGGAAAGTTCCTGGGTGCCCAGATGATGTGCGGCAGAGCCACGGATATGATTGCCCTCTGTGCTGTCGCCGTAAGCTGCGGTCTCACACTGCGGCAGATGGCATCCGCTGTCTATCCCCACCCCACTTACTCTGAGGGAATCGGGGAGGCAGTGGAGCTGTGTATGGAGAAGATCTAATCATAATGGGCCATGACCAGGGTATCTCCGCTGTAGATTTTGGTGTTTCCCGCCGGGATAATCGTGTCTTCGCCTCTCTTTATCATAACGATCAGAGTGGCGGAAGGCAGCTTCAGGTCCCGCAGCAGCTTGTTGGCAAACCGGTGCTTTCCCCCGACAGCGATCTCCTGCAGGGTCAGGTTGGCCCGGTTCTGGAATTCCCTGGCGGCAATAATCAGAACATCCTCCGGGAGAATGACAGTGCTTCCGTTGGGAACCAGGAACGTATGGTTTTTGCGGATGATCAGCACGATCAGGAAATCCGGCGGAATGGGGACATCCTGGAGACGGTGGTTGACCCAGGGGTGGAGCAGGCTGATGGTTGTCTTGACAAAATTGATGTCGCTCTCCTCCTGGTAGTCGTTAAAGGTGCGGCGCACGTCAACGTTGTTGTCGATCATGGACAGCAGGGACGACATTTTTGGCAGCAGAGTCCCCTGGAGTGCCATGGAGATCAGAACAACACAGAAGACCAGGTTAAAAATATTGTAAGTCAGTTCTACGTGATTCAGCACGGCGTATATGGAAAATACAATGGATGCAACGCCGCGCAGCCCCGCCCAGGAAACGATTCCCATCTGACGGATAGAAGAGCGGAAGGGGGCAAGGACTGCAAACACCGAGAGCGGCCTTGCCACAAGGGTCAAAATCGCCATGATGATCAGGGCAGGAATAAACACATGAGGCAGCTCAGCCGGGGTGACCAGAAGCCCCAAAAGGAAGAATACCATCATCTGTGCGATCCCGGTAAGTACGTCAAAGAACCGAACCAGCTCCTTCTTTTGAGGAAGATAGACATTGCCCATAATGATTCCGCAAATGTACACGCTCAGATAGCCGTTGCCTCCTAACAGGGAGGGGAGGGCGTAGGATGTCACGGCCACGGCAAAGACAAAGATTGTCCGGCCCTGGGACGGAATGATATCTTCCTGAGCTAAAAGCCAGGCGGAGCCAAATCCGATCACAGCTCCAAAGAGAATGCCGAAGGCGATCTGCTTAAAGAGCAGGATGGGAACGGAGATGCTGCTTCCGGCCATCAGCGTCACAAGAACGACCGTCAGCATATAGGACATCGGGTCATTAGAGCCGGATTCCAGCTCCAGAAGGCTGGCTGTATTGTCTTTCAGATTTAGATTTTTAGTGCGGAGAATGTTAAAAACCGAAGCCGCATCTGTAGAGGCGATCACAGAGCCGATCAGCAGGCTCTCCAGCCAGGAAAGGTTCAGGATCAGATGGGTCAGGGCTCCGGTAATGCCGGCAGTCAGAGCCACGCCCAGGGTTGACAGAAGAATGGATTTGACAGCTACCGATCGGGCAGCTTTGACATTTGTTCCGAATCCTCCGTAATACATAATAAAGATCAGACAGGTGGAACAGATCGTGTTGGACAGATCATAGTCATCAAAACGGATCCGGAAAATTCCGTTTTCCCCAAAAACCATACCCAACAGAATAAAAAAAAGGAGGGATGGAATCGCCACTTTTTCAGTGAGCTTGTGGCTCAAAACGCAGATAGCGATTACAACCCCCAGCAATAAAAGAACATGATCCAATCGTTCTCCTCCTTCCAGGTTCTGGTAATAGTTCAGATTTAAGTATATCAGCAAACAGGAGATCGGTCAAGGAGAAGAGCGGTGCCGGCATAAACACCAAAAATGAAATTTTAAATTCCACCTCTCCCAAGGGGAGTAGCGTTTACTTCTGCACAGTTGATATTTACTCTTTCATACATCCATGGTATGGTTATCTCTCCTTCTGACAGCAGTAGAAGGAGG
>CALWBQ010000020.1 GCA_944376125.1 uncultured Lachnospiraceae bacterium
TTAAAAGATGTGCCTTTGTTCAGTTCGTTTTCGATATAAATACGGTTTTCAAGGGTAAGATGCTTCTGGTTGCCAGGAATATATTTACTCATTATATGCCTCCTTCTACTGCTGTCAGAAGGGGAGAGAACCATACCATGAATGTATGAAAGAGTAAATATCGACTGTGCGGAAGTAAACGCTACTGCCCTTGGGAGATGGGGAATTTAAAATTTCATTTTTGGAGCGGTTAAGAGCTGAAAAAGCGCCTGGACAAAGTTATCGAAATCATATATATTACAAACACAACAATGCATATCTTGATGGGCTGAGACAAGGGTGAAAATGTTCGGGGAAATATGATTAGGCTGAGAAGACTATTGAGATAGAAAAAAGTTTGAAGTTACTCTATTAAACCCTGTGCCATTGAGAAATCAGGAGTTGATAGAGTTTTTTATTTACGGTGAAAGCCTGGGTTGCGAATACTTGGCGCGAGAATTCTGTAAGCAGAACGTTTTGTTTTTATTGAAAAACCTTGTATCTGTCCTGTCATGAAACAGGAGAAATGATAATGTATGATGAGATCCTTTTTCTGGGGGGAAATTATGAGGCACAGAGACTGGTACACGGCCGTACAGCTGGGTTCATGAAACATTTTCTGAGAAAGCATTTTGTCTACAGTACACTGCTAGCAGAATGTGTTGAGATGCCAATAGGATGTTTCCACCAATCAGAAAAAACCAGATATTTAACAGAAATTTTTTATGATTACTTTTTTCCGCACAAGGAGAATCTGCCGCTTGCAGGGTATGCTATCGGTGCCAATAAAGGTTCTTTTCGCAAAGATACGGAAAAGAAGGCAGCGTGGTTTCCGCCCGGTTACGGAGAGGGCGGCGCCTATTCAGATAAGACGCTGCTGGACTCCTTTGATCGTTATTTGACGATGAATCCTCTTATCAGAAAAGGAACAATGCGGGATGTGCTGTCCCGAAACATCAGGCAGGATATAGGGGCGGATGGGACCTCACTGAAGGTTTTGGACAATACACTGCAGGTTCCTGGATTGGCTAGTGAGTTGGTGAAGCCTTTGGAGCGGGTGATCACGGATCAGAAATTTGCTATTGTGCCGGAATATATTTTTATGGAGATGGGGGATTATGCGTCCAATCAGATTTTCAGAGAATTTTTGGCATTTATCTTATATAAAAACTATGCGCTAAGTTGTATACAGACTTACGATGACGCATACTGCAATAATCCGTTAAGTATTTTTTATAACAAGATATTCAGAGAGATTTACCCCTTTGAAATCGATTATAGAGATACGTTGCTTTTTGAAACTTTTTTGGAGATTTTCCCTATTCGAAAGTTAAAGAAGGCAGAATATAAAACCGCTGAAGAGATTTACCGCATTAAGAATTCAAATGAGTTCAAACTATATAAGGATATTTACATAAGGGTAGTCAATAAGATAAAGGGGGAGTTTGACAGTATAAAGCTGCTGACCAATAATGTATATGCTGAGTTGGAGCAAAAGATCCGCACTATGCATGCAGAGGAACGTCAGATTTATAAAGTGAATTTAGTGCATAATGTAAATTCGTCTATTCTGTTTTACAAAGCCTTGAGATTGTCGCTGAACAAAATGAAAAAGGCTAGGCACTGGCTGAAAAATCAAGACCTGACGAGGCTGCCCTTGATGGAACTGGAAGGGTATTTAAGTCACAGTTCTGATTCGATGATGAAGGCCTACATACAGGAACTGTATGAGGCGGGAAAAACAAATTATTATATGTGGAGGAACAATATGGAGAACAACAAACCAAAAACCTCGGTAGCCTTTTCTTTATTTGGCAATATCAATCAGAATGTAAAGGATTCTGTGATCAATTCTCAGATTTTGAATGAAAACAGTTCTGGAAATGTGTTGATGCAACAGGATGTAAAGGCTATTTCCTGGGATGAGGTAGAGGAGTATATTGAGTGTTTAAAAGAAAAGGGTGTGGATGAAGAAACTCTGAGCTGTTTGATGGAGGTTTTCAGCTCCGGAAAATATTTAGGAGAAAAGGCGTTTCAAAAATCTATTGATATGTGGAAGGAGCAGCGAAAAGGCCTGTCCGATGCTGTGAAAAAGATTTTAACAACTACGGCAGAGGCTGCCACGATAGGTTCCTTCATCCTTCAGCTTTTAGTGTGAGGGGGCAAAATGAAAAAAATATACAGACTGAATGATAAATTGAGATTAAAGGTTACAGACAGATGTAATATGCACTGTTTCTTTTGCCATTCGGAGGGATCGAAAGGAGCAAAGGATCTGGTTTTAGATGAGAGGACAAAACAGATTCTGAGAAGGCTGAGGGATGGCTTCAGCGCTGTTCATATTACGGGAGGAGAACCAATGCTCTACTCCTCTTTGGGAGCTCTGATAGAGAATCTGCACGCCTGTAAATATAGAATCTCTTTAACTACAAACGGCTATTTCTCTTTAGAAGAAGTGACAGGACAGCTTGACTCAATCGACTCCATTAACTTCTCTTTACATTCTTTAAATGAGGCATTTCTTGAAAAAATTGTGAGGGATCCCCAGGTGTACAGCCGCAGTGTGATAAAAAATATTTTGTATTTAAAGGATAAAACCAAGGTGAGCATCAACACTGTTGCTACGCTGGATCCTCGGCAGGATATTAGAGAAATCATAGAATTTTGTTTTCAGAATGCGATTTCCATAAATATACTGCAGGAGCTGAACAATAATATTTTACCGGTTATCAAAAAAGGATTTACAGATCATGGATTTGCAGCAGTTGAGAAGATTTATATATATCCGGGATCCAATGTAAGGACGGTATTTCAGAACGCAGAAGGAAATACCGTTACGTTTAAGGAGATTGAGCACTATGCTCCGGAATTTTTGTGTGGGAAGTGTTCTCTGGTCAATAAATGTGACGAAGGTTTTTCTTTTATTCGTCTGGAGAATAATCCCCTGCAGGTCAGGATGTGCATTAACCAGGAGGCGGTGTCCTTTGACACGTTTATGAATGAATATTATGAAAAGATCAAAGCACTCTGGAAAACACATGGGGAGAATCCGATGTGGCGGGAAGGGTCAGATTAGCGTCTATGACGGGGGCGTACTGCTGATAAATGAAGGAATTGATACAAGAGGAGGAACATATTTTTTTGCTGATCGATCAGATATTCAAATAAAAAAAGAAATTTTCTGTTTTAACAGCGTCTCGAAAGACGGCGGAGCAATATTTTTATATAACTGTGAATCCGTTGTGATTGAGGATTGTGTGTTTTTGTGCAATCGTGCAAAGTGGGGCGGAGCGATATACTTTGAAAAGTGCAGGGATATTGTTCTTCGCAATAATATATTTATATGGAACTTTGCACTTCGAGATGGAGGCGCAGTATCTTTTAGCAATTCTCAAATGATCCGGACTTCCGAGGGGAATCTTTACTTTGGAAACAGAGCTTTGCGGTCCTGCAACAATATAGAATTTCATCATTGTATTTGATTCTGGGGCAATTATAGCGGGAGAACGGCCAGATGAATAAACTCGTGCCATAACATATTTTATAATTTACGAATTTAATGTAGCTGAATTAGAAAGGATTTTATGGGTTCTGCAATATAATAGATCGCCTTTTTCTATCTGGTATTAATAAGTCGGTAATATCCAGTCAGAGCAAGAGGGTGACTATATGATAATGCGCCCAAGGAATGCTTTTGCGATTGCCCATACCGCGCACAGTTATTTCCGCTGCAAACTTGACGGCCCTGCGGCTTAACGGTAAAATAGATACACAACAGGTGTTTTGTACCCTTTAGTGACCTTATGGAGAAAAATTTGCAGGTTGCCAGTATAGAGAACTGCATATGGAAAGCTCCATGCCGCTGACGTCGGAAAGGAATGTGGGGAAAATGAGAAAGAAACTTCCCATCGGCATCGATGGATTTGAAAAAATCAGGATGAATGATTTTTACTATGCAGATAAAACTATGTTCATTAAAGAGCTTCTGCAAAACTGGGGTGAAGTAAACTTGTTTACCCGTCCCAGGCGTTTTGGCAAGACATTGAATATGAGTATGCTGAAGAGCTTTTTTGAGGTGGGGAGCGACCCGGCGCTGTTTGACAATTTAAAGATTGTGCAGGAAAAAGAATTGTGTGAGAAATACATGGGGAAGTTTCCGGTGATCTTTATCAGTCTGAAGAGCGTGGACGGACTGAAATATGATTCGGCAGCGGCGGCATTGAGAACAGTCATTGGAAATGAGGCCGGAAGATTCCGATTCCTGCGCGAAAGCTCTAAACTGGATGAGGATGATAAAAATTCTTACAATCAATTAGTAAATGTAGAGATAAAGGGTAATACGAAGTATGATATGACGGATGCTGTACTGACAGATAGTCTGCAAACGCTCTCTCTTCTTTTATACAAGCACTATGGCCGGAAGGTCATCCTGCTGATCGATGAGTATGATGTTCCGCTGGATAAGGCATTCCAGGCCGGGTACTATGATGAGATGGTAAATCTCATCCGCAACCTGCTTGGAAATGCGCTGAAGACGAATGACAGTCTGTACTTTGCAGTGCTTACGGGTTGTTTGCGGATCTCTAAAGAAAGTATCTTTACAGGCCTGAACAATCCGAAAGTACACACGATTTCGGATCCCAGGTATGATGAGTATTTCGGCTTTACCAATGCAGATGTGGATGAAATCCTTAAGTTTTATGGGTTGTCCTCCTATAAAGACGTGATCCGTGACTGGTATGATGGCTATCGTTTTGGAAATACAGACGTATATTGTCCCTGGGATGTGATCAATTACTGCGATGAGCTGCTGGCAGACCCGTGTGCAGAACCGGAAAACTACTGGGCCAACACCAGCGGAAACGATCTGATTCGACGGCTGCTGAAGAAATCGAATCAAAGCACAAGAAATGAGGTTGAGCAGCTGATCAGCGGCAGAACCATTATAAAAACCATTCGCCAGGAACTGACTTACAAGGAGGTGGAGGACTCCGTTGATAATATCTGGAGTGTCCTTTATTCCACAGGGTATCTGACCTGCCGCAGGAGAGTGCCCGGAAAGCAGATGGAGCTGGCATTGCCGAACCGGGAGGTAAAGGAACTGTTTATTGATATGGTAAAGAACTGGTTTGAAGAAACGACCCAGGCAGACTCTGGAAGGATCAACCGGTTCTGCGCGGCATTTCCGGCCGGTGATACGGATGCGATCCAGGAGATGCTCAGCGCTTACCTGTGGGATTCCATCAGTGTGAGAGATACGGCGGTACGGAGGAACATGAAGGAAAACTTCTATCATGGGATGCTGCTTGGGCTTTTGCGGAGTCAGGACAGCTGGCTGGTAAAGTCAAACGCGGAGACCGGGGAAGGCTACAGTGATATTTCCATCCAGACACCGGATCGCTCAGGGATTGTGATCGAACTGAAATATGCGGATGACGGGAACCTGGAGGCGGCCTGCAGTGAGGCACTCAGGCAGATTGAAGAAAAGAAATATGCAGAAGGCCTGAAGCGCCAGGGAATGAAAAAGATCATTAAGTATGGTATCGCATTTTGTGAGAAAGAGTGTATGGTTGTGATGGCATGAAAAAAGAAGTTCAACTTGCGGCGTTATTCCCCATCGAGGCCGTACACAGAGATTGAATTCTCTTTCTTTCTGCGATATAATATGCCGGTAGAAAACAGGGAGTATTGGAGGTAACATTGTTTGGCGGAAGAAAACAAACCGTATTATCGCAGTCCTGTCATCCGTGATATTCCCGAGAGGGATGAACGCTTGATCGATACAGGCATGCTTCACTATGAGGCGTCTGTTGCCGGATACAATGAGAGGTATTACCGGGGAGAAACCTCGCACACAATCCATGTCTGGTGGGCGCGGCGTCCCCACAGCGCCATGAGGTCTCTGGTTTTTTCTTCTTTATGCAAGGATAAAAGCGATGAGGCAGCGGCAACAATGGCACAGCTGGCGATGAGCTGTGATGACAGTGTGGTGGATCGGGCGAGCGAAATGCTTCGCGCACAGTATGAAACGGTTCCCAGGATATTGGATATGTTTGGCGGCGGCGGTACGATCCCCTTTGAGGCAAAGCGCCTGGGACTCGATTCGTATTCGATAGATTCCAACCAGCTTTCTGTTTTTATTCAAAAATGCAACATGCTGTATGCCGACAAAATCGATCTCAAACAGGCGGAGAAGATGATAGCGTCTGTTGGAGCTGAAATCCTGACCAGCCTGAAATCCCGAACAGAGTGGCTGTATCCTCTTCGAAAAGAGACAGGTGGAGATGTGTTTGGGTACATTTGGACCTACCGCATTACATGCCCCCATTGCGGGCATAAAAGTATTTTGTCCAGGAGGCCCTGGCTGTCCAAAAAGAAAAATCGCCGTGTCGGTTTTACTGCAAAAATCAATGAGGAGGACAGGAGCGAAAGTCTGCAGGTACAAGATTTATCGGAGGCGGGGGAGCCGTTTTCGCCGCATTGGGCGAGAGGCACAGGCGCCCTGTATTGTCCGGAGTGCAGACAGCGGATCGAAACTGTCAACGTTCTGGAATGCGAGGATGTTATGGCGGCCCTCGTTAAGAGCAGAACGGGCGCCGGAAAAGAGTTCGTCAATGCAGTCCAGGAGACTGCGATTCCCGGAAACGATAAAATCGCAGCGGAAGAAGAGAGGCTTTTAGAGAAATTAGGGATCGGCCTGCCGGACTCTGAGCTTCCCGTCTGGTCTGGCATCGTGAATCCCGCATTGTATGGAATTAAAACACATGCCGATTTCCTGAACAGGAGACAGCGGTTGTTTTTGCTTTATCTGATTGATGAGCTGGCGGCGCACTATGCAGATATGATCGGACAAAACCGTGATATGGCCAGGTTTGTCATTGGCGCGCTTTCCAGTCTGATCGACCAGGTTGTTGACTGGAACTGCCGGCTGTCTATGTGGATACCGCAGAATGAGCAGGTAGGGCGAGGTTTTTGCGGGCCGGGTATCGCCATGCTGTTTGATTATGCGGAGACGGATCAGGTTTTAAATGGCCCTGCCAACCTGTGGGAAAAATTGAAACGGATCGGCAAGGGGGTTCAGTCTTTTGAAAACTGTAAGGGAAAAATCACTATCAGACATGCCCATGCTCAGCAGCTGCCATTTGATGATAATTTTTTTGATGCGATTGTGACAGATCCTCCGTACTACGATAATATTTATTATTCCATTTTGGCCGACTTTTTTTACGCATGGAAAAAGCCGCTGCTGCAAAAAATGGAGCCGGAGCTGTTTTCCGCAAAGATCACAGATTACTGCTATGAACTGGTTGCCTCATCGAGAAGAGTGGAAGAGGGGCAGTCTGCACATGAGGAGTACTGCAGGCAGCTTAATCTGGCATTTGCAGAAGCTGCCAGAGTTCTGAAGCATGACGGGGTGTTCTCTTTTGTCTATTCTCACAGCTCCGTGAACGGATGGGAAGCTGTCATCCGGGCATATCGGCAGTCTGATTTTTTTGTCAGCAGTGTACAGCCCCTGAGTATTGAAAGAAAGGGGAGACCCAGAGCCGTTCTGTCCCAGGCAGTCAATACTTGCGTTGTGATTGTAGCCCGGAAGAGCAGGGATGCAAAAATGCCGGTCTCAATAGATGAGATTTTGGCAAAAACTCAAAATTATATTGACAGTTTTGGTGTTCCGCTCATCGACGTATCGGGATGGACCCAGCCAGATGCAGGATTGGCGGTCATTGCCTGTGTGGTTGGCCTTTTGGCCAATGCGAGTGAGGTGGAAGGCTCGGCTGGCGATGCGGATGCACTGCTGGAGGCTGGAAAATTTGTAAAAAAAGCATTTCCGGAATTCAGTATGAAGGTCAGAGATTCTTTGTAAAAATGTGGAGAACGATTTCTATGAAGCCGTTCTCCGCATTTTTTAGTCCTGATCCCGAAAGGAACGGAAGGCGTCTATATGTGCGAGGTAATCGAGACCAGCTGCGTTGTCCCTGCGCTCCAGCTCATGAAGGGCATACTCTCTGAGAGATTCAAGAGTTGAATATTTGTCCAAAGAGGCAGAGATGTTATCCCTGACGTTATCAACGGTATCTTGAACAATCTGGCGGTACTCTGCAGCGGCAAGGAGAATTTCTTTGTGGTACTGTTTGATTTCAGCCTTGTACTCGTCTGCGGAGAGGGAGAGCAGTTTGCAGATAAATTGGGAGATATAACTCCAGTAGCTGTCTTTCCGGCGGGATGTTTTTACGCAGTTTTCTGAATAATTCCACAGCTTTATGAACTGGGAAATCTGAACCCGCTCCTTGTACTTGAGGAGCAAAGCCAGGATCTCGTACGGAAGCATCACTACCGGTGTGGCATGGTTGGTACATTCCTCATAGACTTCGCTGTCACTCTCCCATTCATGGAGGGAAGAGTATGTAACCAGGCCGCCGATTACAGTGTGAACCTGTTTGTTTCTCTTGTATTTGTCATTGAGGTTGTCGATCCACAGCCTCACGCTTGCCAGCTTCAGGAAGTCCTTGACGTTTGGGGCTTTCTGGCTTCGGCCGAGACGAAAAACTTTGGCGTCGCAGACAATGGAGATGGAGGTCCAGATCAGCTCGACGTCCTCCGTTCCGGATTTCTTTGTAGGCAAATTGTAAGAACCGCCCATGCGGCGCCACCATTCGCCTACCATAAGTTCCGTCAGCTTCGTAAAAAGTTTTTCGCATTTTCCCATCCCGGAATAGAGGTCGGGAATGAAGCAGCTAATGATGACTTCGATGAAATCCTCATCGGGCAGTTTCTTAATATCCTCTTTTACTTTCGAGACAACTGCCTGGACATCTGCTGCAGGACGGTTTTCATCCGGATAGTAGCAGTCAACAATATTCTTAAAATAAAAGACATTCGATAATTTCATAAGCATTTCCTCCACAAAGCAGACTTTTTCTGACTCTTATATTCTATCTCATTGCTGCTTATAAGACAATGGATGATGAGCAATAAAGGCTGCAGGACTCAATCGAAAAATAGAATAAATATTAGTTTTGGAAAATAAGATTCTTTTTCGACTTTATAGCTGGCATAAGGTATGCTATAATTAGAAAAGAACGGGTGTAGTGAACCTATGGATTCAGGGGACAAGAGATGAAGAGCTTATGTGAAAAACTGAAAACGCTTTCGCTGGGCGACAAGATAAACGTGTTGATAGCAGCGGCAGGTCTGCTGTGTGAATTGATATTCCAGGGTGTCTTTAAACATGAACTGCCAAGATTCCTCTTCAGCCTCTGCTTTTTTGGCTTCCTGCTTTCGGGGACAGCAATCAGCATATCTGCTTACAGACAGATGAGAAGGCAGAGGGACAGGTATGAAAGGCAGCGTGATAAGTTGCTTGACGGCTATGATGGAGATGATGCTGCGGGTGGATACCGTAAAGTCAGAAGAAAGGAAATAGAAGCGGAAAGACGATTTCGGGTTAAGAGGCGAAAGCTCCGCAATAGGAAGGGAGCCCAGATTTTGATAGTGGTATTATGTGAAATTTTCCTCTGCCTGAGAAACCCCATCAATTCCCTGGCATTGTGGAATGCCGTCTTAGTCGGGGAGGGACAGTCAGAGGAGGCGAATCTGGAGTCAGAACCAGAGCCAGAGCCGGCTGCAGCTGAAACTGGGGGAGCCGGATCTGCCTCTGACGATCAGAGCCAGGTCGGAGGCGTGGCCGCGGAGGATCCGGGGCCTTTGAAGCCATTGACATTCAGGTTTGTTCTGGAAGATCCGGATCGGAAACCGGATCTGGAGCCGGACATTGAAAGTGTGGTATTCTTTTTGGATAAAAAGGCGGAGCAGACGCTGGAAGAGTATGTTGATGCCGTGATGGAAGAGATCGCCGCCTGCTGGCGTGCCGGCACAGACATTCAGACGCTGCAGGACGGCGATGGCAACACCTTCTATACATACACGGAGGCGGAGAACG
This sequence comes from uncultured Lachnospiraceae bacterium, assembly GCA_944376125.1. Lineage (GTDB taxonomy): Bacteria > Bacillota > Clostridia > Lachnospirales > Lachnospiraceae > UMGS1370. The sequence goes on from CALWBQ010000020.1 coordinate 9,959, forward strand.
TGTTTAAAAGGAAAGTGGAGGCCTGCCAGAGCGAAAAATACTATTATATCTGGGCAGAAAAAGCGCCGACTTCTAAGGAGCTGGACCGATATATGGAAGGGCGGGAAAAATTGAATCTCACAGAGCAGGACGGGAGACAGGGCAGCCCTGAGCTGTGGTGGAAGCTGGCCAATGATAACCAATACTATGCTCTGGAATATGAGGCACAGACGCAAAATGGCGATGCAGTGCTGTACTACTATGTGATGAGTATTTTCTGTGCGATGGAGGCCCTGAAATATGATATGCCGGAGGAGCAGAAGAGGCAGATTTACCATTATATGGTCATGCGCTACCACGACATCGGGGGGATGACGCTGGAGATCCCGTTGGCGTACAAAGAGTTGGCAGAAGATATCTACAGATGCCTGGCAAAAAACGATGAGATGCTGGAGACGGAGAAGGAGGATGCCGGATTTGAAACAGATGATGCAGTATGAGGATTACAACAAATTTGCAGAGGACTACTGTGAGGAGATCGTTGAGAGAATAAAGAAAATTCTGGAAAGGAGGGGGATTTCCCAGGGCACGCTGGCGGCAAAAAGCGGCCTGGGACAGTCCACGGTGTCAAAATTTCTTGCGGGGGATACCAGGGTATCGCTGATCCATATCGCAAAAATATGCATGGCTCTGGAGATTGATCCGGGGGAAATCCTTTCTCTGGAAAATTCGGGGGAGAGGAAAGAAAGCAGCAATGAGCTTTTGGAAACCTGGGAAAATGATATGCTGATTTGCGATCCGTCGCACCCTGCATTTAAAGGATATATGAGAGATTTTGAAGTATACTTTAATTCGACCATCTCCTCGGAGAATAAGATTCTCCACGGAAAGCTGAGCTTTCAGCCCTCAGGAAATGGCCGCTACTGCAGTGCAAAGCTGGTATTGAATACGGGAAAGAAAACCATAGACGGAACGCCGATTCAAAAAAGCTATAGAGGGAAAATGATTATTTCTCTGAGTATGTCGGCATGCTACTGCGTCTTGACGGAAATGGAAATCGGGGAGATCTGCTTTATCGTATTTAACCATATGTTTCTTTTTAATGAGGAGCTGGCATGCCGGATGGCGTGTGTGGCCACAGTGTCGTCGGGGGGCAACAAGCGGCCTACGATGCACCGGCTGCTCCTGAGCCGGAAAGAACTGGATATGGAAAATCCGGAATCCGATGATTGCAAATTTGTAAAAGGACAGCTTCTGTTAAACACATCCGATATTCTCATTGAGAAATCATCCTATGAGAAAATGAAAGAGGAGGAGGCGGATTTTACAGAGCGCAGCGAAATCAGAGATCTGCTGGATGAGTTTGAACGGTATTGGGAACGCCTGGACGTGTATCGGATCGATGAGGCGAAGCTCCGCAATGCAAACTGTGAATTGGAAGAAAAAATAAGGCTGATTTCACTTTTGCGAAAATATTCCATGAGTGAAAGGTATAACAAAATCAGCACCAAAACAGACGAGCACATCTATAATTATCTGGAAAGCAAATACTTTTGATGGGAAGATAGAAATACAGAATCGGGGAGGATGTGTATGCCTCCCTCTTCCCGGCTTGTGCGATTTTTGCTTCCGTGTTATCATAGACAGAGGAAGGAGAAAGGAAGCATCTATGACACGAAAAAATATTGTCGCAGCAGGTTTTCTGGCGGCCGGAACCGGCCTGGGTCTTTTGCTGCGCTCGGAATATGAAAAAAATTGTCTGGTGACAGAGACGGTGGCGATCCGGTCGCCTAAGGTGAAAAAGAGGATCCGGCTGGCATTCCTGACGGATCTGCACAATAAGGAGTTCGGGAAGGACAACGAAAGGCTGATCCGGGCGATTGAGGAGGCCAGGCCCGATGCGGTCCTCATCGGCGGGGATATGATGGTCTGCAGAGGGGAGATGGGGATCGATGTCCCTCTGAGGCTTATAGGAAAGCTGGCGGAGAGATACCCGGTCTATTATGGAAACGGGAACCATGAGAACCGCATGGAACAGAAGCGGGAGGTCTATGGGGATCAGTATGACTGCTACCGGAAATCTCTGGAAGAGATGGGGGTGGTCTATCTGGACGATAAGACGGCTCTGATCCGGGACGATATCGCAGTCAGCGGTGCAGACCTGGAGAAGAAATATTATTTAAAACGATTTTTCCATGATCCAGGTCCTCTGGAGAACGGTTATCTGACAGATCGGCTGGGGGAGGCTGACCGGGAGCGGTTTCAGATCCTTCTGCTCCATTCCCCCCTATATTTTAAGGATGCTGCAGAGTGGGGGGCGGATTTGACTCTGTCCGGCCATTTCCATGGGGGTACGATTCAGATCCCCCTTCTCGGCGGGTTGATGACGCCCCAGTACCAGTTTTTTTTGCCCTGGTGTGCGGGAACGTTTGAGAGGAACGGCAGGTATCTGGTTGTGGGCCGGGGGCTGGGAACCCATTCCATCAATATCCGGCTCAATGACAAGCCGCAGATCGTGCTGGCGGAGCTGTTCCCGGCGATCCGAGAGGCCGGAAAATAGGTGTGGGACCGGCAGCCGGGATTTGTGCAAATATCCGAGGTGCTCCCAAACGTTTGAGTAAATTTGCGTTGACTTTTGGGTTGCTTTTGCATAAAATAAGATTAATTGATGACTGAAGTCATCGCCGCAGTTTTCATTTTTTAGCTATGGAACCGCCTCTGAAAGAGGCGTAGAAAAAACAGATGATCGATGGTTCCCGGCCTGTGCATCAGGCAGAGGGATGGAATAAAAGAAAATGATACCAGGAAGGTATGTCCGTTTTGGCAGAGACGGGGACTTTTCTGGTATCATTTTTTGTTCCCTGTAAAACAAAACTATTTCGCGGCAAGACTGATGGGAGGAGACAGAACAGCGCTATGGATAAGAGATGTTTAAAACTTTTTGGAATTGGCATTGCGGCTGCAGCATTTATGAGCGGCTGCGGCCAGGCAGACAGCACGGCCAGCCAGGCAGATATGGCGGATTTGGGGCAGGAAACGGCGGATCCGGGAACAGGAGCCGGAGGCAGCGGAGTTTCGGAAAAAGACAGCGTTGTGGTCGTGATGACTGCCAATTCGGAACCGGAGGCGGGCTTTGACCCGGCATATGGGTGGGGAGCCGGCGAGCATGTCCATGAGCCGCTGATCCAGAGCACGCTGACAGTGACGACCCAGGATCTGGATATCAATTTTGACCTGGCCACAGAGATGGAGTGCAGCGAGGACGGGCTGACCTGGACGGTATCGATCCGGGACGACGTGCGCTTTACCGATGGAGAGCCGCTGACGGCCGAGGATGTAGCTTTTACCTACAACACACTGCGGGACACCAGCTCAGTCAACGACTTTACCATGCTTGAGGAGGCTGTGGCGGTAGATGAGGATACGGTGGAGTTCCACATGACCCGGCCGTATTCGATCTGGCCTTACACCATGGCCATCGTGGGTATCGTGCCGGAGCACGCCTACGGGCCGGATTACGGGAGAAACCCCATCGGGTCCGGAAGGTACATATTAAAGCAGTGGGATCAGGGACAGCAGGTGATCCTGGAGGCGAACCCGGATTACTACGGGGACGAGGTGAAGATGAAAGAGGTGACCATCCTCTTTATGGATGAGGATGCCGCCTACGCGGCGGTTCTGTCCGGCCAGGCGGATCTGGCCTACACGGCGGTCTCCTACGCCGAGGGGGAGGTGCCAGGGTACAGCCTGCTGTCCTGCGAGTCGGTAGACAACAGGGGATTTAACCTTCCAGCGGTGCCGCGGCAGACTTTGGGGGACGGCACGGTGATCGGAAATGATTTTACCAGCGATGTCCTGGTGCGGAGAGCCATCAATATCGGGATGGACCGGGAGAGGCTGATTGAAAATGTCCTGGAGGGCCATGGTAGCCCGGCGTACAGCGTCTGTGACAAGATGCCCTGGTACTATGAGGGCAGCCAGGTGGCATACGATCCGGAGGGGGCTGCAGCTCTGCTGGAGGAAGCCGGATGGGCGATGGGAGCCGACGGGATCCGGGAGAAGGACGGGCAGAAGGCTGTCCTGGAGATCGCCTACCCCTCCAGTGATTCGGTCCGTCAGGCCATGGCCGCAGAGACGGCCAACCAGATGAAGGAGCTGGGGATTGACGCCTCTATCAGGGGTGTGGGCTGGGACGAGGCTTACACATTGGCTTACCAGGAGCCGCTGATGTGGGGCTGGGGCGCCCATACGCCTATGGAATTGTACAATATTTATCACACAGAGGAAGATACGGGGCTGGCCCGGTATTCCCCATACGCCAATGAGTCGGTGGATCAGTACATGGATGAGGCCCTGGCGGCCTCCAGCCTGGAGGAGTCCTATGGGCTGTGGCAGAAGGCCCAGTGGGACGGGATCACCGGCGTCACCCAGGACGGGGATATCCCCTGGATTTGGCTGACCAATATCGACCACCTCTACTGGGTGAGGGACGGGCTCGCTGTGGCAGAGCAGAAGATTCATCCCCACGGTCACGGCTGGTCTATTGTCAACAACGTAGATCAGTGGACCTGGGGCACTGACGGGGAATAAAAGGATTTGAGGACTGATGAGACATGGACAAGAGACAGATTGTGAGGGGATTCGCCGGGCTTGCCCGGGTGCTGCTGCTGATCCTGGGGGTCAGCTTTGCGGCGTTCTTCCTTTTGGCGGTTTCGCCCATTGATCCCCTGCAGAGCAACGTGGGCCAGGCGGCTCTGGGCTCCATGAGCCAGGAGCAGATCGATAAGCTGAGGGAATACTGGGGGATGAATACGCCCATGGCGGTCCGGTTTTGGAACTGGGCCTGGGATTTTATCAGAGGGGACATGGGTGTGTCCCTCCTTTACCGCAGGCCGGTAGCGGAGGTGCTGCTGGAAAAGACGGCCAATTCTCTGTGGATGATGGCCGCGGCCTGGGTTCTCTCAGGTGTGATCGGGTTTGCTCTGGGCGTCTGGGCAGGGGCCAACCGGGGAAAATGGCAGGATAAGCTGGTTACAGGCTACAGCCTGCTCATGGCCAGCACGCCGGCCTTTTTTCTGGCACTGGTGCTGCTGATGGTGTTTTCCGTGTGGCTGAAGGTGCTTCCGGTGGGGTTTGCTGTGCCGGTGGGGACAGCGGCGGCTGACGTGACCCTGGCAGACAGATTGGTTCACGGGATTTTGCCGGCTGCGGCCTTGAGCCTGACGGGAATATCCAATATCGCCCTTCAGACCCGGGAGAAGATGGCAGAGGTGATGGAGAGCGATTACGTTCTGTTTGCCCAGGCCAGGGGGGAGAAAAAATGGACAATGATCCGGCGCCATGGGCTCCGCAATATCGCCCTGCCGGCCATGACCCTGCAGTTTGCCTCAGTCAGCGAGATCTTCGGGGGATCTGTCCTGGTGGAGCAGGTTTTTTCCTACCCGGGGCTGGGCCAGGCGGCGGTGGATGCCGGGCTTGGCAGCGATGTTCCGCTGCTGCTGGGAATCACGGTGGTCAGCGCGGTGATTGTCTTTGGCGGCAACGCCCTGGCAGATTTTCTTTACGGGATCATTGATCCCAGGATCAGAAAAGGGAGGGAGAGAGGAAGATGAACCAGCGGAAGAAAACGATTTTTTGGCTGGCGGCATCGGCACTGTTTCTCCTTGCCGTGGCATTTCTCGGGTATCTCTGGCGGGATGAGGCCCTGGTGACGGATTTTTCCAGAAAAAATCTCGCCCCCTGCCTGAAATACCCCTTTGGAACCGATTTTATGGGTCGGGATATGTTTGTCAGAACAGTGACGGGACTGTCTCTGAGCATCCGCCTAGGGGTGCTGACGGCTGCTGCCAGCGCAATTTTTGCCGGGGTTATGGGCATCGGCGCGGCCGTCCTGGGGAAGGCGGCGGATTCTGCCATTACCTTTCTCATTGACCTGGTGATGGGGATTCCCCATATCCTCCTGCTGGTTCTGATTTCTTACGCCTGCGGGAAAGGATTCTGGGGTGTGGCGGTGGGCATCACCCTGACCCACTGGACCTCTCTGGCAAGGCTGATCCGGGGGGAGGTCATGCAGCTGAAAAGCAGCCAGTACATTCAGATTGCGGCAAAGCTGGGACAGAGCCGGCTTCAGATTGCAGGAAAACATATGCTGCCCCACATTCTGCCTCAGTTTTTTACCGGATTGATTTTGCTGTTTCCCCACGCCATTCTCCATGAGGCCAGCATCACCTTTCTGGGGTTCGGCCTGTCGCCGGAACAGCCGGCCATCGGCGTGATTCTGTCGGAGAGTATGCGCTACCTGGCTATGGGGAGATGGTGGCTGGCCGCATTTCCAGGGGCGCTGCTGATGATCTGCGTGCTGCTGTTCCGCGTCCTGGGGGAGAGCGTCTGCCGGCTGATCGATCCGGGCAGTGTTCACGAATAAAGGAGGGCAGAAAGATGGAAAAACAGATATTGCTGCAGGTGGAGGGCCTTTCCATTTCCTTTGCCCAGTACACGAAGGGGCTCAGAAGGAGAAACCTCCAGGTGATCCGGGATCTGGGACTGACGGTCCGGTCCGGCGAGATCACAGCGGTGGTGGGTTCCAGCGGATCGGGAAAGAGCCTTTTAGCCCATGGGATTCTGGGGCTGCTTCCCTACAATGCCTCCATGTCTGGGGAGATCCTGTATAAAGGGCAGGAACTGACAGGAAGGCTTTTAGAGAATGTGCGGGGCCGGGAGATCGTCCTGGTGCCTCAGAGCGTTTCGTATCTGGATCCGCTGATGAAGGTGGGAAATCAGGTGAGAAAGGGAAGAAAGACTGCCGGGGCGCTGGAGCGGTGCCGGGAGCTCCTGGCGCGCTACGGCCTGCCGCCGGACACAGAGAGCCGATATCCCTTTGAGCTGTCAGGAGGTATGATCAGGAGGGTGCTGATCTCCACTGCTTTGATGGAGGAGCCGGAGCTGGTGATTGCAGATGAGCCGACCCCTGGCCTGGATCTGACGGCGGCTAAGCGGGTCATGGGACATTTTCGGGAGATTGCTGACGAGGGGACAGGAGTGCTGCTGATCACCCATGATCTGGAACTGGCCCTGGAGGTGGCAGACCGGATAGCAGTCTTTTATGCGGGGACGACTCTGGAGGAGATGGAGGCGTCGGCGTTTCAGCGGGAGGAAACCCTTCTCCACCCCTACAGCCAGGCACTCTACCGGGCCATGCCTCAGCACGGATTTCAGCCGCTGGCCGGGACCCAGCCCTACGCAGGGGACAGCTATGAGGGCTGTGTGTTTGCCCCCCGCTGTCCTTACCGGGGAGAGGAGTGCTCTATCCAGGAGATCCCCTACCGGGAGGTCAGGGGGAGGAAAGTCCGGTGCATCCGCCCGGAACTGGCGGAAATGAGCGGCAGCCCGGGGAAAATGGACAGGAGTCCGGACGCGGAGAACCTGGCGCTGACTGAAAGGGGGCGGATGGCATGAAACTGGAGGCAAAGGAATTGTCCTTCCGCTACCAGAAAGGGAGCCGCCAGATCCTGAATCATTTTTCTATGACTTTGGAGAGCGGGGAGAGGCTGGGGTTTGCAGCTCCCAGCGGCTTTGGAAAGACGACGCTCTGCAAGATCCTGGCCGGGTACGAAAAGCCGGACAGCGGCCAAGTGCTGATAGACGGGGTTCCGGTGCAGGACATCAAGGGGTACTGCCCAGTCCAGCTGATCTGGCAGCACCCGGAGCTATCGGTGAATCCCAGGTGGAGGATGAGGCAGGTGCTGGAGGAAGGCGGCCCGGTGCCGGAGCGGATCATGGATGGCCTGGGGATCGAGAGGGACTGGCTGAACCGCTATCCTTCGGAGCTGTCTGGCGGCGAGCTCCAGCGCTTTTGCATTGCCAGGGCCCTGGGGGAGAAGACCCGCTTTCTGCTGGCAGACGAGATTACAACCATGCTGGATCTGATTACTCAGAGCCAGATCTGGCATTTTTTGCTGGAAGAGATTGAGAAAAGGGAGATTGGCCTCCTGGTGGTCAGCCATTCCGGGCCTCTTCTGGATCAGATATGTACGAGAAAGGTGGAAATGGATCAATGGACGTAAAGAAGATACTGGAAGAGATACAGGCAGGAACCCTTTCGGTGGAAGAGGCGGAGGACCGGCTGAGGGATCTCCCCTATGAAGATCTGGGCTACGCAAAGCTGGATCACCACAGAAGCCTGAGGTCAGGCTTTGCGGAGACGGTATTCTGCCAGGGAAAACCCGATGAATACCTGGTTCAGATTTACAAAAAATTTGCGGAGGAGAACGGGGAGGTGCTGGGCACCAGAGCCACCAGGGAGCAGTACGAGCTGGTGAAGGATCAGGTTCCCCAGGTGGTCTACGATCCCATCTCCCGGATTCTGAAAGTGGAGAAAGAGGGGAAGGAGAGAAAGGGGCTTGTGGCCGTCTGCACAGGCGGGACCGCGGATATCCCAGTGGCGGAGGAGGCGGCCCAGACGGCGGAATTTTTCGGCTGCCAGACTGACCGGATCTACGACGTGGGCGTGGCGGGGATCCACAGGCTTCTGTCCCAGAGGGACCGCATCCGCAGGGCCAACTGCGTGATCGCCGTGGCCGGGATGGAGGGCGCTCTGGGAACCGTGATCGCCGGGCTGGTGGAAAACCCTGTGATCGCGGTTCCCACCTCTGTCGGCTACGGGGCCAGCTTCCACGGGCTTTCGGCCCTGCTTACGATGATCAATTCCTGCGCCAACGGAATCTCTGTGGTCAACATAGACAACGGCTACGGCGCAGGCTACATTGCTACACAGATTAACAGATTGGCGGTGAGATGAGATGAAAGAGGAACGGATATTATACCTGGAATGCTATTCCGGGATCAGCGGAGATATGACGGTGGGGGCCCTGCTGGATCTGGGGGCCAGCCGCCAGGTGCTGGAACATGCCCTGAAAAGTCTGGGAGTTGGAGGCTACCACCTTCATTTCGGGAGAAAAAAGAAATGCGGCATAGACGCCTTTGACTTTGACGTCCATCTGGAGGAGGAGCCCGGTCATACCCATGACCATCCCGGCGCAGAGGAGTCCGAGCACAGCCAGGAGCATGGCTGCGGGCACAGTCACGATCACAGTCATGAGCACAATCACGGGCACGGCCATATTCACAGAAATCTGGCGGATATTGTAGAGATTATTGATCGGATGGATGGGGCTGATTCCGTCAAAGCCCTGGCAAAGAGAATGTTTGAGATCGTGGCGGAGGCAGAGTCAAAGGCCCACGGCCTCCCCATAGAGGAAGTCCATTTCCACGAGGTGGGGGCTATTGATTCTATCGTTGACATTGTCAGCGTTGCGGTCTGCCTTAATGATCTGGGGATTACTAAAGTAATTGTCTCCCCTCTTTCAGAAGGCCGCGGTTACGTTCGCTGTCAGCACGGGGTGATGCCGGTGCCGGTGCCGGCCACTGCCAATATTGCCAGCGCCTACCATCTGGAGCTGAAGCTGACGGACAATGAAGGGGAGATGGTCACCCCTACAGGGGCCGCCATCGCCGCCGCCCTCCACTGCGGGGAGTCCCTTCCGGAGTCTTACCGGGTGGAAAAGATCGGGATCGGGGCTGGAAATAAAGACTTCAAGAATGCCAATATCCTGCGGGCCATGGTGATCGTTCCCGCCGGGGAAGAAGAATCCGGAAAGGATCAGGTCATCAAGCTGGAGACCAATGTGGATGACTGCAGCGGGGAGGCCCTGGGATTTGTGATGGAGGAACTGTTTGCGGCAGGGGCCGCCGACGCCTGGTATACGCCGATTTTTATGAAAAAGAACAGGCCGGCCTACCTTCTGACTGTTCTGGCCAGGGAGGGCCAGGCGGAGCGCATGGAGGAGATCATCTTTGCCCACACTACCACCATCGGCATCCGCAGAACCAGGATGGAACGGACGGTGGCAGAGCGCTCCCTGAAGGTGGCGGAGACGGAGCTGGGACCGGCCCAGGTAAAGGTGTGCAGGAAAAACGGAAGGGAAGTTGTCTACCCGGAATATGAGAGCGTGAAAAAAATTTCCAGGGAGCAGAACATCCCCTTCCCGGAGGCTTACCATCTGGTGAAAGAGCAGGCATCCGGGGGCCAATGGAAACCGGAGAGCGCCCCGCAGGGCGAGCCGGGTAGAGAGCTGGCGTCCGTCCGGGAGCGGCTGGAGGAGAGAATGAGAGAGTACGCCGAAAGCGACATCGCTATCGCATTCTCCGGAGGTGTGGATTCCAGCCTCCTTTTGGCCGTTGCCTGCCGGGAAGCGAAAAAGACAGGGAAGAAAGTCTATGCTGTAACGTTTCACACCCGCCTTCACGCTGCCTGCGATCTGGAGATTGCCAGAAAGGTGGCGGAGGAGACAGGGGCTTCCCATGTGGTGCTGGAGATCGACGAGCTGGGAGAGGCCGGTATCGAATACAACCCCCAGGACCGCTGCTACCGCTGCAAGCATCTCCTGTTTACCAGACTGCGGGAATTTGCCGGAGAGCACGGGATTGACAGGATCCTGGACGGAACCAATGAGGATGACCTCCACGTGTACCGGCCGGGCATCCGGGCTCTTGGAGAACTGGGGATCACCAGCCCATTGGCAGATCTCCACATCACCAAAGCTCAGGTGAAAGCTCTTGCAGAGCAATACGGCATATCGGTGGCAGGACGGCCGTCCACCCCCTGCATGGCCACGAGGCTCCCCTACGGGGCTAAGCTGGACTACCAGGTTCTGGAGCGGATCGCAGAGGGCGAGGACTGGATCCGGCAGAAAATCGGGGGAAATATCCGCCTGCGCCTTCACGGGGATGTGGCCCGGATCGAGGTGGATCCGGGGCAGATGGAGGAAGTTCTGGCAATCCGGGAAGAGCTGGCAGACCGGATGAAGGGGCTGGGCTTCCCGTACGTCACCCTGGACCTGGAGGGTTTCCGCTCCGGGAGTATGGACATATCGGCAGATAAATAGACAGGAAGAGGATCTGGAGACAGGGACTGCAGAGGCAGAATGGCCGCTGCGGTCCCTGTTTTTCAATCTTGTCCGGCAAAAAAGCAGGCTATTTCTGCGCTCTCGGAATTGTGTTACAATAAAAGACAAGAGAATTGAAATTATGAAGGTGATAAATAATGAAGTACACAAAAAATGTATTTCTAAAGAATAACAAGAAATGTTTCATTAGAAGTTGTGAGCGAAAACAGCAATGCGATTGCACTGTATAAAAGTATGGGGTTTATGGAATTTGGACGCAATCCAAGAGGTTTTCGTTCACGCTGCCAAGGCTGGCAGGAACTAATTTCAATGAGGCTGGAATTGGACTGACAACTTCCAGTTTATCGGGGAATTAAACATCGCGGCAAAACCTAGGTTGGCGAATTGGAAGTTAATGAGGTGAGAATAAATGGATAAAGAAAAAAAGAGGAAGTTTCATTTGGTGTTATATGGAATTGCTATCCCTGTTAGTTTATTCGCTTTATATACATTTATCTTTGTTTTTGATAATGGTATCGGGTGGAAAATTGCGTTAATTATTATTGGTTTGGGGTGGCTTATATCCGCTGTCTCCGGGTTTATAGAAAACTTGAAGAAATAGAGCAATTCTGATTTGGTGATGTGAGGGATTGATTGTGAAATGATTTTGCCTGATAGAAGTCCATTGTTCCATGAATAGGGATTTCAGCTTGCCGTTTTCATGGCTGTGGAAAGCCTTCTCCAGCGAACCGACAACTCGCGTTTATGGGCAGCGCCTTCCGGCAGAGTTCGCAGATTTTTCACAGCCTTTACAAAAACTTTACACATTGTTTTGATAAATTTATATCAACAATGACAGAGGAGGTATGAGAGTGCTGCAGGAAGTTTTTAAGCGGTATGAAACCAAATATCTGCTCACAGAGGATATGTTCAGGCGGCTGATGCTGGCTGTCGGCGGATCGTTTCAGCCGGATCAATATGAGCAGTATCAGATCAGCAATATCTATTTTGACACTCCGGACTGCCAGCTGATCCGCAGATCGCTGGAGAAGCCGGTATATAAAGAAAAATTGAGGCTTCGGGCCTACGGCACCGGGATCGATCAGGATTCCCAGGTGTTTCCGGAACTGAAGAAAAAATACGACCGTGTGGTCTACAAGAGGCGGATCCAGATGAGCCTTCGGGAGGCCAGGGACTGCTTTTACATGGGAAAGGAGACAGGGCGCCGTGACCAGATCTTCCAGGAACTGGATTACGTTATGAAGCGGTACGGGCTGGTGCCCATGGCCTGCATCACCTATGAGCGTCAGGCATACACCTGCTGTCTGGACCGCAGGATCCGCCTGACCTTTGACTGGAATCTTCTGGGAAGGAGCTGGGATCTGGATCTTGGCTCCGGTGTCTTCGGGGACAGGATTCTGGAGAAAGGGATGGTGCTGATGGAGCTGAAGACAGCGGAAGCGGTTCCGCTGTGGCTCAGCCATATATTCAGCCGGCTGGAAATTTTTCCGGCGTCATTTTCCAAGTACGGGACCTACTATCAGAATTATCTGATTCCGGAGATGGCCTCGGAGAAGACCGCAGTGAAGGAAGGGGGGAGGCGCTGTGCTTGAGAGTATCTTAACCGGGGCGGGGCTTACCATGCAGGATATGGCAGTCTGCACCCTGTGCTCCGCGGCGATGGGGCTCTGTTTGGCTGCGGTTCACAGCTATAAAAACAGCAGCAGCCGGAATTTTCTGATGACACTGATTCTGCTCCCGGTCATCGTGCAGGTCGTCATTATGATGGTGAACGGCAATTTGGGAACTGGCGTTGCAGTTATGGGAGCCTTCGGCCTGGTGCGCTTCCGTTCCATGCCTGGGAGCGCCAGGGAGATCACCAGCGTGTTTGCAGCCATGGCCATCGGCCTGGCCACCGGGATGGGCTATCTGGGAGCCGCGGTGTTTCTGACTGCCGCGGTCGCCGTGGTTACGGTGCTGTTTCACGCTCTCCCTGTGAGGGAAGAGCGGATGCTCCGAAGGGATCTGAAGATCACGATCCCGGAAAATTTAAACTACAGCGGTCTGTTTGACGATATTTTTGCGCAGCACACCAGAAAGGTTTCCCTGCTGAAGGTAAAGACTGTCAATATGGGAAGCCTCTATGAGCTGGAGTACGACATTTTATTAAAAAGTCCGGAGAAAGAGAAGGAAATGCTGGACGCAGTGCGGTGCAGAAACGGAAATCTGACAGTTTCCTGCGGATGGAAGGCAGAGCGGGAAGAGTTTTTGTGATTCCGCAGCGGGATAATGAGAACGCCGGATGGCGCGAAAAATCTGAAAGGTAATCGGTGACAACATAAAAATGAGAAAGAGAAAAATTTGGAAGAGAGGACTGACGGCAGTTCTGGCGGGAGGACTGCTGCTCCAGACAGCAGGGTGCAGCTTGGGCACTTTTTCTGAGACTGTGCAGGAGAGCGCCGCCGGGGAGGCCGGCCAGGAGGAGACTGCAGAACCGTCAGAGACGGCAAACGGGACAGAGGCGGCAGGTGAAACGGAGACAGGTGGGCTGACGGCAGAATACGATGAGGATGATCTGGATGCCGGCTGGTCAGAGGAATTCGCCCAGATCATAACCTGCAGCGGGACGGCTGTTCAAGGAGAAGGCCAGGGAGTTTCGGAGGAGGACGGCGTGATCTGCATCACCCAGGCGGGAACCTATATCCTTCGCGGCAGCTATGAGGGACAGATCCGGATTGACGCGGGGGAGGAGGACACGGTGCGCCTTGTCCTGGACGGATTTGCCGTGTCCTGCAGCGACACCTCGCCCATTTACGGGATCCAGTGTAAAAAGCTGATCCTGACGCTGGCGGAGGGTACGGAAAATCAGGTCTCTGACGGCAGCGCTTACGTGTTTGAAAACCCGGAGGATGACGAGCCGGACGCTGCCATTTTCTGCAAGGATGACCTGACCATCAATGGCTCCGGGAGCCTGGCAGTCAATGGAAATTACAGCAACGGGATCCGCACCAAGGACGGCCTGAAGATCATTTCCGGGCAGATCCAGGTGACTGCCGTCAAGGATGGGATCAAGGGAAAGGATTCCCTCACGGTGAAGGACGGGCAGATTCAGATCACCAGCGGCGAGGATGGGTTCAAGGCCAGCAATGACAGCGACCCGGACAAGGGATATATGATCATAGACGGAGGACAGATCCAGATCAGCGCGGGGGATGATGGAATCCACAGTGAGACCTGGCTGACGATCCACGGCGGGACGATCGCGGTGGAGGAGAGCTATGAAGGAATAGAAGGCATGAAGGTCGATATCAATGGCGGCACCATATCGGTCTGTTCCACAGATGACGGCATCAATGCCGCCGCCCCTTCCTCAGGGGATGGGAGCGGAGACAGCGAGCGCCAGAAGATGGAGGCGAACCCCGATGTTTATGTCCGGATCTCCGGGGGAGTGATTTCCGTCACCGCAGGCGCAGACGGAATCGATTCCAACGGTGATGTGTATGTGACAGGCGGAACCACCTATATCAGCGGTCCGGAAACCAGGGGTGAGGGTTCCCTGGACTACAACGGGACGGCCTATATCAGCGGAGGCGTATTCGCCGCGGCTGGAAGCGCCGGGATGACTCAGGCATTTTCAGAAGATTCTGAGCAGGCGATGATGATGGTTTATTATGAAGAAACGCAGGAGGCAGGGACAGCCGTTACCCTGACAGATGAGTCTGGAAATGAAGTATTTTCCTGGCAGCCTGAGAAATCTTACGAGTGCCTGCTCCTGAGTATGCCCCAGCTTGCAGATGGGGCGTCATATACCGTGACAACCGGCGGGGACAGCCAGGAGGTGACCCTTGACGGCACCGTCACGCAGATCGGCGAAGGCGGATTTGGAGGTGCAGGAGGCAGAGGGCCGGGAGGCGGCAGAGGCCAGATGAGAGGCGAAGGGCCCCAGGAAGGCGAGACACCGCCGGAAGGTGAAAATCGGCCGCCGGAAGGTGAGAATCAGCCGCCGGATGGCGAGAATCAGCCGGACAGAGGGGATATGCCCCAGAGAGGAGAGCGGGGAGACCGGCGGCAGCAGGAGAGCGCGCCGTCTGAGGAAAATGAGGAGAATGGCAGCAAGGCTGAAGCAGAGACGGCCTGAGCTGAAAACGGGAGCCGGAGGAATCGGAAGATTCCGTCCGGCTCTTCTGCTGTTTATTCTAGGCTTGTCAGGGGCGGTTCAGAACCCGCCGGACAGATCAAGCTGGGAAAAGGGAATCACTGGTGCAGGAGTATCTCTGTGGTCTCCGATAATTTTTTCCATCCACACCATGTGGTACCAGCGGCCGAATTTGTACCCGCACTGGTAAAAAGTCCCTGCCAGCCGGTACCCCAGGTGGGCGTGGAACTGGACGCTGTTTTTCGTCAGATATTCATCTTCCGTGTCAGGATAACCGATGCAGGCGTACAGGTTCAAGATATTCTGCTGTTTCGAGATCTCCTCCAGAGCGGCGTACAGCCGCCTGCCGATGCCCATTTTCCGGCAGTCCTCCCGGAGATAGATGGATGTCTCCGCCGCCCAGCTGTAGGCCGCCCTGCCCACGAAGGGCCCAGTGTAGGCGTAGCCTAGGATCTCCCCGTTTTTCTCGGCCAGGAGGTAGGGATATTTTTTCAGAGTATTTTCAATTCTTTTTTTAAATTCCTCCAAGGTGGGCACATCGTACTCAAAGGTGATGGCTGTTTTTTCCACGTAAGGGGTATAGATCTTTAACAATTTTTCTGCATCTCCGGCGGAGGCGATGCGGATTTTGACAGTCTGATCTTCCATGACGTATTCCTCCCAAATTTCAGAATCCAAGGGGGCAGAAAATGCGGCTTTCCTGCCCTGGCACTATCATACTACTGCAGCAGTTTCAGAATCAAGCAAAATCCGGAAAATAGGCATTTTGACGGAACAGGTCGGAAAATGAACATAATACGACGGGTTTTTTACAGAGACAGAAATCCCCGGATGTTATAATCACAATAGAAATAAGGCATGGGCAAGTAAGGAGGTCATTATGGCGCAGAAAGGAGAAGTGCTGGTAGAAGTCAGGGATATGTGCAAAAATTTCGGTGTCACCGTGGCTCTGAATCATGTAAATATTCAGTTTAAGCGGGGTGAGATCCGGGGACTGATCGGAGAAAACGGATCCGGGAAATCCACAGTCTCCTCGATCATTGCAGGGATCCAGCCGGCTACCAGCGGGGAAATGTTTTATAAAGGAAAGCCGTGGAAGCCGGCTACCAGCCTCGAGGCTTCCAACAATGGCATCGGCATGATCGTCCAGGAGGCGGGGACAATCCCTGGGATCACAGTTGCGGAAAATATTTTTCTGGGAAATTATAAGCCGTTTAAAAAGGGCCCCTTTGTTGACCGCGGAAAGATGAACGCGGCGGCCGGGGCCGCTCTGGAAAAAGTGGGAATCACCAACATCAACCCGGCGTTTCCCACTTCCCGGTACGATATGCAGGAGAGAAAGCTGATCGAGATCGCCAAAGTGATGGCCGGGGATCCTGAGCTGTTTATTGTAGATGAGACTACGACGGCACTTTCTCACAGCGGCCGGGAGCTTCTCTACCAGATCATGCACAAGGCGGCGGATGACGGAAAAGCGGTGGTCTTTATCAGCCACGATCTGGCAGAGCTGATGGAGCATTGTGACACTCTGACGATTCTAAGGGATGGCGTGATTATTGACAATCTGGAGAAAAAAGAGTTTGAGGCCAATGACATCAAGCACAAGATGGTGGGCCGGGAAGTGAAAGACAATTATTACCGCTCAGACAGCGACGGGTATGGGGATGAGGTGGTACTGAAAGCAGACTGCATCACCACGATGAACGATCTCCTTTGTTTCAGCCTGGAGCTGCACCGGGGGGAAATCCTAGGGATCGGCGGCCTGTCAGAATGTGGGATGCACGGCCTGGGCAGAGCCTTATACGGTCTGGATGAGGTCGTGGACGGCCAGGTAGTGCTGACTAAGGATAATGTGGTAGTGAAAAATGCGGAGACGGCGTTCCGCCACAAGATGGGGTACGTTTCCAAAAACAGGGATCAGGAATCCCTGGAGCTGAACGCTTCCATTGGGGCCAATATTCAGAGTGTGGGCTACCGGAAAAATCGGATTTTCGGACCCTTTATCTCCGGCAGAAAATGCTCATGTACGGTAAAGAAGCAAGCAACCGAAAACAATAGATAGACCGCCAGCACTACACTATTCCGAACCAAAGACCAAAAGATAAGCATTTTGAGAAAATCTAAACTTTTGGATTTTCCT
>CALWBQ010000021.1 GCA_944376125.1 uncultured Lachnospiraceae bacterium
TTTTTTACTGTAAGCTAAAGCAATGCTGACTCACCTGCATAGCAGGTGGTTTTTTTGTTTCCAAAGTTCCATTTTTCGGAACACGAAAAATTACACAATGGAAACAGGCCCATGGCCTAACAAAAATAGCGCATGTTCTGCAAAAACATCTGCAGAACATGCGCCTGAAATTATCGTTTTTATTTTTTACATCTGAAATATACCAGCTTCACCCGATCCCCGGCAGTGGTGGCCTCCCGGCGCACTTCAAAAATCCCCAGGGACTCAATAAAGGGAGTAAACTTAGAATGGCCGAAATTGCGAACATCAAAGTCTGGAAACCGTTTTGCCAGTTGATTGCGAAGCTCCCCGGAAAAGATCCAACCATCGTCATCCGAGCAGCTCTCCGCGATCGTCTGGATCTCTTTCTTAAACTTTTTCAGGCTCAGGCTGTTTCGGGAATCTGCTGCTTCTTTTCCGGACTTCTTCTGCTTCATTCCTGCCGGCGCTGCCTGGACCGCGTTCTTCTTCTTGCCTGAGGCTTCTGTCCCGTCACTCTCTTTTGCCGCAGCGGCCTCTGCCTGGGCTTTCTCCTCTTTCTGGGCAGCAGCCAGGAGGAGGTCTAAATATTTAAACTCATTGCAGGCCGACACAAAGGGAAGCGGCGTCTTGCTCTCCCCCATTCCGATGACATACATTCCGGATTCTCTGAGCCTTGCCACCAAACGCGTAAAATCACTGTCTGATGAGGCGATGCAGAATCCATCTACATTTTTGGAATACAGAATATCCATAGCATCGATGATCATGGCCGAATCTGTGGCATTTTTCCCTGTAGTATAACTGTACTGCTGGATTGGGATAATGGAATTTTCCAGGAGAACCTTTTTCCAGGATCCAAGCCTGGTGCTGGTCCAGTCTCCATAAATCCGTTTGTAGGTCGCCACCCCTTTGCTGGCTGTCTCATCCAGAAGTATCTTCACATATTTATCTGATATATTGTCTGCATCAATTAAGATGGCAATTTTTAAATCCTTATCCATCCCGGATCTCCTATTCTTGACAGCTTTCTGCAAATTTCCTATACTACACCGTGAATATACTGTCAGTCACAAGTACATCTATTTACAGAAAGGATTTTTTATGTTATCGATTGGAACCCACTTATCTTCTGCAAAGGGATATCTCCGAATGGGCCAGGATGCCCTCTCCATCGGTGCCTCCACTCTGCAATTTTTCGCCCGAAACCCCAGGGGAACAAAATCAAAGGCTTTAAACATCCCTGATCTCACTGCATTTTCTCAGCTTCTCCAAAGCAATCATTTTTCTCCTGTGGTTGCCCATGCACCTTATACGTTAAATGCCTGCTCTTCTGACTCTCATCTTCGGGAGCTTTCCCGCCAGATGTTTGCGGAGGATCTGGCCCTGATGGAATATATTCCCGGAAATCTGTACAACTTCCATCCCGGCAGCCATCTAAAGCAGGGCTTTGAGACAGCCGCCGACTATATCGCAGATATGCTGAACTCTGTCATAAAGCCGGAACAATCCACCATTGTCCTATTAGAAACCATGTCCGGCAAGGGGACTGAGACTGGAAGGACATTCGAAGAGCTGGCCGCTATTTTGGACCGGGCAGACCCCGCTATTCTCCCCAAACTGGGAATCTGTATGGATTCCTGCCACATGTCAGATGCCGGCTATGATATGATGGAGGGGCTGGACCGGACTCTGGAGGAATTTGATGCTGTCCTTGGCCTCGACCGAGTAAAGGCTTTTCATCTCAATGACAGTCTGAATCCCAGGGGCAGCCGGAAAGACCGCCACGCCTCCATAGGCGAGGGGATTTTCGGTCTGGACGGAATCTGCCGGATTATGAATCATCCGCGGCTGCGGCACCTTCCTTTTATCTTGGAGACCCCGCAGGACCTCCAAGGGCACAAAAGAGAAATTGCGCTGTTAAAAGAACACGCTGTTTAGGTCACGGCAAACTGGCTGTTGTACAGCCTTGCATAATGGCCGCCCTTTGCCAGCAGCTCTTCGTGTCTGCCCTGTTCTACAATATGACCGGCTTCCATCACCAGAATCACATCTGCCTCCCGGATGGTGGACAGCCTGTGGGCCACAATAAAGCTAGTTCTTCCCTCCATCATTTTTGCAAAAGCCTTCTGAATACGAATCTCAGTTCTGGTATCAATGGATGAGGTTGCTTCATCTAAAATCAGCATAGGAGGCAGGCAGAGCATAACCCTGGCAATGCACAGAAGCTGTTTCTGGCCCTGGGAAAGGCTCCCGCCGTCCTCGCTGATCACTGTGTCATAGCCCTGGGGCATTCTGCGGATAAAGCTGTCGGCATGGGCCTCTTTTGCGGCCTGAACAATCTCTTCCAGAGAAGCATCTGGGCGGCCGTAGGCAATATTTTCCCGAATCGTCCCGGATTTCAGCCAGGTCTCCTGAAGAACCATGCCATAGTTCTTTCTCAGGCTCTTTCTGGTAATGTCCTGGATGGGATGGCCATCCACCCGGATCACCCCGCCATTTACATCGTAAAACCGCATCAGAAGATTGATCACTGTCGTTTTTCCGCAGCCTGTGGGGCCCACGATGGCAATCCTCTGTCCCGGCTTTACCGCCAGATTCAGATCCTCAATCAGCTTTGTTTCAGGCGAATATGAAAAATCTACGTGTTCTAGATCTACTCTCCCCTCCGCATGTTCCAATTCCAGCGCATTGCTCTTATCAGCCGGCTGCGGTTCCTCGTCTATCAGCTGAAAAACTCTGGCGGCTGAGACCAGGGCATTCTGCAGCTCAGTTACCACCCCTGAGATCTCATTAAAAGGCTTCGTGTATTGATTGGCATAGCTCAAAAAACTGGTGAGCTGGCCGACAGAAATAATTCCCCGGATTGCGGCGTATGCCCCTGTAATCCCAACAGCCGCATAGACCATGCTGTTGACAAAACGGGTGGCAGGGTTAGTGATGGAAGAGAAAAAAGTAGCTTTCATGCTGTAGCCAGCCAGACGGCTATTGATCTCCTCAAAATCTTTCTGGGCTTCCTCCCCGTGGCCAAATGCCTGAACCACCTTCAGATTTCCCAGCATCTCGTCCACCAGCCCGGTAAGCTCCCCTCTCGTCTCTGACTGATGTTTAAACATCGTATAGCTCTTTTTTGCGATAAAACTGGCCACCACCAGAGAAAGGGGGGTCAAAAGAACGACTACCACTGTGATCAGCGGGTTGATTGACAGCATAAACAGCAGCGTTCCTGCTATGGTCATTACCCCTGTAAATAGCTGGGTAAAGCCCATCAGAAGTCCTTCTGAGAACTGGTCTACATCTGTGATGACGCGGCTGATGATATCCCCTGTCGGATGGCTGTCCATATAAGACACTGGAACGATTTCCAGGCGGTTAAATGCCTGAGTTCTGATATCCTTTACCACCTGATAGGTAATCCGGTTATTAATATGGTTCATCAGCCACTGGGCCAGAGCCGTAACAGCTACAGAAATCGCAATTTTCTTCACAATCCCCGCAAGGCCAGAAAAATCCACATTCCCAGGGCCTATGATCAAATCCACCGCCTGGCCGGTGAGGATCGGCACATACAACGTCAGGGCCACTGTCACCAATGCCAGAATGAGCGAGCATGCCACCTGCCACTGATACTGGCGAATGCAGAGAAGGATTCTCTTCAGCGTTTTTGTATTGTCATTCTTTTTCATCCTTACTGCACCTCCTCTTTTGAAAGCTGCGACAGACAAATCTCCCGGTAGACCTGACAGGATTCCATGAGCTGGCTGTGGGTTCCTTTTCCTGCCAGCTTTCCGTCATCCAACACCAGAATCATATCTGCCTGTTTTACCGCAGATGCCCTCTGAGAAATAATGAAGACCGTCATTCCCTCCGTATTTTCCCGGATCGCTCGGCGCAGCCTGGCGTCCGTGGCAAAATCCAGGGCAGATGCGCTGTCGTCCAGAATCAGAATCTTCGGGGAGCGCACCAGGGCCCGGGCGATGGTCAGCCTCTGCCTCTGGCCGCCTGACAGATTTTTGCCGCCCTGATTAATTCTCATATCCAAGCCCTGCTTTTTCTCATCTACAAACTCTCTGGCCTGCGAGATATCCAGTGCTCTGTAGATCTCCTGGTCCGTAGCGTCTTTTTTCCCCCAGCGCATATTGTCCCGCAGCGTTCCCCGGAACAGAACCGCCTTCTGCGGAACAATTCCAATCTGATCCCTGAGGTTTTCTAATCCCATCTCCCGGACATCTCTTCCGTCCACCAGAATTGCCCCGGAAGTCGCATCGTAAAATCTCGGAATCAGATTTGCCAGGGTAGATTTTCCAGCCCCGGTTCCGCCGATGATCCCTATAGTCTGCCCCTCCATGGCTTCAAAGGAAATGCCGGACAGAGACGGCTCCTTGGCGCCCTCATAAGAAAAAAATACATTCTCAAAGGCTACCTTGGGGACACTGGCTCCAGCCTGCTTCCCCCGAGATGGACCTGCCCCTGCAGCCTGCACTTGCTGAATTCCAGGCTGCACTTCAAACACACTGTCCACACGGTTCATGCTGGCCATCGCTTTGGAAATCAAAATAATCAAATTGGCCAGCTTAATCAGTTCTCCCAGAATCTGAGACATATAGTTGACCAGAGCTACCACTTTTCCCTGAGACAGAATCCCCGCGTCTACCTGCTCCGCTCCGGTCCAGATCAGAACCACAATCGCCAGGTTAATAATCACATAAGTAACCGGATTTAAGAGAGCGGAAATCTTTCCCACAAAAACCTGCAGCTTTACTAAAACGGCGTTTTCCTCTTCAAAATGTCTGGTCTCACTCTCCTGGCGGTTAAAAGCCCGGATCACCCTGACACCCAGGAGGGTCTCTCTGGTAGAAAGTGTTACCTTGTCCAACTGCTTCTGCACCTTTTTATACAGCGGCATACTAATGAGGAGAATCCCAAAAACAACCACAGAGAGCATCGGAATCGCGCATACAAAGACCAGAGCCCCTCTCACATCCACAGTAAACGCCATAATCATGGCCCCGAAGACAACAAATGGGGACCGAAGAAACAGCCGGAGTACCATATTGACTCCATTCTGTACAACATTGATGTCATTGGTCATCCGCGTGATCAGCGTCGCTGTGCCAATCTGGTCGATTTCTGCAAAGGACAGGCGGTTGATGTGGGCAAACAAATCATTTCTCAGTCCGGTCCCGGCCCCGATCGCTGCCTTGGCAGCAAAATACTGGGCAGTCAGAGAGCAGACGATGCCGATCACAGCCAGCAGCACCAAAATGCCTCCCATCTTTAAAATGTATGGTATGTCCTGATTCCTTATACCGGTATCAATCATGCTGGCAACTACCAGAGGGACAAAGAGTTCAAAGCTGGCTTCCAGCATCTTAAAGAGCGGGGCAATCAAACTCTCTTTCCGGTATTTGGCCATGTAGCTCAACAAACGTTTCATCCTCGTTCACCTTTCCTGTAAAAATCTCATTTATTATACCATCGGCCGCCCACTATGACAAGGAATTCAGCCGGTCAGCTTTCCAGAATATGGCAAATCCCACAAGAAACATGACCGCCAGAACTCCTACACCCGCGCTGGGACTCCCGGTGATCTGGCTGATCAGGCCCACCAGAGCTGTCCCGAGAAATGCAGCCCCTTTTCCGCAGATATCAAATATCCCAAAAAATTCTCCAGATTTCTCTGCCGGGACAATTTTTGCAAAATATGACCGGGACAGAGCTTGGATCGCTCCCTGGAACATCCCCACACAGACCGCCAGAACCCAAAATTCCCACTGGCGGTCCAGCTGGATAGCGTAGAGAGCAATTCCAGTATAGGCCAGAATGCACACTTTAATCAAACTTCCGGCCGGAAAGCGTTTTGCCGCCTTGCCGAACGCAAGCGCGAAGGGGAACGCCACAATCTGGGTCACCAGAAGAGCCAGCAGCAGCCCTTGACTGTCCAGTCCCAGCGCACTCCCGTAGGCGGTTGCCATATCAATGATGGTATACACCCCGTCAATATAAAAGAAAAAGGCTGCGAGAAAAAGGAAAATCTTTTTGTGCTCTTTCAAATCCCGGATTCCCTGTGCCAGCCGTCCGAAACTGCCTCTGAAAATATGGGACTCCGGCTCCGCGCAGTACCGCTGTCTGTAATGTTTCAGCAGGGGAATGGTCATCAGCAGCCACCACACTCCTGTCAGGCAGAATGCAATGCCCATAGCCCCTGTCATAGAGATGCCAAAACTGCCGTAAAATAGGACAAACACCAGGCTCACGAGAAAAGGAATGCAGCTTCCGATATAGCCCCATGCATAGCCGTGGGACGACACCTGATCCATCCTCTCCGGTTCTGTCACATCTGTCAGCATGGCGTCATAAAAAATCAGACTGGAAGAATATCCTACTTTTGCCACAACAAAAACTGCCAGGAACAGAAACCAGGGCATCGGAGCCGAAAGAGCCGCGCACCCCAGAACCCCCAGCAGCATAAATATAGTAAAAAGAGGTTTCTTATATCCTCTGGTGTCTGCCACTGTCCCCAGCAGGGGGCCGATGACAGCTACACAGAGAGTGGCCGCGGAAGCGGCATATCCCCAGTACGCTACATAGTCTGCTTCAGAAATCCCGGCAGCATCTGCCAGGCTGTTAAAATAGATGGGAATGATAGTAGATGCCAGCAAAATAAATGCTGAATTTCCCACGTCATATAAGATCCAGTCTCTCTCTGTCTTGGATAATCTTCCTTTTTCCATACACTCGCCTGCCTCCTGATAGCCCTTGTTATTTCCCGTTTCCCATGGTATAGTCATACCATAACGTCAATGCATGTTCTGATTTTGAGGTGGATTATGATCACATTTTTCCTCCGCTGCTGGCGGATTGCCAACAAATATATCGCTGATGAAATGACCGTCTACGCGGCCCAGGCTTCCTTTTTCATCATTATGGCAGCATTTCCCTTTATCATGCTTATGCTGTCCATCATACAGCTCATCCCCAGCCTGAGCCAGCGAAATCTTTTGGATTTTCTGGAAACCCTGGTTCCTTCTCATTTCCAGGGAATCATCCAGAGCATTGTCAATAGCCTGTATACAAAATCCCCGGGAACCCTGCTCTCGGTATCGGCTGTGGCCGCCCTCTGGTCAGCCTCCCGAGGGATGATGAGCATGGCACGCGGCCTCAACCGGGTACAGGAAAATCAGATTCACCGAAGCTATATTGTTAACCGGCTGATTTGCTCCGGCTACACCATCATTTTTATGGTTGTATGCATCCTGTCATTAATTCTTCTGGTGTTCGGCGACGCCATCCAGGAATTTATCGTACGCCTTTTTCCCTTTATCGCCGACATTACACAGTATATCATAAATGTTCGCACTCTGCTATCACTGGGAACCTTGATTTTTTGTTTTACAGGGCTGTATACCTTTGTGCCGGACCGAAAACTGTCGTGGCGCACCCAGATTCCGGGGGCGATCTTCTCCACAGTATGCTGGATCGTCATCTCCCTGGCATTTTCCCTCTACTTCCGGTTTTTTGACCAATTCTCTTACACCTACGGGAGTCTGACGGCCATCATCCTTCTGATGCTGTGGCTGTATATCTGCATCTGCGCTCTGTTCCTGGGCGCAGAGATCAATTACTTTTATGAACATGACTGGAGGCCGTAGCCAGAGTTTCCTGGCTTACAGCCTCCATTTTTCATCGGGATAACAAAAGGCCGGCTCATCCAAAAACATGAGCCAGCCTCAGAAATCTTATTTATTTTCAGCAGCGAACAGAGGAGTGGACAGATAACGATCCCCTGTATCCGGCAGAAGAACCACGATATTTTTCCCTGCATATTCTGGTTTTTTTGCCTCCTCTGAGGCCGCCCACAGAGCTGCCCCGGACGAAATTCCTACCAGAATTCCCTCTGCAGCCGCCAACTGTCTGGCAGCCTGGTAGGCATCCTGCTCCCTGGCTTGAATCACCCGGTCATAGACACTTCGATCCAGGATCTCCGGAATAAAGTTTGCACCGATTCCCTGAATCCCATGGCTTCCCGCCTTTCCTCCGGACAGCAGCGGTGAGGCCGCAGGCTCTACCGCCACCACCTGGATTTCAGAATTTTGGGACTTTAAAAATTTCCCTGTGCCGGTGATCGTGCCCCCTGTGCCGACACCTGCCACAAACATGTCAACCTTTCCATCCAGGCTCTTCCAAATCTCCGGCCCCGTCGTCTCATAGTGCGCCTGGACATTGGCGGAATTTGTAAACTGACCCAGTATCACGGCGCCAGGAGTGTTCGCCTTCAGCTCCTCGGCCTTCTCTATGGCTCCAGCCATCCCCTTTGCTCCTTCTGTCAGAACAATCTCGGCACCGTAAGCTGCCAGCAGCATTCTGCGCTCCACACTCATAGTCTCCGGCATCGTCAAAATTACCTTATAGCCTTTCATGGCTCCGATGCTGGCCAGACCAATCCCCGTATTGCCGGAAGTAGGCTCAATAATCGTAGCCGGAGGCTTTAAAATCCCTCTTTTCTCTGCATCCTCAATCATATAGAGGGCAGCCCGGTCCTTCACGCTCCCTGCCGGATTCAAATATTCCAGTTTTAAGAAAAGGGTTGCCGCGAGACCGCATTTCCTCCCATAATTTACCGCCTCTAAAAGCGGAGTATTCCCTATCAGTTCCAGTGCACTTTTCTTGAAATCTGCCATACAGCCTCCTCTAATTCCTAGTAGTTTAATATGAATCTTATTGTAGCAAATCTCAACCATTTGTCAAGGCCCTGTCTTCATCATCCATCTGGAAACAATATCCTTCAGATAATCCAGATAACCGGCCTCCTCCACATTGCCGGCTGCCACGATCCGGACCTGCCCCAGGGTGCGCCCGCTGAGAGTATAAATCAGCGCGCCGGCCGGCTGCCCCTGCTCTACAGGAGCAGTCAGAGATTCCTCAAGAACCAGCTCCTTTTCAACTGCCGACAGGTCTTCCCCGTTTAGGCTCAAATATGAAAATGTCCCCTCATACACAAGGGGAACCGAGTCCTCAACGCCGTTGACCACAGGCATATAGGGGAGAGGCAGCATCTCACTGTCCTCATACAGCCGGCAGTTGGCATAACCATAGTTCAGCAGAGCAACCGCATCCTGAAATCTGGCCTTATAATCCGGAGCCGCCATAATAGCGGCGATCAGGCGCACCCCGTCTTTCTCCGCTGTCGCTGACAGACAGTACTTCGCCATAGAGGTAGATCCCGTTTTCAGCCCTGTGGTGCGGAAATTTGTCGCCATTTTCAGCAGTTTATTGGTATTTGCCAGGCCAAATTCCTTTGTTCCCTGCTTCGTCACATGAGTAATATTCTCCATCCAAATGGTAGAATAATTGTGGATCTGGGGATAACGATTGATCAGTTCCCTGGACATCAGGGCAATATCTCTGGCGGTTGTCACATGGGAGGCGCTCTCTGTCAAACCGCAGCAGTCTTCGAAATGGGTATTGGCCATGCCAAGTCCTGCTGCCCTTTCATTCATCATCTGCACAAAGGCATCCTCGCTTCCGGCTATGTACTCCGCCATGGCAACGCTGGCATCGTTTCCGGAGGCTACCACGATACATTTGATCAAGGTCTCTACCGACTGGATCTCCCCTTCCTCCAGAAAGACCTGAGAGCCGCCCATCGATTTGGCGTAAGCGCTGGTGACTACCTGATCATCCATCTGAATTTTTCCCGATGCCAAGGCATCAAAGATCAAAATCAGAGTCATAATCTTGGTAATGCTGGCCGGACTCCTGGGTTCATCTGCATTTTTTTCATAAATAACCTGTCCCGTAGATGCCTCCATTAAACAGGCTGACGGAGCAGATATTCCAAGGGTTTCTGCCTCCGCGCCCACCAATAGAGCTTCTCCCTTCTGGGAGAGAACCGGTTCCTCCGCCCTGGCAGGCATCCCTGATGCCGGAGCCAGACACAGGATTCCTGCCATAAAAAGAGCACACGCCCGTTTTCCCATATATTTAAGACCTTCCCACATTCTTATTGCAGTATACGTAAGCGGTCCCCTGTTTATGCCGGCGCTAACTTGAAAAAGTAAATTCCAGTGCAGAGATAAATTCCACCATATTTTATTTTTTGCTGATTTTGCAGGAAATTTTTAAGCGGAATCTCCTGTTTTCTGCTATAATTAGCTAAACTCATCGAAAAATACTTGATTTCTGGGTATGGGAAACAGACCGCTGAAAAACAGTGTGCAAGACTGAATTCCACCGGCCACATCTGAAAAATGTGAA
>CALWBQ010000022.1 GCA_944376125.1 uncultured Lachnospiraceae bacterium
CAGCGCACCTGGCAGAAGAAAGACAAAACCGGGAAAGGAGCGGGAAGATGACAGACCTTAAACGGATTTATCAGAGTGACCTGCCCAGCCGGGCCATTGCCGTGTACCTGTACCTGCGGGGCAGGGCGAACAAGGAGGGCGTGTGCTGGCCGGCCATTCCCACCATGGCCAGGGAGCTGAAGATGTCGGAGAGCACCGTGCGCCGGGGTGTGCGGGATTTGGAGAAGGCTGGGTTCCTCTCTGTGGAGGAAAGGTTTCGGTGGAATCATGCTGACTCGTCCAACAAATATGTTCTGCTGGGGCGATCACACTCCGTCTGATAGTTTCTACTATTGCTTTTGCCACAAAAGCCGAATATACTACTCACAAAGGCTACTTTTTGAAAGGGGTCAGAATACATGGTGCCAATCTCTGTTGAAAAGTTTGCTGACATGGTCATGGAAAAAACAAGGACTACAACCGAAAAGAACTAATAGAAGCCCTCAAAGCTGCGTTGAACGCCAAGAAGCGTGGCGCCAAGTGCACGATTTGTGGTCAGCCCATTTGGGCTGCGGGCTGCGCCATCACCGGCACATATATGTGCTTTACCTGCACCACTGGCGAGGCCGATGACAGCGAAGATTATGAAATCGTATAAATCACTATAGGAAAGCGCACACCCTCCCGGGAATGGAAACCGGGAGGGCTTTTTTGTTGGGGTATGGTAGGATAGCTTCACATTTCAAAAGGGGGTCGATACTATCGAAAGCGCAAAATACGGGTACATTCGGGTATCCAGCAAAGATCAAAACGAGGAACGGCAGCGGATCGCCATGGCGGAACAGCAAATCCCAATTAAGAATCTCTACATAGACAAACAGTCTGGCAAGGATTTCAACCGTCCAAATTATAAACGGCTCCTCCGCCGGATGAAGCCAGGGGATGTACTTTTTATTTTAAGCATTAACCGGCTTGGCCGCAATTATGAGGAGATCCAAAACCAGTGGCGTATCCTCACAAAAGAAAAAGGTGTTGACATCGTTGTGCTGGACATGCCCCTGCTGGATACCCGTCAAGGAAAGGATCTGATGGGAACTTTCATTGCCGACCTAGTGCTGCAGATTCTCAGCTTTGTAGCCCAAAGCGAACGGGAGAATATCCGCAAACGGCAGGCTGAGGGAATCGCCGCAGCCAAGGCCAAAGGAGTGCGGTTCGACAGGCCGGAAATCGCTATACCTGATGAGTTCAGCCAGATTGTCCGCCGATGGGAGAAGAAAGAAATCTCCTTTGAAGAAGCCACAAAGCAATGCGGGATGAGCGGAACTACTTTCTACCGCCGCCTCCGGGAGTACCGGCTGACCAAGAAACACTAAAAGCCACTATCAAAAGGTGTACCTTTTGGCATAAGGGGGCTGGGAATATATACACGCAAATTTAAGTTCGAAAAAAAGGGAGAGATTACTAAAATTTATTGCATTACCGCTGACTCTATGGTATATTTAGGAGGTAAATGACCACTGCCAAAAGGTACACTTTTAGGCAATAATCCTTTCTGAAATAACCAGAATAAAATTGTTTTCGTGTGGTAAGACGAGGTAATAGGGCAACCACTACTCGTCAATACGCCGTTTCAGAAGAATAAAACGATATGCCAATCGTACGGAGGGTCGAAGATGAAAAAAGTTTGCTGCCCCAATGGCCATTACTTTGATGCGGATAAATTTTGTGCCTGCCCAGTTTGTCATCCTCCAACAGGAGCAGAGAGCAGTCATATCCTGAACACGAATCCACCGGAAACTCAACTCGCTGGGGCGGATACAAACGACTCCACGAGGCAAAAGAAAACATGCCCTAGTGGACACATATATGATGGGAACCGGTTTCCCTCTTGCCCTATTTGTGATTCTGTCCCGAATCTTCAGCCACCACCGAAGCCGCTTGCCTCTAATATGCAGCCAACGGACCCAACCAAGCCTCAAGAACCCGAACCAAGTTCTTCAGACAGACTGGCGGAACAGGATAATACGTATTCAGATGAGAAAGGAGAACAGAAAGCCACTTCGAAAGCCCACATTTCTCCATCCGCATCACAAAACGTCACTCATCCTGATAGCGATTCACTTCCTGTGGGCTGGCTGATTGGATATAAAGGAGTATACCGTGGAACACTCTTTAGTTGCCACACTGGCAGGAACTCAATAGGGAAATCCTCAACCTCCTATATCGATCTCTCTTGTGATTCATCAATAGAAGATGACATCCAGGCTTTGGTAATCTATGACCCTCATGAGCGCCAGTTTTTCCTACAGGCAGGTACAGGAAAAGGATTAGTGTATCACAACGACTCGTTAGTATTTTCCCACGACCTCTTAGAAGCGTATGACCACATTCAGATTGGCAACACGGATCTGGTTTTTATTCCACTTTGTGGCCCTCA
Organism: uncultured Lachnospiraceae bacterium; assembly: GCA_944376125.1. Classification (GTDB taxonomy): domain Bacteria; phylum Bacillota; class Clostridia; order Lachnospirales; family Lachnospiraceae; genus UMGS1370. The sequence goes on from CALWBQ010000022.1 coordinate 2,417, forward strand.
TTTTTCATGGGAAGAAGTGTGATTTTTTATGATGCAAACATGTCCTAACTGCTTTTGCCAGTACAATCAAGAGCTTGGCCTTTGCCCTCATTGCGGTTTTGCCCCTGGTGATAGTCCCCAGGAACCCAACTGCCTTCCCCCTGGTTATATGCTGGATGGCAGGTTTTCTATTGGGCTGACAGAGCATATTCTCCCTTGGGGAATTTGCTACAAAGCCCTAGACACCGTGGAACAGCGCCTGGTGTCTGTTTGGGAATTCTTCCCCCAAAATTTAGCATATCGCACGGAAGCAGATGGTATTGGAAGGGAACCGCAGCAAAAAGACCTCTTTGATCGGGAGAAAAGGGGCTTTTCCGCAAGGTGCAAATTCTTATCCAGCCAATCCCTTCTGTCATTTCCAACGGTATTGTTCACGTTTTCTGCGAACAATACGGAATACGCTGTGACGGAGATATTTATGGGGCGCAGATACCACCTTCCTGCGGAGCTTCCCAAATCAACCGCTGCTGTCGAAAAAGTAGTCACTTCTATTCTCCCCCTTCTTCACGACCTAGAAACTTTGTCACAGCAAGGCGCTTTCGTAGATAATATATCGCTTGATACCCTGTGGGAAACAGAATCAGGAATTATTGCCAGCCTTTTCCTGCAATCTTTGATCTTACCGGGAATGGGCCCTCATTCTGAAGGGCCCAGTTGTGCTGCCGTCAATCCAGATGGAAAGGCAAACATACTCAGCACGATTTACTCTCTTGGGGCTGTTTTATATTCGATGTTCACTGGTAATCTGGCGCTCATGCCAGCGGACAGGCAAGTTAGTCCCCCAATTCCAAACGCAAATACACTCAATGCGAATCTCCCGTCCGAGATCAGCGCAGCTATCATGAAAGCCCTCGACCCTGACCCTGAGAACCGTTATTTATCCTGTGAGGAATTTGCCTCGGCATTGAGCGGAAATCACGCACCCACTCCTCCCAGCGAACCATTCTCTTATCCAAATACGGCACACACACCTAAACAGCGAAGTAAGAACCATGTTCCTCTTGTTGCCGCAGCGATATGCCTAGTTATTGTGATTTTAGCGGCGGCAGGAATTTGGTACGCCATGACCCATTCCCAAACTGACGATAGCACTGATTCTGCGGAAGTAACTTCCAGTTTGTCATCCAGCATTGAGGATGTCAGTTCTAATGCTGCGCTTGAAAGCACACTGCTTGCTTCGCCCTCTCCTTCTCCCACACCAACCCCCAGTCCTACCCCAACTCCTATTCCTACCCCTGTTCCCGTTGACTCTGTAGCCTATAATATCGAGAGAAAAGACCACTCAATTTCTGACGATAACGGAAATATTTTACTGGAACATTATTATGACCTGG
>CALWBQ010000023.1 GCA_944376125.1 uncultured Lachnospiraceae bacterium
CCCTGGCGCGGAACCTGATCAAGCTGTCGGGGTATGAGCCGGACGTGGACATCCCGGTGATCTATACAGGGCTGAGGCCTGGAGAGAAGCTGTTTGAGGAGAAACTGATGGCGGAGGAAGGTCTGAAAAAGACAGAGAACAGGCTGATCCACATCGGGAAGCCGGTGCCCTTTGACGTAGAGACGTTCCTTGGGCAGCTGGAGAAGCTGGCCAAGGCCAGCTATGAGAACAGCGGTGAGATCGTGCATCTGGTAGAAGAGATGGTGCCGACGTTCCATCCGGTGGGAAATAAACCAACCGGGAAAGAAGTGGAGCGTGTCTGGAGAGTGCCAGAGGAGAGACTGGCAGTGGCCCAGGCAGCAGCTGCGGGGGAAGAGAGTTTAGGATAGAGATGTGAGGATTTTGCAACAATTTTTATTGAAAAGAGATATACATTGTATAACCGTCTCAAAGATGGATTGGCGCAGGAAAAGTTGAGAACGGAATAAAGATTTAAATATTACATTTTCAACGTTGCCATGACGCGAGTCAAATTTGTTTTGAGGTTTATTGGTACGAGAGTTGGATGAATGAAACTGTTAAGAGCATGGAACACCAGGAAAGATTGATGAAATCAAGAAGATAACAGATGTACATGGAGTGGTGATAGTTGAAGCTGCAGAGAAATTCCTGGGCGCTATATATAAAGAAAAAGAGGCAGGTAGTTTTGGCGATTACGATTGCATTAGTTTCAATGAAAACAATGTCTTTGAGACGGGATGGGGAAATTTGATTGCAATAAATGGACAGAAATGGCAGCGTAGAGAGGGTGTCTCAAGGATTGATTTTGTTGAAATTTTCCAATGAAATTGCACATGAAAGAGATACGTACAAAACACAGGCGGTATGGTTATCCACAGGTGGAAATGCTAGGTGCATGACCGCCTGCACATCTTGTTAAAGGTTTTATTGGAATGAGTCATACATAACCATCTCAAAGAGATATTGTACATTGAGCGAAAATGTACGGGTTTCGAAGAGACGATTTTGCAAGAGAAATGGGACATAGGAAAGCCCTAAAGACAGATTATCACAATAGAGAAAATACATTATACAGGAAAATAGGAGACTGCTATTCATGGTAGTTTCGATACATATTATTGGTTTTTAAGATCACATAGGAAGGAAAGGTAACCGGAATGAAAATACCATTTTCACCGCCAGATATGACGGAATTGGAAGCACAGGGAGCATCTGAGGCAATCCGGTCTGGATGGATTACCACGGGACCGAAAACGAAAGAGTTTGAGCGACAGATCGCAGAATATTGCCATGTAAACAAAGCAGTATGTTTAAATTCACAGACGGCCTGTGCAGAAATGGCACTCCGGCTTCTAGGTATTGGTGCAGAGAATGGTGGATGTTCATTTGACGAGGTAATTGTACCGGCCTATACATATACCGCCTCGGCATCTGTTGTATGTCATGTCGGAGCAAAGTTGGTGCTGATTGACTCTCAGACAGATTCACTGGAAATGGATTATGAGGCTTTGGAGAATGCGATTAACGAACACACAAAGGCTATCATTCCGGTTGACATTGGCGGAATTCCATGTGATTATGATCGGATTTTTGCTATTGTGGAGAATAAAAAGTATCTGTTCAAAGCCATGGGCGCTGTACAGGAAGCAGTCAGCAGAGTTGCAATTTGCGCTGATGCGGCTCATGCGTTCGGAGCAAGCTGGCATGGAAAAATGGTAGGCAGTATAGCGGATTTTTCAAGTTTCTCATTCCATGCTGTAAAAAACTTGACGACAGCAGAAGGAGGAGCTTTGACATGGAATATTCCGGGGATTGATGATGAAGAATTGTACCACCAGGCGCAGCTTTACAGCCTCCACGGACAGTCCAAGGATGCTCTGGCGAAAACACAGCTTGGGGCGTGGGAATATGACATCGTAGGTCCTTGGTATAAATGTAATATGACTGACATTATGGCCGGCATCGGTCTGGCGCAAATGGATAGATACGAGTCGATACTTAAGAGAAGGCGTGAGATCATAGGACGATATGATTTGGCGTTCAAGTCGCTTGGTGTGATGGTTCTTCCACACTATACAGACGAGCATCAATCCTCCGGACATTTGTATATTACCAGAGTACCAGAGATAAGTTTAGAGCAGCGGCAGGAGATCATTGTAAAGATGGCAGAGGCTGGTATTGCTACCAATGTTCATTACAAACCGCTTCCAATGATGACTGCTTATAAGAAGATGGGATTTGATATTAAGGATTTCCCGAACGCCTATAAGCAATTTGAGAATGAGATCACGCTTCCGTTGCATACATGCCTGACTGACAAAGAAGTGGAGTATGTGATCGAGAAGTACTGTGAAATTGTGAAAGGATATCTTTGATAAGTCGTGTAGCCGAGACTATCGGCTGTGTAGGTAAGAGAATAGCTACGGCTACCAAAGTAGATAAAAGCTGGTTCTTGCTCATAGTGGCATATATGATTTTGATCCTATACATCACTGTGTTTTCAAGGACACCTGGATCAGAACGGATATTTAAAGGATTATTCTGGGAGTACCGGAATGTGATGCGGAATAACACTTTCCTCAATATACTTCTGTTCCTGCCGCTGGGATTTATAACGGGAGTTAGGAAGGGTGCCCTGATCGGATTCCTGTTGTTGACAGCTATCGAAATAACACAGGAATCCTTGGATACTGTGAACTTGATGATGTGCTGAACAACACGATAGGAACTGTGACTGGATATATGGCTTGGAGACTTATCCAACGGAAGACAAATAACCGATCAGAAGATCCTAAGAAATTTTAAGAGAGGATGCGAGAAATCTATAGAAGAGAAGAATCAGATCTGTACAAAAGCTGTAGAGAAGCTGTAGGAGAGAGATAAATGGATGAGTTGAAATTAAAAAGAGTTCATATATACGAAGTAAATAATCTCCTGCCTCTAGCTAGAATACTAAATCGCTGTGGCAAGGGTACGGTAAAGAAGTATGACCTTCATCACTGGGATAATCCGATGGTCAAGAACTGTATCATAGTGCTTCTCTGTATGTTAAAAAACCAGGTTTATTTAGTGATGGACAACAAAAATCCGGTGGCACATTCCAAGTTAAGAAATTAGAGGATGTCTTATTCTTTGAGAAGATGGCAGTTAATCCAGAAGCATCTGGCAAGGGATACGGCTCTCGTTGTATGAAGTTGATAGAGAAACAGGCACTTTGAAGTACATCGACCTGATAATGGAGAAAACAGTGAAACAATGAAGAGAATATTAATTATCGGAGCAGGATTCCTTCAGAATTTTGTAATAAGAAAAGCAAAGCAGATGGGTTATTACACATTGACAGTTGACGCTGATCCATCCGCAATCGGTTTTTCACATGCTGATAAATTTGCTGTAATCAATATTGTTGATGAAGAAGCATGTCTGCAGTTCGCAAAAGAAGAACAGATTGACGGTGTGCTAACAGCTGCCACTGATTATGGTGTATTGACGGCTTCCTATATTGCGGAGCAAATGGGGATTCCGGGCCTTAATTACGAGTCAGCAAAGCTGATAAAGAATAAGTATTTAGTGAGAAAAAGGCTTTTTGAAAACCATGTGGATGATACCGAGCAAACTTATGAGGTGACGGGAGAAACAGATGTTAAGGAACTCGCTCAGTTACTAACCTATCCGGTCATGGTGAAACCATGCGATGGATCAGGGAGTAGGGGAGCAAGCCGTGTTGACCATCCGGATGATCTTCCAAAAGCCTGTAAATATGCTATGGAAGGTTCTATTACCCACAGAGCCGAAATTGAGTCCTTTATAAATGGAAGAGAGTATGGAGCTGAATCGCTGGTGGTGGGTGGAGAGCCGCATGTACTGGCAATCATGAAGAAGTGGATGACAGAGCCGCCGTATTATGCAGAGCTAGGCCATGCGATTCCCTGTGAGTTGCCGGAGAAAGTAGAAGCGAGAGCTAAGGAGGTTGTAAGAAAAGCCATTGCCGCTCTTGGAATCAACCACGGTTCTGTCAATATGGATCTGCTTATCACAGAGACAGGCAATATACACATTATCGACATTGGCGCAAGGATGGGTGGCAATCTGATAGGTTCCCATATCATCCCATATGGAACCGGCATCGACTATATGGGAAATATGCTAAAAGCGGCTGTCGGTGATAAACCGGATTGGAATGTGTATGACCATACTGCGGTTGCGACAAAGTTGTTAGCTTTCAAAGGCGGTACAGTGAAGAAATCTCCTGACGCAGTTTTTGAGGAGATTAAGAGAGCTATGACTACGGCCAATGTTGATAACGGTGTTGCCAGTACTGTCGCAGATATCGAAATCTACCATCACATCGCCATGGGTGATATCGTAAACGAATACCACACAAACCTTGATGGCTGTGGATACGTTGTAGTGAAGTCCACAGATATTACAATGGCAACAAGCCACGCGGAACAGATAATAAAAAGGTTTCAAGAGACACTATTCTCTTAGATTTAGGAGTAATTAACATAATGAGATCAATCATAAAAAAATATGAAATGATTCTATATTATTAGATATGAATGATTTTGTATCATATGTAAGATTAATTCCATCAGAAATAAGGATTGAAGAGAATCCTATGTTCAGCAAATATTACATATCCGCATATACGAGCAATCACTCTTCTAATAAGGGAATACTAAAAGTAGGTTTTAAAGCTGAAACCACATATACTTTCTTACGTGCCCTAAAGGTTACATTTAATAAGCATATCCTAAACTAACATTTAGGATATGGACGTTAAATTGCTTATTATTTGCGGGATAAATTGTAGGGTGGTGGTTGTTAAAATGAAAAGAATACTAGTTATTGGTGCAGGTGAATATCAAATGCCTCTTATTAAACGCATTACTGAGTTTGGATATGAAGCGTATTGTGTGGATAAGAAAAAGAATTCTGTCGGATTTAAATACGCGACAGGTTATAAAGCTATAGATATATTGGATAAAGATGGTTGCCTTAAGTATGCAAAGGAACTCAATATCTCTGCTGTAATGACATATGGTGCCACAATCTCACTACCTACAGTGTCTTATATAGCAAGTAAATTAGGGTTGGTTTCTCTTCCAGAGGAAACAGCAGAGATTTCAAAAAACAAATACAGACTGAAAATGAGGCTTTATGAAAATGGATTGAATATAAAGGGAGATTTTTTTGAGATTCATTCTCCAGAGGAGATAAGGAATCACAGAATATTTCTTCCTGTTGTAATTAAACCGTGTGATGGCTCTGGGAGTAAGGGAGTGTCTATCATACATAATGAGGACGAATTGGAAAATGCAATTATCTATGCCTTCCAAAATGCCAGATATAACGAAGTATATATTGAATCCTTTATTGAAGGCGAAGAATATAGCGCAGAAGCTTTTGTTGCTAAAGACGAAATATATGTATACGCTATCGTAAAAACCACCTTTAAAAAAGAAAAGGATGGCAGTGTGGTTTATGGGCACAGAACTCCTTCGGGGCTTGGAAAAGATGACACTAGTTTAATTGAAAAAGAAATAAAAAAAGCTATAGGGGCATTGGGCATTACAGTCGGAAGCGTGAATTTTGATGTGATTCTTTCAAAAGATGATGGCAAGCCCTACATCATTGATTGCGGTATACGAGTGGGGCAGAATCTTATAGCTTCACATTTGGTTCCTTTGTCAAGAGGTGTAAGTATTATGGACAATACAATAAAACTTTTTCTTGGCGAAAAGATTGATGCAAAACCCAAAAAAAGTGATTGTATTGCAACTAGACTTTTAATTTATAGGCCTGGAGTTATAGAAGAAATAAGGCCAATGGAAGATGTTATTGGTAAAAATGGTGTTGTTGATGTAGTTATGCGTAAACAGGTTGGAGATTTACAAGGAGAATATAAGGAAAAATCAGACACATGCGGTTGGGTTATTGCTAGAGGAAGTACTCCTGATGAGGCTGAAAGCAATGCACAAAATGCCAAAGATATTCTTGAGAATTATATAATTATCAAGCAATTGGGGGAATCAAAATGACAGAGAAAGATTACTGCAATAGCTTTTATGTAAGGGTTGTTAAGAGAATAGCTGATATCTTAATCGGTATTATTGCTCTTCCTTTTCTTGGATTAGTAACCCTGTTTGTAGGCACTGCTATAAAATTGGATGATGCCGGCCCTGTATTTTATAAAGCTAAAAGAATAGGTAAAGATGGGAAAATATTTAATATGTATAAATTCCGTTCCATGATAGTTAATGCTCCTAATTTAATCAATAAGGATGGAAGTACATATAATGCTCCTGATGACAAAAGAGTCACGAGAGTAGGGAAATTCATTAGAAAAACAAGCATTGATGAGTTGCCTCAATTTTTAAATATTTTGATAGGCAATATGACATTAATAGGTCCTCGTGCGAGTGGTGCAGGTGCACTTGGCACATATTTACCTGACGAAGAAGCAAAAATGAATGTTAAACCAGGTATCACAGGGTATACCCAGGCTTATTTTAGAAATAGCTTGACTGTAAGAGAAAAGAGACTTAAAGACGCATGGTATGCAGAAAATGTGACGTTCTGGCTTGATGTAAAGATTTTTTTAAAGACAATTTTTACTGTTTTAAAAAGAGAGCAGATATATACAAATGCTGCTGGAACTTCAATGGATGATGTATATATTGATGATTCGACAATGGACAGGACTACGGCGGTCAAAAGTGAGATTGGAGAAAAGTAGAAATGGTAAAAATATTGTTTATTTCAAACATTACAAATAAAGTTGGCTCATTTTCTATAGCTAGTATAAAGGCTGCACAAGAAAAAGGAATGGAATTTCATATGGCGGCTAACTGGGATCAGGCAGGAGAGGAGCAGATTAGATCTGATGAAAAAGAATACAATGTGAAAATACACAATATCCCATTGGCAAGAAGTCCATATTCCCCGGCAAACCTGAAGGCGTATAAAAAACTGGTTCAGATTATAGAAGATGAAAATATAGATTACATCCACTGCAATACTCCGATAGGTGGTCTACTTGGCAGACTAGCCGGAAAAAAATGTAAGATCAAAAAGATTATTTATCAGGCACATGGGTTCCATTTTTATACGGGAGCGCCTGTCAAGAACTGGTTGCTTTATTATCCCGTGGAGAGATGGCTGGCGCATTACACGGATGCGCTTATTACGATCAACCATGAGGACTATAAAAGGGCAAAGAAATTCAAGCTGAAGGACCATGGCAAGGTTTATTACGTTCCGGGCGTCGGTATAGATACATCACAGTATCGTTCTGATAGACAGATTAGGCTTGAGAAGCGTAAGGAACTTGGCTTGGAAGATGATGACATCGCTTTGATCTCAATGGGGGAATTGATTGAGCGAAAGAATTACCCCTTGGCGATAGAAGCAATCGCCAAGGTGGGGAAGTCCAATCTTCATTATTTCATCTGTGGGCAGGGGCCGGACGAAGAAAAACTGGTTTCCCTAGCAGATGAGCTGGGGATTAGGGAACAGATCCATTTCCTGGGAGATAGGGCGGATATTAAGGAATTACTTCAAGCGGCAGACATATTCCTGTTTACCACACTCCAGGAAGGTCTGGCGAGATCATTGATGGAAGCAATGGCAAGCGGGCTTCCCTGTATCGCAAGCAGGGGTCGTGGAAATACAGAGTTACTGAATGATAGTAACGGAGGGATCTTGTGCGACAGCTTAGAGGAATATGTAGCCGCTATTCATAAGAGTGCAGACGATCCGGCACTCAGAAAACAGATGAGTGTGAACAACATAGAAGCGATCCAGCATTATAGTGTAGGAGAGATTTCTAAGAAGTTAGAAGACATCTATACTTCTGAATTTTATGCGGGAGGGATAAGTCTTGGTGAATTTATCCCAGCCAGGGCGAAGAAACGGTTGGAAATAAACATTCCATTAAGTACAGTCATGTTGATATCCGTTGGTGAACTGAATGGGAATAAAAATAACCAGGTGATCATCAGGGCTCTTGGAAAGCTGAATGATAAGAATGTTCATTATGTACTTTGCGGAGTGGGTAGTAAGGAGTCTGAGTTAAAGGCTCTGGCGCAGAAAATGGGTGTTGTGAACAATGTGCATTTTCTGGGCTACCGGACGGATATAAAAGAATTAATGAATGCAAGCGACATATTCGTGATGCCATCTATTAGAGAAGGCCTAAGCAGATCCATTATGGAGGCTATGGCAAGCGGCCTTCCCTGTGTGGTAAGTAGGATCCGAGGGAATGTTGATCTTGTAAAAGATGGTGAGAGTGGATATGCAATTGCAGCTGATGACGTGGTCGGTTTTACAGAGAAGATGGGTGAATTGATCCGAGATGAAGGCCTAAGAACACGGATGACAGAACGGAACCTAAGAAGGATTAAGGATTTCGATATTAAGACTGTCAAAGACATGATCGGTAAGATTTATCAGTAAGAAGACGGAAATACTAGAATAGGTGGTTGATAAATGAAGATTTTACATTTACTCCAAAGTGGACATTTTTCCGGTGCAGAGAATGTTGTCTGTCAGATTATCGGATTGATGAAAGATGAGCTAGATATCCAGATGGCATACTGCAGTCGTGACGGACAAATAAGAGAAACTTTGAAGGAGCGAGAAATTGAATACTATCCGATTAAGGAATTAACAGTTGCAGAGATAAAAAGAATAATTAGAGAATACAAGCCTGATATTATTCATGCCCATGATATGCGGGCGAGTTTTGTGGCTGCAAGGGCTTGTGGAAAGATTACCCTTATATCACATGTCCATAATAACAACTTTGATTCCAGAGGAGTATCAGTAAAGTCTATAGCATACTTGTTTGCTGCAGCTAAAGCTAAACATATTTTTTGGGTATCTAATAGTTCGTATACAGGATATTGTTTTCATTCACTTTTTCGGAAAAAGAGTAGTGTGCTGTACAACATCATCAGTATAGACGATCTATACAGAAAAATGTATAAAGATTGTAATAATTACGACTACGATATTGTGTATTTAGGCAGATTGACCCCTCAAAAAAACCCCCATAGGCTTCTGAGAGTTTTCAAGATGCTGATAGAGAAAAGACCAAATACGAAGATTGCAGTCATAGGAACTGGGGAATTAGAAGATGAGATACATCAGTTGGCAGCAGAACTTGAATTGGAGCCAAACGTAGAGTTTCTTGGATTCCAGAGTAATCCATATAAGATGCTCCATGACGCGAAACTTATGATCATGACATCCAGATGGGAAGGAACGCCAATGTGTGTGCTGGAAGCTATGGCGCTTGGTGTTCCTGTTGTGAGCACGCCTACGGACGGAGTTAAGGATGTAGTAGAGGACGGAAAGACGGGATACCTGAGTGACGATGATGAAGTTTTAGTTAAAAAGTGCCTGAAGATTCTTGGAAATGATGAATTATATCAAAAATCACATCAAAACAGCTTAAAGAAAGCAACAGAGATTTTAGATTCTAAAACTTATAAAGCGGCGTTAGACAGGATATACCGTTCCTGATTTGGACGGAGAAAGAAGGAAGGCTTTGCGGCAGTGAAAGAAAAAATTGTTTTATTTACGGCAAATGTGCAGGGCGGAATTTTACAGCTTACCTTGCAGATATATAAAACACTCTTGGAAGAGGGATATGTTGCAAGGGTATTCATGCCACAAGAAATTACCAATATAGATATAGGTGCAATAGATAGAGGAGATCTTTTCCAATATCATAAAGAGAAAAAAGTTTTGGACAAAACGCCTTATAAGAATTTGGCCAAGCAAATTAATGAGGTTAGACCGGATTACGTGTGGTACATGGATGATAGCGTGATTTGTTCAAATGTGGGGTTATATTTAGACAAGGGCATTAAGCAGCTTCTGACATTACATGATGCTGGAACACATCATCCGACGAATCATAAGAGTGTGAGAGCCATTTTAGTTGAAAAGTATACAAAAGCAGTCAATACAAGTTTTTACAGAAATGTATATAAGTTTGTATTGATGTCCCCAGAGAGTATGAAAACGTTCTTTAGTCTTTATCCAGCATATAAGGAAAAAGCTGAGATGATGACACTAGGCGCTCATCTACCGGAGGTGGAGGAAATAAAGCCTTCAGAAATGAGAGTAGATAAAAACTACTTCTTGTTTTTTGGAAGAATAGACAAGTATAAAGGTATAGGCAATTTGCTGAGGGCATACCGTAATGTTTCAAGCAATGTTCTCCCACTTGTAATTGCGGGGGGAGGGCGTTTCACTGATGAAGAAAACAGACTAATTGAAGGTTGTAATAATCTTACGGTTATAAATCGCTATATTGATGATGGAGAGATGAAATGGCTCCTTCATCATATGTCCGTAGCTGTACTGCCTTATATAGAGGCGACGCAGAGCGGGGTTATTCCTTTAGCTTATCTATTTAGTAAGCCGGTAATGGTTTCTAATGTTGCGGGATTAACACAGTTTGTTATTAACGGAAAAACCGGATTTGTATGCAATACACAGAGTGAATGGGAAGATATGCTGGTTCATATGTCAGATAGTATAAATGGTCTTAATGATAAAGTAATCAGAAAGTATTATGAAGATAAGATGGACTGGAATAAGAATATTAAGGAGTTCTTTTCAAAAATATGAAAAAAGTACTGATTGCTGTAAGCCAGCTAAGAGTAGGCGGCGTATCAAAAGCACTTATTGAGCTATTAAAAAACATATCGAATAAATACAAAGTGACGCTACTTTGCTTTGATCATGTTGGTGCCTTTTTCGGCGATATTCCGGAAAATGTGACAGTAATCTCTGATAATCCTTACCTTGTCCTTACAGAACGGTCAGCAGGTGGGGTGAGTAATTATGGTAAGAAATATAAAGTATTACGACAAATTGGTTCAGGCTGGACGAAATGCTTTGGTAAAGAGATACCGGCAAAGTATATATGTCATAAAGTCGGATATATTGAGGGACAATACGATGTTGCAATAGCTTTTGGCCACCCACAGAAAGAGAATCTCTTTTGTAATTTGGTTGGTGAGGTTGTTCTAAATTGTGTCCATAGTAAGAAGAAAGTAATCGTTATCCATTGTGATTATGAATCATATGGTGGTCATTGCAGATGCAATGATAAGCTGCTTTTGCAGTTTGATAGAATAGCCGCTGTGTCTAGAAGCGTTGGGAAAGCGATAGAAAGGTGTATTCCGGAAGCTGCTTCTAAGATTTGTACTCTTAGAAACTTTCATGATTTTGATTTGATGAGAAGAGAGGCAGACGAGGATCCTATCAAATATACGCACAAGCATACGCTTGTTACCGTGGCAAGACTGAGTGAAGAGAAGGGACTACTGCAGGGCATAGACATAGTAGATAAAATCAGAAAAGATGGTTATGACATTGGCTGGCATATCGTAGGAGATGGATATCTCAAAAATCAGTTAAAACAGCATATTTCAGACTATGGGTTAGAGGGGTGTGTTGTCCTGGAAGGAGAGCAGATAAATCCGTATAGATATTTAAAAAATGCAGATTATTTGTTTGTACCTTCATTTCATGAAGCGGCGCCAATGGTTTTTGATGAGGCTGCGTGTTTAAACATACCGATTATTTCAACAGATACACTTTCTGCAAAAGAGCTTATAACTGAAAGGAATATAGGATATGTTGGTAAGCTGAATCAGATGGCCGAAATAATAAAAGAAGCTCTGGCGAACAAGGAAGAGTTCCGAGTGCGGATGAAATTACATATTTCAGATAACAGTGGTGCCATGATGGATTTTGAAACTTTGTGTATTGATTAAAGAACGAATGTACTCTTTATATACATGGAGATTAATAATGAAGTGTATAAGGGGATATCATAATGCCATATGTAGAGTTAAATATAAAGGATAGTCCGTGGAAAGTTTATATAGTTTGTATACTGATAATACTTGGGCTTATATCCAGAGATATGTTGGGTATAGGGATCAACAAATTTATTTTCTTGTTTCTTGCGATAATCCCTATTTTGTTTGCAGATACAAAATATGTAGCCATTTTTTCATGTTTTGTGATTCCGTTGTATGTAGGACTTCCTGGAAATTACATTTCAATAGTGTTACTAGTTAGACTTGTTTACGACGCTGTCAGATATAGAATCAGCATTTCCAAGCCTGGATTTCTGTTAACTATGATAGCTGCTATTTATATTTTCTTTCAAAACTATTGTTTTGGATATGTGGATATATATTATCTGATGGCTTCTGTGGATTTTATTGTTTTGGGGCTTGCCATGTCAGTGTTGAGGGAAAACATGGCGGGAAAAGAGGCAGTATTGTTCTTTTCAATGGGAAATGCAGCCTTAGGAACTGTTATGCTTAGTGCAACTTTGTCCTATTATTCATTGGAAGAACTAATGAATCCTGCATCCAGATTGGGATATACAGGGTTGCTAATGAGCAGCTCCGGGGCAAATATGGCTACATCTATCGATCCTAATTTTTATGCAATGAATACGATAGCCTGTATTTCCGCTATATTTTTGATTCTACCAGAATTCAAATCGAAGCTGTCAAGGTATCTTGCCATTATTTCGATTATTATAAGTACAGGATGTTGCTTGGTGGGACTTTCAAGAACTTTCATCGTCCTTTTGGTTATATGGGCATTATTGTGGTTTATAAGTCAGGAAAACATCAAGCGTGCAGTTACGTTTACTGCAATTATTGGCATACTAATATTTGTTTTTTTTCAATTTATGCCGACAGTTGTGACAGGGCTGATGAATCGATTCCAAGGAGCAGATTTTGCTGGTGGCAATGGTAGGATCGAATTGATCTCAAATCATTTTGAAGCATGGTATGAGACAATACAATCAATATTTTTTGGCATTGGCTTGTTTAACTGTAATACACACTGCGCCCCGCTGGTATATTTGTTCGGGCTTGGAATAGTAGGATTTATTCCGGTTTTGGGATGGTTTACATATCAATGGAATAGGTGCAAAAGTTACTATGGGAGAATTTCATTTAAAGAAGTAATCCCAGTTTTGATAACATTTATAAGTTTTGCCTCTATTCCGGCGGCCGGAGCAATTAATTACACTTTGCCGATGCTTATTCCTATGTTGATTTTTAATGTATCCGATAATAATGGAGGAAGCTAATGCATAAATCAAGATTGAAGAGAATGTTTGGCAGATTTCTGTACTTTTTTGCCTCCAAAATGCCGGAATCTAATACCAGGCCTAATTTTGGAGCGAAAAAATTTCGTGCCATTTGTGGAAAATTGATAATGAATTACTGCGGAGAAGCTGTCAATATAGAAAAAGGTGCTCAGTTTACTTCAAGCATGTCTTTGGGAAATCATTCAGGAATCGGTGAATTCTGTGTAATAGCTAACCAAACTACTATAGGTAATAATGTAATGATGGCACGTGAATGCATTATTAATCCTTCTAATCATGTTATTGATGATGTCACCATACCGATGAATCGACAAGGAATAGAGCCAGTTAAGGCAGTAATTATTGATGATGATGTGTGGATCGGAAGCAGGGTGATTATCTTACCAGGAGTGCATGTTCATCAGGGAAGCGTACTTGCAGCAGGTGCAGTTGTTACGAAGGATGTACCGGCCTTTTCCGTAGTGGGGGGGGTGCCAGCTAAGGTGATCAAGTATCGAAAAGAAATGGAAATAAGACAAGACGGACTAGAGGGGGATAGTAAATCATGAAAGTAGGAATACTTACTTTTCCACATTCGCCTAGCTTGGGTGCCATGCTTCAAATGGGATCGCTCTATCATGTGATAGAAGAAATGGGACATGAGGTAGAGATTATAAATTATGTCTCAAATAAAGTAAACCACCAACAAAAAAGACCTATGACAATGAAAACAATAGCTATTCACATTCTGTCAAAATTGTTTTTGAAAAGCTCACGGCCTTCTTTTCAAGAATTTGAAGCCAGATTACAGATGTTCCCAGAGCAGCCCGTATCTGAAATAAGTGATTTGAGTGTAATAGAAAATCGTTTTGATCGCATTATTGTTGGCAGCGACCAGGTATGGAATCCTGTTGTGACGGGACATGATTTAAATTTTTATCTGGAGTTTTGTAAGGATCCTAAAAAGAAGGCATCGTATGCAGCAAGCTTTGGTTATATGCAGGCGGATCAGAACTATATAGACAGAATCACAGAGTTATTGAATGATTTCAGTTATTTGTCAGTGCGCGAAAGAGATGGACAGCAAATTATTAAAGATCTTACAGGAAGAAACTCAAAATTAGTCCTTGATCCAACGTTACTTGTTTCTGAAAAGTATTTACGTAGCATTATGGTACCAAACGCGCGCTCGAATAAATACGTCCTCTTTTTTTGCATAAAGCCGAGCAGTAAGTTATATGACACTGCGAGAGTATATGCTGAAAAGAATGGCTATGAATTACTGACAATAGGCGGGAGGATGAAAGATCGCCTTGACCCTAGGAAACATCCTGTATTTGGAGCCGGGCCGAAGGAATTTCTGGGATTAATAAATGGAGCACAATGTGTGTTTACGAATTCGTTTCATGGAATGGCAATATCTGTGGCACTGCATAGGGATTTTTATGTTGAGTTTTCATCCGATACGAATTCAAGGCTGATCAACCTAACAGAATTACTTGGGTTGGGGAGCAGGGTGGTAAAAGACGAACCACTGTATGAGAAAAGAATGGATTACAGCAATGTTGACATAATTTTAGATAAAGAAAGAGAAGTGTCAATGAATTATTTAAAAGAAGTACTTCACTGACAAGAGGATAATATATGAATAGGACGCAGAAGTTTGCATTAAATTCACTGACTACAGCAATAAGCCAGGTTGTTGTCATGATAGTGGGCTTTATAACCCCTAGCTTGATGATCCGGACATATGGATCCGAAATAAATGGCCTTGTTTCATCTATTAATCAACTGATTAACTATATTTCACTGGTTGAGGCTGGACTCAGCGGTGCAGCCGTTTTTTCTTTATATAAACCTTTGGCAGATGGTGATGAAAAGGGGATCAATGCTATTGTTTCTGCCGCAAAGAAGTATTATTTCCAAGCGGGATATGCGTTTTCTTCTGCAGCACTAATCCTGTCGCTGGTTTATGCTTTCTTAAAGTCATCACAAACAATCTCATTTAATACGATTTTTTTACTGACTTTAATACTAAGCGTGAACGGCTGTGTTGATTTCTTTGTTTTGTCAAGGTATCGTGTGATTTTAACAGCCGATCAAAAAACATATGTTATTTCATCGGTGTCGATTTTACAGGTCATTGTGCGTACAAGCATCATTATTGTATGTGCATTGAATGAAATAGATGTAGTATTTCTTTATGGTTTGGCACTTTTGCCCATCATTCTGAAAGTTGTAATTTTATCTGGATACTGTAAGAGAAAATATAGTTTTCTGGACTTTGGGGCTGAGCCCAACATCGAAGCGCTGGGTAGAAGATACGATGTAATTTACCAGCAAATTCTTGGAGTAGTTCAGACTGGGGCGCCTGCAATCATAGCAACAGTAGTACTTGACTTCTTCTCGGTAAGCATATACGCAGTTTACAACATGGTTATGAGCGGGCTAAATGGAATATTAAGTATATTTATATCCGGCCTACCCGCTGGCTTTGGGGAAGTAATAGCAAAGAAAGAATATGAGACACTAAGAAAGTCTACATCAGAATTTGAAGTGGCCTATTATTATATTCTTTCCATTGCATATGGGCTAACGTTTGCTTTGATGCTTCCATTTATCAAGATTTATACTGCAAATTTCCACGATGCAAATTATATTTTGCCCATGTTTTCGTTCTTAATTGTGTTAAATGGATTATTATACAATATCAAAACACCTCAGAGTATGCTGATTATATCAGCAGGAATGTATAAAGAAACGAGATGGAAAGTGACCATTCAGGCATTGATTATTGTGTTAGGCGGATTTGTATTTGCTTACTTTTGGGGACTTCCTGGTATTATGATTGCCTCATGTGCTTCAAATTTATATAGAACTATAGATTTGCTTTTGTTTGTTCCTAAATATATAACGATAACATCGCCTAAAAAATCTATATTGAGGATGCTAAGGGTTCTTATACAGATTGTTATTGCAAATATGCCTGTAATGTTTATGGATTTAAATCCATCTGGATATAAGGAATGGATTTTTTGCGCAATAGCTTTAGGAATTTGGAGTCTTTTGGTCGTGACATTATTCACATTTATTTTAGATAAGAGAGAGTTCAAAGCCTTATTTAACAGGCTGAAGAATATGGTGAGGAGATAGAAAAACTGTGGAATTAGACAAGAGTAAGTGCTTTGGCTGTACGGCATGCAAGGCAGTATGCCCCACAAAAGCAATACAGATGTTACCCGATGAACGAGGATTTCTATATCCTTGTGTAAATGAAGAAAAATGTGTTGGTTGTAACAGATGTGAACAGGTATGTCCATATAAGGGGGGCGCAATGCCTTTTGAGACAGGTGAAGCGTTTGCATTTATTCATAAAGACAAAAATGTGCTTAAAAACTGTACATCAGGTGGTTTGTTTACAGCAATTTCGGATATTGTTTTATCCAAAAATGGCGTTATATACGGAGCTACCTTAGATGAAAATCTGCATGTTCACCACATTCGTGCGGTATCGAGACAGGACAGGGATAGAATAAGGGGTTCAAAATATGTACAGAGCGATTTGAAGGATTGTTTTGCTTCGATAAAAAACGATCTGAAAGAAGGAAAAGTTGTATTATTTTCCGGCACCCCATGCCAAGTAGATGGATTGCACCATTTCTTGGGATCGGTGAACATTGAAAATTTATTTACCTGCGATCTTATTTGCAATGGTTGTCCGAGTCCTTTGATATGGGAAGAAAATGTTAAACTGCTTGAAAAGAAACTACATAAGAAAGTGACAGGATATAGTTTTAGACCTAAAGAATGGGGATGGAATATCCACAAAGAAATAGCTTATACCGGTAACAAGAAGCATCATTCCACATTTTATACAGACCTGTTCATCAGACTATATTACTCAAGGTTAGTTATGAGAAATACTTGTAATCATTGTCCATACACTTCTCTATCAAGAGTTGGCGATCTGACTATGGGCGATTGCCGAAATATTGAAAAGATTTATCCTGAAATGGATACATTTGATGGTGTTTCTTTGGTTTTGGTAAATTCTCTAAACGGACGCAAAATGTTTGAGCGGATTTTTGATACTGCGGCAATCTATCCTGTAGACATTAACAAAATAATTCAGCCTCCCCTTATTAAATCGGGTAAGGAAGCTCGTTCAAGTGAAAGATTTTGGAATAATTATCTAAATGACGGATTTGAAACAGCAGTGAGAGAACATTATGGAAAGTTCTGTGTTGCAAAATATAACATCAAAAAACTACTTCATAAGAATTGACTGAGGAGAAAGGTAAATGATTCACCACATTAAAAAGGCATTGCGTAAGGCGATTTTGGGATATAAGGCAAGTAGCGGTGATTACATCGCCTATTTGAGAAGCAAAGAGGCGAGGATTTGATCTGATGTAAAGATTTTCACACCTAATCATACCACAATGGATATAAATGCCGCTTACATGATTTCGATGGGAAATAATGTTAATATAACTGGCCCAGTTACAATACTTTGCCATGACTACAGTACGATAGCGTGTAAAGAACTGGTAGGGGGGTGACGGGGCTAGGTAATGTAAGACCAGTTACCATAGGTAATGTATTCATTGATTGGGGAGCAACGATACTGGCTGGTTCGATTATAGGTGATAACTCAATCATTGGAGCAGGTGCTGTAGTTTCCGGGAAAATAGAAGATAATTCTGTTATAGCAGGAAATCCTGCTAAGAGGATTATGTCTATTCAAGAATTTCTTCAAAGAAGAAGTGAAAAACAGCTGCAAGAGGCTGTTTACATTTATAAAAACTATCATAGCGGATTGGGAAAAGCCCCCGATGCTTCGGTGTTTGGAAATTATAAAAATGTATTCGATTGCAATGTAACTGGCATAGCCAAGAATTATTTTTCCTCTTATGAAGAGTTTAAACAATATGTAGAAGAGAAATCTTAATATATGGGAAGATAGCAACAAAGTCCTGTCTTTCTGCGGATTTTATTATTATGAGAGAAACTGGAGATGATAGAACAATGATTATTACGAAAACGCCCTTCCGTATGTCTTTTTTTGGCGGTGGGACGGACATGGAAAGCTATTTCAGGGAAAATGGCGGGGCTGTATTGTCAACTACATTTGATAAGTACTGCTATGTTAATGTGCGTCATTTACCGCCGTTTTTTGATTATTCCACGGAACTTTCCTATTCCAAAACTGAGCGAGTAACAAAAGTCGATGATATTAAGCATCCGGCTATCCGTAATGCCATGAAGATGCTGGATATGCATGAAATCAGACTTACATACGAGGCTGATCTGCCTGCAAGGTCAGGTCTAGGGACAAGTAGCTCCTTTGCTGTTGGAATGCTGAATGCCTTTTATGCATTGAAAGGAAAATACGCGGATAAGAAGAAACTGGCAAACGAGGCGATCCGCTTGGAGCGCGTACTCTGTAATGAGGCAGGGGGATGGCAGGATCAGATAGCAGCTTCCTTCGGCGGGATGAACCGTATTAATTTCAGTGCAGATGGATATGAGGTACTGCCTATAATCATCTCTCCCGAAAGAAAGAGGCAACTAAATAATAACCTTATGATGTTTTTTACTGGCTTCACAAGGTTTTCTTCAGAGGTGCAGAAAGCGAATGCTGTTGGAAAGCAGGATAAAAATGCACAGCTTAAAGAAATGCTGGCATTAGTTGATGACGCAGAGCGTGTATTAACAGATAAATATGCTGATCTTGATGATTTTGGGAGGTTGCTGGATCATACATGGAAGTTAAAAAGACAAACTGGATCAGCTGTAACTACCAATAGTATAGATGAATTGTATGCTAAAGGTGTATCAGCGGGAGCATTAGGAGGAAAGCTGCTTGGTGCAGGTGGTGGAGGATTTCTTGTATTTTATGTACAGCCAGAGTACCAAGAAGCGGTGCACCTGGCAATGAAGGACTTACTCTATATACCCTTTGTATTTGAAAACGGCGGAACTAGGATAATTCACTACACACCAGAGATTTATGTTCCAAAGGAAGAACGATTATGAAAACAATAATAATGGCTGGTGGGAAAGGAGTACGGATTTCCTCCGTTACTTCAGATATTCCAAAGCAAATGATAAAAATAGACGGAAAACCAGTCTTAGAACGGGAAATAGAAGAGCCTATGAAAAATCTCTGTAAATACAGATCTCCTATGATAATTGTTGGTCTGAAAGCTAATCCGAGAGGTTTCAGACTAGGAATGTCCCAAAGATTATGTAAATCTTCAAACTGATGTAAGATAGACGTACCAGTTTGGAGGTTTGTGTTATGGCAAGAAAAAAGGATACCCCACAAAAAGCAGCTCTTCGGGAAATGATGTCCGTCATCCTGGAAGGCGCTCTGGATCAGGAGATGGATGAAGAATTAGGCTATTCCAAGTATGATTACCACAACAAGGAAACCGATAATTCCAGAAACGAGCACTCTCAGAAGACCATGCATACCTGCTGTGGTGATATGAAAATCGACATTCCCTGGGACAGGAAAGGTGAGTTTGAACCGCAGATCGTCAAGAAATATCAGAATACCGTCACTCAGGACATGGAAGAAAAGAACATCTCCATGTATGCCAAAGGAATGACTACGAACGATATCGAAAGCCATATGCGCAATGAAGGCTGGATTGTAAAACGTGCGGTTTATATCGCGATCGGGATCGATATGGAAGGTCACAAAGACGTGCTCGGCATGTATGTTGGCCAAAACGAAAGCGCGAAGTCCTGGCTTTCGATCCTAAACGGTCTGAAGAACCGCGGCGTGGAAGATATCCTGATTGCATGTGTAGACGGCCTGACAGGCTTTCCTCAGGCAATTGAAGCTGTTTTCCCGGATCTAAGATCCAGCAGTGTATCATCCATCAGATCCGTAACACAACAAAGTTTGTTTTCTACAAGGAACTCAAGCCGCTGATGGCGGATCTGAAACGTGTATATGCAGCCCCAACAGAAGAGACCGCACTGGCAGAACTGGATCGCTTTGATGAAAAATGGAGCGGGAAATATCCTAAGATCGCAAAATCGTGGAAGGATAACTGGGCGAATCTTTCGGCTTATTTCAAGTATCCGGAAGCAGTACGCCGTCTGATCTATACCACCAATACCATTGAGGGATTTAACCGCCAGCTGAGGAAGGTTACAAAATCCAAGACGGTGTTTCCTTCCGATGATAGTCTCTTAAAAATGCTGTACCTGGCCATGATGGATATCACGAAGAAATGGACCGGTCACCGACAGGATTGGGGACCGATCCATTCGCAGTTGGAGATTTTTTTGAAGAAAGGTTATCCGGATTATAAGCAAGGGCAGGACCTCAAAAATCGGCTCTGTCCAAAGTAACTAATGACATATCTTATATCAATTTTTTCAGTTTACACAAAACTTGAAACGGTCGTCCTGAATAATTTCAGCTGTTTTAGCCAATAATACCCACACCATATTTATGAAAGAAATCAGGTGATCCCCATCCAAAAGCTATCTCTATTCCTCCAACATTACATCCGCCCCTGGACTTTCTTGGAGACCTGTTGTTTTTGCCTTGCATTTTTGGCTGTGTCCGTAGTATTATATGTATTAAAAAAGAAACGGCTCATTCAAACGAGCCAGGCCATGGCGGTCTGTGTGATCGTGCTGTTTCTGGGGGTTGTCTTCGCCTCAACGGTTTTTACCCGGAGGGCGGAGGCGGCGGCCAGCTATCAGCTGGATCTGTTCTGGTCCTGGAAGGAAGTCTTCCTGGAGGGGAACAAGGGGCTGCTGCTGGAAAATATCCTCAACGTAATCCTCTTCCTGCCCTTGGGCTTTCTGCTCCCCGCAGCGCGGGGAAGGCGGCTGGGGCTGGGCTGGGCCTGCCTCTGCGGGCTGGTGGTTTCGGCAGCCATAGAGGTCTGCCAGCTGGTGCTGAGGAGAGGACTGTTTGAATGGGACGATATGGTGCACAATAGCCTGGGCTGCATTCTGGGGTGTGCTCTTATGAACGCTGTTTTAATCAAGCTATCGGATCGGAGGAAATGACTATGTGCGGAATTGTTGGATATATTGGTGATCAGCAGGCGGCTCCTATTTTGCTGGACGGTCTGGCAAAGCTGGAATACCGGGGATATGACTCTGCCGGTCTGGCGGTGCGTGACGGAGATTCGGAGATCAAAGTGGTAAAGGCTAAGGGCCGGCTGAAGGTTCTGGCGGAAAAGACTAATGGGGGCCAGGCTTTGAGAGGATGCTGCGGTATCGGCCACACCCGCTGGGCGACCCACGGGGAGCCGTCTGAAACCAACGCCCACCCCCATCACAGCGACGACGGGAATGTTGTAGGTGTCCACAACGGTATTATTGAGAATTATCAGGAGCTGCGGGACAAACTGACGAGAAAGGGGTATCAGTTTTATTCTTCTACCGATACGGAGGTTGCGGTAAAGCTGATCGACTATTATTACAAGAAGTATCTGGGAACCCCGGTTGACGCCATCAACCATGCTATGGTCAGGATCCGCGGCTCCTATGCATTGGCTGTTCTTTTTAAAGATTATCCGGATGAGATCTATGTGGCCAGAAAAGACAGCCCTATGATTCTTGGAGTAGAGGACGGGGCCTGCTATCTGGCATCGGATGTTCCGGCTATTCTCAAATATACCAGGACGGTATACTACATAGGCAGTATGGAGATCGGCCGTCTTCAGAAGGGAAAGATCACCTTCTACAATCTGGACGGCGATGAGATCGAGAAAGAGCCGACCCTGATTGAATGGGATGCAGAGGCGGCGGAGAAGGCCGGATTTGAGCATTTTATGATGAAGGAGATCCATGAGCAGCCTAAGGCTGTGACGGACACCATCAATTCTGTGGTGAAGGACGGCAGGATTGATCTGTCTCAGGTGGGGCTGACGGAAGAGGAGATTCGGGGGATCAGTCAGATCTATATTGTGGCCTGCGGCTCCGCTTACCATGTGGGCGTGACAGCCCAGTATGTCATGGAGGATCTGGCGAAGATTCCAGTCCGGGTAGAGCTGGCCTCAGAGTTCCGCTACCGCAAGCCCCTCCTGGATGAGAAGGGCCTGGTGATTATTGTCAGCCAGTCCGGGGAGACGGCAGACAGCTTGGCGGCCCTGCGGGAGGCAAAGAGCCGGGGCATCAGGACTCTTGCCATTGTCAACGTGGTCGGCTCCTCCATCGCCAGAGAGGCAGACAATGTCTTCTACACCCTGGCAGGGCCGGAGATAGCGGTTGCGACGACCAAGGCTTACAGCACCCAGCTGATCGCATCCTATGTCCTGGCGATAGAGTTTGCCCGGGTCAGAGGGATGATAGATGGGGAAGAGTGCGGCCGGCTGCTGGAGGAGTTGTCAGCCCTCCCAGATAAGATTCAGAGAATCCTGGAGGATAAAGAGCGGATTCAGTGGTTTGCGGCCAAGCAGGCGGCGGCCAGGGACATCTTTTTCATCGGCCGTGGGATTGATTACGCCATTTGCTTGGAGGGCAGCCTGAAGATGAAGGAGATCAGCTACATCCATTCCGAGGCGTATGCGGCAGGCGAGTTAAAGCACGGGACCATCAGTCTGATTGAGGATGGAACTCTGGTGGTCGGCGTTCTCACCCAGAAAGAACTCTATGAAAAAACGATCAGCAACATGGTGGAGTGCAGGAGCCGCGGCGCTTATTTGATGGGGCTGACATCCTACGGAAATTATGATATTGAGGATACAGTAGACTTTACCGTCTATGTGCCGAAGACGGACGCCCATTTTGCGGCGAGCCTGGCGGTGATACCGCTGCAGCTTCTGGGGTATTATGTCAGTGTGGCCAAGGGCCTGGATGTCGACAAACCCAGAAATCTGGCTAAGTCGGTGACGGTGGAATAGAAGCAAGATCCAGAAAGAACTTTTTAACAACTGAATGATGGTGACAAGAAAGGGACCGTTCCACGCTGTGGGCGGTCTTTTCGTATCAATGGATATGATCTCGTGAAAGAGTTTGGAGAAGGTGTTGATCGTGTATATAGAGATATGGAGGAAGCAGGCTTGCCGGAACCTGTATATTGCCAATCTGAGTTTATGCTTTATGCAACAATAAAAACTGGGGGAAAGGATACATTAGTGACCACACATGATAAAAAGAATTTGCTGGAATTTTGTACGATTAGAAGATATTTGGGAATATTATCTCAAACCTTTGTTAGAATGTGGAAGCCTTAGAATGGCGATTCCTGATAAACCTCGCGAGGCCAAAATCAGACGCGATCGCATACAGTATTGCCGAGACGGCAAAAGCAAACAGCCTGAACCCCTATGAACAGATTAAGTTTGTTCCTATCTGCCGCCTGAAAAGGGCGGCATTAATTTTTGCAGGTACCGGCTATGACTTGAATATTATTATTAAAAATATAAAAAATAAATAAAATATATGAAAAGAAAGCGGAAAACATTGACATACTGGCACTAAAATGATAGTATTTATTATATAAAATATAATAAATGAGGAGGAGAATGTATGAAGTTTCGAGTAGGGTTTACAGTGTTGCTGGCAGTGCTTTGTTTGGGCGCCTGTGGACAGTCTTCCGAGTCTCCGGGGAGTACGGACGGGGAGAGTACCAGCGCCGCCGGGCAGTCGGCTGATTCAGGGGAGGAGTCGAAGGGAATGCTGAATGTGCTGTTTATGTCGGGGGTGTACGCAGATTCAGCCAGATCGATGACGGAGGAATTTAAAGAGAAGACCGGGTACGATGTGGAGGTCAGCGACGTGCCGTTTGCATCATTCCACGAGACGGCAATGCTGGATTTTGCCAGCCAGGCGGGGAGTTACGATGTGGTTGCTGTGAACCTGTCTTGGCTGGGAGAGTTTGCTCCCCACCTGGAGCCGCTGGATGCCAGGGTGGAGGAGAGCGGCATGGATGTCGCGGGATTCATCCCTGCGGTCTATGACGCTTGTAAATGGGACGGAGTGCTCTATGGGTTCCCCAAGGCGCCCACGCCCAATATGATGGCCTACCGCACCGACCTGATCGAGACGCCGCCCACCACCTATGAGGAGTACATGGAGATGGCGGCTCAGTTCAACAATCCTGATGAAGGAATGTATGGAATCTCCATACCGGGGAAGAAGGAGCAGTACGCGGTTCTCTACCTGGTTCGTTCCTGGGCCATGGGGGCTGACGTTGCGGATGAGGACTGGAACGTGATCGTCAACGGGGAGATCGGACGTCAGGCGATGGAGCAGCTGGGCGAGGTGACGAAATATTCCGATCCGGCCGGACTGTCCTGGGGACTGGAGGAATCCATCAACGCCTTTATCCAGGGCAAGGCGGCTTTCTGTGAGGCATGGCCGACTCTTGGAATCATTCAGAGTGCCGACGACCCGGAACAGTCCCAGATCTGCGGGAATTGGGCGATAGCGCCGTTCCCGGAGGAGAAGACGGGACTGAAGCAGATGAGCATCTGGTGCGTGGCGGTTTCAAACTATTCAAAACAGAAGGACATTGCATTTGAGTGGATCAAAGACTATTCAAGTCTGGAAAACCAGGAGAGATTTTACGATGAGTTCGGCATCCTGCCCTCCTACACCAGCTTCTGGGAGAAGGACGAGATCAAGAATTCGATTGTAGGGCCGCTGGGAGAGGGGCTGAAGAAATGTCTGCCCAAGTGGAGGATCCCGGTATCGGCTGAGCTGGATTCTATTATGGCAAATGCGGTCAGCTCCTACATGTCCGGGCAGATGGATTTGGATGAGACTATGGAATTCTTCGATTCTGAACTGACCCGTGCCCTGGAGAACAATCCGCCGCCTGAGGGAAGCAAGAATGACACTGCTATTGCCATTGAGAATGCTCTGCAGGAAGCGCAGCAGGAGTAAAATGCAAGGCGGCGCAGCTGTGAAATGATGGGAAAGGGGCGAAATCACGCCCCTTTCAAAACTTCCGAAAAGATTGGGGGAAGGGGATTGAAGCAGAAGAGAAAGGGATTGCTGAATGAGGAGGTTCTGACGACCTGGCTGTTTTTACTGCCGGCCCTGCTGGTTGTCATTGTCGCAGTGCTGATTCCTCTATGCAATTCATTTATATTGAGTTTTCAGAAAGTCCGGATCAATGTGCCGGATTTTGAACCGCAGTTTGTAGGATTTCAGAATTATGCCAGAATGCTGGAGGATCCGGTATTTAAACGGAGTGTTCAGAATACGGTGGTGTTTGCGCTGGTGTCGGTGCCCATTGAGCTGGTGCTGGGCATGGTGATCGCTATGATGCTTTCCGGTGACGGGAAGGGCGCCAGGATCATGCGCTCCGTGATGCTGATCCCGATGATTATGGCGCCGGTTGCAGCAGGCACCATGTGGAGAATGATGCTGGATAAAAACACCGGCATTATCAATTACCTGGTTTCTCTGGCGGGAATACCGGCGGTGGACTGGCTGGGCAATCCGATTATGGCAATGGTCTCAATTATTATGGTGGATGTGTGGAGGATGACGCCCTGGTTTGCTCTGCTGCTGATCTCCGGCATCAAGTCCATATCCGGGGACACCATAGAGGCGGCCCTGGTGGACGGGGCGTCGAAATGGCAGTGCTTCTGGCACGTGATCCTGCCCCAGCTGTATCGGGTGCTGGTTCTGGTGCTGATGATGAGGACTATCGACGCATTTAAAGTCTTTGACATTGTCTTTGTGATGACAGGAGGCGGGCCAGGCATGGCGACGGAAATGCTGCCCAATTACATTTACGCCCAGGGTCTCAGATACTTTGATGCGGGCTATGCGGCTGCCCTGGCTCTGGTCTTCATCGCTGCGATGGCGCTGCTGTCAGGTGCATTTATACTGGTCAGAAACCGCAGAAAGCAGGATGAATAAGGAGGGGGAGCATGAAAAAGAGGGAAGTATCAAAGATCAGCAGTACATATACTGATTTTTTGGGCAGGCCGGCAAAGTGGATTGTAATGACCCTGTTTGCTATTGCTGTGATCGGCCCGCTGTACTGGCTGTTTACAAGCGCTATCAAAGTGAAGGCAGATTACCTGGCAAGTCCTCCTGTCATCATTCCCATGAAGGTTACCTTTGAGAATTTTGTCAGTATTTTTAAAAATGACGGGGTGGGGAAAGGATTGTACAATTCCATTGTGATCACGGCTGTCTCCACGATTCTGGCGTCCTCTTTGGGCAGCCTGGCGGCCTTTTCTCTGACCAAGGGGAGGCTGAGAAAGCCAATCCGCAGCATTTTGGCCTGCTGGTTCCTGCTGCAGAAGATGTATCCGGCTATCGCCACGGCGATTCCGATCTATCTGGTGATGAGGGATCTTCACCTGATTGACACCAAAACAGCGATGATCATTCTCAATACCAGCTTTAACTTTCCAATGGTAATCTGGCTGATGATGGGTTTTTTTCAAGAGGTGCCGGAGGAGATCGAAGAGTCTGGGAAAATGGATGGCTGCGGGATGGCCCAGAGGTTTTTTTATCTGGTTCTTCCTGTAGTAAAACCGGGGTTGGTAGCATCTTCCATTCTGACGTTTGTGGGGACCTGGAATGAATTTTTGTTTGCCGTGATTCTGAGCGTCAGAAACGCCAAAACTCTGCCGGTTATTATCTCAGGGTTTATTACAGACCGGGGACTGGAGTGGGGGCCTATGGCAGCGACCGGCGTTACCATCATTCTTCCGGTCTTTATCATAGTGTGGCTGCTCCAGAAGGATTTTGTACAGGGAATGACCATGGGAGCTGTGAAAGGATAGGAGAATATGTGGAAGTTAGAGAGAACGGATTTGGAACAGTGGCAGCAGAGACTTCGGGGGATGCTGCTGGAGGGGGTCATGGGGTTCTGGAGAGAGCGAACCCTGGACAGGGCCAATGGCGGCTATGTGACGGCTTTTGACAGGCGAGGGAATATATTAAACAGAGAAAAGAATATGTGGCTTCACGGGAGGCAGACCTGGATGTTTTCTGTGCTGTATCAGGATATTGACCGGGATCCGGTCTGGCTGGAGCTGGCAAAGGCAGGGCGGGATTATCTGGTGTCCCGCGGCTATGCCGGGGATGGAAAGTGGAATTATCTGCTGGATGAGAAAGGTCAGGTACTGCAGGGTCATATCTCCCTGTACACCGATATGTTCGCCCTCATGGGGCTGAGTGCTTACGCCCGGGCATCCGGCAGCAGGGAGGACGAGGAGATCATTCGCAGGACATTTGAGAGGCTGAAGGAGAATGTGGAGGATGACGGCTGTCCCATCGCCTTTCCGCAGACCTACTATCCCGGGTGCCTTAACCATGGGAGATACATGATCTGCCTCAATTCGGTATCGTGGGCCAGGCCGGTTCTGGGGGATGAGGAGCCGGACCGGCTGATCCGCTTCTGTATGGATAAGATTTTTTCAGTTTTTACGGACGGCGGGGAACTGATCCATGAATTGAGGACCGTGGATGGAAGGTCAGTGGACAGTGCGGAGGGCCATCAGGTCAATCCAGGCCATGTGTTTGAGTCCATGTGGTTTGTCCACCGGGAGGCCAAGCGCATGGGCTTCCCGGACATTTGTGATAAAGCTCTGAATATGATTGAAAAGACGTACCAGGCCAGCAGCGACAACGTTTACGGAGGGATCCTTCATATGTTGGACGATCTGGGGCGAACAGGGCAGTATCGGGACTGGAACATTGAAAGAAATCTCAAGTGGGACGAAAAGGTGTGGTGGACCCAGTCGGAGGCGCTGTGTGCTCTGCTGACATCTGCTTTGGATGCCGGAAGGAGGGAGCAGTGGGAACAATTCTGCCAGCTTTATGACTGGTGTGAGAAATATTTTTGGGACCCTGAGTACGGAGAGTGGTATGCGGTGCTCCGGCGGGATGGCTCCCCCAGAATAACGGACAAGGGGGGATTGCAGAAGTCGGCATTTCACGTGCCGAG
Source organism: uncultured Lachnospiraceae bacterium (assembly GCA_944376125.1). Classification (GTDB taxonomy): domain Bacteria; phylum Bacillota; class Clostridia; order Lachnospirales; family Lachnospiraceae; genus UMGS1370. The sequence goes on from CALWBQ010000023.1 coordinate 28,071, forward strand.
GGCGCTTTACACATGCCTCCTCCTGTTAGAGGAAAAGAAGAGAGAGGGGGAAGGAACATGACACGGCCAAATATCATTCTGATTCTTGCTGACGACATGGGGTACTGGACTTTGGGGAGCTCTGGGAATCAGGACGCCTGTACGCCGAATTTGGATGAGATGGCTAGGGCGGGCTGCAGGATGGAAAATTTTTTCTGCGCTTCCCCGGTATGCTCACCGGCCAGGGCCACCCTTATGACTGGAAAAATGCCGTCGACCCACGGGGTGCTGGACTGGATCTGCGGGGGAAACGTGGCTGCAGGCGGGGAAAAAGGAATTGAATATTTGAAGGAATTTCCCTGCTATACGGATTATCTCAGCAGTTCTGGCTATATATGCGGTCTGAGCGGCAAATGGCATCTGGGGTCGGCTGAAAAGCCGCAGAAAGGCTTTCGCCACTGGTACGCTCACCAGTCCGGCGGCGGACCCTATTTTGACCCGCCTATGGTGAGGGATGGAAGGCTAGTCAGGGAAAAAGGGTATGTAACAGAGCTGATCACGGAGGATGCCTTGGGATTTATCAAAGATGTGTATAAATGCGGCAGTCCTTTCTATCTCAGCGTCCATTACACAGCCCCCCACACCCCATGGATCGGAAACCACCCTGCAAAATATCTGGATCTCTACAGGGAGTGTCGGTTTGAGAGCTGTCCGGTGGAGGAGAGACATCCCTGGCAGATTGATTTTCAGGACTTTAATGATCCGAGGGAGGAGATGCTGCGGGGGTACTTTGCCGCGGCCTCGGCTATGGATGAAGGGGTCGGCCGAATCCGCAGCCTGCTGGCCGGGCTGGGGATCGAGAGGGAAACTCTGGTCATTTTTTCCAGTGACAATGGCTTTAACTGCGGCCATCACGGAATTTGGGGAAAAGGAAACGGAACTTACCCTGCCAATATGTATGACTCTTCCGTGAAGGTTCCCATGATCGCCTGCTGGCCGGGGACGATCCCGGAGGGGCGGTGCCTGACAGGGCTTTACAGCGCATGCGATTTTTTCCCGACGGTTATGGAGATTGGGGACATTCCCTTTGACGTCTCCGCATTTCCGGGAAAGAGTTTTGCAGGGATCTGGAAGGGCCAGTGTGCAGACCGGACGGAGGGAGATATTGCTGTTTTTGACGAGTATGGCGGCGTGCGGATGCTGAGGCAGAAAAAGTGGAAATATGTCTGCCGCTACCCTGCAGGCCCCAACGAACTGTATGACCTGGAGGCGGATCCCCAGGAGAGGGAGAACCTTATTGACAAAGCTCCGGAACAGTTGATAAAATTGCTCCATAACCGCCTGGAAGAATGGTTTTATTACCAGACTAGGCCGGAGACGGACGGGAGAACTGCTGGGGTTACCGGTGCGGGGCAGAGGAAGATGCACACCCCCTATGGATTCGAGCCGGGCTCTTTTGAGAAAAAGTATTAGAAGAAAAAGATTGGAACGGAGATAGGATGATGGCTGAGCTTAGCGCAAAAGAACGAAAAATTTTGTGGTATGTGCGTGGAATGGGACGCGTATCCAGAAAACGGCTGCTGGAGCTGAGCCGTCTGAAATCCCCCACCTTGTACCGGGTGATCGAGACCCTGGTCCAGGAGGGATACCTTGCGGTGTCCGGCAGCGAGGAGGATAAGGGAAAAGGCCGGCCGACGGATATTCTGACGGTAAACCGGACCTGGACATATGTCTTCTCTGTCTGCATCACGCGAACCCGATTTTTCTGTGCCGCTGTGGATTTCGGAAACCAGATTCTAGCGTACAGGAGCCATGATATTCTGGCCGACCTGACGCCGGAGGCCATGGTGGAGCAGATGTTTGCGGATTTCCTGGAGATTTGCGGAGACTGCGGCCTGCACAGACAGGATTTCCTGGGGATCGGCCTCTCCGCGGTGGGCCCGCTGGACTACCGGGAAGGCGTTATGATCGGTCCCCTCCATTTTCACGCAGAGGGATGGTACCAGGTTCCCATTGTAAAGATGCTGGGCAGCCGATTTGGGATGAAAGTCCTTTTGGACTGCAACGCCAGCTCCGCTTTAATGGGTCACTACATGTCCGGGTATTTTGACGAATACCAGAATGCAGTGTACGTCTCAGTGGGAACCTGCATTGGGTCCGGGCTGATCATTGGACAGCGGCTGCACACCAACCGCAACATCATCCTGGATGGCTTTGCCCACATGATCATCGACATGGACGGGCGGAAATGCACCTGCGGCGAGTACGGCTGTGTGGAAGCCTATGCCTCCACCACGGCGATCCTGGAGCAGTGCAGCCGGGAGATCAAGATGGGGGCGGAGAGCGTCATGGAAGAGAAACTGGGCCGTTTAAAGCTGGAGGATTTAAAGGATGCTGTGCTGGCTCAGGATCCCCTTGCCGTTGACCAGGTGCAGAGAGCGGCCAATATTTTTGCAAAATGCATTGTCAACTACCTGCGGATGGTGGAGCTGGATGCGGTGGTCCTGGGGGGAAGCCTGGTGGAGAGTATTCCGCTTTTCTTTGAACAGGTGGTGCGGTACGCCCAGAAAAAGGAGATGCAGGTAAAGTTTTTCAGGTCCCAGCAGGAGGAACGCAATATTCTGAAGGGGATTGCGTCGGAGGTGATAGAGACCAATCTTCTGTGGGAATAAGGATAAACAATTTGGATGTTGACAGAAACGAATGGTATTTGTATACTAAAAACAAATGTCATTCGTTTTTTGTGATAAGCCTGGCAAGCGGCCGCCGTGCCCCACGAGCGGCTATTTTTGGACCAAGGACAGCAGTGCTGTGAATTGCCGGCGGTATCGCAGCAGATCGGGGAGGTGGAATAGAAAATGGCAAGGCAGGGATTAAACAGGGAAAAGCTGATAGAGGCTTCGATCAGCTTAATGGAAGAAAAAGGGTACAATGCCTTTTCTATGGCAGAGCTGGCAAAATATGTGCATGTCAATCCTTCTTCCCTTTATAATCATATTGAGAGTCTTGATATGCTGAACACAGAGGTGGGGCTGGCGGCAGTCGAACGGATGGTGGAGGCAGAAAAACAGGCGATAGCTGGAAAATCTCAGGATGAGGCGCTGTTTGCCATCGCCGATGCCTACCGGGACTTTGCCAAAACCCACATTGAATTGTACCGGGCAGTGATGAATTTTCAGAAGACACAGAATCAGGTGCTGGAAAAGGCTGCGGGCCGCATTGTGGATCCGATCCTGCAGGTTCTCTCCAGCTATGGACTGAGCAGAGGGGATCAGATGCACTGGCAGCGTGTGCTGAGAAGCGTGATGCACGGCTTTATCGCCCATGAAGAGGCGGGGGGATTTTCCCATTTCCCCGCAGACCGGGATGAGAGCTACCGCATCGCGATCCAGTGTGTTGCAGACGGCCTGTGCGCTGCGGGGAGGGGAGAGAAATGAGAGAGGACAATCAAGAGCTTTTTGAACGGGCGCCAGTCAGGAGGGCTGTTCTCTCCCTGGTGTTCCCCACAGTGATCAGCCAGTTGATTACCGTGATCTATAATATGGCAGACACATTTTTTATTGGCCAGGTGGGGGATCCCAATCAGGTTGCAGCGGTCTCTCTGTGCATGCCCCTGTTTATTTTTTTGACAGGACTGGCCAATCTGTTCGGCATCGGGGGATCCAGTCTGATCTCACGCTGTCTGGGGGCTGGTGACAAGGAGAAGGCAAAAAAGACAGCAGCTTTCAGCATCTGGACTTCAGCGGGGGTATCGCTGATGTATGGCCTGGTGATTTTTGCAGCCAGATCGGTGATTTTGCCCGCCATTGGAGCCGACCAGGAGACCTACGGTTTTTGTATCCAGTACGTGTTTTGGACTATTGCAGCCGGGGCGGTTCCCACAGTGCTGAACCAGGAGCTGGCTCACCTGGTCCGTTCAGAAGGGTATTCGGAGCAGGCCAGCTTCGGCGTGGCTCTGGGAGGAATCCTCAATATTATTCTGGATCCAATTTTTATTTTCGTCTTTCACCTGGAAGTTGCCGGGGCGGCCATTGCCACCATGCTCTCTAACGTGATTGCCGCCTGCTACTTTATCATTCTGATTGTTAAAAGAAGAAATAGTACCGTTATTACATTTAGCCCGGCCAGCTATACGCTTGGGCTGAAGATTCCTGCGGAGGTTCTGCTGGTAGGCATTCCCAGCTGCATGATGAACCTGATGGGCGTTATTTCTAATATCACCATCAACAAGCTGATGGCCTCTTATTCCAACGCGGCCGTGGCCGGGATCGGGGTGGCCAAGAAGGTGGATATGATGTCCTTCGCTATCGCGACCGGTATGTCTCAGGGCGTTCTGCCGCTGATCGGCTACAACTATTCTGCCCGAAACTATAAAAGAATGATGGCGGCAGTGAAGACGGCCTTTTGCTACAGCTTGTCAGTGGCAGTGATCGGAACGGTATTTTTGTTTACCTGTGCAGGCCCTATTGTCCGAGCATTTATCAATGACGCGGAGACGATCCGGTATGGCCAGCTGTTTCAGAGGATTATCTGCATCACCGGGCCGTGCATCTCGGTCACTATGATCATTATTACCATGTTCCAGTCTGTCGGAAAGAAGGCAGAGCCATTGATTTTGTCCCTTCTGCGGAAGGGAGGATTGGATATCCCGTTTATGTTTTTGATGAATCGGCTGTTCGGCGTCAGCGGGATCGTGTGGGCGACGCCTATCGCTGACCTTGGGGCCATGGCGGCTGCGCTGATCCTATTTTTTCCCTTCTGGAGAAAACTATCTGGACGGATGGCTGGCGCTCCAGGAAAAAGTCAGGGGAATTGACGGGAGAGTGCTGACAAAACGCGGTTGCCTTTCCCTGCTTTTCATGGTATGCTGAACATGCTCAGTTGATTTGCAGCAGCCGGTAAAGCGGGAGCTTTTTAATAGGGAAGCGGGGTGAGAATCCCCCACAGCTACCTCTACTGTAATTGGGGACGAAGGGCCATAGATGTCACTGCGAAAGCGGGAAGGCGGCCCGGAGGGAGAACCACAAGCCAGGAGACCTGCCGGACTGATGACAGGGAATCGCTTTCTGGGATAGGGAAGGCGCCTTTCAGCCTGATGGCTGGTAAGTTTGCTCTGTTGCGCATATGGAAACGGGCAAATATCGAACTAGACAGGTTGAAAGGAGAAACAAAAGAATGAGAAAACACATGGCATGGACTGCGGCTGCCCTGGCAGCGGCAGTTCTTTTGGCTGCCGGATGCAGCCAGAGCGAAAAGCCGGCGAATGAGACGGCTGCCCAGACCACAGAAACTCTGGCAGCGGAGGCGCAGGCGGATGAGCAGGAAACGGATTTCCAGGAAGAATCCGGGGAAACGGCGGTTTTTGTGGATGACATTGGACGGGAGATCGAACTGGAGCTGCCGGTAACTAGAGCCTGCGTGGCGAACCGCTATAACAACGAGCTGATCCGGGCCGTTGGAGCTGGCGGCTGTGTGGTTGGCGTAGATCTGTACACTTCCCAGGATGAGGTGTACTGGCCCCAGTTCGGGGAGGACGAGACCTTCGGCAAGGACGAGTACGATTACGAGAAGATTATTGAGCTGGATCCCCAGGTTCTGGTGGTGCCTAAAAACGGCGCTGTGGAAGAGTCAATCGAGAAGCTGGAGCCCTTCGGTATCCAGGTGGTGGTGATAACCGGATGGGACAATTCGGATGTTCCTAAGCAGATCCGGCTGTGCGGCCAGCTGTTTGGAAAAGAGGAGGAGGCTGAAGAACTGGTTCAGTTTTACCAGGAACCTGTAAATTATATCAGCCGGCAGCTGGAACAGGTGGAAGAGCGGAAGACGGTGTACTGGGAGTACGGGGGTGACTATACGACCTGTATTCCGGGCACTTCCAATGACGGCTGGCATAATATGATTCTGATGGCCGGAGGGGAGAATATTTTCGGGGACGCTTCCCTGGCCGGAAAGGATATTGATCCGGAATACATTTTGGAGAAGGACCCGGATCTGATCGTGAAAATTTATGCCGGCCAGGTAGTCGGCAACAGCGGCGTTTTCACAGCTCCGCCTCAGGAAGAATTTGCCGAGAAGGCAAAGACCATGCTGGAGCGGCCCGGCTGGAAGGATCTTACAGCTGTGAAAGGGGGAAACTTTTATTTAAACACGGCTTTTATGAGCGGCGGTCTCGGCAAGATGGTGGGAGCCGCCTACATGGCGAAATGGCTGTACCCGGATCTGATGACGGATCTGGATCCGGACGGGATTTTTGAGCGCTGGATGGAATACCAGGGCTTTGAGCCCAATGCACCCCATGTCTACCATGTCCCTGCACAGAATTAGGACAGAGCTATGGGGACACTGAGAGAACAGTATGCCAGGCTTTCCTGGAAAAAGGGAATTTTGTTCGGAATATGCGCTGCTGCCCTCCTGATCTTGGCGGTGGCGGCGTGCTGCCTGGGGGTTGCAGATCTGACGCCGGGCCGCCTTCTGGTCACTTACCTGCCTGGTATGGACCGGATTCTTTCTGCAGAGCCATTGAGCCCACGGGAAGAAAATATCCTGCTGATGCTCCGGCTGCCCAGAGTGGCGGCCGGGATTGTGGCAGGCGCAGGGTTGGGGACAGCGGGGGCTGCGATGCAGGCTATCACGGGCAACCAGATGGCCAGCCCGTTTACCACAGGGCTTTCCGGGGCGGCAGCACTGGGAGCGGCCGCTGTGGTCGTCTTCGGCGGCGTCCCGGCGGGGATGGAAAGGACGGCTACGGTGACGGCGGCATTTTTGATGGCAGTCCTGTGCGCGGTTCTCGTGTTTGGGATCGCCGGCCTAAAGGGAATGGGAGCCGAGGCTCTGGTTCTGACGGGGATTGCCCTCAATTATTTGTTCAGCGCTATGAATTCTACTATGCAGTTTATTGCCAATGAAGATCAGCTGCCGGCTATCGTCCACTGGTCCTTCGGCAGCCTGAACAGCCTGGGTTGGACCGATGTCGGCGTGATGGCGGTTATTCTCCTGGCCGCCTTTCCTGTTTTTTTCAGCCAGGGCTGGGCTTTTGACCTGATGGACAGCGGGGGCGACGAGGCGGCCAGGGCTCTGGGAATTGACGCCGGAAAAGTCAGGCTGATGGCGGGAGGTGCTGTGACCCTTGTGACCGCTGGGATTGTCAGCTTTACAGGCGTTATTGGATTTGTGGGGCTTGCCGCTCCGCACATCGCCAGGCTTCTGATCGGGAAGGATTACCGCCAGGTGACGCCTTTTTCTGCTGTCACGGGAGCTCTGCTGGTGCTGGCGGCAGATACGCTGGGGCGGAATGCCTTTTCCCCGACAACCCTGCCGGTGGGGATCGTGGTATCCTATGTCGGCGTTCCTCTGTTTTTGTTTTTGATCATAAAGGGAAGGAGGAGAGGACTCTGACGGGATTAGAGATAAAAGGGCTCTGCTTTTCCTACGGGAGGCGTGAGATTCTGCGGGATGTGAATGTTTCGGTGAGGCCGGGTGAGCTCTGCGTGCTGCTGGGAGCTAACGGGGCCGGAAAGTCTACCTTATTAAAATGTATTAACGGTCTGAGAACCCCGAGCCGGGGGAGCGTGGTGTGGAATGGCCGGGAGACCCGCCGGCTGTCGGTGAAGGAGAAGGCGAAGATTTATGGGTATGTGCCCCAGGAGACCGGTGCCGGCGGTGGCCTTACTGTCATGGAGACCGTGCTCTCAGGGCGTCTGCCTTATATGGGGCTTTCCCCCCGGCCAGAGGATCTCCAAAAAGCGGAGGAGATTCTGGTGCGCTTGAAACTGGAACGGCTGGCATTCTGCCGCCTGGAGACGCTGAGCGGAGGGGAGCGGCAGAGAGCGCTGATCGGCCGCGCTATGGCACAGGAGCCGGAGGTGCTTCTCCTGGATGAGCCTACCAGCAGCCTGGATCTCAGGTTTCAGTATGAGGTGATGGGCCTGCTGAAGGAGATTGGGGCAGAGCAGGGGATCGCTGTGGCGGCGGTGATCCACGACTTGAATCTGGCGATGGATTTTGCAGACCGGGCGGTCCTTCTGTGGGAGGGAAGCGTCCTGGCTGAGGGAAGGCCGGAGACGGTTCTGACCCCGGAGCGGATTGAGGCTTCCTATGGAATTGCGGCTGAGATAGGCCGGTTTGGGGAGCGGCGGGTGATTTTGCCGCGAATTTAGAGGTTAAAGATGAAAACCTTGTGTTAGTGCAGAATTAAAACCTTTATATAAGGAACTTGGAGTATACTGAAAAGATACAGCGGCAAGATAAGGGAGCGTACAGTATGGGAGAGTCGGAAAAAAACGGGGGATGTCCTCCGAATGATTTTTCAGAATTTTGGGAATGCCTTGTGAGGCGGCAGGGGGAAGTGTTTTACACGGCCAAGGGCCTGTCTTTTACATACCGGGTCAGAGGCGGAGAATTGTTTGTGGACCGCAGATCCAAATCCATTACCAGGGCGACCGTTGAGAGGGCTTATCGGAAGCTGAAGGAAGATAAGGCCCACGAGATACGGGGACCGAAAAAACTGGGTGTGTTCGGCGCCCCGTACCTGTGGGCCATTTTTGTGAGTTTCGGCGCAGCCTTTACCGGAAAAGATCAGCCGAGCTGATATATCCATGGCTGGACTCTGCGGCCAGGACAGCCCGGTTTACAGCCTTTCCCATGACATATGCGGCCAGGGTGCCGGCGATGTTGACATCGGCGGGCACGTCCCCTGCGGAGACGGCGTAGAGGGAGTCCCCGTCGGCCGTGGTGTGAATGGGCCGTATGGTTCTGGCCAGGCCGTTGTGGGCCATGGATGCGATCTTATTGACCTCCGATTTGGTAAAAGCGCCGTTGGTGATCACTGCCCCGATGGTGGTGTTCCCTGTAAACAGGTCAGGAGGAGAGGCGATATCCTTTAAAAATTCTTCCTCCGTGGAGGCGAGGGCCGTGCGGTCGGAATTGAGGAGACCTGCAAGCTGCCTTCCGGTGTCATAATCGAAGACATCACCCAGGGCATTGACGGCCACAACCGCCCCGATCTTAAATGCTCCGGCCTGGACGGCGAAGATCCCCAGGCCGCTTTTCATGGCAAAATCAGCGCCGCGGTATTTGCCCACCGTGCAGCCGCAGCCGGCGCCGGCATTCCCCTCCGGGAGGAGGACTTCACGGAAAGCACTGCCGTGCTCCGACAATGCCTTTCTGCGCAGATCGGCATCCTGGCAGGCGGCGTAGGCCATGGCGGCGTCGGGACGGACATCGCTTCTTCCGATCACCAGGTCAAAGAGGCAGGACTGGCATACCAGGGGAACTTTGGTGACGCCCACGTCAAAGCCGATCCCCCGCTCTTCCAGATAGGTCATAACGCCGCCGGCGGCGTCCAGGCCAAAAGCGGAGCCACCGGACAGAAGCAGGGCGTTGATCCCCTGGGAAGCTGCCAGCGGATCCAAAAGAGGTGTCTCCCTGGAGGCCGGGCCGCCGCCGCGGATCGCCACTCCGGCGGGGGAGCAGCGGTCAAATAAGAGAACGGTGCAGCCGGTAGCTGCCTCCTCATTGCAGGCATGTCCGGCGGTAAAGCCGCCGATCTCTAAAAATGGAATTTCTTTCTGATAATTCATATGCAGACCTCCTCTAGCGGGATGTGTTCTTCATGACAACCGACAGGGCCCGGCCTACCGCCTGGGTCAGGATGGCGCCGATGATGGCCTCCGGGATGCCGTTGATAGCGATGATCCCCAGAATGAGCTGGATCACAAGGGAAGGGTCCTTTCCGCCGGCTAAAGCGTACTGCTCCCCGAAAAATAGGCAGATCAGAGACATGACGCCGATAGTATTTACCATAGATCCGGCAAAGCCGCAGATAAAAAGGGGAGCATTTTTCCCCCTCATGCGCTTTTTCAGCGCCTGGTAGAGAAAACCTGCCGCCAGCCCGATGAGAATCCGGGGGACTATGGCTACCACAAGGCTCGCCGGACCTCCGTGAAATTGGGGGCTGAAGCTGTAAAAGGGCGTGAATACAAAGGAAGTGATGTTGGGCTGGATCGTGGCTTTGATTACACTGGTCACGCCGAAGAAACCTCCCAGTGCAGCTCCCGCTGCAGGTCCCAGGAGACACCCGCCGATAATCACGGGGATGTGCATGGTGGTGGCATTCATAAAGGGCAGAGGAATGTAGCCCAGCGGTGTGAATGCCAGGATCAGCATGATGGCCGCCAGAAGGGCCATCTGAGCCAAGAGAGTTACATTGGGATCACGGTGCCCTGCGCGTTTGCGCGGATTTTGTTGAGTATTCAATTTTTTTACCTCCTGCTGATATCCCCTTAGGCGGGGTACATCGCATCCTTTATTCTACGCCAAAGGATAGGAGGATGCAACAAAAAAGTTGTAAAATGCATATTGATTTATACTTTAATATCTAGTATATTATGATGTAGATTAGCCGAAAGGAGAATCACATATGATTAAAGTAGCGGTAGACGCTATGGGCGGGGACAACGCCCCGTCTGAAATTGTTGCGGGAGCCGTAGCTGCAGTCAATAAGCAGGCGTCTGTTCACGTCTTGCTGGTGGGACGCCAGGAGGATGTGGAGAGAGAGTTGGCAAAGCACACATATCCAAAGGATCAGATCCAGGTGGTTCACGCTTCCGAAGTGATCGCGACAGAAGAACCCCCGGTCAATGCCATCCGAAAGAAAAAGGATTCTTCCATTGTAGTTGGGATGAATCTGGTAAAGTCCGGTGAGGCTGACGCTTTTGTGTCGGCGGGGAGCTCCGGCGCTATTTTGGTGGGCGGCCAGGTTATCGTCGGAAGGCTGAAGGGCGTGGAGAGACCGCCTCTGGCTCCGCTGATCCCTACTGAGAAAGGAGTTTCCCTGCTGATCGACTGCGGTGCCAACGTAGACGCAAGGCCGTCTCATCTGGTTCAGTTTGCCAGAATGGGATCCATCTATATGGAACACGTGGTGGGCATCCAAAAACCACGGGTGGCCATTGTCAATATCGGTGCAGAAGAGGAAAAGGGCAATGCCCTGGTGAAAGAAACCTTCCCGCTTCTGAAGGAATGCAGAGATATCAATTTTATTGGAAGCATCGAAGCGAGGGAGATTCCTCATGGAGGAGCCGATGTCATTGTCTGCGAAGCCTTTGTCGGAAATGTAATTCTGAAGCTGTATGAGGGAGTTGGCTCTACCCTGATTGGAATGGTAAAGAAAGGGATGATGACCAGCCTTCGCAGCAAGATCGGCGCTCTTTTAGTAAAGCCGGCCCTCAAACAGACTCTGAAGTCGTTTGACGCCAGCCAATACGGAGGTGCTCCGCTGTTAGGGCTGAAGGGTCTTGTGGTTAAGACTCACGGCAATTCAAAATCCACTGAAGTCTGCAATTCCATTCTTCAGTGCGTGACCTTTAGGGAACAAAAAATTAACGAAAAAGTCCAAGAAAGTCTCGCAAATGCGACAAATGAATTAAATTAGGGAGGATATTTTATGGAATTCGAAAAGCTGCAGCAGATTATCGCGGAGGTACTGAATATTGAGCCGGAAGAGGTGACAATGACATCCACATTTGTGGATGATTTAGGCGCGGATTCACTGGATATTTTCCAGATCATCATGGGGATTGAAGAAGAATTTGATGTAAAAATCCCGGATGATGCGGCTGAGCACATCGTTTCTGTCGGGGATGCCGTTGAACAGATTAAGAATGCACTGAACTGATTGATAAACACAGAACAAAAAGGATGCCCTGCTGCTTGCGGCAGGGCATTTGATTATCAAGCGGAGGTTTTATGAACATGATACAGGATGGACTGGAGCGGGCTATCGGCTATCAGTTCGAAGACAAAAAACTTTTGGAGCAGGCCATGACCCACAGCTCGTATGCCAATGAACACCGGTTGGATAAATCGGCTTGCAATGAGCGGCTGGAATTTTTGGGGGATGCTGTTCTGGAGCTGGTATCCAGTGAATTTTTATTTCAGATGTTTCCGGAAAAGCCAGAGGGAGATCTGACGAAAACCAGGGCCAGCATGGTCTGTGAGCCGACTTTGGCCTACTGTGCCAGAGAAATCTCCCTGGGAGATTACCTCCTTCTGGGAAAGGGTGAGGACGCCACCGGCGGCAGAAACAGGGATTCTATTATTTCCGATGCATTGGAGGCTTTGATCGGGGCTATTTATCTGGATGGTGGTTTTGCTAATGCAAAAGAGTTTATCATTCATTTTGTTCTCAATGATATGGAACATAAACAGCTCTTTTATGATAGCAAGACTATTCTGCAGGAACTCATCCAGAGCATGGGGCGGGATTCGCTGGCTTATGAACTTGTAAGGGAAGAAGGGCCGGATCACAATAAAACGTTTGAAGTCCGGGCTCTCCTGGATTCAAAAGAGATCGGCCGGGGGATTGGGCGCACGAAAAAAGCGGCAGAACAGATGGCCGCTTACAAAGGGATTCTGGAGATCAAGAGACAGATGGGTGAGACATGTATTTAAAGAGCATAGAGATTCAGGGATTTAAATCCTTTGCCAATAAAATAGTATTTGAATTCCACAATGGGATAACCGGCATCGTGGGGCCAAATGGCTCCGGAAAGAGCAATGTGGCGGATGCAGTGCGGTGGGTTCTGGGTGAGCAGAGAGTGAAGCAGCTGAGAGGCGCCAGCATGCAGGATGTTATTTTTGCCGGGACTGAGATGAGAAAGCCCCAGGGTTTTGCCTATGTGGCGATTACTCTGGACAATTCCGACCATCAGCTGTCCATTGATTACGATGAGGTGACGGTATCCCGCCGGCTCTACCGTTCCGGGGAGAGCGAATACCGGATCAACGGCAGCTCCTGCCGTTTGAAAGATATCAATGAACTGTTTTACGACACAGGTATCGGAAAAGAAGGATATTCCATCATCGGACAGGGCCAGATCGATAAGATCCTCAGCGGAAAGCCGGAGGAGCGCAGGGAATTGTTTGACGAGGCAGCCGGCATCGTCAAATTTAAAAGGCGCAAGGCTATAGCACAGAAGAAGCTGGAGGATGAGAAGCAGAACCTGGTCCGGGTAAACGATATTTTAGGAGAGCTGGAAAAACAGGTGGGTCCTCTGGAGAGGCAGGCCAAAACGGCCAGAGAATATCTTCGCCTGAAGGATGAACTGAAGCGCTACGAGGTCAATCTGTTCTTGCTGGAGATCTCCGAAATAAAGGGGCAGCTGGCAGAACTGGGGAAGAAGGAGGAGATCGTAGCCGGAGATCTGGAGAGAAGAAAGAAAGAGTCAGAATCGATCCGGGCAGAGTACGATGCCCTTGAAGAGCGGATCGCCGGTTTGGAAGAAAAACTGGCGGATATCCGCAGCCGAGACTCCCAGAATACAGTTCTGAAGGGAAATCTGGAGGGCCAGATCAATGTCCTGAAGGAACAGATCAATACGGAGCGGATGAATGCAGAGCACATCGGCAGCCGGATGGAAGCAGTCAAAAAAGAGATGGATGAGAAGAACGATCAGATTGCTTCTTATGAGAAGGACCGGGCAGAGGTCTCATCCCAAAAAGATGAGGCTATAGGCCGCCAGACTGAGGCGGAAGTGGCATTGATGGAGAAGGACACGGCGATATCAGAGGCTGAGCAGCAGATTGAGGAGCTGAAGCAGGCGGTGATTGCCACATTAAATGAAAAGGCGTCTGTCAATGCCAAGGAGCAGCGCTACGAGGCTATGCTGGAGCAGGTAAATCTGCGCCGTGCAGAAGTCAGTCAGAAGCTGCTGAAGTCTAAAAGCGATGAGTCTGTCCAGGAGGAGCTGATCAAAGCGGAAAAAGCGGCTTTGGGAGAGATCAGCAGTGAGATCAGCAGGCTGGAGACGCAGGAGACAGAGACAGCGAAGAAGACGGCTGCCTCCGGGGAGAAGATCAAGGAGCTGAACCGGTCCCTCAATACATTTCAGCAGTCTTACCACACAGCCAATACGAAGCTGGAATCCCTCAGAAACCTGGCAGAGCGCTACGAGGGCTACGGCGGGAGTATCCGCCGGGTTATGGAGATCCGAAACCGGGTGAAGGGGATCCACGGTGTAGTGGCAGATCTGATTACAGTAGATAAGAAATACGAGGCAGCGATTGAGACAGCTCTGGGTGGAAGCATCCAGAATATTGTCACAGATACAGAGGAAACTGCCAAGGAACTCATCGGCTACCTGAAGAAAAATAAATTTGGCCGGGCTACATTCCTGCCGCTGACCAGCATCGGCAACCGGAACGTCTTCAGCCAGGAGCGGGCTTTAAAGGAACCGGGGGTCCTGGGTTTGGCAAATGAGCTGGTGGGGGCAGACCCGAAATACGAAGGGCTGCTGAAGTATCTTCTGGGCCGGGTGGTAGTGGCAGATACCATCGACCATGCCATCGCCCTGGCCCGGAAATTCCAGTATTCCCTCCGAATTGTCACCCTGGAGGGGGAGCTGTTAAATGCCGGAGGCTCTATGACTGGAGGCGCCTTCAAAAATTCCAGCAATCTTTTAGGCAGAAAGCGGGAGTTGGAGGAGCTGGAGGCGGCCTGCCAGAAAGCTCTGGAAGAGATCGATAAGACCAACAGGAAGCTGGTGGAGGAGGAGAAAGCTGCGCGGATTCTTGCCGGGGAGCAGGAGGCGATCCGTGCTCAGAAGCAGGAGGCATTTTTAAAGCAGAATACGATCCAGATGAATATCAATCAGCTGGAAGAAAAGAAGGCTGAGATCGCAGAGTCGGCTGTGGATCTGGTGACAGAGCACCGTCAGCTGGAAGAACAGATGAAAGATATCACCGCCAGTCGGCGGGCACTGAAAGATGAGGCTGCTCAACTGGAGGAGCAAGGGGAATCCCACACGCAGGAGAGCGAACGCCTTGGAAAGATGCTGGAGGAAGACAAGGCGGGCCGGGAGATCCTGGCTGGGGAGTTGGCCTCTATCCGGCTGGAGACGGCCAATCTTGTGCAGAAGGAAGAGTTTATTCAAGAAAATATCCGAAGAGTTTTTGAAGAGATCCGCAGGCTGAGGGAGGAATTGTCCAGCCTTCTGGAGGGAAGCACAGGGAGCGATGACGCAGTGCGCCAGAAAGAAGAGGAAATTTCCAGGATCCGTAAGCTGGCTGAGGAGGCCGAGGAGAGAACCGGAGCGCTCAAAAAAGAGCTGGATCTCGTGACGGAGGAGAAAGAAGAGACTGCCGGAAAGCAGAAAGGCTTTTTCGAACGGCGGGAGGAGCTTGCCGGCCAGGTGGCCAGCCTGGATAAAGAGCTGTTCCGCCTTCAGAACCAGAAAGAAAAGCTGGACGAGAGGATGGAGTCCCATATCAGCTACATATGGAATGAATACGAACTGACGTATTCAGCGGCAGCCCCGCTCCGCGATGAGAGTATGGAGTCTGTTCCAGAACTGAAGAAGACGACGGATTCTTTAAAATCAGAAATTCGCAGTTTGGGCAGTGTCAACGTTAATGCCATAGAGGATTACAAGGAGATTTCTGAGAGATATGAATTTCTGAAAAACCAGCATGACGACTTGGTCAAGGCGGAGGAAACGCTGGAGCAGATCATTTTAGAGCTGGACACTGGAATGAGGCGCCAGTTCGAGGAACAGTTTGCCCGGATCAAAGTGGAATTTGACAAGGTGTTTAAAGAACTGTTCGGCGGCGGCCGGGGCACTTTGGAGCTGATGGCTGACGAGGATATCTTGGAGGCAGGAATCCAGATTATCTCCCAGCCTCCTGGGAAAAAACTGCAGAATATGATGCAGTTGTCCGGCGGCGAAAAGGCGCTGACGGCTATCGCGCTGCTCTTTGCTATTCAGAATCTGAAACCGTCGCCATTTTGCCTTCTGGATGAGATTGAGGCGGCTCTCGATGATTCCAATGTAGACCGGTTTGCCGGCTATCTTCACAAGCTGACGGCAAATACTCAGTTTATCGTCATTACCCACAGAAGAGGGACCATGGTCGCTTCAGACCGCCTGTACGGCATCACCATGCAGGAGAAAGGCGTATCCACACTGGTCTCCGTGAACCTGATAGAAGCAGAATTGGATAAGTAAGGAGAATGAGAGTATGGGAAAGGGATTTTTCGGGCGTCTTGTTGAGGGGCTGACTAAGACCCGCAACAATATCGTGTCCGGCATTGATTCTATATTCAGCGGCTTTTCCGCTATTGACGATGATTTCTATGAAGAGATTGAGGAGACCCTGATTATGGGCGATCTGGGAATTCAGACTACCATGGCCATCGTTGAGGATCTGCGCCGCAAGGTGAAGGAACAGCATATCAAGGAGCCGGCCCAGTGCAAAGAGCTGCTGATTGCCAGCATCCGGGAGCAGATGGATCTGGGAGAGAACGCATATGAGTTTGAAAATAGGAAATCAGTGGTTTTGATCGTCGGCGTCAATGGCGTGGGAAAGACCACCTCCATTGGCAAGTTAGCTGGACAGCTGAAGGATTCTGGGAAAAAGGTGATTCTGGCTGCGGCGGATACATTCCGCGCTGCAGCGGTTGAGCAGCTGACGGAGTGGGCGAACCGGGCCGGCGTGGACATTATTGCCCAGAAAGAGGGTTCAGATCCAGCGGCAGTGGTTTTCGACGCTATCGCGGCGGCAAAGTCCCGCCATGCAGACATTCTGATCTGCGATACAGCCGGACGGCTCCACAATAAAAAGAATTTGATGGAAGAACTAAAAAAGATCAACCGAATCATAGACAAGGAATATCCTGAGGCTTACCGGGAAACTTTGGTAGTCTTGGATGGAACCACAGGGCAGAACGCCCTGGCCCAGGCCCGCCAGTTTATGGAGGTGGCTGACATTACAGGGATCATCCTGACGAAACTGGACGGAACAGCCAAAGGCGGGATTGCCGTGGCTATCCAGTCTGAGCTGGGGATTCCGGTGAAATATGTAGGCGTAGGAGAGCATATTGACGACCTGCAGAAGTTTAATGCAGATGATTTCGTCAATGCGCTGTTTAATGTAAACTAGAGAAGAGATACAGAAGGGAAGGATACATCATGGATCATTTATCACTGGAGGCTTTTGAGGAAGCCTCTGAGGCGGTCAGCAAGGTAACGCAGGAGACAAAATTGGTTTATAGCGAGTATTTTTCGGCCCAGACAGGAAATAAGGTCTATTTTAAGCCGGAGAATATGCAGTATACCGGAGCATATAAGGTGAGGGGAGCTTATTACAAAATCAGTACCATGACGGAGGAAGAAAAGTCTAAGGGCCTGATCACTGCCTCTGCAGGCAACCATGCCCAGGGCGTGGCCTACGCTGCAAAGCTGGCAGGGATCAAGTCAACAGTGGTTATGCCCACCACAACACCCCTGATCAAGGTGAACCGGACCAAGAATTACGGCGCGGAGGTGCTCTTGAAGGGGGATGTCTTTGACGAAGCCTGCGAGTATGCTGTGAATCTGGCCGAGGAGCACGGATACACTTTTGTCCATCCTTTTAACGACTTAGCTGTGGCTACCGGCCAGGGAACCATCGCTATGGAGATTATCAAAGAACTGCCGACCGTGGACTACATCCTGGTGCCCATCGGCGGCGGCGGGCTGTGTGCCGGCGTTGCGACGCTTGCCAAGATGCTGAATCCCAAAATCAAGATCATTGGCGTGGAACCAGCCGGGGCCGCCTGTATGAAGGCATCCCTGGAAGCCGGCCATGTGGTGGAACTGCCGGAGGTGGACACCATCGCTGACGGTACTGCTGTCAAAATGCCTGGGGATCTTCTGTTCCCCTATATTCAGGAATATGTGGATGATGTCATTACAGTGGAGGACAGTGAGCTGATCGTAGCTTTCCTGGATATGGTGGAGAATCACAAGATGATCGTAGAAAATTCCGGCCTTCTGACCGTAGCTGCATTAAAGCATCTGGATGTAAAGAAGAAAAAAATTGTCTCTATCCTGAGCGGAGGAAATATGGATGTGATTACTATGGCTTCCATTGTTCAGCATGGACTGATTCTTCGGGACCGCGTCTTTACCGTATCTGTCCTTCTCCCCGATAAGCCTGGAGAGCTGGCGAGAGTGTCTGCGATTCTGGCGGAAATACAGGCCAATGTCATTAAGCTGGAGCACAACCAGTTTGTCAGCCTGAACCGCAATGCCGCCGTGGAGCTGAGGATTACCATGGAGGCATTCGGAACCGAGCATAAGAGAGAGATTGTCGAGACCCTCAACGATCATGGATATCGGCCAAAGCTGGTAAAGGGAAGCGGCACCTACAGCGACTGATGGTAAGGTAAGCCCCTCAGCGGGGCACACACGGCAGCGCGGCCCAAAAAACGAAAAGAGGAAGGATTGCTATGTACCGGCTGGACAGCAGAACGCCTATTGTGTCAAATATTCAATATTTTGTAAAATGGACTGTGATTTCCTGTATTATCGGAGGAATCGGCGGCCTGATTGGAACCGCCTTTTCCTTCGGGATCAGCTGGGCATCGGATTTTCGGCAGACCCGCGGGTGGACGCTCTATCTGATGCCGGCAGCCGGACTGCTGATCGTCTGGCTGTACCACAGGTTTCACGAGGACGAAAACCGCGGGACCAACATTGTCCTGGAGTCCATCTCTTCCACATCGGACATATCGGCGGCCACAGGGCCGCTGATCTTCATCAGCACGATTCTGACTCACTTTGTGGGCGGGTCTTCCGGCAGGGAAGGTGCTGCCCTGCAGATCGGCGGGAGCTTTGGAAATTGGCTTGGAAAGAAGCTGAATTTGGATGAGAAAGATAAAAAGATTGCTGTAATGTGCGGAATGAGTGCAGTATTTGCAGCTCTTTTCGGGACTCCGGTGGCGGCAGGAATCTTTTCCATGGAAGTGATCAGTGTAGGCGTAATTTACTATGCGGCCCTTGTCCCCTGCCTGTTTGCCTCTTTCATCGGAGCTGGAATTTCGGGTGCTATGGGGATATCGCCGGAGGCATATACGGTTCAGGAGATTCCGGCTTTTACAGCGGGGACAGGGATCTTCACTGTGTTTTTGGGAATTTTGTGCGCTGTGGTCAGCATGCTGCTCTGCGTTGTTCTTCACCAGTCCCAACATCTGTATCGGAAGTATATCCCCAATCCTTACCTGAGAATTGTGGCTGCCAGCGCTCTTTTTATCGGGCTGACACTCCTGATCGGGACCAGAGATTATATGGGGAGCGGAACTGCCCTGATCGAGAGGGCTATGGAAGGCAAGATTGGATTTGAAGTGTTTATTTTGAAGATGGTGTTTACCGCCATTGTCCTGGGGGCAGGATTTAAAGGCGGGGAGATCGTGCCGACTATGTGTGTCGGCGCTGCCTTCGGGTGCACAGTCGGAATGATTTCCGGTTTTGCGCCGTCCCTCTGTGCAGCCTGCGGCCTGGCCGCTCTGTTTGTGGGCGTTACCAACTGCCCGGTATCTTCTTTTCTGATGGCGCTGGAGCTGTTCGGCATGGGGGCTTTTCCCTACTATGCCATCGTGATTGCAGTTTCCTTCACCTTATCCGGGTACTATGGGCTGTACAGCAGCCAGAAATTTATTTATTCTAAGACCAGGACAGAGTATATCAACCGGAAATCTCATTAAATGAATACGAATTTATTTCAGCTTGTGGGAACAGTGAGGACATACCGTCACCTGTTCCCCATTTTCATGCCAAGGAAGCCGCTTTTTACAGTTGGGGCAGCGCCAGAAGAGGGCGGTAAACCCGTAGGAGAGAGCAATAAGAGCCATTCCCATGGCGCCAACTCCCATAACGGTAAACAGATTCGTACATAAAACGGCGATAAACAGAACGATCAGCCCGGAAAAAAGAAGCAGGTTGTGAACAAATTTACAGATCCCGCGGGGAAGATGCATACAGATACCTCCAGATAGTAAAAATTTATGGCTATAATCATAGCACACTTTCCGAAAATCTTCTACAGGAAGTTTTGACTTTCTTTTGCACCGAAAAATGAAATTTTAAATTCCACCTCTCCCAAGGGGAGTAGCGTTTACTTCTGCACAGTTGATATTTACTCTTTCATACATCCATGGTATGGTTATCTCTCCTTCTGACAGCAGTAGAAGGAGG
>CALWBQ010000024.1 GCA_944376125.1 uncultured Lachnospiraceae bacterium
AGTCATATCGTTCTCCTCCGTTGTTTATAGTCGTCACGCACAGACTTCCGTAGCTTTTACCGGCTTCCACGCCTGGCCGTATCCGGAGCTTTTATTGACTTCCCCGCCTGGTCATGGTCACGTTGTCCGGGTAGGCCGCCACAACAGCCTCTATTCCCACAAAAAAAGAGCAGACCAGCAGTCTGCCCTTCTCACTGAGGGATGTATAGCGGATTGTCGCGCTCCCCGGTTCCATGGAGCATACCGTCTCTCCCGGAGCCAACCGGTCCAAACAGAGAGCCAATGTCTGCACCAGCGCCGAAACGGCGGCGCAGACGATATCCTGCCCTGGAGGCCCGTACCCGGCATGGCCGGCTACGGTCACCCCGGCATCATTCTCGGCTACCCGTATCATTCCAGAAACCTTTTCAGGGTATCCTGGTCAAGGTTCCCCACTGCCCGGTACAGGATTTCCCCGTCGCCCTCCACGATGGCCGTGGGCAGCTTGGTTACCCGGTATCTCTCGGCGGTCTGGGGATCCTCCTGGGCGTTGATACGCCGGATTTTCTTCGGGCCCATCTCCTGCTCCAAAGGGCCGATGACTTCCTTTTCGGCACGCCGGCAGGGCGGGCACCAGGTTGCGTGAAAAAATAACAGCTGTTTCATAATACCTTCCTCCTGAAAATGGACATAAAAATACCACCGGCCGTTTCTGACTGGTGGTATTAAAGTTTCTTTTCGATTTGGTTAGGCCAAACAGTATCCGTTTTTATGCTTCCATCCTCCTTATCAATATCCATTTCATAGGCTTCTCCTGAATTATAGATCTCGACAATATAAGCAGTTTCTCCTGTTTTGAGTAAAACTTTATCAAACATTTTGAGTTTCAAATCAGAATCACCTCTTATCGATATACACAGATGTTAATCGCATTTCACCTGTTTCCCCATCATCTATCCATGCTGTCAACACTTTGGCGGTCTTTCCGTTAGGCCCGGTCAGATTCATTTTAACTTCATACCGCATTCCAAAGCCGTTATCGCCCTTGGCGGTTGCCTCTGCCTCCGGCAGGCTTCGCTTAATATTTCTAATCAATTCTTGATAATTCGAAAGATCATATCCGAGAGCTTGTTGAAACGCTTGGGCTTTATTAAGATCATCTCGACAACTTTCTAAAAGTTTTCTAGCTATCATTATCTTTAAACAAAAGTGATTTCTTTACCTACAAAATCTCCAGTGCCTAAGACAGCAATACATTTTGGCAAATCATAGACAATTTCAGTCTTATAGGATTTACCTTCGACTAAGACTTCGTTTCCTTTCCAACTGTATGGAGGCGAATCAGAAAGGCCGACTAATGTGTATTTTCCTGTTGCGTGTTGGTATTCAACTTTCATCAACCCATTCTCCTTTCGTCTTCATTTTTTCCATTTCAGCTTTATAAGATTCCAGTTGAGATTTAGTCAGCGCTGTTTCTTCTTCAGGAATATGATACTTATCAACTACAGAAAGCAAATAATTTTTTGCATCTATTTCATTCATAATGATGCGCTGCCGAGCTCCATATTGAGAATTTAGCCCTCTTTTATTTTGGTAAAAATGATGAACCTCTTCCAAAACATCCGATACAGTAGCATCCGGTCGAAAAAACAGAACGTTTCCATATGTTACCGCTGTAGCCTGCTCTTTTTGCAGACGCCTTAAAATCTCTCCATCAGCAATGCGTATGTCGGCCCCTTTTTTGATTGCGGGATTTGTAATCTTATAGTAAGTCGCTTTATCGATGATTTTTCGGCCATCTGCAGATGTCTTACGATGCGTACTTCCTTTTCTATACATTATTATATCAGATTCTAATCTTTTTTCAACTTTCTCCGCCTGCCCACTGCCATGCCGCTGGACATATCGGTCCATCCACGCATTCCAGTCAGATACGTAAGGCGTAGCCGTGCAATGGCACCAGGCGTGCATAGGCGGGAAGTTGATACCGGGCTTTCTCTCGCTCCATTGAAAGGTTTTTCCGTTGAGATCGTCGCAGACGTCCTGCCAGCCGTTCCGCCGGATGGCGTCATACTGCACTCGGAAAACGTATTCCTCCGTATCCTGCTCAAACGAAGCGGCCCGGGCCTCGTTCATGACAAAGGTCCCCTCTGTATAAATGAGCCGGTACGCATCATTGCGGGAAACTTTCCCAAAGCGCTGCCGGAGCTGCTTTGTCAGGCGCTCGTAGCTGTCCCCACGGGCAAAGCCCTGGGCCAGATCCGTGCCCAAATAGCCGGCCAGCTTTTCTACATTGTCCCAAACGCGCTGTGAAAAATTTTTCCCGTTGCACCAGGCAGTATTGACCACCTGCCGCACCAGCTGAGAATTTTCCGCATAGAAGTTTTTTCCGAATCCCATGGTCTCCGCTGCGGCGCTGGCGTTCCGGGCCGCCTGCTTCTCCAGATGCTTCCGGATCTCTTCCTCGTTTACCGAGCCGATTTCCAACTGCTGAAGAAGGATGGACTGCTGCAGCCCCTCCAAACGGTTGAGCTTGTAGATGCTCTCCCGAACCGGGAGCAAATGGGCGTATTCCGGATATTTCTCCGCAAAACCGTCCATCCGTTCCAGTAAGAGCCGCTTGTCCTCTTCCGGCAGGGATTCCATGAGCCGCCGGTAGGCAATAACGTTGTTCTCCCCATACTGGCTGTAATAGGCCGCAATTTCTTTTTCCAGTTTGCGGTATTCGGCATCATAAAAGGACGAGAGCCGCTTTTTCAGCTTCATCTCGTCCTTCTCAAGCGCCTGATTCAGTTCCCGCTGCCGCCGTTCCCAGTAGGTCATCTGCTGCCCTCCCCGTGGGGTAATCCGTACTGTATCCCGTCATATCCTGTTCCTCTTCTATGCGCTGGATCTCTTCCCGCACATCATCCACCACGGAAAGCACCTTCAGCTGCGTCTCTCTGGAAACCACACCGGAGAGCTGAGCGGCAATCTGAGCCTCTTCCAGTACATTGGCCGGATAATTTAGGGTGAATTGGTACCGCAGGCTCAGCCAATCCTCTTTTCGCATCCCGGAAACCGGGTTGGAAAAAATCAGCTTATACCGGCGGTTCATCATAGAGGCAAATTTTCGCTCTTTTGTCTTAGCCAGATTGCTCATGGCCTGAAGTTTATACTTCAGAGCAATTCCGGAGGATGTGCCGAAATTTTCATCGGAGATATTGGCCACCATGCTGACCTGAAAAATCAGCCGTTCCAGCCGGTTGATGAGGTTCTCTTGCGTAGCATCACCGTCGGGCTTTTGCAGAAAATCTACCACCAGCCCCTCCGATCCTTCTCCATCGAAATTGATGATGCGCCGCCGGCGAAGAGTTTCCAATTCCTCTGTATCCAGCTTTGCTCCAAGGATTTTCATGTAGGCATCCGCAAAATAGTCCACATCGTTGGCCTTTTCAGAAACTGCCTTGTTGTAAGCGTCAATCATAGGGAGGGCAGACCAAAAGATACTCTGCCTCTCGGCATTTTCCAGGCATTCCGCCGCCGGCACGCCGTCAAAGCCATGAGCGCGGCTATCATCGAACACAAGGCCGCCCGCTCCTTCGTGGAAATATGTGACGCTGGCCGCGTCAGACCAGCTCCCCCGAAGAATCAAATCTGTGTCCCGGTAATACCGGACAAAGTACGCAGGACGCTCCAGGATGGAATCATCGTAAATCATGAAACCCTCCATAGGCGACAGGTAGGTGATGCCGATCTCGCCCTCCTCGTCCACATAGTACATCTCGTAGCCATGGCCGTAGATATCACAGATTTTGGAAAGCTCTGCGTTGTTGTCGTCCTGGTCGTTGTACTGTTCCAGCAAATTGACATAGTTCCCGGCTGCCGGCACATCCGACGTCACTTTTACGGGGATGCCCATAAAAAAGCCGTTCATCGTATCCACGATATATTTGGCAAAGTTCACCGGGATGCGGTTATCCGGCTTGTAATCAGGCTTTTTCGGCGCGGACAGTATTTGATACTTATCCTCATAAGCATCTTTTAAGCGCTGATACTTTGATGTCACCAACTGACGGTGGCAAGAGATGTATTCATCTAACAGCCGGGGCGTCAAGTCCACATCGTCCGCAATGACAAAAACGCCGCCCAGCATATAGTTTTTGACGTCCATCAGATCCCTCCTTTCACAGCGTGATAATGGATGTCGCCGCACATAATGGTGCTGACAAAATACCTCACCTCATCCATAGCGTGGTCGTTCTCCTTAAGCGGGCGGTCCTCCGGCGCTTTTTCGTCCCAGCAATACAGCCCAAATTCCCGGATGCAGTCAGTACACACTGGGGAAAAGAGAAGTTTTCCCTGCTGCAGAGCAGAAGCAGTACGCCGGATTCCGTCTACCACATCATTTTTGCCCTTTCGCACAGTAAATCCAGCCTGCCTCAGCTCCGCGATGAAAGAGGCAGCCGACGGGTCTACAATTACCGCCTCAATAGGACGATCCCCTGCCAGGTACTGAAGCTGTTTCAGATACTGCGTATTGGTCAGCTGTCTCCGTGTTTTGCGTCCGCTGTAATACCACTCCGCTGCCCGGTATGCGGTCTCCCCATCATATCTCCACAGACCAGCGGAAAAAGCGTTCATAGTACCATAGTCTACAGAAATATACCATCTCCCTTTTGACGGGCCTTCCCGCCGGATATGCTTGGCCGGATCAAATTGGGAATAAATCCTTCCCTCTGCCAAACACCATTCTCCTCGGATAAACCGTTCATAAAAAACGCCGGTATACTCCGCCTTGATAGAGTCTACATAGTCCGGATCCAGGGTGGTGTTGTCATCCAGGGTAAACCGCATGTCCAGCAAATCCAGCTCATTCTCCCGGTCAATGTATTCCGTCTTCAGCCAGTGCTGGGGGCTGTCCGGGTTGGTGGTGGCGATAAGCTTCGCCCCGGGAACACGCAGGCGAGACAGCAGCATCACAAAAAAATCCCGGGGGAAAAGCGTCAGCTCGTCGCAGTAGGCCCCCTGCAGGGTCAAACCGCGAATCTTGCTTTCGCTCCGGGCATCGTTGCCGCCTTCCAGCAGCATCCGCCGGCCAAACAAATACCCTTCCTTGGCCGCCAGAGAGAAGGTGAAGTTTGAGCTCCCCACCAGCTCTTCCAGAGGAATCAGGCAGTTTCGCTTGAGGGTAGTCAAGGATTTCCCGCACATGAGATAGAGCTTGTCCTGAGGCATCGTAGCCACCCAGAAGGCCCACAGTACTAGGGAAATCCAGGTCTTTCCGGAAGAAACAGAGCCTTCCAGGATATTCAGACGGCATAGCTTATTCTGTTTCCACAGGTCCATCAGCGTCCGCTGCTTCTGTGTGTAGATCATCCTGTTCCTCCTGTAATTCGGAAATCAGCTCTTCCAGCTTTCCGTTGGATGGAGCGTTCCTCTTTTTTGCTTCCTGCTTTTTGAGACCTAGCTCCTCCCGGGCAACGCTCCGGCCCAGCACATCCTGGATGCGGTCAAAGGCCCGGGTGTCACCCTCAGCCGCTGCCAGAAACAGTGCCTTAACCAGCACCATCTCATTATCCATATCCTCTGGATCAACGCCCATAGCGGTAAGCTCGGCCTGGTCATTATCTGCAGCAGGGAGGGAGAGGAGCAATTGCATTTTTTGCTTCATGCTCTTTTTACGCCGGCGGGCTTTTCCACTGGCAACTCCTGCTTTGCTGGCATTTTCTCGGCGTTCGCTCGGAGTTCGAGCACTGTTTGGCACCAGATTCTGCTCATTGGCCATCAAGGCCCGCCCCCTTGGCGCTCCCGCAGATGCTTGGCCGATATGCGCAGGTCAGCTATCTCGCGCTCTAATAGGGCCACACGGGAGGAATGGCTATCATCATGCCTGTGATCGTAATCTGCCCGCAGCTCTGCGGGACGGGCTTCTAAGGCTGTAATCTGTCTGGTGTATGTATCAATCGTCGCGTCGTAGATCATCGTTATCACCTCAAAACAAAAGCACCCACCCTGGAAGGATGGATGCTTTAGCGTTCTCGCCGAAGTACGGCGGGAACTGTATCATGATACCCCGTATCTTATATGCCGCACACGGGAAGGCGGCAGTTTTGTTCTGTGGTGTACATCTTTGCGGATAGGTGCATACCTTCGGCACAGAACAATCGATGGTGTTTTTGGATTACACCCAACCATACCGTAGGGGATTCTGTCCTCATGCGGATGGGATTCCCCAAGTGTCCCCCACTGGGACACTAGCACCTGTTTCCAGGGAGAAGTGCGGGGGGCCCTATTACCAATAGGAGAAAAGGAGGTGTTCCATGAACTTCCTTGTAATCAATTTTCCATGGTATCAGTATACGCTGCTTTTTTGGCTCTGGGGGGCCAACTTTATATAAAACCAAACTTTTTTGCTACAAGGTGAATGAACTCTGAGTGCCATCTTCTGGCAGTTCGATAACTGATATGGCATTGTTGAGCGCTTCCTTCTAACGTATATCTTCCATCCCAGAAGACCAATTTTATCATTCTCATTTTTTCTTTCCCTGTTTTCATGGCCTGAGTTTCCTCTATAGCCTCCCGCACCGCGTCCATCTCTTTCCGGTTGATCTCCGGTAGTTCCCGCAAAGCCGCCGCGCCTGTAGGGTCTGAAACGGAATTTATTGGCCTTGGCAGCCCGGAAAGGACAGGGGAGATACTTGTATTATGTAACTCCTTTTCTCGCTCTACAAGGCCAGGATACCGCCGTATCATACCCTTAACATAAGGCCACCAGTCGTAGCGTGGAGTGCTCATGTTTTACCAATCTCCTTCATGCACACAGGCAGATTGCAGATTCCATTACGGTTTCTCCACTCGCAGTGCTTCTCCTTGCAGAATTCTCGATGCTTTCCGTCGTGCTCCCACACCCAGTGACTCGGTATGGCGGGCGATTGTTCCGTATTCTCCGGCTTGGGCTCTTCCGCCCACTGGCGCAGCTCTTCCGGCGGTGTGGAGCCGAATGCGGCGCAGACGCGCAGGAAGTTTTTGGGAGTTATCCCGCCCGCGCCCCTAAGCCAATAGCTGACCTGTGTCTGGCTGCACCCACACTTTTTCCCCAGTTTTCGCTGGGAAAGCCCGCTGCTCTGCAGCAGTCCCCGCACCCACTCTACAGCAGCCTGCATTTCCGGGGTCATGTGGAGGCCTCCTGCTGAAGCCAATTTAACAGGCACTTATAGCAATCACAAGCATCCGATCGATCACATGATATTTCTGCCAACCCTGCTTCATTCGGGCACATCATTATTTTTGCTAATTCGTCGTCGTTCATAGCCTTGATCAGATCGGCGTTAGTTTTGATTATGCTTCTCTCATAAGTTTTTAATTCCTGCTTTTCATACAGCAAGAGATCTCTTTTTTCACATCGCGCAAACGCGGTTAATACTTTTTCTTCCTCATTGCACATATGCCTAAATTCACAATCGCAGCATCTCATGATTCTTCCTCCTTACCTACCGCCGGTGCCCTCTTGATCTTGTCCATCCATCTATCCCACTCCATGTGCTCCGCAAGCTCAGAATCCGATCCTGTGATGATCTCCGGCTCTGTTTCGCCCTTCAAAAGGGCAGAGCGGCTTATAAGGTCAGGGGAGGCGTTCTTTTCCCTTTTCGGCGGGTAGCGGTAGATTGTCAGTCCATCCTCTTTCAACTCTTTATCGCTGTAATACTCAGTCCTTCCACCCAAATTATTTGTAAGTATCACACAATGCGCCTCTTCGACAAATTCGATCAAAGTCCACATTTTCAATGGTTCAATTCCACCTATCACAGCAAAGACAGGATTTCCGTCCATCTCACACAGTTGTGCAAATGTCAGCGGCTCGTCCGGCGGGGTGAGGGTGGGCATATCAATCGGTGTCACCATCAAATTGTTCCGCTCCTCAACGCTATCCACGCCACCCCAAAAATACTCACCGCTATCCACGATGTAGCAATCAGGTGTTATGGCACCGTCCTCGTGCTGGGTGCTGTATTCCGTTTTCAGGACTAACACACCATCAATATCAAACAGTCCAACAGGCGCGTTAATCAGCTTAATCGCCCTTGCCATCGTTCAGCGCCTCCTCTTCAGTACGAATCCCTCACGCGGAAATATACAGTGATGCTCAGACTGTATTCGTCGTTCACAATATCCCGCACCTCGCATTCTCTCCATTGTGCTCCATGATCATAAGACTGCGATTTCATCCGGGATACAATCTCATCCACAATTTCCGTGGCTATTTCCAGATTTACGTTTTGGACAAAAAAATCGAAAGTATAAGCAAATACATTACTTAGCTTTTTGTAATATACATCTATCGAATCATCTACTTTCAATCTCAATCTGGTAGGAATTTCTTCATCTTTTGGAATATAGAATTCAATTTTCATCTTTCAGCGCCTCCAATCTCTCCATCACCATCTGCACGGCCTCGTCCGTAAGTGGACGGCCACACATAGGGCAAAATTTATAATTTGGCAAGACATAATCAAGCCCATATTTCCAATTTAGCAGCGAACAAATATCGTTCATACAATATGTGCATCCATTCCACACCTTCTCCACCTGCTCCCGTGTAGGAGCCATATATTTCTGCCAGTGGATAATGCGCTCTTTCAGCTCCATATTCTCGGCTTCCAGCTTCTGTTTCCGTTCGGCATGGAGCATGGCATCAATGGCTAACAGGAACACTTCCTTCTGCTCGTTAAGCTCCTTTTGAAGCGCCTTCGAACATGAATCCCAATATGTATTAGTGTCTTGTATGGCTTCTTCCATCCATTTAATCGCTTCTTCCCGCGTCATCATGGCTGGACCTCCTCTGCAAACGGATCGGGACTAAAAATCTTATCCTTCCATCCCAGTTTTTTGTAGTTTTCCCGGCATATCGGGCAGTTGTGCCCCACACGTACCTCCAACGGGTCGTAATATATTCCACCCAAGCAGTCTCCGACCTGTGCGCCACAACGGGCACAATAAACATACCCGAAACAGCCTGTCGTGATGTGGCTATGCCCAAGGAGAGAACAAGTAATGCTTTTGCGCTGTTCGTCTGTAAGCGGCTCCAAGGCCGCTATTTTTGCGTTGTACTCTTTCCGCGTCATGACCGATCCTCCTGTTCTTCAAGAAAATTCAGATAGCTGCGGCGATCACGAAAAACCTTTATTTTTCCGCGCCTTGCTTGCAGTTGGCGTATAGACTTTTCCGCTATTTCCTCGTCGCAAATCGTCACCGATCTAATGGATACGCCATTCATAGAGACGATGTATACATCTTGTGGCTGTTCAGCTGTCATTCCATCCCCTCCAACATCTCCATCTCCTTCGCGCTCAGAATCGGTGCTCGGGTGTTCCAGGCAAGGCGGGCCATTTCTGCTGAAAAGCACAGCCCAGATGTTGCGCAGCACGTGTCACACACAACTGTGTACGCCCACTTTCGCCCCATACTGTCCGGCTCGCACTCAGAGAAAACCGATATGTATGCTGGATTTCCGCAGTGACCGCAAGGCACCAACACCCCCGCTTTCGTCAGCCTCTTAGCCGCCTCTTTGTCGCCCAGCAGGGCGGCGCGGATATCATTGTTCATTTTCAAGACCCCTCCACTCAAAATTGCAGCCATTTCCTTCATGACATCCGTGCTTGCATACGTCACATCTGCCAAGCTTCAGGCAATTTACTTTGTCCCCGGTTTCATCGAGGGAGACATCACATCTTTCTATTTCTTCCGCTATATGGCACATATCTTTGATTGCCGTATCTCTCTCCGTCTTGACCTGCTCCAGCTCGTTCCTGATCTGCCGATTATCCAGGGCCACAGCCTTATTGGCTGCAATCAATTTCGTATTTTCGGTTTGTAGCCTTTCCAGTTCGGAAACAATATCGTCGCAGAAGTCAGAAAATTCGCACCCCAAATGATACGCTCCCAAAGACTGGCTGTACTCTTGTAGCCTTTCAATTAGATTTTTCATATTTTAGCTGCCTCCACAACCTGCTCAGGCCGCACAGATGTAAGATATCCGTTCGAGTGGGCGAATGGGTCTCCCCATGTCCTTCTCTCAGGACGGCGGCGGACGGTAACGAAATATCCATCAGGATGTATGTACTCCACTTCCGCCGGGAACACCTCCGGCCCTATATCCGGCAGAAGCACTCCCACCGTTGCGCCTATGCGGATATCTTCCGGGGGAATATGCATCTGCATTTGGGCTTTCTTGACTCGTTCGTCCAGTACATATTTTGACACTCCGTACCGGTTGGCAATAGCTACTCTGCTTTCTCCGTTTCGGATCATCTCCAGCAGATTTTTGTCCGTCAGGTTTTTCCATGATTTTTTGCGCATTCCAATTCCTCCTCAAACGGTATTCCCAGTTCCCGGATTACCACCCGGTCTATGTGTTCCCAGAAAATTTCATCCGTGTCGTGCTCGGCGGATAGGGAAGAGAGCCTATCTAGTACAGCAGCCAATCTTCCAGCCCCAAATCCGTACAGCTCATGCAGAACGACGCACAGGAGCTTATACACCCTGCGGATACGCTGCTGTTCCTGCCTGTCCAATTCCCGGCGAATTTCTTCCCGAATCATAGCCTTCTGTTTTATCGGCATTGGTAATCTAGCTTTCACCGTATCACCCTCAGTTCCAGCCCGGGGAAGGCATCTTCCCAGAGCTTTTTCTTGATCTTAAACGCTTCTGTTTCCACGCCTTTGACATCCTCCACCCAAATCAGGCCCGCTGCGTCGCATACCAGAAAATCTGGCATATACCGAACGCCGCCGGGGAGCAGGAAGGAGGGTTGCCGGGAAAACCACAGGATGTTCCCCGATGCCTTCAGAGCTTTTAACGTCAAATACCTTCCCGCTTCTGGCTTTGAGTCAAACCGGATGCCATCTATTTCTGTGGGCGTCTTGTGGTATTTTGGAGGGCGGATATACACACTCATATGCCCAACCTCTCCGCCGCATAGCGGATCCCCTTTTGGTATTTCTCCCAGCTCAAGGCCTTGCTTTGCAGGGCCTTTTTCACAGCTTCATAGGCTTGCCACTTTCCGGGTACAGACCGGATGATGTTCTCAATTTCATCCATATCGCGTTTCAACCTCCCTGAATGTGTGATATTGTGGCATCCATCGGAATTGGAACTTTCCAGGCCTTCCATGCCGGTTTTTTAGAAGATAGATTTCCGCATCTGCCCAGGCGTCGCCGGATAGATTTTTTTCAGATATATCCTCCACCTGCACTGCAAGCACATAATCTGCATCCTGCTCGATATCGCCGCTTTCCCGTATATCCGCCAGTGTTGGCTTTTTATCCTTTCGCCCTTCAATTTGCCGATTCAGCTGGCATAACTCCACAATGGGAGTTTTCTTTTCCAGGGCTAACTGTTTCAGCCCATTGGATACCATCCCCAAGGCTCGGTATGTATCCTTTGCTTTGGGCCGTTCCATAAGCCCGATGTGGTCGATGAACACGATATCCGGGCGGAACAGCTCCATATTCCGGCGCACTTCTTTCAGGGAGATATGAGGTTCTTCCACGAAATGGATTTTTCCGCTTTCCTCAAACCCCTTCAGAATGTTTTCAATCCCGTCTATTTCCTGGGGAGATAGAAGCTTATCCCGGATTTTCACCCCGTCGATCTGTGTTATGTACGATGCAACACGCTGCATCAGTTGACTTGCTGGCATCTCCATAGTGAAATACTGCACCTTCACGCCCCGCTTTGCCGCTCTCATAGCCAGATTTATGGCGAAATCCGTTTTCCCGCCTCCGGCCCTTGCGCACAGCACGGCGACAGAACCCGGCAGGAATCCTCCCATAGCCCGGTCAAGGGCCCTCATTCCGCAGTGGATAGCTTTTGTTTCCCTAGCATCCCGCAACCATTGAATAAGCTCCTTTGCCGCATCCGTGAAGGAGACTCCGCTTTCCTTTTTTGCCCTCACAAGAATTTCTTGCTCCTGCTCTAGTTCCTTCATGGCGGACAGAGATTCCTCCGGGGTCTTATATACGGCTTCCATAGCTATCAGGTTCATGGCCTCGCTGATAGTGTGTTTTTGCCAGTCGTTGCGGACGATCTGTATGTATTCTGGGCCATGCCTTGTGGTAGGTACATATTCTGCCAGTTTCAGAAGCGTGTCTTTTTCCTCCGGCAGAAGGCCGATCAGGGATATACCGTCTATTTTTTGCCCCTGCCAATAGGCGGTCACAGCGGCGGCGAATATCTTCCGAGTCTTCTGGTGGGAAAACATTTCCTCCGTCAGGCTGTCTATGGCCTCCCTGCAGAATTCGTCGTCCAGCATCATGCAGCCAAGGACGGACATTTCTGCTTCCACACTCATGGTATCAAGTCCTCCCAGTTGGCTTCTCCCGCCCGGAACCGCTCCATGGCTTCTTCATGCTGTTTCTTTGCTTCTATCAGGTCGGGTGGGAGCTCTATAGGTTTCTCTGCCGGCTTTTCTTTCCCGGACAGGCGTTCCCAGATGATCCCGCGCCACCCGTTGGACATACTTTCTTCGATCAAGTTGATAATATCCTCTTCGCCGTACATCACACATTTTTTCTCAACTGTGGATAGGAAACTCAATAGCCCTGTGGGCTTATATATTTCCCTACGCTCCTTTTTGTACTGAAACCATTTGCAAAGTTCCGCTTTTATGGGTTCCGGTATCTTTCTCTCTGCAAGAGCGTCTTCCGGCTTTGTTTCCCCCTGGGGGGATTTAGGGGGGATATTCTGTATATCCTTTTCCTTTGCCTTTTCCTTTTCCTTTGCCTTTTCCTTTGCCTTGGTATCTTTCGTATCGATTGGTATACGTTCGTATTCGTTCGTATTCCATCGTATATTTATGTTTTTGCTGTTCTTCTCACAGCGCCGCTTGTACTTTTCGGCATCTCTGTCTATCTGGGATTTTATCCCTGGCCATACGTACCGCTCATTTCCACGTAGTTCTGGAGTTGCGCCAGTCTTACCGTATACTAAGCAAGCCTTGAACAACCGTCCGCACTCCGCGTCACTGAGTTCCGCCAAATAATCCAGATAGCTGAAATATGCCGCTATATACTCAAGGGCCATATTTTCACTCCTTAGTTAGAACGGCAGATCGTCGTCCGGCGTGGGAACCTCTGCATATTCCATAGGCTCTTCTGTGTGATAGGAATTTGTTTTAGGGGAGGGATCCTTTTTTCCCTCCGCAAAATGTACATTGCCTGCCACAACTTCCACAGCTTTGCGCTTGTTACCATCCTTATCGGTGTAGGTTCTTGTTTGAATGGAGCCCTGCACGGCGATCAACTGGCCTTTGTGGAAGTATTTGCACACAAAATCCGCTGTATTGCGCCATGCCACCACATCGATAAAATCCGCCTGCCGGTCTTCGCCCTGCTTCACATAAACCCGCTCTACCGCCAAGGTGAAGCTGGTGACGGATACTCCAGAGGCCGTTGTGCGCAGCTCTGGTTCTCTTGTCAGGCGGCCCATAAGGCATACTACATTCAACATATTTCAATCCTCCAAATACGATTTTCCAAATTCCCGGATGAATTCTTCCTTACTCCATCCGTATGCGTTTCTCGCGCTCATTTCCCCAAGCCGCAGCAGAGGGAGGAAAGAGCTTTTCCCCCTGTGCACGGCCTCGTGGCAGGCGGGGCAGAGGTGCACCCACAGGCCCAGCCGTTTACTCTTCTCGCGCCTTCCTGTCCCGCCGAATATCTCGTGCCGTACCAGATCACCGTCGCGTCCACACCAGCAGCAGCCCTCTACAAAGGGGATGATGCTGGGGGCATATCCGTTTTTATCCAGATTAGCCCCATACTCATTTTTCATGCTTCCAATCCTCCTTGAGAGCTGCCAGCTTTTCTGGCGGAAGGGTTTCCACTCCTACGGCCTTGCAATCTTCTATTATGTAGTCGATCAGCCGGGACATCTGCCGGGTGTTGTATACGCTGCTGCCGTAATAGGCCCGAATCACAGCATTGTTTCCGTCCTGCTGGTAGTCCAGCCGTTCCGTTACCCATGCGGTACCCTGCCGTTCCCACAGGCGGCAGAAGGACTGCACTTCGTCCTCCTGCAAATGGAAATCTCGGAAAATTCCAACTTCCCGCACAGCTCTCTTATATACCTCTTCTTTGGTGCTACCTATGGCCTGTGCCAGCTCGTCCATGAGCTTCCAGGCGTAAGCGTTGGCGTCCAGACTGCGCTTTTGACGGTACTCTTTAACCTCTGCTATGTAAGGCTTTCCCTTCATTTCCAGCACGAGTTGCCGCGCCATAGGGATGTTATCTACCTGCAGGCAGAGCTCACCATCCGGCGATACGCGGGCTTGCGAAAATGAAAATGTTTTCATGACTTATTCCTTCGTGGGCTTCTTTTTCAAAGCCCCTAAAATAAATGTATATTGCACGTCTGTGATTGTCCCAAGATCGGCAGGAGGCATGCCGGGGAACTTTTTTCCCAGGTATTGCATCATTTCCTTGATATTCCAGCCTGTCCGATGCAGTTCCTGCAGGATTTCCTCCTGCTCGGCTGATCCTATGTATTTGGGTATAGGCTTCTTTTTTACCTGGGGAAGGGGTTCCTTGGTTTCCTCTGGAAAACAATCTCCAAAAGTAAATACAGAGCGGTGTAAACTCAGGTTATCTATGGCCAGAGCAATCACCTTATCGTTTTCTATCCCTAGATATTGCACCTTAAATTTTCCCACAGGCTTTCCACGGTCATTAAACCGGTAATTTGGTTTCCCGTCGTCACCTATCATAGGGACGAAAATCCATGGAGTATCATAGAGTTCCCTGCCAATTCCCCAATTTACGCAAGCTCGTTTAAAACTATCCGATGCTTCTCCTTTTTCTTTTTCCACATTGCTTTCCGTGCCACAGTCTGCTTTCCATATCCATCCTTCCCCGCATTTAATCCCAACTCTGCAAAAAAGGTTTCCTTTGCAGTCATAGTGTTCCCTTTGCCAGTTTTCCGCTCCTACGGTCTCGTCAAGGATTTTCATGTCACATCTAGCGTCTTTATAGAGCACTAGCGTGATACCTTTTTCGCTGGCACTATCTATTCGGCATTCCACCTCATCCGCCCGTAATGGTCTAAAGTTCATTTTGTCCTCCTTAAAAATATCCGTTTGCCAGTATTTTTTCCGCCACATCTTCGGCGTGGCTTTCCACCCAATCCGTAAGGCAGTTTTCACAAAGGAGTCGGCCGTTTACTTCCCCCAGAGCGTCCGCGGTATGGCCGCAGCCCTCGCAGACAGGGAGGGGAGGCTCCTGCCGGTCATACTGCTCCTGCGCACGTATGTATCCGTAATCAGGCATCTTCATCCCACCACACTTCAATTTCTAAATGAGCGTATCCGCTGTGCTGGAGTTTATTGCCGATAATTTCTCCAACCGGTATTCCCTCAAAATATGCATTTCCGTCTTCATCCATGGAAAAGTAACCGTACATTCCAGAGGGATTGACTTTTTTTCTGGATAGGGATACACTTAAATTGCTTTTTATTTCTTTGCCGCTTTCCGGTGTTCCAGCGCTGGGGGCGGCTTTTCCTTTATATGTATTCACGCCGCTTTCCTCCTTTGATCTTCCTTAATTCTGCGTATTGCCCTTCTCTCACTCTCCCGGGCCCTCTTCCGCTGCCGGTGCTCGTCCACTGCGGTTATGCTCACCGCTATGGCAAGCAATCCGACCAGAAACAGCAGGCTGCCTAATAATTCGATGATCATGGGGTATCCTCCTTTCATATTCGTCCTACAGCCGCTTTCCTTTTTTTGGAAGGGGCCTTCGGCTCCGGTTTTCCGCTGGTAAAGCCTCTATGCTTTGCTTCGTACTCCAAAAGGCCTTCCAGCGTAACCACCTTTCTCCTTTTTGTTATCTCGATCACTTCGCCAAACTGGCCCTCGTTCATCTTATTCCGGGCAACATCCTTATGTATCCCGTACAGTTCGGCTATGTCTTCCGGTGTGAAACGGGTCTTTTTATACAGCAGCACCGGCACGAACTCCATAACCTTTTTTTCCACCAGCTCTTCCAGAGCCGTGTTAAAGTCTACAGGCATTTTCTCACCCCGCTTCCTTCTGCTTGTGCTTCCTCCGGGCCTGCGATATAATGGGCGGGGAGGAGGTGAAAAATTATGTTGGATTTCAAAAGAATAGTCGAAAAAGCTGTTGAAGATAGCATGAAATCTGTATTAGATCATCCAGATGAACAAAAGCGAGATTATACTGATTTTATGGTTACAAAAGACAAAATACAGCAGAATCGCTACCTTATTTTTGAGATAGAAGACATTCTAGCACGCAGCTTAGAAATCTATCATCATGAATTAATGATGTATCTGGATGATTTAAAAAATAAGCTGTAAGCATTTCTTTTTGACTTTGCGAGTATCTTGAAATCTGCTCTTTTTTCTTTGTCCGCTCTTGTATCGCTACTACAAGGGCGGCTATTTCTTTTGGTTCCGCTTCGATCGTGAGTTTCATTTTCCTTCCCTCCTTTAAGTCCCGTTTATTGGACTTATCTTGTGATATGCTGAGATTGCTCGGAAAGAAGCTCGTCTACAGTGACATTGAAGTAATCCGCAACTGCTTTCAGTTTGTCAACCGTAGGAGACGAAGTTTCCCATCCCCTAATAGTTGCATTTCCAAGACCGGTTTCTCGCTCTAACTTAGCGATGCTAATTCCTCTTTGCTTACAAAGCTTAGAAACATTCGTGAAAATCAATAAAATATCCTCCCTTCTTTTTATCATAGATTTAGAGAAATTCTCTTGACATTAATTAGAGGATAATCTAATATTTAGTTGCTAAGCGTTATAGAAAACTCTCTAACAATTTCGGCTTTTCTCTAAATTACATGATTATTATATCGAGAGTTCTCTAATTTGTCAAGCTATATTTTAGACTTTTCTCAAAATCAGGGGGACTTTTTATGAACTGCGTTGAACGAGTTAGAGCTATCTGTTCTGATCGGAAAATACCGATTTCTAGGCTTGAACGTGATTTAGGTTTTTCAAACGGATATATAGCTCAACTTAGAAAAGGAGTATTCCCTGCTGACAGGCTGGCGATGATCGCAGAATATTTTGGTGTAACTACAGATTTCCTTCTGACTGGCGAAGAAACAAAAAAAGCGCCTGACCTTACAGAGAAGGACAGGCGCGACATCGAACGCAGACTATCAGCTATGATTGCTGACCTTAGCGGGCCAACGGACGGGCTTATGTTTGACGGGGAACCGATTGATGATGAGACAAGACAACTCCTAGAAGT
The DNA here is from genome assembly GCA_944376125.1 of uncultured Lachnospiraceae bacterium. GTDB lineage: Bacteria > Bacillota > Clostridia > Lachnospirales > Lachnospiraceae > UMGS1370. The sequence continues at coordinate 17,234 of CALWBQ010000024.1, forward strand.
AAGCCTAAGAAATCAATTGGAAATTAGTAAAAGAATTGCAAAGCAAAAGTTCACTCCTAAAAAGTATCGCAAAGAGGGCGAATAATGTGGATATAAAGGGTCTAGCGGAGAAAATCTGCAAAGAATACAATTCAAGAGACCCGTTTGAGATTGCGGAGCGTCGGAACATTATCGTTGTGTTTGAATCTCTGGGGAGTATTCGCGGGTATTACAGCAGGAGTTTGCGCCAAAAATTTATCCACATCAATCAAGATTTAGAACGGCAACAAGCGTTGTTTACTTGCGGCCATGAACTAGCTCATTCATTACTCCATCCAAATATGAACACTCCTTTTTTACGGGCCTCTACTTTATTCTCCGTCAACAAGCTGGAAGTACAAGCCAACCAATTTTCTATTTCTATGATTTACTCAGATGATGAATTAAGACCGTTCTTGGGCCGTTCTATTAGCGACGCGGCACTTTATATGGGGATCCCAATAAAATTAGCAGAGTATCGAATGGGCGCTATTAATGGAATGGATACATGCGAGATTTTTTAAACTGGTTAAATTAGTCGAAAAATTCGACTAAATTTGCAATATGTAGGTGACTTTCCGTTGCTATCGTTGTATTATAATGACAAATTGTAATATTTTACAGGAGGGATGGTAAATAGTCAAAAATTGTAGTTGTTTGAGGAACTTTTTTTCTTGTAAATGGGTTGACTTTTTCCGATAATTGTACATAATATAATATGTAACGATTAAGTTACAAAGTATAATTGACCCATAGCAAGTAGTTCCCTCGCCATAGGAGGTGTAACGAAGCTATGGGTCTTTTTCATTTAGGGGGAATTTTTACATGGAAGGAAAAATCAAATCAGGCAAACCGTTTTACACCCAAAAATTTGAAGTAAAAACCGCTATTCTCGTTGATGGGGGATTTTATCGCCTACGTGCTAAAAAATTGGCAGGTGACAAAACCCCAAAAGAAAGAGCAGATGAACTTGAACGATATTGTTTAGACCATCTTCATGACAAATATGAAAAAAGAGAACTATATCGTATTTTTTATTATGATTGTGCTCCGGTAGAAAAGGGAGTTAATGTTTACAATCCTCTTACGAAACGCTCTGAAAATCTAGGTGAGAGTGAAAATGGAAAGTGGATGAAAGCGTTTTTAGATGAGCTGAAACATCGAAGAAAATTTGCAATTCGATTAGGGAAATTAGGAATAAAAGACAGCGGTGTAATATCTTACAATTTAAAGCCAGAAGTAACTAAATCTCTTTTGAATGGAACGAAATTACTTACAGATTTGGAACAGAGCGATTTCAAATTGAATCTAATACAAAAAGGCGTTGATATGCGAATTGGTGTTGATATTTCTTCAATCGCCTTTAAGTCGCAAGTAAATCAGATTATTTTAATTGCTGGTGATAGCGACTTTGTCCCTGCAGCAAAACAGGCTCGACGAGAGGGAATCGACTTTATTCTTGATCCGATGGGAAATCATATATCTGACGATTTATTCGAGCACATTGATGGAATACGTACTCAGAAATTAATTCATAATTAAAGAATAACAAAACCCGCCCTCCGGTATTGGCGTGCCAGAGGGCGGGGGGATTGAAATGGCAAATCGTTAACCATATTGGTGAAGCCACCAATATGGTTAACACAGAAACATAAGCGTAATAGAAAAATCTCAAATTGTTTCTTAAATAAGGATAACAAATATAACTTTTATGTTATATTATAGCATAAGGATGTGCATAAATGGATAATACTATTTATGAATCGTTTTATCAACTTTTAGTGCAATTCGAAATTTTAGATCAATTTTGGGAGGACATTGAGTATCTATTTAATAAAAGACGGGGAGATAAAAAATTAATTACAGCTTTTGAAACGCGTCTACGGCAACTTGCTGATAAACGCGAACGTGCAATTTTACTAGGGCGATCAGCTTTTGAACTTTTAAAAAAATCAGAAGGTATATATTCTATGCATGTGGATACAAATGAAGTAAACTATCGTGTGTTATACTCATTTGAAAAAGGGGGGACTATTTTAATACACGGCTTTTTTGAACGTGGAGGAAAGCGAAAAACAAATTATTCTACCGCCATTCCTGCTGCTCAAAAAAGGTTAAAAAGTTGGAGGGAAAATCATGAATAAAACTAAGTTTGATGCTTTTATTGATACTTTAATGGACTCGTACAGTGAATCGGATTTATTGGAAGCAGAATTGATATCAAAACTATCCGCTGATATAGCTAGTGTACGTGTAGAATTGGGTTTGAACCAAAAAGAATTGGCTTGCAAATTAGGTATTTCACAGCCTATGGTTTCAAAAATTGAAAGCGGGAATTATAACTTTACGATTTCACTATTATGCAAGATTTTTTGCAAATTAGGTAAAAAGATCAATATCCAGATTGAAGATAAAAGCGTATCTAAACCTGTACCTCTCTCCTATGAGAAAATGAGCCGTAACCGTAATATATCATCGGCGTATAAGGATTATAGAAATAACATTTCATCCATTGGTATAAGCGCTTAACGGAGGAAGAAAAATGAAGTTGGATTCTTCGATTCAATCTGATTTTCAAATGATTGCCAATTATATCAAAAAGGTAAACGTATCTAATAATTTCTTAGAATTGCCCCCCATGGATCAGCTTAACTATTCTTTAGAGGCCGAATATGACAACGTGAGCATCGAGCCGCAAGAAAACGGAGGCTTTATTGGTTCTATTGACCTCTGGGTCAAAGCTACCGTAAAGGAGAAGGGCAGTAAGGAAAAAATTTCTATTTTGCTCGTTTTGAACGGAGGCTTTTATGATAATCTTGTAAAAAAAGAGGAAGATTTTGAAAAGTTTCTGACTGTCAATGGGGCTGCTTCTTTATATGGTATAGCCAGAGGTATAATCATTAGTTTGTCTTCTGTTTCTATGAATGGCGGCCAAATCATATTACCAATGATAAATTTCTTTAAGATGAAAGAAAAGAAAACAGCAAGCGAACAATAAAGTGCTGCTATTTGAAGTGACTAAAATAAAATAGGGAAGGGGTGTTGTACATTGCCCAAAAAGAGAAAAGACGGCCGGTATCAGCGGAAAATAACTCTTTCTGATGGTCGGCATAAAATCGTATATGGCCGCACACTGGCGGAACTCAATGCGGCGGCGGATGCTGTGAGAGATGAAGACCGTCAGGGGATCCGGGTAGGGGACAGCACCCTTGTGGGCGAATGGGCTAAAATCTGGCTGGAAAAGTATAAAGCGGATCTGCGGCCCAATACAAAGGCTATGTACCGCAATGCGTATAACACTCATATATTGGATATGATCGGGAATATGCCTCTGCGGGATGTAAGGCCTGTGCATATCCGGGGAGTTATGTCGGGGGTAGCGGAAAAATCAGAGAGCCTGCAGCGAAAAGTGCTGATTACCCTTCAGCAGTTGTTTTCTACAGCCCGCCTGAACGGATTGATTGCAAAAGACCCCACGGAGGGCATAAAAATAACGCCTCATGCAAGGCCGGAGAAACCCAAGAGCCTGAGTGGGGAGCAAGTGGAAAAGCTTCTGGAAGCCTGTATAGAGCCTACGGCAGAGGTTTTTGCGGGGCTGTGTCTGTATTGCGGCCTCCGCCGGGAAGAGGCTCTCGGTCTGCAGTGGGGAGACATTGCCGGGGATAGCCTGACCATACGCCGGGCAATATCCTTTGTGGGGAACCAGCCGGATCCATCTCAGGAGCTGAAAACAAAAGCGGCGCATAGGACTATTCCAATCCCGGCGCCGCTGAAAGAAATATTGAGCAAAACTCCCAGAAGGGGCTTGTATGTGGTTGGTAAGGCTGATGGAGGCCCGATGACAAAGATAGCATTCCGGCGTATGTGGGATAAGGTGGTTCAGAGACTGGAATTTTCAGTGCATCCCCATATGTTGCGCCATACGTACGCTACGAGCCTCTACCATGCGGGGATTGATTTGCGGACAGCTCAATATCTTTTAGGGCATTCTTCCATCCAAATGACGGCTGAGATATACACGCATCTGGGTAGTAAGGATGGAATGAAAGCTGCTGGAAAGATAGAGAGTTTCTTCACAGACGGGAAAACCGGTTGACTACTTCTGACTACTTTTTGACTACCTCAGTACATCTTTCTATGCTTCTGAATCTTTTAAAAATCCAGTAAAATAGCCGTTTTTCAGTCAAATACATGGGTAAAAATAGCCTTAAAATTTGACTTTTAATCAAGGTGTCCGGGGTTCGAATCCCCGATGGTTCACCAGAAAAAACCGCATGAGATAGCCGTTTAAAGGTTAGATTGTGCGGTTCTTTCTTTGCCAAAAATCAGAATTGACTACTTTTTGACTACTTTTTACTTTCCTCCACCTGCTCAATTCTATCGATCAGCAGCAGTATTTTCTGCGTCAGATCTGTGATCTCATCATCATGGGTATATACAAGCCTGGTGAGGGTATCTTGGTCGAGAGGGGTATAATCCTGTTTCATGGTTTCACTTCCTTCCTGATGGACGTTCCCCCTCTGGAAAATTTTGCCGTATTCAGCATACAGCAATGTATTTTCTTACGCAACGATTCGTGAACAATAACCACAAAAGAAAATTCCCCTCCCGGAGAAAATCCAGGAGGGGATTCTGCATGTTATTATATTATTTCGTTTTCTTGGGCTCCAGATAGGTAAGCGCCTGTGTGGAATCTGCCACGCCTGCGGTGGTGGGGTCGTTCACAACTCCCAGAATGGCCAGCAGGGCGAATACGGCATTCACCACGGCCAGAAGCTTATTCCCCAGATCGCCAAAATCCAGCGTATAGCCGAATACTGCGGCTACCACCTGGATCAGAAGCAATACCGCCGGAATTACCGTCAGCCAGAAGGTTTTATTCTTGATACGTACTTTCCAATTCATATGTTTTCTCCTTTCACAGACCTCTTAAGAACATGCCTAATGCGAAACTAACTACATTAGTGATAATAGCCGTAATA